>NZ_JBWLPW010000015.1:0-169318 GCF_056521845.1 Pseudomonas sp. PF05 | reverse complement strand
ACGGGCAGCCGCTGACGGTTCTGTACAGGTCTATTGCTGAATTCGGCTGGTAACTTTTCCGCCATTGCAGGTTGTACCCGACCTCTGTATTTCTGCCGCCCGGTACGGTGCAGGCCTGCCCTTTTGCGGGCACGTACACCGCAACGGCCTGGTAGGCAAAGTCTGGCGGTAAATCTGCCGTAAAAATAAACGTGTTCGGCTGTGTGTTGGCGCAACCTGCCGTCATCGCCAGGCCGCTCAAACTTGCAATGCGCAGGGCATATTTCATAGCGGCGTATCCCCTTTCCAGAACGCCGCCATCAGGCGCACCCGTTCAAAATGCTCGTCGGGGCTTTCAGCTGAACGTACTTGCCAGTACGGCGCCAGCGCCTGGGCGGGTGCTTGCAGGTGCTGGGTCAGTAAAAACTCCAACTGTTCGGGCGCCTGCCAGTGCCAGGCCTCGGCCTGATCGAGCGTGGCACGCAACCACGCCTCCGGGTCCTGTTGCTCGGCCAGTGTGGCGAAGGCTTGGACATGCTCGGCCAACAGGAAGCGACGGGCATTGAGGAGGCGCGTTTGCATCGCTTGCTGCGGGGCCACAGGCACCTGCAGCCAAAGAGGCGAATCGGGCACCGGGTATGTCCCAGGGGCCGGGTTGTAGGTGCTTGCCCAGCGAGTGCCCTGCCAATAGCAGACACTTATCGCTGGCCCGAGGTAGGCCGGATAGGCTTCAACGGGCAGGTGTTTGAGCGCGCGGGCCAGGACACGGTTGTCATGGAAACGGTACAACGCCTGATGGGGGCGTTCTCCGATGATCAGCCGTTCACGCCAGTGCTCCACCAGCGTAGGCAGCTCCCCTTTGGGAAGGCTGGCAAGCCACCCCCAGTGGCTGTCCGGTCGGTCGAGCAATTCATTGATGTGTTCGTCGCCGGGCCGATCGAAGGTGAAGACAAAGGGGCCGGCGTCAGCGAGGTCAGCAACCAGTGTTTGACCGTATACGCTCAGGTACTGGTCGGGACGACTGTTCTTGAGCAATGCCTGGCGCGTGTGACGCTCATTTTCTGAGTCGAGGGTGAGACACAGGGCATGGCCGAGGCGTTGCTGTTCGATCAACCATTGATGGGGGAGTGAGCGAGTCATGCGGCGGCGACTTCCGTTGGGCAGAGACCCTCGCGGCAGGCCTCGCAGATCGGACAAAAGTCCAATCCCGCTGCTTTGCTGGCTGTTATCAGCGCGCGTTGAGTGGGGGCGAGTACTGGGGCTGGAGCCGCCAAGGGATCCGTCAAACCGGGTGTGAATGATGAAGCGGTGGCGCCGGCCATGGGGGCGCCACCGAGCTGGATTTCACTGCTGCTGTAGATACCGCTGTGGTCGATCAGGATGTGCTGGCCCCCGGCTTTCAAACTGAGGGTTGCGCCTGCTTCAAGGACCACATGGGCACCTGCCTTGATATGTATTTGCTGCCCGGCCTCGACAGCCAGTGTCTGATCGACACGGGTGTGGCGGTTGGCGACGCGCAGGTAGTCATTGCCTTCGACCTGGACCGTACGATCGGCGGCGGTGGTCCGATGTTCCTCGGCGTGCAGAACGGTAATGCTGTTGCCCCTGATGGTCTCCCGCCGCTCGTTGCCAATCTCCAGTCGGCTGTCGTTTTCGATCTTCTGTTGCATGTCACGCTGGGCCCGTAGATAGATCAGCTCCTGACCGGCGCGGTCTTCCAGGTGCAGCTCATTGAAACCTTTGCTGCCCGGCGAGCTGCAAGAGCGAAACACGGTGCGGGTCTTGTGCGCAGGCAACGGGTAGGGCACAGCGTTGGCGCTGTTGGTCAGGCATCCACTGATCAGGGGTTTGTCGGGATCGCCTTCCATGAAGGTCACCAACACCTCCATGCCCACCCGCGGGATGGTCACGCCCCCGTAGCTGTTGCCCGCCCAATTGGAGGCGACTCGCAACCAACAGCTGCTGCCATCGTCGAAGTGTCCCGCCCGATCCCAGAAAAACCTGACCTTGACCCGGCCATACGGGTCGCAGTGGATCTCTTCACCCTTGGGCCCCGTGACGATCGCCGTCTGGCTGCCCGATACGCGTGGTTTTGGGTAAACCCGCTGCGAACGAAAGATTGCATCCCAAGGCGTGGCAACGAAGTGATTGCGATAGCCCTGCTTGAAGTGATCTTCAGTCCTGCCCGTGTCGCTGGGGGTGATTTCCTCCAGCACCTGCGGTTGTTTGCCTTCGTGATGCACTTCGGTCAGGAGCCATAGATCATTCCATTCCTGGCGAGGGTGCCCGCTCAATGTCAGGAAGTGCCCCGTCCTCAGTGCCGGCTGATCACTCTTTCCTTCGGCCTGGCAGTAGTCGGCGCGATGACGTTCCAAGGCCCGCCGGCTCAATAACCTGCCGCGTTTTTCCTGGGTAAAGTCGCCCGGATAATCATAGGCCTCCAGGTCTGGTTGGATCTTTTCGACGCCGGGCTGACAGCTGGTCTCCAGTAGGAATGTCGTCTTCTCGAAATCGTAATCACGGCGCGTGACGCGGCTGGTCCGGGTCTCCAGTCGCAGGCCAAATCGATGGATGACCGGCTCGTCGTCAACCATGCCGCTGCCGAGTTTATAAACGGTGCGGTGCTCAAGCCGGGGGAATACGGTCTGGTCATCACCAAATACCAGATGATGGCCCGACTGACTGTGCTGGAAGTGATAATGCAGGCCTTCTTCGTGACACAGGCGCTCGATGAAGTGCAAGTCGGATTCGCGATACTGCACGCAGTAGTCCCGTGGCGAATAACTTGCACTCAACTGGAAGCGATGGGCATCGGTGAGAATGCCGTGCTCCTTGAGGATCGACGTAATGATCTGCGCAACACTGACGTGTTGGAAAATGCGCTGGTTGGTACGGTGTTCCAAGTAAGCCAATCGTGGAACCAGTCTTATCTTGTAATGCGTCAAGCGTTTGCCTGTGTCGCCTTGTACAACACGATAGATCAGCCCGTGAACACCGCTCCCCTGTTTGTTGAATGCAAGAAATGCCTGCTGGTTTAGCAAGTACTCCAAATCCATATCGCTTTGTTCGCTGACGAGCTCGATATCGAACGAATAAGGCGTGCTGACGGCTTCGCAGCCTTCGAAGGCCATCACTTGGAGGTCATGTTCGAGGTCAGGAATGATGAGATGAAAGTTGCACAAATCAGGGGTGTGGAACATTCGCGGGTCCTTGGGCGTTGGCTTTGACTCCTGATCACATTGAAGCAGTCTTGATGAGGAAACGCGCAGAGGCGCGTAAAAAAAGAAAAGGATGTAGGAGTTCTCTTTGCGGCAAGTAGGAACTGAGAATGAAATAATTTGAAGTGATTTTAAGTTGGCTAGATGGAGGCTCGATATTGACAGAAAAAAATCAGCTTTGAGGTTTCGGATGGGGTAAATTTTTTTAAAAAAAAGAAAAGTCCTACTTTTTTATTTTTAAAACCTTGGCATTCTTCGCTGCGTTCCGCTGGGAGGGGACGGCGTGAGTTATTGGGGGGCTTGATTGTATTTGGCGAAACTTCCTACAAGTGAAACCGAATATTTACCTTGAATAACCATGTCGCCAAAACTGCCATGTCACAAACTGAATTTTCTTAACGGGGTCGTGAATGTCGTATTCCGGAAAACTGTCCGCCCATTATCTGGCTCTCGCCAAAACGCCCATCTCCAAAGAGGGTTTTGCGGGTGCGGACGTGCGTTTTTCGAATGAATACGAGGCGTTGGAAAGCGAGCTGGGCAAAGCCCAGTCGATGCACGAAAGCGGCCAGGTCGACTGGCTGAAGATCCGTGAAGGAAGTGAAGCGCTGTTGCGTACCCAGTCGAAGGACTTGCGGGTGGCGGCCTGGCTGGTTTGGGCGCTGTATCAGCGTGAATCTTTCCAAGGGTTGCTGGCAGGTCTCTGTCTTTTGCACCAGTTGTGTAAAAACCATTGGCCTGACATTCATCCGGCTAAAAATCGAACCCGTGCCGCCGCCATCAATTGGTTGTTGCCTCGCCTGGAGCAGGCGTTGGGCGATGACGTTGCGATCAAGGAGCAGTTGCCGCTGTTCCGCCATCTGACGGAACAACTCGAAGGACTCGATACCGCTTGCACCGCCCACCTGGGTGATGACGCGCCTCTGCTGCTCCCATTGTGTCGGCGCCTCAACACGATGATCCAGCGTGCCGCAGACAACCTGCCGCAGGCGGGTGCCATTGGGACGGTCGTGGCCCAAGTGAAGCAAGTTGCCACCCAACTGCTCACGCCCGGCGCTCCGATCGAAAACGAAAAAGAAGCCTACAAGGCCCTGCGCGCCCAGCAGGAAAGCGCGGGGCCGTTATGCATCTGGTGGCTCAAACAAAAAGCAACCGACGTTCGGGCCCTGCGCCTGAATCGAACTTTGACGTGGCTGAACATTGACACCATGCCCGAGCGCAATGCCGAGCAGATCACGCAGTTGCGTGGACTGCCGGCGGACAAACTCAAGGCTTACCAGGACCGTCTCCACCAGGATGATTACGCGAACCTGCTGGTGGAGATCGAGGCCAGCCTGGCGAAGGCACCCTTCTGGTTCGATGGCCAGAGGCTTGCCTGGGAGTGC
The DNA here is from genome assembly GCF_056521845.1 of Pseudomonas sp. PF05. NCBI lineage: Bacteria > Pseudomonadati > Pseudomonadota > Gammaproteobacteria > Pseudomonadales > Pseudomonadaceae > Pseudomonas > Pseudomonas sp. PF05. The sequence goes on along the minus strand of NZ_JBWLPW010000015.1, from coordinate 164,739 downwards.
CTGCAAGGGTTGAACGCCGAGTTGGCCATGCGTGAAGTGGAGGTCCATTTCGCGCTATTCATCCAACGCCTGCCGGGCATCATCGAGTTGCGTTGGCATGACGGTGCGCCGTTCGCCGATCCCGCCACCCGCGCCTGGATCGCGTCCCAGGTCATGCCTCACCTGCAAAACCCCGGCATGGCGCCAGAAATCGATACCGCCCACAACGATGCGCCTTGGGAGCTGACGCTGGAAGAGGCCCAGTCGATCCTGCCCAAGGATGGCCTCAAACCCGCCGTCCAGTTACTCAGGCAAGGCATGCAAAACGCTTTTGGGGCACGCGATTGTTTTCTCTGGCGCTTCGCGATGGCTCGCTTGTGCTTCTCGGCGAGGAAGTACGAACTCGCCAAAGTCCAGCTGGAAGCCCTCGATCGAACGCTGCAACACGCAGGCTTGAATACCTGGGAGCCCAGCCTGGAGTTGCAGGTACTGCATTTGTTGCACAACTGCTGCGAGTTATTGCCTCAGAACCACGTCGTACGCGAGTGCAAGGAAGAGACCTATCGCAGGTTGTGTCACCTCGACCTGGAACGGGTCATTGAATAGACCTCCGGGTCCAAAATCGTAAGGAGAAAGTCATGGCCAAAGAAGGCTCGATCGCCCCCAAGGAACGCATCAACGTCACCTTCAAACCTGCCACCGGCGGTGCCCAGGAAGAAATTGAACTGCCGTTGAAACTATTGGCGATCGGTGATTACACCCACCGCAGGGATGAACGCAAGATCGAGGACCGCAAGCCGATTGGCATCGACAAGATGACCTTCGACGAAGTGTTGGCCAAGCAAGAGCTGAACCTGACCCTGAGCGTACCGAATCGTCTCCAGGAGGAAAGTGAAACGCAAGAGTTGGCTGTACAGCTGCGTGTGAACTCGATGAAGGATTTCAACCCGGCGAGCCTGGTCGAGCAAGTGCCGGAGCTCAGCAAGCTGATGGAGCTGCGCGACGCCCTGATGGCGCTCAAAGGGCCATTGGGTAACGCGCCAGCGTTTCGCAAGGCCATCGAAGGTGTACTCGGCAATGACGATTCCCGCCGCCGCGTATTGGATGAGCTGGGTCTGAACACCACAGCGAAGAGCGCTTGATTCTTTCAGCCAAGGAAGCCGAAACATGAGTACCCATGCCGTACAGCAGCAAAGCCAGGACAACGCCGATTACAGCATTCTTGAGAGCATCATCGCCCAGACTCGCCTGACCCCGGACGATGACGCCTACGACATTGCCAGGCGAGGCGTCTCTGCGTTCATCGAAGAGTTGCTCAAGCCGCAAAACAGCGGCGAGCCAGTCAAGAAAGCCATGGTTGACCGCATGATCGCCGAGATCGATGCCAAGCTCAGTCGCCAGGTGGACGAAATCCTCCACCACCCGCAATTCCAGGCCTTGGAGTCGGCATGGCGCGGTTTGCAGTTGCTGGTGGATCGCACCGACTTCCGCGAAAACATCAAGATAGAAATGCTCAACGTTTCCAAGAACGATTTGCTGGACGACTTCGAGGATTCGCCAGAAGTCATGCAGTCGGGCCTGTACAAGCATATCTACACCGCTGAATACGGTCAGTTCGGTGGGCAGCCGGTAGGGGCGGTCATCGCCAACTACTTCATGTCGCCAAGCTCGCCGGACGTGAAATTGATGCAGTACGTGTCCAGTGTCGCCTGCATGTCCCATGCGCCGTTCATCGCAGCGGCCGGTCCGAAGTTCTTTGGCCTGGAAAGCTTCACCGGCCTGCCGGACCTCAAGGACCTGAAAGACCACTTCGAAGGTCCGCAATTCGCCAAGTGGCAAAGCTTCCGTCAATCGGAAGATGCTCGCTATTTTGGTTTGACCGTACCGCGCTTCCTGTTGCGCACCCCCTACGATCCGCAAGAGAACCCGGTCAAGTCATTCGTCTACAAGGAAACAGTTTCCAACAACCACGAGCACTACCTGTGGGGCAACACGGCATATGCGTTCGGTACAAGGCTGACCGACAGCTTTGCCAAATTCCGCTGGTGCCCGAACATCGTCGGTCCTCAAAGCGGTGGCGCGGTTGAAGACCTGCCGTTACATCACTTCGAAAGCATGGGTGAGATTGAAACCAAGATCCCGACCGAAGTGTTGGTGTCCGACCGACGCGAATACGAATTGGCCGAGGAAGGCTTCATCTCCCTAACCATGCGCAAAGGCAGCGACAACGCCGCGTTCTTCTCCGCCAGTTCCGTGCAGAAGCCGAAGTTCTTTGGTAACGGCGCCGAGGACAAGCATGCAGAGCTGAACTACAAGCTTGGCACTCAGTTGCCCTACATGATGATCGTCAATCGGCTGGCTCACTACTTGAAGGTCCTGCAGCGCGAGCAATTGGGGTCATGGAAAGAGCGCACGGACCTGGAGCGAGAGCTCAACAACTGGATCCGCCAGTACGTGGCCGACCAGGAGAACCCGAGCGCCGAAGTGCGTGGCCGCCGTCCGCTGCGTGCAGCGAAGATCGTTGTCAGCGACGTGGAAGGTGAGCCGGGCTGGTATCGCGTAGGCCTGAACGTACGGCCTCACTTCAAGTACATGGGGGCCGATTTCACGCTGTCCCTGGTTGGCAAGCTGGACAAGGCGTAGGCGCGCTCATGACTTATGGCAGCCTTTTCGAACGCCTGGCCGGTGATTCAGAAAAGCGCGCGGGTTTGAGCCGCGAGGTGTGTGTCGTGACATCGGTGGCTGCGCATCTGGCCAGGATGCTCAGCACCCGGGCGGGTAGCGTGCAGACGCTAGCCGATTATGGGCTACCGGATCTCAATGACATGCGCCTGAGCCTGCACGACGCGGGGAGCCAGGCCCGCAAGGCGATCGAGACCTTCATCAAGGCCTACGAGCCACGCCTCAGGAATGTCTGTGTCGTTTCAATGCCCGGTCATGCCGATCAGCTTCGCCTGTCCTTCAGCATCGATGCGTTGCTGGATGTGGAGGGGATCAGGCGGCAGGTCAGTTTTTCCGCGTGCCTGGACGCCAGCGGTCAGGTCAAGGTCAGACAAGGATAGCCATACATGTCGTTCAATCATTACTACCAGAGCGAGCTGACGGCGCTCCGCCAGCTGGGTCGACGTTTCGCTGAGCGTAACCCGGCGTTGGCCCCCTTTCTGGGGCAGCCCGGACGGGACCCGGATGTGGAGCGGCTGCTGGAGGGGTTTGCATTCCTGACCGGGCGGCTGCGCCAGAAGCTCGATGACCAATTGCCGGAGCTGAGCCATTCGCTGATGCAACTGTTGTGGCCAAACTACATGCGGCCGCTGCCGGCCTTCAGCATCTTGCAGTTCGATCCGCTGCAGCGGTCCGGCCCGGCACTGCGAGTGGAACGTGATACACCAGTCGAAAGCAAACCTGTGCAGCAGGTGCGTTGCCGTTTCCTGACGTGCTACCCAACCGAGGTGCTGGCACTTGATCTGACCAGGTTGAGTTATTCAGTGAAAGGGGAAGGGTCGCTGTTGAGCCTGCGCCTGGAAATGTGTTGCGACGGTCATTTGGGCGAACTGCAACTGAGCCAATTGCGTCTGCACTTGACCGGCGAGCGTTACATCAGCCAGATGCTCTATCTCAGCCTTTTGCACAACCTTGAAGGTATCGAGCTGATCCCGCTGGACGCTGCCGGCGGGGCCCTAAGGGCTGCAGATGGCAGCCCCATGATGTTCAGGATCCCAGCCGATCGCGTCCAGCCAGTAGGGTTTGCCGAAGAGGAAGCGCTGATCCCGTATCCGCTGAATACCTTTCGCGGCTATCGCTACCTGCAGGAATATTTCGCTTTCCAGGACAAGTTCCTGTTCGTCGACGTCAATGGCCTGGACGTGATCAAGACTGCGCCCCCCAGCAGCGTCGAACAGATGCGAGGCCTGGAACTGCGCTTCGATATCGGTAAAAGCGGTATCCAGCCGATGCGTCCGACACTGGATAACATAAAGCTGTACTGCACGCCGATCGTCAATCTGTTCAAGCATGACGGCCAGCCAATCCGCCTGGACAGCAAACAGGACGAATACCTGTTGCTGCCGGCCGATTATGACCAGGAGCACTGCGGCGTGTTCTCGGTCGAAAGCGTCACTGGCTGGAACCCGGGCGGCCTGGGTTATCAGGCCTATGTGCCGTTCGAATCCTTCGAGCACGATTCAAGCTTCGATGTGCCCCACAGCCGACCCTACTACAGCGTTCGCCAGCGCCCTTCATTGCTGCACGGTGGCCTGGATACCTGCCTGAGCTTCGGCGTCCGGCACACTCACCCCCATGAAACCTTGTCGATCGAGTTGATGTGCACCAACCAGAACCTGCCGCGCCAGCTCAAGCCGGGTGACATCGACCAGCCCGGTGAAAAAAGCCCCGAGTCGCTGAGTTTCCGCAACATCGGGCCGGTCACTTCGAGCTTCGCTCCCCCGCTCAATCGCGATGTCCTCTGGAAGCTGATCAGCAACATGTCACTCAACTACCTGTCGCTGGCGGACGTCAATGCACTCAAGGTGATTCTCGAAACCTATGATTTTCCGCGCTACTACGACGAGCAGACAGAGAAGGTCAGCAAGCGTTTGCTGGACGGGCTCAAGTCGATCAGGCACCAGCATGTCGACCGCCTGCATCGAGGCTTGCCGGTTCGTGGTTTGCGCACCGAGCTGACCATCGACCCCCAGGGTTACATCGGCGAGGGCGACCTGTTCGTCTTCGCTTCGGTCCTCAACGAATTCTTCGCGCTTTATGCCAGCCTCAATTCGTACCACGAACTGCGGGTGAACAGCACACAAGGAGAGGTCTATCAATGGACACCCCGCATGGGCCAGCAACCGCTTCTATAAGCGTGCTGACGCGAGGGATACGCGAGTACTCGCTATTTCAGGCCGTGTTGTTGGTCGTTGATCGGCTGCGCGAGGCTCACCCAGACCTGGATGATGAGGCGTTGTATGACCGGCTGGAGTTCCAGGCCAACCCAAGCCTGGGGTTCCCCGCCAGTGACATCGATCGTGTGGAGTTTTTCGAAGAACACGGCCAGATGCGGGCGCGCCTGGGCATGAACCTGATCAGCCTGGTAGGGGGAGGGTCGCCGCTACCTGCGTTCTATGGTGAACAGGCCCTGGGGGAGGAGGATGGCAATCCAACGCGCGACTTCCTCGACGTCTTTCACCACCGTCTTCAACGGCTGATGCTACCGATCTGGCGCAAGTATCGTTACTGCGCAAGTTTTCAGAGCGGCGCGCAAGACCCGTTTTCCGAACAGCTGTTTGCGCTGATTGGCCTGGGTGGCGAAGACATTCGCAAGGCCAGTCAACTGAACTGGAAACGTCTGCTGCCGTACTTGGGCCTGCTGAGTCTTCGTGCTCATTCGGCGGCTCTGATCGAGGCCGTGCTGCGCTATTACTTCAAGCATGCCGAACTGAACCTCGAGCAGTGCATCGAGCGACGTGTGGAGATCCTTGGGGAACAGCGCAATCGCCTGGGAAGCGCCAATAGCCTGCTGAGCCAAGACCTGGTGCTGGGTGAACAAGTGCGCGACCGCAGCGGCAAGTTCCGGATCCATATCAGCGAACTGGACTGGCAGCGTTTTCACGAATTCCTGCCTATCGGCAGCGGTTACCAGCCGTTGTGCTCGCTGGTGCGCTTTACCCTGCGTGATCCCCTCGAATATGACATTCGCCTGGTCCTGCGCCGGCAGGACATTCGTGAGCTGTGCATCGGGGAACAGAATACCTGCCGCCTGGGATGGACCAGCTGGTTGGGACACGAGCGCGCCGATGGCGTGGTGACCCTCGGCAGCAAAATTCATTAGGAATGAATGACATGATCAACGTAGACCTTCAGCAACTGATTCAGGCGTTGGACGCCGAAACCAGAAGCGATCTGGAGCGCTCGGCCGAGCAATGCGTCGCCCGTGGCGCAGACAAAGTCCTGGTGGAAGACTTGCTGCTGGGCTTGCTGGAACGTCCGCAAGGGCTGTTCGCGCGAGCCTTGCACGATGCCCAGGTAAGCGCAGGCGAACTGAGCGCCGCCCTGCAGCCACGAATGGGGCACAGCGCCTCACGCAACCCGGTATTCGCCCCAGAGCTGGTGCAGTGGTTGCAGGATGCACTGCTGGTGGCCAATCTCGAGCTGGGCTGCAGCCAGGTCGGACAGGCCGCGTTGATCCTGGCATTGCTGCGCAACCCGCTTCGCTATGCAGGAAGTGCTTACCAGGCGCTGCTCACCCGACTGAATGTCGATCGGTTGAAAGATTTCGCCTTGTCGCAACAGACCCAACCGGTCGCCGATCAGTCCGCCAAGCCGGGCGACTCCCTGCTGGCGCGTTTTACCCAGGACCTGACCCGGCAGGCCCGCGAAGGCCAACTCGATCCGGTGCTTTGTCGCGACGGCGAAATCAGGCAGATGATCGATATCCTCGTTCGTCGCCGCAAAAACAATCCAATCGTGGTCGGTGAAGCCGGGGTGGGCAAGACCGCCCTTGTCGAGGGGCTGGCGTTGCGCATCGCCGCCGGGGAAGTACCGTCAGCACTCGAAGGAATCGAGTTACTTTCGCTGGATATGGGGCTCCTGCAGGCCGGCGCCAGCATAAAAGGTGAATTCGAGCGTCGCCTCAAGGGGGTGATCGATGAGGTCCAGGCATCGCCAAAATCCATCATCCTGTTCATCGATGAGGCCCACACCTTGGTTGGCGCGGGTGGCAACGCCGGGGGCGCCGATGCGGCCAACCTGCTCAAGCCAGCCTTGGCCCGGGGCGAGTTGCGTACTATCGCGGCCACCACCTGGACCGAGTACAAAAAATATTTCGAGAAAGACCCGGCCCTGGCCCGTCGTTTCCAGCCGGTGCAATTGCACGAGCCGACCGTCAGCGAGGCAGTGACCATCCTGCGTGGCCTGGCCCGGGTCTACGAAAACAGTCACGGCATTTACGTGCGTGACGATGCGGTGGTCGCGGCGGCGCAATTGTCGGCCCGCTACCTGGCGGGTCGTCAGTTGCCAGACAAGGCTGTGGATGTGCTGGACACTGCCTGCGCCCGTGTGCGCATCAGCCTGGCCGCTGCGCCGCAAAGCCTGGAGCGATTGCGCGGCGAGTTGGCCGAAGGCGAGCGCCAGCGCCAAGCGCTGCGTCGTGATGCGCAGGCCGGCCTATCGATTGATCTTCAGGCGCTGCAAGCGCTGGAGGCACGCCTGGAGGCCATCGAAAACGAGCGCCGAACGCTGGAAATCCAATGGACCGAGCAACGCATTCTTGCCGAGCGCCTTTTGTCGCTTCGCCAGCAATTGGCCAAGGCGCGGGAAACCGCGGTGGATCACCCCCTCAGCGTTGAAACCCTGGAAGCGGCGTTGCATGAAACACACCGTACATTGGTGGCTATGCAAGCCCAGGAACGCCTGGTCAGCTTCGAAGTTTGCCCACGACTGGTCGCCGAAGTCATCAATGCCTGGACCGGTGTACCGCTGGCGCAACTGGCGCGAGAGCACAATTTGAAAGTCGCCAGTTTCGCGACGGACCTGCGTGCTCGTATTCGGGGTCAGGAGCCTGCTGTGCAGGCGCTTGATCGCGCGATGCGTGCTGCCGCTGCGGGCCTGAACAAACCCGACGCCCCGGTGGGCGTGTTTCTGTTGGTAGGGCCCAGCGGCGTCGGCAAGACTGAGACGGCGCATGCCCTGGCCGACCTGCTCTATGGCGGTGATCGTTTTATCACCACGCTCAACATGACTGAGTTCCAGGAGAAACATACGGTTTCCCGGCTGATCGGCGCGCCGCCGGGCTACGTCGGTTTTGGCGAAGGCGGCATGCTCACCGAAGCCGTGCGGCAAAAGCCCTATTGCGTGGTGTTGCTCGATGAAGTCGAAAAAGCCGACCCGGATGTGTTGAATCTGTTTTACCAGATATTCGACAAGGGCCTGGCCAACGACGGAGAAGGGCGGCAGATTGATTTTCGTAACACCCTGATCCTGATGACGTCGAACCTGGGCAGCGAACGCATCGACGAGTTGTGCAAAAACGGCGCAACACCCAGTGCCGAATACCTTGAAGAATCCATTCGCCCAATACTCAGCCAACATTTCAAACCCGCGCTGTTGGCCCGCATGTGCGTGGTGCCGTATTACCCGGTCAGCGGGCCGGTGTTGCGTGAGCTGGTGGAAATCAAACTCGACCGCCTGGGCGAGAGGCTGCGCCGTCGTCAATTGGGCTTCAGTTATTGCGGACATCTTGTGAACCACCTGGTCGAGCGTTGCCGTCGTAACGATCGTGGCGCGCGACTGATTGACCAATTGCTTGACCTGCACCTGATGCCGCTGGTTACCGACCGGTTGCTCGCGGCCATGGCCGGTGGTGAACAGCTACGGCATGTACACGCCGTGCTCAACGGCGATGCCGGCGTCGCTTGTGAGTTCTCCTGAGGTGGGCGCCATGTTCAAGAAACTCTCGCAACCGTTGGAGTATGCCGAAGCACTTCTGGCGCAGTTTTCCAACCTTTCACGTTTGACGGACGGTGCTGAGCTGGTGGGGAGTTTCGTCCAGGGTGCAGCACGCCTCAGTGGCTGTGAACTAGTGCAGTTGTACCTGCTCGATGCCACTCGCACCCGCCTGGAAATGAACACCGAGTGCCTGGAAGGCCAGTTGCAATTTCGTGACCCGCAAAGCCTGCCCTCCGATTATCACGCTGAGCAGTTGTTGCAATTTTCCCTGTGCCAGAACCGTGTGGTGTGCCTCGGCGCGTTAAGCGACAGCGTGCATGAAACCCGTTTCCTGCCAGCGCGCGCCGCGCCCTGGCAGTCGCTGCTTTGTATCCCACTGGCCAACCCGCAGGACGGAGTCAGGGGCTTGTTGCTTTGCGCCAGTATTCAGCACCTCGACTTGCATGGGGTCGCCGAGTCCTTGGGGCATCTTGGTATCTTCGCGCTTGGCCAGATGCATCGGTTGCAGCGCCTGCGCGGCCCTGTCGACGGGTCGGTGCCTGATACCACAAGCCTGCCAAGCGGCATCAGTTACGGCCTGATCGGCAAGAGCATGGCCATGCGCAAGACCTGCTCATTGCTCAGTAAAGTGCTGCACAGCCCCTATACCGTCCTGCTGCGGGGTGAGACCGGTACCGGCAAGGAGGTGGTGGCCCGGGTCCTCCATGAATACGGCCCGCGTCGATCCAAGGCGTTTGTCGTGCAGAACTGCGCGGCGGTTCCCGAGAACCTGCTGGAAAGTGAGCTTTTCGGCTATCGCAAGGGGGCGTTCACCGGTGCCGACCGGGACCGTGCCGGACTGTTCGACGCGGCCAATGGCGGCACGCTGTTGCTCGATGAAATCGGCGACATGCCGTTATCCCTGCAAGCCAAGTTGTTGCGAGTGTTGCAGGAAGGTGAAATCCGGCCGTTGGGGTCCAACGACACTCACCATGTCGACGTGCGCATCATTGCCGCCACTCACCGTGACCTGAAGCAACTGATGGAGGAGGGCAAGTTCCGCGAAGACCTGTATTACCGCCTTGCGCAGTTCCCCATTCCGTTACCGGCGTTGCGCCAGCGCGACGGCGACATCATTGAGCTGGCGCGGCATTTTGCCGACAAGGCTTGCACGCTCCTGCAGCGCGATCCGGTGCGCTGGTCAGACGCGGCGCTCGATCACCTGGCTGCCTACGACTTCCCGGGAAACGTGCGTGAACTCAAGAGCATCGTAGAAAGGGCCGTGCTCTTGTGTGAGAGCGGCGAACTGCTCGTCGAGCATTTTTCACTGCACATACAGACCCCAGCCGAGCGTGGTCGCGTGAGCTTGCGTGAACGGATGGAGCAGATCGAACGTGGCTTGCTGATCGATTGCCTGCGCGAGACATCGGGCAACAAGGCGCGTGCCGCCCGAGAACTTGGCCTGCCGTTGCGCACGCTGGTCTATCGCCTTGCGCGCCTGAAGGTACAGCGTAGTGATTTCAATGATTGATCCTCACCTTGTTCGTAGCCCTTCCAGCCCGGTCATTTCTGGAGAAATTTCGATGCCTGTTTTTGCCTGGCGAGCCGTCCTGCTGACGCTCCTCGTGTCATTTGCCCTCGGCGGTTGTAGTGGTAACTACAAATTCAATGACAGTGATTATCGCCCTCTGGGTGATCCACAGGCGGTCAGTCGCGGTAAGTGACCCAAGGAGCCTTTAATAGATGGATCTCGTATTCGAAATGCTGAACGCCAACCAGTTCGTCCCGGTACGGCTGTGTCACAAGACCTTCGGACCGGCCGGCGGAGTGATTGGGCGGGGCGAAGGTTGCCACTGGATGATTCCTGACCGCGATCGCCTGTTGTCCAAGTGCCACGCGCAGGTCAGCTTCCGTGAGGGTGCGTTTTTCCTGACTGATACCAGTGGCAACGGTACAACCCACCGCGAAAGCGGCGCACGCCTGCCCAAGGGCGAGCCGGTACGGATACAGGACGGAGATGCCTACATCATGGGCGAATTCGAGGTCCTGGCGCGGTTGGTCGGCGGGCCGTCGAAAAGCATTGCCGAAGCCGGTCGCTCGATGCCGGTCGACAGTCTCATTCCGGACGATGCCTTTCTGGAACTCGACCCGCTGAAAGCGCTGGACCAACAGGAGCGGGTCTTGCTGGACATCGATGAGTTGATAAATCCCACTGCCGTACCGCCAGACGCCCTTGGGCGCCCAGATTATGCGCGTATCGACATGGAAAGCCTGCTGGTGCCGGAGTTGGTCGAAGAGCTCGTTGAACCAAGGCCTGCGCCCATCCTGCCCGCCGACGTTATGGATCACCCGCGCGAAGGTTTTTGGGAGCGCTTTGCTATGGCCTTGGGCATGGATCCCGAAAGCCTTGATAGCGAAGCCCGCGAAACCCTGGCGATCAACGCCGCGCAGCTGCTCAAGCAAAGCATCCATGGTTTGCAGCAGAGCGTGCGCATTCGCTCGGGGTTGAAAGGCGAACCGCGCCTGGCCCAGACCTATGAAGAACAGGTTCGTCTGATTGCCAGCCTGCAAATCGATCACCACGGATGACGTCCATGTCGCACTGCACGATGCACTTATTCAAGACGTTGACGGCGCTGGCCACGACCCTGTTGTTGGGCGGTTGCACCACGCTGTCACCCTTTTCGACGATGACCAAGCTCAACCTTGCCCTGACGGCCAGTGATCGGCTCAACCCTGATCTCAATGGGCGACCATCGCCAGTGGTGGTGCGGTTGTTCGAACTCAGGCATCCAGTAGCCTTTGAAAACTCGGATTTCTTCAGCCTCTATGAGCGCGCGAGGGAAACACTGGCCCCTGATCTGGTTTCCAGCGAAGAGCTGGAATTGCGCCCAGGTGAAACCGTCGAGCTCAGGCTCGGTATCACTGGGGATGGCCGTTACGTCGGCATACTCGCGGCGTACCGAGACCTGCCACACGCCCGCTGGCGCTACACACTGCCAGTGGCTGCGACGCAGTTGACCGAAGCGAACCTGACCCTCGACCAGGATGGGATCGCCAACACGCTTGAAAGACAGGCCAAGGTAGATGACCGATGAATCACGATAAAGTCATCTGGCAAGAAGGCATGTTGTTGCGTCCGCAACATCTGCAACACAACGATCGTTACTTCGACCACCAGTTGAAGGTTCGTACCCGCTTGCTGGCCAGTTACGCCTGGGGATTGCTGGCGCTGGAAATCGATCTGCAATTTCTCAACATGGGCCAACTGGTGGTCAGCCAGGCCAGTGGGGTCCTGCCGGACGGCAGTCTGTTCGAACTCGGTGGCAACCGCGAGCCGTTGGCCCTGGAAGTGCCGTCCAATACCAGCAATACACCGATCTACCTCGCGCTGCCATTGGTGACTGGCAATCACATCGAGTCCCGTCGTCCCGAGCAATCCGACGTACTGGCGCGCTACACCATCTACGACGCGCAGGTGACCGATTCCAACGCCGGTGATTCCGGCGGGAGCCAGATCAGTTGCGGCCGACCGGACCTGCGCCTGCTATTGGGCGAGCAACAGAGCGACCATGCGTTTGTGAAGCTCAAGCTCTGTGAGGTGCTCGATACCACGGCCGATGGGGTGATCAGGCTCGATCCGGACTTTGTGCCGACCTTCATCCAGGCCCGCTCATCCCATTATTTGCTGTCGTGCCTCAAGGAGATCATCGGCATGCTTGCCCATCGGGGTGAAAGCCTTGCCGAGCGGATCCGTTTCAATGGCAAGGCAGGTGGTGCGCAAGTCGGCGATTTCATGATGTTGCAACTGATCAACCGTAGCGAACTGTTGCTGCGTCATTACCTGGACCTGGAGCAAGTTCATCCCGAAACGCTCTACCGAACGCTACTGGCCCTGTTGGGTGAGCTGGCGACGTTCTCCAGTGACAGCAAGCGCCCACCACTCACCAACCGCTACCAGCACAGCGACCAGGGCGCATGTTTTCGAAGCCTGATGCAAGCGATCCGCCAGGTGCTGTCGATGGTGCTCGAGCAGCACGCTATCGAGCTGCCATTGCAGCCGCGCCAATATGGAATCACCGTCTCGCCGATGCAGGACCTCACCCTGCTGGATACGGCGTCATTCGTACTGGCGGCGAGTGCCAACTGTGACAGCGAAGAACTGCGTCATCGACTGCCGTCGAACCTCAAGGTTGGCTCGGTGGAGCGCATCCGCCAGTTGGTCAACCTGCATCTGCCCGGTATCAAGATCAGGCCTCTGCCCGTGGCTCCGCGGCAGATCGCATTCCATGCCAACAAAACCTATTTCATTTTGGAGCCCAGCGCCGAAGACCTGGCGCAACTGAAGCGCTCGGCGGGCTTCGCGTTCCATGTGTGCGGTGATTTCTCCGAGCTTGAACTGAACTTTTGGGCCATCAGGAATTGAACGAAATGGATAAGGAAAATCCCCAGGACGAAACGACCGTCCTGCTCGACCACCATGGGCAACGTCCTGCTTCCGGGCCCTTGACCGACGCGGCTGCGCCGCCGCGTTTCGAACAGTTGCAAGAGCGAATGATCTACGCGGCGCACCTGCCGCGGTCCCAGACCCTCAATGTCAGTCTCAATCCGCTGGTCGCGGCGGCGTCTGGATTGTTGTCGCAAATGGTGCAGCTCAAGCACGGCCGCGAACGGGGGGACCTGCATGCCCTAAAAAGCGAACTGAGGCGAGGTCTGGAGCAGTTCGAAGCCTGTGCCTTGCAGGATGGTGTTGAAAACAGTCAGTTGATTGCAGCGCGCTACGTGCTCTGCTCAGCGATCGACGAGGCGATCGTCACCACGCCGTGGGGCTATGGCGGTGGCTGGTCACAGATAAGCCTGCTCAGCACTTTCCACAACGAAACCTTCGGCGGCGAGAAGGTTTTTCAATTGATTGAGCGCTTGTCGAAAAACCCCATCAAGCACCTGTCGATGCTTGAATTGTTGTATCTGTGCCTGTCCCTGGGCTTCGAGGGCAAGTATCGGGTGCAGACCCGTGGGATGGTCGAGCTCGAAAGCCTGCGCGACGCCCTGTACCGGCTGATTTGTCAGACACGCGGCGACACCCCTCGTGAACTGTCGCCCCACTGGGAAGGCTTCGAAGGCGCGCGACGCAGCCCGGTGCGCATTGTCCCGGCCTGGACGGTGACGGTTTTTACGCTGGTCTGCCTGGGGGTGATGTACTCGAGTTTCGCCTGGGTATTGGACGAGCAACGCCGAAGCGTACTGCAACCTTATCAACTGTCAGAGCCGGTCGCCGCTCAGCCGCTGCCGTAAACAGGGACGTGTCATGAAATTGCTTTTCAGGAAAGCCGGTGCCTGGGTGCGCCAGACGTGGATTTGGACGCTGCTGGCGGTGCTTTGTATCGCGTTGCTGGTGTGGTTCGCCGGGCCACTCCTGGCCGTCAATGACTACAAGTTCTGGGCAAGCCCGACGGCGCGGTTGTTGACCGTCAGCGTGCTTCTGCTGGGCTGGGGCCTGGCCATGGTTTTCGTCCATGGGCGCGCCGGTTCAAGCGCGAATCCCCAGCAACACACCCCCGAGCAGGCTCGGACCTTGCATCAGGCCAGCATTGATGATGAGCAGCGCGAAGTGCGCTCGCGCTTCAAGCAGGCGTTAACCACGCTAAGGTCATCGAGCCTTTATCCCGGCCGCAGCGAACGCTGGCGCAACGATCTGCCGTGGTATCTGCTGATCGGCCCGCCTGCCAGCGGCAAGACCCGCCTGCTGGATTGCTCGGGCCTGGAGTTCGCTCTCGACAGGCTGGAGCGCAAGCCAATCGGCGACACATCGGGTACCCGTCATTGCGATTGGTATTTTGCCGAGCACGCTGTGCTGATCGACACTGCCGGGCGCTACCTGACCCAAACGGACAGTGATGTCGACAGCAGCGCCTGGGCCGTATTGCTCGAACGTCTGCGCAAGCGTCGGCGCACTCGTCCGTTGAGCGGCGTACTGGTGACGGTGCCGACCGAGGTCCTGTTGCTGGGCAGCGAGGACGAAGTGACCACGCTGGCCTGCCAGATTCGTGGCCGCCTGCAGGAACTGCAAAGACGACTGCACATCGATGTCCCGATCTACCTGGTCCTGAGCAAAGCGGACGGCGTGCCAGGTTTCAATGAGTTCTTTGATTCGCTGACTCGCGAAGAAAACGACCAGGTATTGGGTGCAAGTTTCAGTCGAGACCAGCGCGGCAGTGATGTGGCCGTGCTACGTGCCGAGTTCGAGGCGCTGCTGCATCGCCTCAACAGCCAGGTGATCATGCGCATGCATCAGGAGCGCGACCCGCTGCGTCGTAGCTGCATGCTTGATTTCCCTCACCAACTGGGACAACTGGGCGCCGGCCTGTGTCTGCTGGTCGAGCAGGCGTTTACCGGCAACGTCGGTACGTTGCGTGGTTTCTATTTGACTAGCGCAGCGCCGCCGGGCCGAACCCATACCGCGCCTGGCGGGCGCTCGCGGTTCATTCATCACTTGATCAGCCGGGTGATTTTTCCGGAAGCCGATCTGACTGACCTCGTTCAGCGCGAGCGCCGTCGTCTCCATTGGGGGCAGCGAGCCTTATATTCCGGAGCGCTGACGGTCATTGGCTTGTGTGGGGTGTTGTGGGCGGTTGGTTTTTCGGCCAACCACGAGCGTCTGGACAACTTGCGTACGTTGGCGCAACGCTGGGATCAGCAGCAATCGACCCAGATGACGGCGGATGACTGGACCGCGATGCTCGAATCCCTGGATATCCGTTTTAAGGCCACCCAGGTTTTCCCTCCCGACAGGGCGGTGCCTTTGCATGAACGCGTCGGTCTGTACCAGGGCGACGCGAGCAACCCTGCGGTGACCGACGCCTACGAGCGTGAATTGCAGGCGCAACTGCTGCCGAAGGTTGCGCAGAGGCTGGAAGCGCATGTCCGCAACAACTGGAATGACCGTGAGCAACTGCTCAACAGCCTGCGCGCGTACTTGATGCTGGGCTTGCAAGAGCGTCGCGATATTGCCTGGCTCAAGGATTGGCTGGCCAACGATGGGTCGCTTCGTTACCCCGGCAACACGGCGCTACAGGAGGGCCTGAATGCCCACTTCGAGCGCCTGTTGGAGCTGCCCTTTATCCATACGCTCAACGAACCGCTGGTGGCCCAGGCCCGGGAAGCCTTGCGCCGCGAATCCCTGGCGGCTGTCGTGTACAGAATGCTGCACGAACAGGCCAGCCATTTGCCGCAATACCGCCTCAGCCAGCACCTGGGCTCGCAAGGTGCGTTGTTGGTCGGCACCGATCATGTGATTCCCGGTTTCTATACCCGTCAGGGTTACGAACGCTATTTTTCGGTTCAAGGCGCGGCCCTGGTCACCGAATTGCTGCGGGACAACTGGGTATTGGGTGAAGGTGAGGGCCTCAGCGGCATGGACATGCGTCGCCTGATGGTCGAACTCCAACAGCTGTATTTTCGTGATTATGCCGACCACTGGAGCGAAGCGATCGGCCAGGTCGCCCTGCAAACCATCAGCAAGGCAGGTGAGGGCGCCGAGCAACTCGCGGGGCTGACCTCGGCTCACTCGCCGATTCTGCGAATGCTGGTGCAAGTGCGCGAACACACTCGAATCCAGGCTGCTGCCGAGCAAATCGACGACTTGACACAAGCGCCAGGGAACGGTGGACATGCCGTTGCAAAACTCGCCGCCGTGGCTGGGAAAGTCGCTGTGTCCTTGACCGAAAATCTGCCGGACACCGCGCAAAAATCCTTGCGACGGCGTTTCGAACCCCTGCATCGCCTGCTGGACCCGGACAATGCTCCGACGGCTGATCTGGTCCAGGCCTTGCGAGCCCTTGATGAGGTGCAATTGCAACTGGCGAACCTGGCCCGCGCCAGTGCACCGGAACAAGCGGCGTTCGAGCTGGCCAGGCACCGAATGAGCGGTCAGCGCGATGCGTTGAGTCACCTGCGCAGTGCGTCTGCCCGCCTGCCGCGGCCGGTCGGTACGTGGTTCAACGTGCTGGCCGAGGACAGCTGGCGTTTGGTGCTCAATGATTCTTATCGTTACCTGAACCAGCGTTATCAGAGCGAGCTGTACAGCTTTTACGGCAAGGCAATCAACAAGCGTTACCCGTTCAGCGCCCACAGTGCCAGCGACGTCGCGCTCAATGACTTCCGGGAATTCTTCAAGGACCAGGGCATCGTCGATCGATTCTTCGACAATTACCTGCAGCCCTTCGTCAGCGGTCCTGCGGGACACTACCGTCTGCGCAGCATCGACGGTCAGAGCTTGCCGATGTCCCGGGTCTATCTCGATCAGATGGCAACCGCGCACACCATTCGCCGAAGCTTTTTTGCCGAAAACCCGACCGAGCCGCAAGTGCTGTTCAAGCTGGAGCCGTACACCCTGGACCCGGCGGTAAGCCGGGCTGAATTCCGTTTCGGTGACCAGATGCTTGAATACCGCCACGGTCCGATCCTGCCGGTGGCGTTTACCTGGCCAAGCGACGCGCAGAATGGCCGAACCGCCCTGGTGCTTGACAAAATGGTTGGACGAGGCGTGGGCATCGAGAAAAATACCGGGCCGTGGTCGCTGTTTCGGTTGTTCGACCTGATGCAGAGTGAATACCTGACCGGGCGCGATGTACGCGTATTGAAGGCGGACTTGGGTGGCCTGCGCGCCAACTATCTGCTGACGAGCCAGCGCACGCCGAACCCTTTCGACATGAGTGTGCTGCGCACATTTCGCCTGCCGGTGCAGCTTTGATGGAGGCCGGCCCCTGGTACAGCGCCGCGCGCACGGACCCTGGCAAGACCCGGCCACGTAATGAGGATGCATTTCTCGACTGCCCGCAACAGGGGGTGTGGGCGGTGGCCGACGGCATGGGGGGCCACTGGGGGGGGGACATTGCCAGTCAGTTGATCGTTGCCAACCTGACGGAACTGCCGTTGTACCGGGACTTGGCTGAACGTTCGAAAGCGGTGCGCCAATGCCTGCGCTGGACCAACCGACGACTTAGCCAGGAGCTTACCGTCACCGAAGATCATCCCGGCATTATTGGCAGTACTGTGGTGGCGCTGTTGTTGGAAGGAAATCGCGGGGTCTGCATCTGGGCGGGCGACAGCCGTTGTTACCTGTGGCGCGGTCGGCGACTGTACCAACTGACCAAGGACCACTCACTGCAACAGCAACTGATCGACACACAACACATCAGTCGCGATGAGGCCTGTGCCCATCCTGCGGCCAAGGCGCTGACTCGCGCGGTCGGTGCCGCCCCAGAGTTGACGCTGGAGGTGCTGGAGCTGGAGGTTCACCCGGGCGATACGTTCTTGTTGTGCAGTGACGGCCTGTACCAAGGCCTTGGCGCGCAAGCCCTTGGCAATGCCCTGGGCCTGGCTTCGCCAAGCCTGGCGTTGGAGCATCTTTTCGACGATGTTCTGCGTGGCCCGGCGCGGGATAACCTGACGGCCGTAGTGGTCCGCCCATGAATGCAGAGGGCGGCCATCCCACCTATTCCACCTTCGCCAACGCTGCGCCTGCTGTGACATCCAGCCAGCGTTGCGTCAGCGAAACACCGGACATACTCGCAGGACGCTATCGCCTTGAACGCTTGCTTGGGGCGGGTGGCATGGGTGTTGTCTACCGCGCGCGGGATCTGCTGCACGAACAATTCGCTGACCCCGATCCGTACCTTGCCTTGAAGATGCTCAGCGAGGCATTCGACGCGTCACCCGATGCGAGTGCGCTGCTCTACAGCGAGTTCGCCCTGATGCGGCGATTGCACCACCCGAATATTTTGCGCCCCTACACCTTCGAAGTGGATACCGCTCAACAACGGGCCTTCATCACCATGGAGCTGATGCGTGGCCTGACCTTGGACAAACTGCTTTGCGAACGCCCCCGCGGGTTGCCTTGGCCTGAGCTCAAGGCTATCGCCGTGCCGCTGCTCGATGCCCTGGCGTATGCCCACAGCCGTGGCGTACTGCACGGCGACATGAAGCCAAGCAACATCATGTTGAGCGAAGAAGGCCTGCGCCTGTTCGATTTCGGTTTGGGCCGGGCCGAGGAAGGGCCTTCTCAGCATCTGCCCAACCTGAACCGTGAGTGCCTCAACGCCTGGACCCCAGGTTACGCGGCGCCTGAACTGCTTGAAGGTGCGCCCCTGTCAGCGGGTGCCGATGTCTACGCTGTGGCTTGCGTGCTGTATGAACTGGCGAGCGGCCAACACCCGTTCCGACGGCTACCTTCCACCCAGGCTCGCGATGCCCGGTTGGAACGCGCGCTCAAGGCACCGCGCAACCTGCCCAGGCGTTGCTGGCCGGCGCTGCGGATGGCGTTGGCATTTGATCCGGGGCAGCGGCGTATGGGGGCGGCTCGGTTACGTGATGCCTTAGGGGGTGTGTCGTCCTGGTGGTGACATTTTCTCTGTGGGAGCGAGCTTGCTCCCGCTCGGCTCTGTAGGAGCTGGCGAAGCCTGCGATTTTTTGATCGTTCGCTTGCGGCTTAAGTGTCTGGAGAAAGATCGCCGCCTCGTTGCACTCGACAGCTACGGGCGCAGCCCCGCATGGCGATGTGACGATGAACTGCGTAGGTTGCGACAGTTTTGCGTTTCCTCTCAGCGTGGGCCGTGTATCACCTACCCGGCCCATCTGGCCCTTATCGGTGGCGCCGGACTGTTGCGAACATCTTTCTCTGGGCATGGCACAACGGTGACCTAACCACCGCCAAGATTGAGCGACGACGTTTGAGCACGGACACTCTTCTACCTAAAATTTCTGAAGTAAAAGGCCAGCCCACTTGGGGTGATAGCAATCTCCCCGACTTGCGTACCCTGGCGCGTGAGTTGCGTACACATGCCCTTGAGGAAGTGATTGCGGCGACCAACCATGAGGACGCCATCGAGGTGACGGCTCAGTACCTGGGGTTTATTGACCCAGCGATCTTGTCCCTAACCGTCGAGACGCCCTTGGGCGACGTGACCATTCTGCGTAGCAGCATTTATCACATTGTCGAAAAGCGGCTGGATGCCCGTGAGCGCTACGTGAGGCTTGCTCTAGATACGCTCACAGGGCCATTGGAAGTGTGGAAAGTGGCCTTTACTGACGGCACTGATCGTCTGGCGTTCATCGGCGCGTATGAGTCAAAGCGGCAGATGTTAGTAAGCGTTGTGTTCTTCGAGGGGCAAATGCTGTGGAACTTCATGCACACTGACGCGAAGTCGCTCAACAAGCACCGCCATGGCGAGCTGCTGTACAAGCGCTACACGCTTTTGTGACAGGCAAAGAAAAGGGCTACTTGACAGTAGCCCTCGAATTTTAAGCTTGATATTCATATACACACCCTCAAGCAGGGGTGTGGAGGTCTCACCCTACGCTGATGTCCCAACCATCGACGGGGTTCCTACGCCAGTTATAGCCGCTGGGAGGCAACTGGTTTCGCGCTCAGGGATAAGGCTATTCGCCTTTGAGCGTACCGTCAATCAAACTTGATGAATGGCCGTGTTTTTCTGGGCTATGCGGATTTTTTCTTAACTCGCGAGCGCCCTTTAATGCGCTCAAACCGAGCTATTGCGAACTGCCCTGGTGGCTATCGTGGGTCGACGTTATCCAGCACACGGCTGGCCAGCATTGAACTCAGTTCGATCAGTTGCTGGATGCCGAGGGCAATGTGGCGGCGGGGGCCTTCCAGGTCGAAGGCGAGGTTGCTGATCATCGCGTCAGCGGATGCCAGGTTTTCGCTGAGGTTGGCGAGCAGGCATTCGTTGTCGGCGTTTTTTGCCACGGTGAAGAGCTGGTCCGGTTTGGATGCATCTTCGGACTTTTCCGGTTTCGGTAGCAGGTAGTAATCCAAGGCGCGCTTTTCTGCTTCGTCTTGTTTCTTCGTTTTGGATTGAGTGGACGCAGAGGTGCGCTCTGCTTCGGGGGGATTCGGTGTAATTTTGAACATGGTGCAGCTCCTTTCGTAAGAGGAACCATCACCGTCTGCCGCCAAGCAGGTGGGGTGACGGGTTACGCAAGGTTGGCGGACCGGAACGAAAGGAACCCGGCATCCCCGAAGGGATCCTTGCGCACCCGCCATAACATAGGAGTGCCAAATGCCAGAGGCATTGCAATCATATTGGGGGCTGTTGCGCCTTTCGTGTACCGGGCCGCCAAGCCCGACCACTGATGGGCAGTGGCAGGGAAACGATAGAACCCATGAGCAAGGCGCACAAGCGGGTGAATTCTGGCGTAGTTGTAGGCAATGGCGCAAGGATGCGTAGCTTGGTGGAAGCGTTGCGGAGGGAGAATAAACAAGCCTTCGTAATGCCCAGGATTCGGGGCGAGGAAGCGTGCTCTTGCTCGGTGGCGCAGCGGTTTTTCTGTAGGAATGCGCCGGCCTTTTTGGGGCGGCTTCGCCGCCCAGCGGGAGCAAGCTCCCTCGCCACGGGATCTGTGTTTTGGATCAGGCCCTGTGGTGTTGGCTCGATCGGCATATAAATGTCAAAGCTTGTCCGGGCTAGAAACCGAGGGCTCTAGAGCCATGCTTTGGTCAGGCCTTTTTTTCCAAGTAAAACTTCAGATATTTTTTGGGTCTTTCTTGAAAGGCTCGAGCTTTGCCGAAGCTGTAGGCGTCATCAAAGTACCTATAAGCCTGCGCGTGGTCTCCCAGCTCAAAATAGACCATTCCCAGGTTAATCAGCGGCCCTGTATCGATATCCGATTCCCGGCCATTCAAGGTCTTTTGTGCCCAGTCTTTAGCAGCCTCGAAATCCCCATTGTCAAAATGCAGGTTGAAAAAAGAACCTGTGACCCAGGCTGACAAAGGTGTCCATTCCAGCTTCGGTTCAGGAAGCAATTCCCAAGCTTTTTGGTACAGGGCTTGAGCTTCATTTTTTTTGTTTTGCTCATCGAGCTCATTACCCGACGCCATGATGCGCATTATTTCGTCTGCCAGCGTCGGGCTTTTATCTGCCAAGTCTTTCATATGACGTTCCTTTACTAGTAAATGGGCTTTTCTGCGGGACCAATAAAATCGCCGGGGTCCCTATATCGATCCGTCAGGAGCGCGCCTTTGGAGCGGTTATGGGAATAATATTCCAGCTCATAATTGTCAGGGTCGCGCATCCATCCCCTCACTTCTTTGGTTTTAGCCCCATGGAAACCGCCTTTGGAGTTCCAGTATTTAACGGCATCCGTTTTATGGGCCATGTCGGCGTCTTTAATGGAATACCATTTCTTGTCGGTGCTCTGGAATCTCATGTTTTTCCCGGTGCCGATTATTTTACCTTCGGCTCTCATCCGCGCGATCACCGCTTTGCCGGTACGGCTGCTCTTCCCAGGGGTTCTGCCTACAGAGTTCAGGCGACAAGATAGACCCAATGGATCGATCCATCCAAAGGGGTTGGGACTGTAGGCGTAAAAATTCAGACCACCGTTCAACCCAATCGGATCCGGCGTAGTAAACCGCCCCACATCCGGATCATAAAACCTGAACGTATTGAAATGCAGCCCGGTTTCCCGGTCCAGGTACTGCCCCTGGAACCGCAGATTCTGCTCTTCGATGTAATACGGCTCGCGCACTTCCTCCAGCGTATTGCCCCACACCCGATACGTCGCCTGCCACACATTGTGTCCGTCGGCTTCGGTGAGTTGTTCCGGCAGGCCGTTGAGGTCGTTGTGGTAGTAGCGGATCTTTTGCAGCGGGCCGCTGCCGTCGACGCGGGCCAGGGGTTCGTAGCCGTCGTCTTCGTAGAGGTACAGGCTGGTTTGCTGGTGGCGGTGTTCCTGCAACAGGCGCAGGCCGTCCCAGGTGAAGCGAGTTTCGCCCAGCGGGTAACCATTGCTGTCGTGTTCGGTTTTTTCGATGCGCCGGCCCAGCGGGTCGTAGGCCATTTTCACCACGCTGCCGTTGTCGTTGCGCACCTCGATCAAGCGGCTTTCGGCGTCGTAGGCGAAGTGCTGCACGCCACGTTTGGCGCTGCGTTTTTCGATCATCCGGCCGAAGGCGTCGTAGCGGTAGCGCTTGTCCTGGTAGGTCAGCAGTTTGTTGTGCACCACCAATCCTACGCCGGGGGCCGGGCCGTCCAGCAGGTTGGCGGCGGCGTCGTAGGTGAAGGTTTCGCGCTGGCCGTGCAGGCTGTCCTGGGTGGCGATGATGCGGCCGGTGGCGTCGTAGTGCAGGAGCTGGCGCTGTTGTGCGGCGGGTTGTTGGTCGAGTTTGCCGATGAGGTTGTCGGCGGGGTCGTACTCGAAGTGTTTTTGCACCGCCGCCGGCAACAGCGAGGGTTGGCTGCTGTGACGGCGTTGCCGTGCGCGCAGGCGACCGCTGCGGTCGTATTCGCTGCGGGTGCTGAGCTGCCCTTGGGTGCGCAGCACTTCGCGGTGCAGGCGGTCGCGTTCGAAGTCGCTGATGACCTGGCCGTCGAGGTTGATCTGGTGCAGGTGGCCGCTGCCGTAGTACAGGCGGTTGACCCAGCGGCCATCGGGCAGTTGGGTCTGGATCAGGTTGCCGAGTTCGTCGTAGTGGTGTTGCAGGCTGCCGGCGGCGCTGTTTTCGGCGAGCAGCTGGCCGGTGGCATCGTAGGCGAAGCTCAGGGTTTGCGCGTTGCCCTGCAGGTCGGTGAAAGTGACGGCGGTGAGTTGGTCCAGCGGGTCGTAGCGGTATTCGGTGCGGCCGTCGTCGGTGACTTTGGCGATCAGGCGGCCCACGGCGTCGCGTTCCAGGCGATGGACGATGGGCGCCGGCGGTGTTTCGGGAATGAGTGCCAGGCCCGTGCCGTACGGCGCAGGCATCGCCGTCACCGCCGCGACGTTGTCGAGGCGGTCGTAGTCGTAGCGTTTGGCGCTGCCATCCAGGTCTTGTTGTTCGGTCAACCGATCCCCGGCATCCCAGGCAAACCGGTAGCTCTCGCCATTCTCGTTGGTCAGCGCTTGCAGCCGGCCGAAGCTGTCATAGGCGAACTGCACTTGCCGGCCCTGGGCGTCGGTGCGTTGGCGGACCTGTCCGCGGCGGTTGTGTTGGTAGAGCGTGGTGTGCCCGGCCGGGTCGGTGTAGCCGGTGAGTTGGCCGGCGGTGTCGCGCTGGTAGTGCTCGGTGCGACCGTCCGGCAATTGGCTGCTGAGCAGGCGCCCCTGGGCGTCGTAGCTGAATTGGGTGCGCTCGCCGAGGGCGTCGGTGATGGTGTGCAGGTAACCGCGCGCGTCGTAGCTGAAACGCGTCGGGTAACCCGAGCAATCCACATGTTCCACCAATTGCCCGAACGGGTTCCAGCGCAGTTTTTTGCTCTTGCCGGTGGCGTCGATGATTTCCACGACCTGGCCGTGGGTGTCGTAGCGGTAGCGGGTGATGTGGCCCAGCGGGTCGGTTTCGGCGGTGCAGTTGCCGCGTTGATCGTAGCGGTATTTCCAGCTGTGGCCGGCGGCGTCGGTGTCCACCAGCGGCAGGGCCCAGTGTTCGAGCCAGAGGGTGGATTCGCTACGGCCCAACGGGTCGGTTTCGCTGATGAGGTTGCCGGCTTCGTCGTAGCTGAATGTGTACTGGCCGCCCTGTGGATCGGTGGCGCTGAGCAACTGGCGCTCATCGTTCCATTCGAACAACCACGTCTGGCCGAGGTTGTCAGTGAACTGGGTGATCTGGTGCTGGCTGTTCCAGTGCCGGGTGCTGACGCGTTGCAGGCTGTCGCTGATGCGGGTGATGCCAGCCTTGAGGTCATAGTCGAACTGGTAGGCGTCGCCTTCGTCGGTCCAGTGGCGGACCACGCGCCATTCCTGGTCGTCGATCAGGGCCCATTCGTAGAAGCAATGCAGGCCGCTGGGCAACTGGTGCTCGACCATCCGCTGCCCGGCGTCGTAGCTGAAGCGCCGTTGCACCTGGCCGGTGGCGTCGCGCACTTCGGCGAGGGTGTTCGCCGCGTCGTAGGCGTAGCTGACCAGCACTTCCCGCGATTGGTCGGGGTAGAGGCGTTCGATGTGGGTGACGCATTCGCCTGCGCGGATCAGCTCGACTTGCACCAGGTCGAAGGTGTCGCGCAGCCGCACCAGGCGTCCGGCGTCGTCGTAGTCGAGGTGGATGCGGTTGTCGTTGCGGTCGCCCAGTTGGCTCAGGCGCAGGTGCGAAGGGTTGGCTGGCGAAGGTTGGAACAAGCGGTATAGGCCGTCGTCGCTTTCGATCAGCAATTGCCCGTTCACGTGGCGACGCACGGCCAGGCCTTCGCCGGCACTGAATACCGCGCCGCCCAAGGGGATGGAACCCATGTCGATGGGCCGGCCTTGTTCGTCGGTGTAGACCAGGGTTTCGCCGCCCTCGGGGTGGGGCAGGATTTGCACCTGGACTTCGTAGGCGACGCTCCAGCCGGCGCCGAACAGGCTGTCGTGGCGTTCGTCGCGGCTGTTGTACACGCGCTGCCAGTCAATCGGCAGGATGCCGGGCAAGACGAAATCCAGGTCCTCGTCACCGCCCAATACTTTGGCGCCCGTGGCGGCATGCACCGGGTTCGACGAACCCATGGCGGCGTTGGCGGCCGCGTTCGCCGCACTGCTGGCGGCCATGGATACCGCGCCGCCCACCAGCATGCACGGCAGTTTGCTGAAGAACTTGCCCTTGCCGCCCTTGAGCATCAGCAGTGCGGTGACCGCCAGGCCCACGCCGGGTGTCTTGCCGCTGCGAATCTCGCGCACCACCACCGAGCCGCCGCCGATGGTCACGTTGGGCGAGATCAGCCCGGCCGACACTACCGTCGCATCGCAGGTGCTGCGGTCGCCGCTGCGCACGGCGGGCTGGCCGTTGATGGTGACCTTGTCCGAGCCTTCGGCCATGAACTGCGGTGGCATGGGTGGGTGCTTGGTGCAGATCACCAGGTCTTCCGGTCGGGTCTGCGTACCGGGGGCGGGCGAGGCGACAGTGGGGCGCCACATCTGCGAGAAGAAATTCCCGGCCATGTCCAGGTAACTGGGTTCTTCTTCCGGCTCGGGCATTTCCAGTTCGGTGCCGGCCGGTGCGACATGGGAAACAACAGCGCCGGCGGCGCGGGCCGAGGGGATGTTGTTGGTGAAGGTGTCCTTGGATCCGGTGAGGATGTTGGCCTGCACCGTGGGCGGAAAGAGGGCGTTGCCGATGCCCTCGCATAAATTGCTCAGGCCTTTGTCGGCCCCGGTCTTGCTCATGGCCAGGCCGACGATGGTGCCCACCACCAGGCCCAGGACGAAGCAACCCAGGCCGCCAGTGGCAACGGTGATGCCCGTGGCCGCGACCACGGCGGCGGTCGCCAGGGCGGTGATCGCGATGTTGGCCGCCACCTCCAATACGCCGCCGAGGATGTCGGCCATCATCGAAGTGTGGTTGAGTGCATCGCCCAGGCGGGCCGCCCAGAGCGCGTCAGACATGCCGAATACTCATGCAAGCGGCTGCGCGCCTACGTGATGCGAGGCCTTCCATTGGCTATTTTTCCTGGTCGGTTACGGCATGCTCATCAAGGCCATTCTCAGGCGCTTGATCAGTTTCGGGGTCTTGAGGCAATCGGCCGGGCGTTTGTTGCCCAGGGCGGGCACGGTCTGTTCCAGCCACCATAAGCCTTCCTTGAGCCCTCTTTTGCCGTAGAGCACCACGGCCATGTCGAGGTGGTCGTTCATGGCCTTGGCCAGCGTGCGGGCGTTGTCGTCGAGGTAGTCCTCTGCGTACAGCTGCACGAACGTCTGCCAATCGGCGTCACCAACGTATTCGTCTTCCAGTCCCATTCTAAAAACCTGCAAAGGAAATCAAGTTGCTGCCGGTCGGGTTTCGCGCCGACGGTGCCAGGATCCCATCATAGCCATTAGCCTTGGCCCAGGCGCCGATTTGATGGGTCTGGGTGTATTTGTTGCCGGTAATGCTCTTGAGGGAAACCCCCAATTGCTTGCGAACATCGGCCCGGGTCAGGTCCAGGACGTTGTTGAGCTGCACTTTCTTGCTCACCAGCACCCGTGTGGACAGGTCCACGCCCCAGTGATTGACTTCGCCCATGGCGGTCTTGCGTGAGTTGGCGCCATAGACGCCACCCAGGCCGGGGGCGGTGTAACGGTGTCTGGAGGCGACGTTCCACTTGTGCGCTGTCCACGTCGTGCTGATCCGCCCTGGCTCTTCAAAGCGATACACCGTTCGGTTGACCTTGCGCCCCTTGGGCGGCGTCGAGCATTTCATCAGCCCGAAGGGGTCGATCCAACTCACCGGGTTCGGCGCGTACTGGTAGAGGTTCAGCCCACCGGCCAAACCGATCGGGTCCGGTGTGGTGAAGCGGCCGATGTCCGGGTCGTAGAAACGCAGGGTGTTGTAGTGCAGCCCGGTTTCGCGGTCCAGGTATTGGCCTTGGAAGCGCAGGTTCTGCTCTTCGATGTAATACGGTTCGCGCAGCTCTTCGGCGGTGTTGCCCCACACTTGGTAACGGGCTCGCCAGAGTGTGTGGCCGTCGGCTTCCGAGAGCTGTTCGGGCAGGCCGTTGAAGTCGTTGTGGTAGTAGCGGACCTTCTGCTGATCGCCCAGGCCGTCGACCCTCGCCAGGGGTTCGTGGCTGTCGTCGGCGTAGATGTAGAGGCTGGTCTGGCTGTCGCGGTGTTCCTGCAAAAGTTGCAGCGCATCCCAGGTGAAACGGGTGCGGTTGAGCAGCGTGGCGTGGCGGTCGTACTCGGCTTTTTCGATGCGTCGACCCAACGGGTCATAAGTCATTTTTACGACCGAGCCGTTATCGTTGCGCACTTCCACCAGGCGCTGTTCAGCATCGTAGCGAAAACGCTGGACGCCACGGCGGGCGCTGCGTTTTTCCACCATGCGACCGAAACCGTCATAGCGGTAGCGCTTGTCCTGGTAGGTCAACAAGCGGTTATGCGCGACCTGGCCTGTGCCCAGCCCGTCCAGCAGGTTGGCGGCCGGGTCATAGGCGAAGCTTTCACGCTGGCCTTGAAGGTTGTCCTGGCTGGCGAGAATGCGGCCGGTGGCGTCATAGTGCAGCAATTGGCGATGGGACGCTTCGGGCTGGCTGTCGAAGCGCTCCACCCGCTGATCGCTGGCGTCATAGCCAAACAGCGATTGCGCCACAGGCGGCAGCAGCGTGGATTGACCCTGTTGCCGGCGCTGGCGGGCCCGCAGGCGGCCACTGCGGTCGTATTCGCTGCGGGTGCTCAGGCGCCCCTGGGTGCGCAGCACTTCGCGGTGCAGGCGGTCGCGCTCGAAATCGCTGATGACCTGGCCGTCGAGGTTGATCTGGTGCAGGTGACCGCTGCCGTAGTGCAGGCGGTTCAGCCAACGACCGTCGGGAAGCAGCGTCTGGGTCAGGTTGCCCAGTTCGTCATAGCGATGTTCGAGGTTCCCCGCCCAGCCTTGCTCGGTAATCAATTGCCCCAGGGCGTCGTAACGCAAGCCCAGGCTTTGTACTTCACCGGTCTGGCTGGTGAAGGTGATCGCGTTGACCTGGTCGAGCGCGTCATAGCGGTACTCGGTGCGCCCGTCTGCGGTGACTTTCGCCACCAGTCGCCCCATCGCATCGCGCTCGAGCTCATGAATGATGGGGGCTTGGGGCGAGAGGTCCAGGTCGGTGCTGCCGGGCACCGCGAGCGCTTCCACGCGGGTGACGTTGTCCAGCGGGTCGTAGGCGTAGCGCTTGAGGCTGCCGTCCAGGCTGTGTTGGGCGGTCAAGCGGTCGGCGGCGTCCCAGGCAAACCGGTAGTGCTCACCGTTTTCGTTGGTCAGGGCCAGCAGGCGCCCGTAGTTGTCGTAGCTCAGCTCCACCCGACGGCCATGGGCGTCGGTGCGCACCCGCAGTTGACCGGTTAGGGTGTGTTGGAAATTTGTCGTGTGCCCGGCCGGGTCGCTATAGCCGATCAACTGTCCGCTTGCGTCACGCTGATAATGCTCGGTGCGCCCGTCCGGCAGTTGCTTGCTCAGCAGTCGCCCCTGGTCGTCGTAGCTGAAAAGCGTCCGCTCTCCCAGTGCGTCGGTGCTGCTGAGCAACAGCCCGCGTTCGCAATAGCTCAGCCGTGTGGTGTAACCGGAGCAATCGGTGTGTTCGCTCAGTTGCCCAAGCGCCGTCCAGCGCATGGTCTTGCTTTTGTCGGTGGCGTCGATGACCTCCACCACTTGGCCGTGGGCGTCGTGGCGATAGCGGGTGACGTGGCCCAGCGGGTCGGTTTCGCGGATGCGGTTGCCCCGCGCGTCATAGCGGTACTGCCAGGTATTTCCCGCGGCGTCGGTTTCAGCCAGGGGCAGGGCCCAGTGTTCGAGCCACAGGGTTGACTCACTGCGCCCTAGCGGGTCGCGGGTTTCGCAGAGGTTGCCCGCTTCGTCATAGCTGAACTGATGTTGTCCGCCGTTGGGGTCGGTGGCCCCTAGCAACTGGCTTTCGTCGTTCCACTGGAAGGTCCAGGTGCGATCCAGCGCGTCGGTGGCTTCGATGATCTGATAGCGGCTATCCCAGCGACGGGTGCTGATGCGCTGCAAGCCGTCGGTGATGCGCGTGGTCCCGGCGGCCAGGTCGTAATCGAAGGTGTAGGCGTCGCCCGCGTCGGTCCAGTGGCGAACCACGCGCCATTCCAGGTTTTCAACCAACGCCCATTCATAGAAACAGCGAAGCCCGGTAGGCAGTTGGTGTTCCACCATTCGCCGCCCGGCGTCGTAGGCGTAGCGACGTTTTACCTGATCGTTGGACTGACGGACCTGCGCCAGATCGCCCTGGCCGTCGTAGCCATAGTGCATCAGCACTTCCCGGCGTTGATCGGCATATTGGCGGTCGATCCGGCTGACTCGTTGTGGCCAGCGCTCGTCATACGCCAGTGCGATGCGGGTCAGGTCGAAGGTGTCACGCAGTTGCGCCAGGCGTCCGTTGTCGTCGTAGTCCAGGTAGATACGGTTGTCGTTGCGGTCACCCAGTTGGTTCAGGCGCAGCAGCGCTGCATTGGCTGGCGTGGGCTCGAACAAGCGGTACAGTCCGTCCGCGCTCTCTATCAGCAGCTCGCCGTTGGCATGCCGTCGCACGCTGAGGCCTTCACCGGCACTGAACACGGCGCCGCCCAACGGGATGGAACCCATGTCGATGCGTCGGCCCTGTTCGTCGCTATAAACCAGGGTTTCGCCGCCGTCTGGATGGGGCAGGATTTCGACGCGTACCTCATAGGGCACGCTCCAACCGGCACCGAACAACCCGTCGCGGCGTTCGTCGCGGCTGTTGTAGAAGCGTTGCCAGTCGATCGGCAAGATGCCGGGCAGGACGAAGTCCATCTCCTCGACATCGCCCAACACTTTGGCCCCGGTGGCGGCGTGCACGGGGTTCGAGGAGCCCATCGCGGCGTTGGCCGCGGCGCCCATCGCGCTACTGACCGCCATCGACGCCGCACCGCCGACCAACATGCACGGCAGGTTACTGAGGAATTTACCCTTGCCGCCCTTTAGCATCAGCAGCGCCGTGACCGCCAGCCCGACGCCCGGGGTCTTGCCGCTGCGGATCTCGCGCACCACCACCGAACCGCCGCCAATGGTCACGTCAGGTGAAATCAGCCCGGCCGACACCACGGTCGCATCGCAGGTGCTGCGGTCGCCGCTGCGCACGGCGGGCTGGCCGTTGATGGTGACTTTGTCCGAGCCTTCGGCCAGGAACTGCGGCGGCATTGGCGGGTGTTTCATGCAGGTGATCATGTCCAGCGGCTTGGGCACGGCACCGGGCGCGGGCACGGCGACGGTGGGACGCCACATCTGCGAGAAGAAATTCTCGGCCATGTCCAGGTAGCTGGGTTCGGCTTCGGGTGCTTCAAGTTCGGTGCCGGCCGGCGCGACATGGGACTCGATCGCCCCGGCGGCGCGGGCGGCAGGGATGTTGTTGGTCAAGGTGTTGGTGGAGCCGGTGAGGATGTTGGCCTGCACCGTGGGCGGGAAGAGGGCGTTGCCGATGCCCTCGCAGATATCGCTTAACCCCTTGTCGGCCCCGGTCTTGCTCATGGCAAGGCCGACCACGGCGCCCACCACCGCGCCGAGCAGGAAGCAACCCAAGCCGCCAGTGGCAACGGTAATGCCCGTGGCGGCTACCACGGCAGCCGTCGCCACCGCGGTGATCGCAATGTTCGCGGCCACTTCCAGGACGCCACCGAGGATATCGGCCATCATCGAGGTGTGGTTCAGCGCATCGCCTAGTCGAGCAGCCCAAAGTGCGTCAGACATGCAAGGTGCTCATCAAGCCAAGACGTCGAACAGCAGCGACCCCTTGATCGTCGCCCAATGCGCGGCTTCGGCATCGCCCAGTTTCTCGGCTTTCACATAGCTCAGGGCAAGCATTTTGCGGGTCCCGGGCAGTACCAGGGCCAGTTGGAACTGGAAGACTTTTTCATTGCCTTTGTTGAACTGGCTGCGCAGTTCGATGGCTTCGACTTCCTGGTTGGCGCCCACGCGCACGGTGGCGCCCGGTTGGCAGCGCAGGTCCTGGACCTGTTTTTCCAGGCGCTTGAGCTGGTCGTCGAGGTTGCTTTGCAGGGTCTCGCCGTCGGCCAGCAAGCTGCGGCTGACGATCAGGGACGTGCCCAGTTCGGGGAACTTGAGGATGTTGATTGTCGCGTCCAGCAATTGGCTGGGCGGCAACTGGAGCTGGAATTCATTGAGGCGATAAGTCATGGCGCATAAATCTCGAGGTTAGCCCTTGGGCGACGGGAACGCGGCGTTGATGTTGGCATCGATGCTGGCCTTGACGCCCTGGCCGTCCGGCGTGGCACCGGGGCCGCCACCATTGTTCAGGTGCAGCACGCCGCCGGTGTTGAACTCGGCATCGCCGCTGGCGTAGAAGCTGATCTGCACGCCGGTCAGGTTGATCTGGCCGCTGGCGTTGAGCTCCAGGATGCTTTCGCCGCACACCAGGCGCAGGTTTTCGCCCACTTCAATCACATAGCTCTGGCTGATGCTGTCGGTCTTGCGCTGGCCGACGCAGAGGATGTCCTCCTGCTTGACGATGCGCAGGCGGTTGTTGCCGATGGTCACCGTCTCGTTGTGGCCTATGCTCTTGTTGCGGTCATGGCCCACCGAGTGGCTTTCATCCACCTCGACCACGATGTCCTGGTTGCGCTCGGCATGGATGTACAGCTGCTCGGCACCTTTCTTGTCTTCCATGCGGATTTCGTTGAAATTCGCTGGCGTGCCGCCCTTGCTCGAACGGCTTTTCATGCCGCTCTGGGTGGCATTGGCAGGCAAGTCATAGGGCACGGTCTGTTCGGCGTTGTAGACGCGACCGGTGATGATCGGCCGGTCCGGGTCGCCTTCGAGGAAACTGACGATCACTTCCTGGCCAATGCGCGGGATCTGCATCGAGCCCCAATTCTTGCCGGCCCATGCCTGCGACACGCGAATCCAGCACGAGCTGTTTTCGTTGGACTGGTCGTGCCGATCCCAATAGAAGTGCACCTTCACCCGGCCGAACTGATCGGTCCAGATTTCCTCGCCCTTGGGGCCCACCACCAACGCTGTCTGCGGGCCTTTGACGATAGGGCGATGGGTGATGGGCAGTGGCCGATAGCTTTGCTGGGCGTCGATGCAGGTCAGGCTGCTTTCGAACTGCGCGGCCGGCGCGCCGCCACCGGTTTCGCCGCTTTCCTGGGAGAGGTAGTAGCGGGCGCCGACGATCAGGTATTCGCGGTTCTGGTCCTGGCGGCTGAAGCCGGTGAGGCTGAACAGATGCCCCGAGCCCAGGCCCCGGGCGTTACCGGCCAGCTCGACCTGTTCGTGCTGGGTCTGCAAGGCTTCGATGCGGGTGCGGGCATAGTGTTCGCCGTCCTGGCTCTGCACGTAGGTGCCGGGGTAGTCGTATAGCGGATAGTCGCCGGCCGTGTGTGGGCGGGGCATGGCCGAGCGTACGTCGATGCGTGCGCTGGGGCGTTGGAAGTCGTAGTCGTTGAGCTCCAGCGAGCCGGGCTGGACTTCCTGGGCCAGGTGCCAGTCGTGGATGTGGTCACGCTCGCGCTGCTGCTCGTTCTTGGGGTAGTAGGGCACCGAGCCGTAGCCGGGGGCCGTGGTGTGGGCGCCATAGGCATCGGCCAGCACCAGCACATGGCGGCCCTGCTCATGGCGGAAGAAGTAGTAGATCCCTTCCTGTTCCATCAGGCGACTGACGAAATCGAAGCTGGTCTCGCGATACTGCACGCAGTATTCCCACTCGCGATAAGGCCTGCTCAGGGCGTCTTCGAAATCGGAAAAGCCCAGGTCGCGGAACACCTGCTTGATGATCTGCGGAATGGTGAGGTTCTGGAAAATCCGGCAATCGGAGGTGCGGGTCAGCAGCCAGAACCACGGGCGCAGGGTGGCCTGGTAGCTGGCGAACTGGCCCTGGTCGACGTTCTGACTGCAACGGGCGACGATGCCATGGAAGTAGCGTTCGCCACCGCCATCGAGCTGCAGGCTCACGCACATGGGCTTGCCGAGCAGCTGGTTGAGGTCGATGGCATTGTCCAGTGAGTGCAACTGCAACTCGTAGTTGAACAGCCGCCCCAGTTCTTCGCCGCCGCCCATGTCCTTGAGCAGCAGTACCTCAGGTCCCAGGGGGCTGGTGATCTTGGCCAGGCGTGAGGCTTGGTTGAATAACATCGAGGGTCTCGTGCAGGTTGTAGTAACTGGCGGAGCTGAATACCCACTGTGGGAGCGAGCTTGCTCGCGATGGCGGTGTGTCAGTCAACATGGATGTTGAATGTGACTGCGCTATCGCGAGCAAGCTCGCTCCCACAGGGTTTTACAGTGTTCCTTACCGTCAAGCCGCGTCGCTGAAGTCGTACTGCAATTCGTTGTCCACGGCGCTGATCCGCACCCCGGCCAAGGCCTTGCCTTCGAGCATGCGGGTCAGGAACTCGCGGCTCATGTCCGGCAGCAGGCTGTTGGTCAGGATGGTGTCGATCATGCGCCCGCCGCTTTCGGTTTCGGTGCAGCGCGAGACGATCAGGTCGATCACCGCGTCGTCGTAGTCGAAGGCGACTTTGTGGGTGCTCTCCACGCGCTTCTTGATGCGGTTGAGTTGCAGGCGGGTGATGGCCTTGAGCATCTCGTCGCTGAGCGGGTAGTACGGGATCGTCACCAGGCGGCCCAGCAGCGCCGGCGGGAAAATCTCCAGCAGCGGCTGGCGCAGGGCCTTGGCGATGTCTTCCGGCTCGGGCACGTTCTGCGGGTCTTTGCAGACCTGGGCAATCAACTCGGTGCCGGCGTTGGTGGTCAGCAGGATCAAGGTGTTCTTGAAGTCGATCACCCGGCCTTCGCCGTCCTCCATCACGCCTTTGTCGAACACCTGGAAGAAGATCTCATGCACGTCCGGGTGAGCCTTTTCCACCTCGTCCAGCAGCACCACGCTGTACGGTTTGCGCCGCACGGCTTCGGTCAGCACGCCGCCTTCGCCGTAGCCGATGTAGCCCGGCGGTGCGCCCTTGAGGGTCGACACGGTGTGGGCTTCCTGGAACTCGCTCATGTTGATGGTGATGACGTTCTGCTCGCCGCCGTACATGGCTTCGGCCAGGGCCAGGGCGGTTTCGGTCTTGCCCACGCCGGAGGTGCCGGCGAGCATGAACACGCCAATCGGCTTGCTTGGATTGTCGAGGCCGGCGCGGGAGGTCTGGATGCGCTTGGCGATCATCTGCAAGGCATGGTCCTGGCCGATGATGCGTTTTTTCAGGTGCTGGTCGAGGTTGAGCACGGTTTCCAGTTCGTTGCGGGCCATGCGGCCCACCGGGATACCGGTCCAGTCGGCGACCACCGAGGCCACGGCCTGGTAATCCACGGTGGGCAGGATCAGCGGGGTTTCGCCTTGCAGGGCGGTCAGGCGCTGTTGCAGGTCCACCAGTTTCTCGCGCAGTTCATGGCTGGTTTCGCTGCCATCCTCGCTGTCCACCACGCCAACGCGTTCGCGCAAGGTGGCGCGGGTAGCGAGCAGTTCGTCCACCAGGGTTTTCTCTTCGGCCCAGCGACCTTCCAGTTCGGCCAGGCGTTCGCGCTCGGCGCTCAGCAGGTTTTCGCTCTGGGTCTGGCGAGTGCCGATGACCACGCCAATCGCGTGTTCGCGGGCGATGATTTGCAGCTCGGTTTCCAGCGCTTCGATGCGCCGACGGCTGTCGTCCACTTCGGCCGGTACGGCGTGCAGGCTGATGGCGACGCGGGCGCAAGCGGTGTCCAGCAGGCTCACGGATTTGTCCGGCAGCTGGCGCGCGGGAATGTAGCGGTGTGACAGCTTGACCGAGGCTTCCAGGGCTTCGTCGAGGATCTGCACCTGGTGGTGTTTTTCCATGGTCGAAGCCACGCCGCGCATCATCAGCAGGGCCTTGTCTTCCGACGGCTCGGCCACTTGTACCACTTGGAAACGCCGGGTCAGGGCCGGGTCTTTTTCGATGTGCTTCTTGTACTCGGCCCAGGTGGTGGCAGCCACGGTACGCAAGGTGCCGCGGGCCAACGCCGGCTTGAGCAGGTTGGCCGCATCGCCCGTGCCGGCGGCGCCACCGGCTCCCACCAGGGTGTGGGCTTCGTCGATGAACAGGATGATCGGCTTGGGCGAGGCCTGGACGTCTTCGATGACCTGGCGCAGGCGCTGTTCGAATTCGCCTTTCATGCTCGCGCCGGCCTGCAACAAGCCAACGTCGAGGCTGCGCAGTTCCACGTCCTTGAGGGCCGGCGGTACGTCGCCGGCGACAATGCGCAGGGCAAAGCCTTCGACCACGGCGGTCTTGCCCACGCCGGCTTCACCGGTGAGGATCGGGTTGTTCTGCCGGCGGCGCATGAGGATGTCCACCAGTTGGCGGATCTCTTCGTCACGGCCGACGATGGGGTCGAGCTTGCCGCTGCGGGCCTGCTCGGTGAGGTCGACGGTAAAGCGCTTGAGGGCTTCCTGCTTGCCCATGGCGCTGGGGGCCATGGCGCCGCTGGCTTCGCCCGGCACGGCGCCGGCGTTGAAACCGTCGCTGGCGGTCAGGGCGTTTTCCGGCGAGTCGCCGACGTATTCGTCAAACCGTTCGCTCAGGGCTTCGACCTTGACCTTGTCGAACTCCGACGACAGGCCCAGCAGCGCGTGGCGCAGGCTCGGCGTCTTGAGGATGCCCAGCACCAGGTAACCGGTGCGCACCTGGCTTTCGCCGAACATCAGGCTGCCGTAGACCCAGCCGCGTTCCACGGCTTCTTCCACGTGGGACGACAGGTCGGTGATGGACGTCGAACCCCGAGGCAGGCGATCCAGGGCTTCGGTCAGGTCACGGGCCAGGCGCGCCGGCTCGATGTTGAACTGGCGGATGATGCGGTGCAGGTCCGAGTCCTGCAGTTGCAGCAACTGGTGAAACCAGTGGGCCAGTTCCACATAAGGGTTACCGCGCAACTTGCAGAACACGGTGGCGGCTTCGATGGCTTTGTAGGCCACGCTGTTGAGTTTGCCGAACAACGCGGCGCGACTGATTTCACCCATGCTCATGGCTCCTTGAGGTCTGTGAGGTGTTGGCCTGTTCGGCGTAATGCCTGGCCAGTATTAGATCGTTGGCATCTGTTTCGGGGCGGCCCAGCCAGGTGTTGAAGCCCAGGCGGAAGCGACCGTTGAGTTGTAGCGCCGGGACTTCGGGCTGCTCCAGGACCAGGTTCAGGTCCCAGTCCAGTTCATGGCCCAGGTACTCGGCGACCCAGGCCACCAGTTCGTTGAACGGTTGGCTGCCGGGCAGCATGCCCATGTAGTCAACGAGCTTGAGTGGCCCCAGGCGAATGCGGAACTTGTGCTGGCGATCCCACACGAAGCGACCCAGGCAGAAGTCCACGCCCAATTGATGAGCACTGACCCCGACGCGGCTGCGCTCGGGCAGTTCCAGCCATTGGCCGACGTATTCTTCGATCTCCACCGGCAGGCCGAAGTACTCGTTGAGGATCGCTTTCAAACCGTCGGGGTAGCGGGTTTGCGCCGACAGGTGGCCGCTGTAGTGCAGCTTCGCCGTGTCGGGGATCAGCCCCTGGTTGAGCAGGCTCGGCATGCCCCGGCCACTCAGTGCCGCCAGGCGCGCCGACCAATAGTCATCGTCCGGGCGATCATGGCTGACCGTTGGCCGCGCTTCGGCCCAGGCCCGATAAAACAGGCTGAGCAGGCGATGGTGGAACACATCGAGGAAGCGCTTGCTGGTGCTGTCGGCGTTGTTGCGCTGGCGTTCGCGCACGTATTCGGTGATGTGCAGCGGCATCGGGCCGTTGGGCCCGCCGAGGCCGAAGAAAAATTGCTCCAGGCGTGCCGGCGCACCGTCGCTGCCCGGTTGCACCGAGGCGAGGGTGGCTGGCGCGAAAGTGCATTCGGCCTGTTGCCCGAGGCGCAGCGGGTCGTCGGCCAGGCGCAGGGAATGGCCCAGGCGCGGCAGCTCGGGGGACTCGCACTCGATGCGCCGCAACGCCTGGAAGAAATCGTATTCCCAGGGTTCCTGGTGCATCGCCTCCAGGGTACTCACAGGGTCGGACGACGTCCGGGCTTGGCTTTCCATCGCATGATCTCGCCGCGTTCGGTGGTACGGATCACCGTCTCGGTAAAACTGTTGATCGACACGTAGCGTGCCAGGAAGCGCTCGAACACGGCGCCGAGCAGGAACACCCCGGTGCCGCGAAACGCGTTTTCATCAAATTCCAGAGTGATCTCCAGGCCACGACCGAACACGATCGGGCCGGGCATCGGCAAGCGCCGGGTGCAGGCCTTGCTGCTGACTTCGCGCAGGCCTTCGATCTGCAATTGCAGCGCCGCGTCGTTGCTGTCGCCGTACAGGCGCAGCAGTTCACGCAGGGCGGCCGCGCCTTGGCCTTGTTCGCTCAACGACAAGTAGTTCAGCGACAACTGGCTGATCAGTCGCCAGGCCTTGGCGTCGTGGGCATGGCTGGCCCGTGGGCGACTGGGACCTGCCACGCAGCGAACCGCGCCAACCGGCGCACTGTCGGCCAGGGTGAAGTCGGTCTTGCCGCTGCCCACGCTCATGAACAGCGGCAGGTCGCGGTTGGTACACAGCGCGGTCACGCCCAGTTGGCGCAGGTCGTGGCGATAGGGCGCTTGCTGGCTGTCCACCAGGCTGACGAAGGTTTCGCTGCCGATGTAGGTCGAGCGCGGGCCGTTGCGCCGTTGATCGCTGGACAGCACGCGCGGTTCGCGCCGCACCGTGTAGTAGGCCTGGTCGCGGCCATAACGGGACGGATCGCGCACCGCGTAGAACGGCAAAAACGGCTGCTCCGGCCCGGTGCCGTGGCCGGTGAGGCCGCTCAGCGAATGCACTTCGAAATCCATCGGCCGGGTACGGTCGGCGATCACGTGGTGCTCGTTGACCCGATCCGACAAGTGAATGCGATCCAGCCGTTTGGGAAACAGGTTGATGGCCGGGGTGCAGAACGGCAGGAACTGCGAAGCGCCGACGCTGCCCTCCAGGCTCGGGTCGTGACGGTCGAACAGCACGATCAGCTCCAGCTCCTGGCCGTCGCAACGCTTGACCGCACGGCTCAACTGGGTGAAGTCGACGAACAGGAAACGGTGGGGCAGGGCGAAGTATTCCTGCAACAGGCGATAGCCCTGGAAGGCGCGCGGCACCACCGGCAGCGCGGCGTCGGCATCGTCGAAACCGCGCGAGCGCAACGCATCCTGGGGCAGCCGTTCCACCCAGTCGCCGCCGGGCTTGCGGGCGAACACCGCGCAGGCATTGCCCAGCAGTTGTTCGTAGAGGCGGAAGGGCTGTTCGTCGGCGCCACTCAAGTACAGCGGCAGGTTGTCCAGGGCCAGGCTGTTGAACGGCAGTTCGGCGCCGGTGCGCAGTGTGATGCGCAGCCCGGCCTTGGCTTTCGGTTCGCTGGCGGCCAGGCGCCCGAGCACCGCGGAGGGGTTGCCGAAGTATTCGGCCTGGCTGACCTGCAACGGCCACAACGTCACCGCGTGGGCGGTGCGGTACTCGCAGCAGGTCTGGGTTTCACGCCCCAGGGCAGCCCGCAGGACGGTATCGCGCGGCAGCGGGAAACCACTGCTCAGCGAGCCTTCGTCCGGGTCGGTCTGCAGTTGCACCACGGTCATCGACGGCGTCGGCGCCAGGTAATGCGGGTAGGCGATTTCCAGCAGGTTGTGGGTGAAGGTCGGATACTCGGCGTCGAGCTTGAGCTGCACCCGCGCCGTCAAATAGGCGAAGCCTTCCAGCAGGCGCTCGACATACGGGTCGGCGCAGTCCATGCCGGACAAGCTCAGCCGACTGGCGATCTTGGGGTATTCCTTGGCGAACTCCGCCGCGCTTTCGCGCACGTGGTGCAGTTCCTGGTTGTACAGCTCCAGCAGGCGTGGGTTCATGAGCGTCTCCGCTGGTCGGCGTTGACCACGCGCACATGGCCGGTTTCCAGGTCCAGGTCGGTTTGCAGCATCAGGCGCAGCGGCACGGGCTGGGCCCAGAGATCGCCTTCGATCTCGAAACTCAACGCGTTGTGGTTCATCTCGGCTGTCGCCCGGGCCCGCACCCGCAGGGTGTGGCGCAGGATGCGCGGTTCAAAGGTGGCAATGGCCTGGTGGATCAAGGTTTCCAGGGCCGAGACATCGACGTTCGACGCGCTGTTGCCGGCCAGTGCCGGCAGGCCGAAATTCACCACCGAGGTGCCCGCCGGGGTATGCAGCGTGGCGTCCGCGTCGAGCAACGAGGTGGTGTTGAGCAGCCACGCCAGGTCACGCAGCACCGAGGCTTTCAATTGGGTCAGGGAGAGCACGCGCTTGTCGGCGCTTTCCTTGGGGTTGGTCGGATCGTCGTCGGTCAACCGGTCCAGCAGGGACGGTTGCAGGCGATCGCGCGTGGCAATTTCGGTTACCACCGAAAGAGCGCCGTATACATTTTTTGATCCCATTGGCCAGGGCCGCAGGAGGCGAACTGGCTCACATCCGAGACCTCCAATGTTTCCTTGACCAGGCGTACAGCTTGAATTTTGGTCAAGCAATCGCGACTGGGAGCGGGCATGTGTTCGCTGCGTTCGACCAAGAAAATCGGCACTTGGTTGAAAGTCTCCACACGCAGTTGCTTGTCCGGACCCAGGCTGAACTGGCAAGGCCATTCCATATCGAGCGTCAGGTGGCCCTGGTCAGGTTTTACGAGCGTACAGCGGCCTTGAACGTCGATCAGGCCCACCGGATGTCCGACGAAAACTGCTTGAGTCGGGGCTGCCGGAGCGACTGTTTCCTGCCCGGCGCACGCGCTTAGACTGACGAGGCTTGCCGCCAGCGCCGCAAGAAACAAAGGGCTGCGCATCACGAAAGCTCCCAGAACCAGATGGCCTTGGATCTTGAGAACAGATCACCGCTCTTGGTCAGGCCACGGTTCCACAGGTCGATGTGATCGCCAGTAGGTCGGCCGGCAGTGTCGCTATTTTGTTGGTAGCAGTCCTTGAAGAAGATGATCCCGGTCTTGCCCATCAGTGTTGTGCGGTCTGCCACGCTGGTGGTGTAGACCTTCGGCGGGCCGAGGCGGTTCTTCTTCCATAGCCAGTTGGCCAATGACTCCGCGCCGCGGGCATGTCCATGGGCGCATTTGGGATCCAGCGTATAAGTCGAAGTGTTGACCGGAAAGGTCTTTTCCCCGCACAAGGCGATGCTCATACGAATGGCGCACTGGTTGATATAGGGACCGTCGCAAACCGGACTGGCGGAGGGGTAGGGCGGATAGCTGTTCCACAAATTGACAAACGAAGGCTTGGCCATGACTCAGATACCACGTAGGAAAGAATTGGATTCGAGCAAGCACCAAACACCCCCGGCGCGTGGCACCGGGGGCGTGTTCGATTACACCTTGACGTTCTGACGGATGTTCCAGCCGAACTTGACCGGACCGCCTTCCTTGGTGCCGTCGGCTTTCTGTGGCTGGTAGTCCACCAGCACCTTGGCGAAGTTCAGGGTGACGTTTTCGGTCAGGCGATCATCGCCGCCCGAGCCGCCGGTGCTCAGGGACGTGACCAGCACTTCTTCCAGGTTGATGATCATGTACTCGACCTGGCTTTCACCACCGGCCTTGCGCACGGTCAGCTTGACCTTGTCGATGTGCTTGCCGCTGGCGCAGTGCATCATCAGGTTCGGCGACGCCTTGTCGACGTACTTGGTCAGGGACAGGTCCTGGACGTTGACCTTGCCCGCACCACCGCCGCTGCCCACGTGCATGTTGCCGGACTGGGACATGCCCCAGCTCCAGTTCAGGACATCGATCTCGTCCTTGTGGGCCTTGTCCATGGACTCGCCCTTGATGTCGCCGATCTTGATGAAAATATCAACAGCCATGTTTTCTCCCTGTGTGGTCTCTACCACATTGTTTGGTTGACGCTGACCTTGCGAAATTATGTGTGCCGAACGGACCCAATGATCTCCAACCCACTGAAGATCCCCTGTGGGAGCGAGCTTGCTCGCGATAGCAGAGTGTCAGACGTACGCATGACAACTGATCCACCGCCATCGCGAGCAAGCTCGCTCCCACATTGGCCTTGCACCGTTCAGTAAATTTTTACGCGCCCTTGGCCGACGGCAGTTTCGATACCAGGCGCAGCGACACGGTCAGCCCTTCGAGCTGGTAGTGCGGGCGCAGGTAGAACTTGGAGTTGTAGTACCCCGGGTTGCCTTCGACTTCTTCGACGATCACTTCGGCTGCGGCCAACGGGTGCTGGGCCTTGGTGGTCTCGGTGGAGTGCGCCGGGTCACCGTCGACGTAGTTGAGGATCCAGTCCTGCAACCAGCGCTGCATCTCGTCCTTCTCTTTGAAGGAACCGATCTTGTCGCGCACGATGCACTTGAGGTAGTGAGCGAAACGGCAAGTGGCGAACAGGTACGGCAGGCGCGCGGCCAGGTTGGCGTTGGCGGTGGCGTCCGGGTCGTCGTATTCGGCCGGTTTCTGCAGCGACTGGGCGCCGATGAACGCGGCGAAGTCAGTGTTTTTCTTGTGCAACAGCGGCATGAAACCGTTCTTCGCCAGTTCCGCTTCACGGCGGTCCGAGATGGCGATTTCGGTTGGGCACTTCATGTCCACGCCACCGTCGTCGGTCGGGAAGGT
Organism: Pseudomonas sp. PF05; assembly: GCF_056521845.1. Classification (NCBI taxonomy): domain Bacteria; kingdom Pseudomonadati; phylum Pseudomonadota; class Gammaproteobacteria; order Pseudomonadales; family Pseudomonadaceae; genus Pseudomonas; species Pseudomonas sp. PF05. The sequence continues at coordinate 123,369 of NZ_JBWLPW010000015.1, read as the reverse complement.
GTGGGCTGGCAGGTTTTCCACTTCGCCGCCGGATTCCACGCCACGGATGCGCGAGCACCAGCCGAAGTGTTTGAACGAACGGTTGATGTTCACCGCCATCGCGTAGGCGGCGTTGGCCCAGGTGTACTTGGAGCTGTCGGCACCGTCGGTGTTTTCTTCGAAGGCGAAGGCTTCCACCGGGTCGGTCTTGGCGCCGTACGGCAGGCGCGCCAGGAAGCGTGGCATGGTCAGGCCGATGTAGCGCGAGTCTTCCGATTCACGCAGCGAGCGCCAGCCGGCGTATTCCGGGGTGGTGAAGATTTTGGTCAAGTCGCGCGGGTTCGACAGTTCCTGCCACGAGCCCATGCCCATCACGGTCGGCGATGCCGCAGCGATGAACGGCGAGTGCATGGCCGCGCAGACTTTCGACAGTTCGCCCAGCAGCTCGACATCCGGTGGCGACTGGTCGAAGTAGTAGTCGCCCACCAGGCAGCCGTAAGGTTCGCCGCCGAACTGGCCGTATTCTTCTTCGTACATCTTCTTGAAGATCGGGCTCTGGTCCCACGCGGTGCCCTTGAATTTCTTCAGGGTCTTGTGCAGATCGGTCTTGGAGATGTTGAGCACACGGATCTTGAGCTGCTCATCGGACTCGGTGTTGTTGACCAGGTAGTGCAGGCCACGCCAGGCGCTTTCCAGTTGCTGGAAGTCGGGGTGGTGGATGACCTGGTTGACCTGGGCGGTGAGCTTGGCGTCGATGGCGGCGATGATCGATTCGATCGACTTGATGGCGTCGTTGGACACCAGGTCGGTCTGCGCCAGGGCCTGCTCGGCCAGGGTGCGCACGGCCGTTTCGACGGCTTCGCGGGCGCGTTCGGTCTTGGGTTTGAATTCTTGCAGCAGCAGGGACGCGAACTCGCTGGTTTCTTGCGTTGCGCCCAGGTTCTGCACGCCTTCGCGGGCTGTATTGTCAGTCATGATCATTGGTCCTGTGCTGGCTTCGGCGCACTCGCCAGGGCCTGCAACAGCGCTGGGTCCTTGATCGCCTTCATGATGATTTCTTCGGCGCCGGTCTTGCCGTCCATGTAGGTCAGCAGGTTGGCCAACTGGGTGCGCGCTTCGAGCAGTTTGTTCAGCGAGTCGACCTTGCGGGCCACGGCCGCCGGGCTGAAGTCGTCCATGCTTTCGAACGTCAGGTCCAGGCTCAGGTTGCCTTCGCCGGTCAATTCGTTAGGCACATGGAACGCCACGCGCGGCTGCATGGCCTTGAGGCGCGAGTCGAAATTGTCGACGTCGATCTCAAGGAACTTGCGGTCGGCCACGGCTGCCAGAGGCTCGGCGGGCTTGCCGGCGAGGTCGGCCATCACGCCCATGACGAAGGGCAACTGGACCTTTTTCTCGGCGCCGTAGAGCTCGACGTCGTACTCGATCTGCACTCGAGGCGCGCGGTTGCGCGCGATGAATTTCTGAGAACTTTGCTTCGCCACGTTGCTGCTCCTGGTCGCTTGAGCGACGGTGTTGGCGTCATCGGGGGTACCGGTGACGTGACTGCGTGATCCGTTCGCTTTTTATTCGCTGTCTGGGCCGCGCAGGTTTTCAAATTGACTCATGCCGTCGGGAATCAAGTTGCGCACGATGGCCGCGAAGTCGGCGTGCACCAGGTTCTTGGCCCGGTTCAACAGCACCGGCAGCGGGCTGGAGGGCTCATGACGGGTGTAGTAAGCGAGAATCCGGTCCAGGCTGCGCAGCACGTCGTCGCGGTTGTTGATTTCGCCGCTGACGGCGCTCGTGCTGGTGTTGCGCGGTGTGCTTGGCGCGCTGGCATATTCAGCAGTCGCGGTACTGTCGTCGTTGACGGGATCGGACAGGGCGCTGTCGCCGCTCTGCGGGGCGAACTGGCCGAGAATCTGCAGGGCCATCTTCAGCGGTTGCTTCAGCGGGCCAAGGTCCACGCCCTGGGCGGAACCGACCTGGTCGCTGACTTGTTGTTCGATGGCCTCGGCGGCGCTGCGGGCTTCCAGCAGGGCGGCGCGGGTGATTTCCAGCTGCTCGGGGTCGCTGTCGAGCAGGGCTCCGGCGAGCTGTTCGGCGCCGAGGTTTTCATCCGGGAAACTTTGCAGGCCGCTGGCGTTGGCGGCGGCGCGCAGGCTGACGGCACCGAAGGTCCGCGAGCGGGCCAGGATGCTCTCGCGCAGCAGGCGAATGGTGACGTCGGACGTCAGGCCGGCGAGGGCATTGATGCGCACGGTGGGGTCGTTGTCGTCATCGGCGTCCAGGCGCGGATGCAACTCGGCCCAGTACTGCTTGAGCAGTTCGCTGATCAGCGTCAGCACCCGAGCCATGCCCGGCAGGCCTTCGAGGGCCAGGGCGCTTTGCAACAGGAAATGGGTGATGCGCAGGTCTTTGCTGCGCTGCAGCAAGTCCAGGCTCTGCTGCTGGATGCTGCGCCACTCAGGAGGCTCGGCAGGCAGGATCGAATCGCCCATGCTGCGCTCGGGCTGGCCCCGGGAGTCGCGCTCCAGGCGCAAGAAATCCGCGTCATATTCCAGGTCTTCTCCGCATGGCGAAGTCGCGGAAACGGCGGCGAGCAACAAAGGCACATCCACTTGAATCGATCTCCCTATCGCCCGCTGAAGAAGTCGGGCAGTTCACATGCAAGTTTCGGATGAAACTTCGCATGTTCCTTGACGGTAATGGCTCTTTAGGCCTGCAATGATTTTAAAGTGCCATCATCTATATTCAAGAAGTTGTGCATTTTTGGTGTAGTACTTATCGCTTGTCAAGGTAAGCTATTTCGCCAGTGTAGCCCCTATGTAACAGTTGTGATGCGCTTAACAGCCTGCTCGACTCATCGGTCGAAGCGGCAACTGACGGGGGGTTTTTGTCACGCAAGCCGGTTATGATCAGCAATCATGCTGGCAAAAAGCCGTTTCGCGGTGGTTGGCAAGGTTGTTGGTGGGTAGTCAGGGCCTGGAGCCTCACGTCACCCACCCGCGCGGGATGTATTCAGCAAGGAGGCAAGATGCCGCTGTGTTTGACTATCACTAGTTATCACAAGATTACCCCAGGCCAGTGTTCGGAAAAGTCCATGGATCAGGGGGTGATGGCAATTGGCCGTAATTCCGATAATGATTGGGTATTGCCGGATCCTGAGCGTCTGGTTTCCGGTAAACATTGCGTTATCCAATACAAAGATGGGCGTTATTACTTAACCGATAACAGTACTAATGGTGTGGAATTGGTTAAGGCCGGCGTGCGCCTGCGCAAGGGCAACAGCGAGCCACTGCAAGACGGCGAAGTGATCCGCATCGGCGATTATGAAATCCAGGCGCGCGTCGATTTCAGCCTGCCGGTCACCGACAGCAACCCGTTTGCCGAATCGCCCAGCAGTTTCGAGGCCTTGATGGGGCGCCAAGGCGCCGCCGTGCAAACGCCGTCGCCGCTTCATACGCCATCGCCGATTCAAGTGGCTGCGCCCGCGCATTTCCAGGGTGGGTCGGCCATGGACACCCTGCCGGACCTGTTCGATTTCTTGACCCCAGCCAGTGTCCCGCCGGCCACCCAGCCTGACCATGTGCCGGCCGAGCAACACGATTTTCGCCCGCCGACGCCCATTCCCCGGCCGAGCCCGCCGCCCGTGGTCGAACCCGTGATACCGCCGTCTGCCTCGGTGATTCCGGACGACTGGGACCCCTTCAGCGACAAGCCCGTGCCGGTGGCGGTAGCCCCGCAGCCGGTGCCGCTACCGCCGGTGGTCGAGCCGGTCGCGACGCCTGTTGCGCAGGCTCCGCTCGCCGACATCTTTGCTCAAGTCAGTGCAGCGCCACCGGCACCGGCACCGGCACCCGCGCCTGAAGCGTCGATGACCCACGTCGAGCCGCCGGTCGCACCGCCGGTTGCTCCAGTTGCTCCAGTCGAGGCCAACCAACCCGATTTACTGCAAGCCTTCCTGCGCGGCGCCGGGCTGGATCAGTTACGCCTGGACAAGGCCCAGGCCGAAGCACAGATGGAAAGCATCGGGCGCAGCTATCGGTTGATGGTCGAAGGCCTGATCGATGTCCTGCGCGCCCGCAGCAGCCTCAAGGGTGAGTTCCGTATCCAGCAGACGATGATCCAGCCGGTGGAAAACAACCCGCTCAAATTCGCTCCCAACGTCGATGAAGCCCTGTTGTTGCTGTTGCGCCACGGCAATCAGGCGTTCATGGCCCCGGACGCGGCGGTGCGTGACAGTTTCGATGACTTGCGTGCCCACCAACTGGCGGTGATGGCCGGTGTGGAAGCGGCCATCAAGCATTTGCTGACGCGTTTCGAACCGGCGCAACTGGAAGAGCGCATGGCCAAGCCCGGTGGGCTCTCGGGTATTTTCAGCGGCTCGCGACAGGCCCAGTACTGGCAGCAGTTCACCGAGCTCTACAGCAACATTTCCCGGGAAGCCCAAGAGGATTTCCAGGACCTGTTCGGTCGCGAGTTCAGCCGCGCCTACGAGGAACACAGTACGCGACAGCGACGCCGCTAAGCGGCGCCGCCCCATAACAAGATTGATCAGCACACAACGGATAGCTCAAACGTCATTGAGGACGCAGGATGATTCCCAGGTTTTTACTCGCAGTCGCCACCGTGCTTCTGCTGACGGCGTGCGCCAAGGATGCGGCCAATACCCAGCCCGAAGAGGCTGATACCGCCGCCGTCGAGTTGCACTTCCATGCCATCGCCGGGCTCAACCCCGGCGCCACCGGCCATCCGGCCCCGGTCCGGGTGCGCATTTTCGAACTGAAAAATGCCGCGACTTTCGGCCGTTCCGATTATTTCGCCCTCGCCGAACGGGCCCAGGCCACGCTGGGTGCCGACCTGATCGACCAGGACGAGGTGCTGGTCCAGCCCGGCCAGCAACTGAGCCTGCAACGCGACCTCGACCCGGCCACGCGGCATATCGGAATACTGGTGGGCTATCGCGAGCTGGATCAGTCGCTGTGGCGCACGGTGATGAATGTCCCGGCGCGCGAATACACCGAATACCAGATCAGCCTCGATGTGCGCGCCGTGCGCAGCGCCGTCGTCGTCCCCCCATCCAGCCCTGCCCAATAAGCAATCGGAGCCCCCATGTCCTGGAACAATCGCGTGGTCTGGTCGGAAGGCATGTTCATTGGAACGCAGCACTTCCAACAGCACGACCGTTACCTGGAAAACCTCATCGACGCACGCAGCCGCCCCTTGTCGGCCGGCGCCTGGGGTTTTTCCGAATTGCTGATCGACCAGGGCCTGCTGGCCCAGGGCAAGCTGGCGATCATCTCGGCGCGCGGCCTGTTGCCGGACGGCACACCGTTCAATATTCCCCAGGATGACCTGGCGCCAACCCCGCTGAACGTCGACGACAACCTGCGCGATGGCCTGGTGTACCTGGCCTTGCCGCTCAAGCGCGCCGGCGCCCGGGACACCGTGGACGAAGGCGAAGACCTCGGCGCTGCGCGTTACGTGAGCCAGGTGTGCGAAGTGCGCGACGACAACGCACCGTTCGAAAACCGCGCACCGGTGGCCCTCGGCTCCCGGGCGCTGCGGCTGTTGACCGAGCAGGATGGCATCGGCGACTACGCCGCGATCGGCGTGGTGCGCATCAAGGAAAAACGCGCCGACCGTGCCTTGGTACTCGACGACGTCTACATCCCGCCGCTGCTGGATGTGGTCGCCTCCAAGCCGCTGGCGGCGTTTCGCAGCGAACTGCTGGGCCTGTTGCATCAACGCGGCGAAGCCCTGGCCGGGCGGGTGGTGGCGTCCGGTGCCGGTGGCGCTTCGGAGATTGCCGATTTCATGCTGTTGCAACTGGTCAACCGTGCCCAGCCATTGATCCAGCACCTGAGCCAGTTGAGCCCGCTGCATCCTGAGCGCTTCTACAGCGAGCTGGTGAGCCTGGCCGGGGAGTTCTCCACGTTCACCGCGTCCGGGCGGCGACCGCAGCAATACCCGCCTTACCAGCACGATGATCTGGCGCTCAGCTACGCGCCCGTGATGCAGGCCCTGCGCGAAGCCCTGTCGATGCTGATCGACAGCAAGGCGACGCCGATTCCGATTGTCGAGAAAGCCTACGGTATCCACGTGGCAATGCTGGCCGACAAGACCCTGCTCGACAGCGCCAGTTTCATCCTGGTGGTGCGCGCCGACGTGCCGGCCGAAACCCTGCGCGGCCGCTTCGGCCAGCAGAGCAAGGTCGGTTCGGTGGAGCACATCCGCGACCTGGTCAACCTGCAACTGCCGGGCATCGGCCTGCTGCCGTTGCCGGTGGCGCCACGCCAGTTGCCGTACCACGCCGGCTCCACCTACTACGAGCTCGACCGGGGCAGCGATCACTGGCAGCAGTTGAGCAACTCCGGCGGCTTTGCGTTCCACATCGCCGGCCAGTTCCCGGGGCTGAACCTGGCCTTCTGGGCGATCCGAGGATAAACCGCGATGAGTAACGACGATCGTACCCAGTTCATGCCGACGCCCGGTGGCCGCGGTGGAGATCCCTTCCGCCCGGACGCCGGCCGCCCACAGCCGACGCCTGCGCCCGCACCGCTGTCGATGCCGGCCGCGCCGGTCCTGACCGGCAAGGCCCAAGGCCTCAACCCGCTGGAAAGCGCCGCCGGCCCGCTGCTGGCCCTGCTGACGCGCCTGCGCAGCACCATTGCCCACCCGGCGCCAGCCAGTTTGCGCGCACAACTGCTGGCCTACCTGCGCCAGTTCGAAGAGCGCGCCGAGGCCGCCGGCGTGGTGCGCAACGATGTGTTGCTGGCCCGCTACGCCTTGTGCACCGCGCTGGACGAAGCGGTGTTGAGCACCCCGTGGGGCGGCACCAGCGATTGGGGCAAGCAAAGCCTGTTGATCACCGTGCACAACGAAGCCTGGGGCGGCGAGAAGGTGTTCCAGCTGCTGGAGCATTGTCTGCAAAGCCCGCGCGAGCGCCTGTACCTGCTGGAGCTTTTGTACCTGTGCATGTGCCTGGGTTTCGAAGGGCGCTACCGGGTGATGAACGACGGTCGCAGCCAACTGGAAGCGTTGCGTGAGCGCACCGCCGCCGTCATCCGCAGCGCCCGTGGCGACTACGAGCGCGAACTGTCGCCGCACTGGCGCGGTGTCACTGTGGCTCGTGATCGACTGGCGCAATTCATGCCACCGTGGATCGCCGTGGCCATCGGCGCGGCGCTGTTGCTGGCGCTGCTGTTCGGCCTGCGCATGAAGCTGGCGTCCGATGCCGAGCCGGTGTTCAAGAACATTCATTTCCTCGGTGAAATCCCGGTGCAGACCATCGACCGTCCGGTGGTGCAGCCGAAGGTGATCGAGCGCCCACGCCTGGCCGGCTTCCTCGCCGATGAAATCCGGGCCAACCGGATCGCCGTGGAAGACGCCGTCGACCGCTCGGTGGTGACCATCCGCGGCGATGAACTGTTCGCCTCGGGCAGCGCCAGCATCAAGGACGATTTCCAGCCGCTGATGCTGCGCATCGCCGATGCGGTGCGCAAGGTCAAGGGCCAAGTCGTGGTCACCGGCCACAGCGACAATCGGCCGATCGCCACCCTCAGGTTTCCGTCCAACTGGGCGTTGTCCGAGGCGCGGGCCAGGTCGGTGCTGGACATTCTTTCGGCCAAGACCGGCCAGCCCGAGCGCTTCAGCGCCGAAGGCCGCAGCGACACCGAGCCGTTGGCGTCCAACGCCACCACAGAGGGGCGTGCGCGCAATCGTCGGGTTGAAATCACAGTATTGGCGGAGGGGGTCGAGTGAAGGCGTTTTTCAGTTTCATGACCCGCTGGGTCATCCCGGTGCTGGGGCTGATCGCCCTGAGCCTGATCATCTGGTTCGTGGGCCCGCTGCTCGATTGGCTGGTGCCCGAAGGCCGCCGCTGGGCCTTGATCATCCTGGTGTTCGCGGTGTGGATCGCCTATCGGCTGTTGCGCATCATCCAGGCCCGCCGGCAGGCTGCCGAAGTGATGCGCAGCCTGGCCGCGCAAACCCCGCCCGACCCGACCAGCATCGCCACCGCCGAAGAGCTCGAAACCCTGCGCCAGCGCATGGACGAAGCCTTGGCCCTGCTCAAGAAAGCCAAGCTGGGCGGTGATGAGCGTCGTAACCTCTACGAGCTGCCGTGGTATGTGATCATCGGCCCGCCGGGTTCGGGCAAGACCACCGCACTGGTCAACTCCGGGCTGCATTTCCCACTGGCCGCGCAACTGGGCGCCGGTGCGGTACGCGGCGTGGGCGGCACGCGCAATTGCGATTGGTGGTTCACCGACCAGGCTGTCCTGCTCGACACCGCCGGCCGCTACACCACCCAGGACAGCGACGCGACCATCGACAAGGCTGCATGGCTGGGCTTCCTGGGTCTGTTGAAAAAACAGCGGGCCCGGCGCCCGATTGACGGTGCGTTCATCGCCATCAGCCTGTCCGACCTGCTGCTGGGCAGCGACGCCGAGCGCGCTGCCCATGCCGCGGCGATTCGCTTGCGGATCCAGGAGCTGTACACCCAACTGGGCGTGCGCTTCCCGATCTACCTGATGCTGACCAAGCTCGACCTGGTGCCCGGGTTCATGGAGTATTTCGATACCCTGAGCAAGGAAGAGCGCGCCCAGGTCTGGGGCATGACTTTCGCCCTGGACGATGGCAAGAGCAGCGACAGCCCACTGGCGCACCTGCAAAGTGAATTCACCGGCCTTGAGCAGCGCCTCAACGACCGCTTGGTCGAACGCCTGCAACAAGAGCGCGACCCGGCGCGGCGCGATCTGATCTACGGCTTCCCACAGCAGTTCGGCGCCTTGAAAGATTGCCTGCAAAGCTTCCTCGAAGGCGTGTTCAAACCCAACGCCTTCGAAGAGCGCGTGTTACTGCGCGGCGTGTATTTCACCAGCGGCACCCAGGAAGGCAGCCCGATCGATCGCCTGATCGGCTCCATGGCCCAGAGCATGAACCTGGACCGTCAGCACCTGGCGCGCCAGACCGGCACCGGGCGCAGCTACTTCATCGAAAAACTCTTCACCGCCGTGGCTTTTGCCGAGCGCGGGCTGGTGGGTGTCGATCCGAAAGTCGAGCGGCGGCGCAAGTGGATCGCCCGCGGCGTTCTGGCCTCCACCGTGGTGCTGGTGCTGGTGGTCAGCACGTTGTGGTGGGTCAGCTACCGCGCCAACCAGGCCTACATCGCCCAGGTCGACCAGAAGGTCGCGCCATTGGGGCAAACCGTGCAGAACCTCAGCCCGGCGCAACGCGACGTCCTCGCGGTGTTGCCGTTGCTCAACGCCGTGAAACACTTGGCCGGCGACGCCCCCGACTGGGCCGAAGGCCTCGGGCTGTACCAGGGTGACATGCTCGAAGCCGAGTCCGGCAGCGTCTATCGCAAGCTGCTGATCGCGGTGTTCGCGCCACGCCTGCTGACGCGCATCGAAGAGCAACTGCACAGCGGCGGCAATTCGGATTTCCTCTACGAAGGTTTGAAAGCCTACCTGATGCTCGCCGACACCGAGCATTACGATGCCGACTTCATCAAGGCCTGGATCGCCCTGGATTGGGACCGCAGCCTGCCGCGCGATTTGCCGGCCGAGCAGCGCCAGGCCCTGACCGCGCATTTGCAGGCGCTGTTCGAGCGGCGTCCACCTGTCGCGCGCCTGGACCCGCGCCTGGTCGAAGACCTGCGCCGCCAGTTGCAGCAAATGCCAGTGGCCCAGCGAGTCTATGACCGGATCAAGCGTCAGAAGCTGCCTGAAGGCATCCCGGACTTTCGCATCAACGAAGCCGCCGGACGTGACGCGGCGCTGGTGTTCAGCCGCAAGAGCGGCAAGCCATTGGGCGAGCCTTTGAGCGGGTTCTTCACCGTCAAGGGCTACCGCCAGGGCTTCTTGCTCTCCAGCCTGAGCCAGACCGGCACCCTGGCCGAAGAGCAATGGGTGCTGGGCCACGAAGAGGGCGATCAGCAGAACGTCGCCAGCCTGGCCGCCGATGTGCGGCGGCTGTACTTCCAGGATTACCTGCGCCAATGGGACGCCTTGCTGGCCGACATCGACTTCGTGCCGATCACCAGCGTGGCCCAGGCCGCCGATGTGCTGCGGGTGATTTCCGGGCCGACCTCGCCGTTGAAAAAACTGCTGGTGGCGGTGGCGAAGGAAACCGACCTGCAACAGGATGAACGCCTGCTGGCGGCCCAAGGTGCGCCAGTGGACGGCGGCGTGGACAAACTCAAGGAACGCCTGGGCAGCTTGCTCGGCCAGGAACAGCCGACGTCAAACGCACCGGCGGCGAGCGATGACCCGATCACCGCGCACTTCGCTGAGCTCAACAGCATCGTCAGCAAAAGCGAAGGCGAACCGGCGCCCATCGACGGCTTGCTGGCGGACATGAACGCCTTGTACGTGCAGGTCAGCGCCATGGTCGGTGCCAGCGGCGACGCCTTGCTCGGCGAAGCCAAGAACCAGGCCACGGCTGCCGCTACGCGCGTCAGCCTCAACGCCGAACGCCAGCCGCCGCTGGTGCAGGGCCTGGTCAAGTCGGTGGTCAACTCCACCACCAACAGCATGATGGGCGGGGTGCGCAACCAACTGAACGCCGCCTGGACCAGCGAAGTGGTGAACATCTATCGCCAGTCCCTGGCCGGGCGCTATCCGATGTCACCAGGCAGTGCGCGGGACGCGACCCTGGATGATTTCGGCCAGTTCTTCGGCGTCGGCGGGGTGATGGACAACTACTTTCGCAAGTACTTGCAACCCTACGTCGACACCTCGACCCCGACCTGGCGCTGGCAGCCGGGCGCGGCGCAGAAGCTCGGCATCGCCCCTGGCGTGCTGCAGACCTTCCAGCGTGCGGCGACCATTCGCGATGCGTTCTTCCGTTCCGGCGGCACGCAGCCGATGGTGCGCTTCGAGCTCAAGCCAGTGGCGATGGACTCGACGATCACCCAGTTCCTGCTCGACCTCGACGGCCAGCAACTGAGCTACGACCACGGCCCGAGCCGCCCGACCGCCATGCAGTGGCCGAACCCGGGCAGCATCGGTGTGGTGCGGATCTCGATCATGCCGCCGTCCGCCAGCGGTCGCTCCGGCATCACCCTGGACGGGCCATGGGCCTGGTTCCGGCTGCTGGAGCAATCGGACCTGACCGCCGGCAACTCGCCGGACCGCTTCAGCCTGCGGCTGCGGGTCGATGGTGCCAGCGCCTCTTATGAGTTGCGGGCCAATAGCGCCTTCAACCCGTTCAAGAGCCGGGTGCTCAGCGGATTCAGCCTGCCGGAGCGGCTATGAGTACGCCGGGCTTCTATGGAAAGTTGGCCAGCCGCGGAGACTTCGTCAGCCGAAGCTTGCCCCAGAGTTTTATCGGCCCGTGGGATTCGTGGCTGGCGGCGGGTTTGCTCGCCAGCCAGACCAGCCTCGGTGAACGCTGGCTGGATGCTTATCTGGTCAGCCCGTTGTGGCGCTTCATGGTCGCACCGGGTGTGTGTGGCCCGGACGCCGCGGTTGGGGTGGTGATGCCGAGCATCGACCGGGTCGGCCGTTATTTCCCGCTGACTGTCGCGATGCTGCTGGAGCCTGACGCGGACCCGGCGTCCGTGGTGGGCGGTGCGGACGAGTGGTTTGAGCGGGTCGAGAACCTGTTGCTGAGCACGTTGAGTGTAGAGGCCAGTTTCGAGGCATTCAGCGGGCAGCTGGAAACCCTGGGCAGCCCGATGTACCTGCCGCGTTCGCCGAGCAGCCGCTTTGCCAGCCTGCATCGCTTCGATGCCACCGACCCGCAGCGGCGCATGAGCGCCCTCGCCGAGGTGGCCTGCGAAGGCGCGAGCCTGTGGTGGGGCCAGGGATCGGAACGCATTGCCCCGGGTTTGATGCGCTGCCAGGGACTGCCGGCGGCGGCTGATTTCGCGCAATTTTTGCTCGGCCAAGAAGGTGTTGTGTAGATGCGTCCAAGTGCCGGAAAAGCAATCAAGTCTGCAAGCAAGAGCCATGTCGGGATGGTCCGTCAGGTTAACGAAGACGCCTGCCTGGACCTGCCGGAAAAAGGCCTGTGGGTCGTGGCCGACGGCATGGGCGGGCACGCGGCGGGCGACTACGTCAGCAGCCTGATCGTCGACAGCCTGCGCAGCATTGCCGTCGGGCGTTCGCTGGACGAATACGTCGCGGCGCTGCAAAGCGACCTGCTGCGGGTCAACGCCGCCGTGCGTGAAGAAACCGCCAACCGTGGCGTGACCATGATGGGCAGCACCGTGGTGGTGTTGGCCGCCCGTGATCTGCGCGGCATGTGCCTGTGGGCCGGCGACAGCCGTTTGTATCGCCTGCGCGACGGCGTGCTCGAAGGCATCTCCCGGGACCACAGCTACGTCCAGGACTTGCAGGACAGCGGCCTGCTCAGTGAAGCCGAGGCGCGGGTGCATCCGCGGGCCAACATTGTCACCCGGGCCATTGGCGTCGAGGCGCAATTGAACCTGGCGCTGACCGAGCTGTTGCTGGTGCCCGGCGACAGTTACCTGTTGTGCAGTGACGGGCTGACCAAGACCGTCGAGGACGATGAAATCCGTGAAGTATTGAGCCACGACGAGCCCGGCGAAATCGCCAGCAGCCTGGTGTCCCTGGGCCTGATGCGCGGCGCTCCGGACAACATCACCGTGGTGGTTGTGAAGGTGCCGTCATGAGCTTGACCCTGAACATTGTCATCCCCGGCTACGACATCGAAGGGGCGATCGGCGAAGGCGCGATGGCCAGCGTGTACCTGGCGACCCAGCGCTCGCTGGAACGCAAGGTGGCGTTGAAAGTCATGGCTGCCGCGCTGGCCGCCGACCCGACGTTCTGCGAGCGTTTTTTGCGCGAGGGCAAGACCCTGGCGCGCCTGTCGCACCCCCACACCGTCACCATCCATGACATCGGCAACGTCGGTGAGCTGTATTACATGGCGATGGAATACCTGCCCAACGGCACGCTCAAGGAGCGCATCGCCGCGGGCCTGACGCCGGAGCAGGGCCTGACCTACATCCGCCAGATCGCCTCGGCCCTGGGTTATGCCCACGGGCTGGGCCTGGTCCACCGTGACGTCAAGCCGGCCAACATCCTGTTCCGCGCCGATGGCACGGCGGTGCTCTCGGACTTCGGCATTGCCAAGTCCCTGGACGATCGCACCCAGTTCACCCAGGCCGGTTTTGCCGTCGGCACGCCCAGCTACATGAGCCCGGAGCAGGCCCGAGGCCAAGACATCGACGGCCGCGCCGACCTGTACGCCCTGGGCGTGGTGCTCTACGAAATCCTCGTTGGCAAACTGCCGTATACCGGCAACGACGCATTGTCCACGGCCCTGGCGCACCTGACCGAACCGTTGCCGGAATTGCCGGTGCACCACGGCCGTTACCAGGACGTGTTGCGCAAGCTGCTGGCCAAGGATCCGGCGGAGCGTTTCCCGGATGCGGCGGCGTTGTTGCGGGCGTTGGATAACCTGCCAGAGGAATCGGCAGAAGCGACGCTGATTCGGCCGTTGTCGCTGCAACTGCCGCAGACGCCGAAACCGGTGGATGACCTGGCGGGTTTGACCCCCATGTCCATCGACATTCCCAGCGGCCCGGCTTATTCACCACCGCCGCCACAATCGCAGCCCAAGCCCGTTGCGCCGCCGATAAAACCGCCGGTTCAATCCTCTGTGTCGGAGCAACGCAAGGGGCCGGTGTTCGCCCTGGCTGCCGTTGCGGTCGCCGTGGCACTGGCGTTGGGTGGCGCGGGTTATTGGTGGTTGTCCGGTGATGACGGCAAAGACGTGAAGACGCCAGTGGCCACGACCACCTCGGTCAAGCCCCCTGAAGTGTCGCCGCCCAAGGCCCCCGAAGTGCCGGCGGTCAAACCACCGGCTGCCCAGCCACCCGTGGCGACCGAGGCCGATGGCGGCCAGCGTCCGCTGTTGATGGCCGGCAAGAAAACCCTGTTCCAGCGCGTGCTCAGCAAACCGGGGGCGAAGCTCGCCGAGGCGCCGGGCGCAGCCCCGGGCAAGGCGCTGCCGGCGTTCTCCGTGTTGTATGTGTATCAGCGCAAGGACGTCGACGGCAGTTCGTGGGTGCGGGTCGGCGCCGCCACTGACGGGCGCAGCGACGGCTGGTTGCCCGCCGCCCAGGTCAGCGACTGGAAGCAAAGCCTGGTGCTCAAGTTCACCGAACGTTCCGGCCGGGCGCCGGTGATGTTCCTGCGTCAGCCCGGCGAAGTGGAAAAGCTCTTGGCTAACCCTTCGGCGGCCAGGAACGTGCTGCTCAAGGCCCAGCAGAACCCCCACGAAGACCAGCAAGTGCTGGCCCTGGAGCCGGCCGCCAGCGCCGTGCCGCAAAATCAGTTCTACCTGTTGCCGATCTTCGATTCCCGCGAGAGCCTCGATGAGAACGGCCAACCGGTGCAGTTGCTGAACGTGGCGTCCATCGACCCGGGCAACACACCCAGGGCGACGACCAATACGCCGATCACCACCGCCAACGCCGACGCATTCCGTACCGCCGTGGTGCTGGTGGTAGACACCACCGTGTCGATGCAGCCCTACATCGACCAGGTGCGCGACGTGGTCCACGAACTGCAAACCCGCATCGCCGAGCGCGGCGAGTTGGACAGCGTCAGCTTCGGCATGGTGGGTTTCCGCAGCAGCATCAAGAAAACCCCTGGGCTGGAATACGTCGCCAAGACCTTGATCACCCTGGAGCAGGGGCGCGACCCGCAACGCTTCATGGCGCTGGCGCGGCAGGTCAAGGCCTCGACGGTGTCGAGCCATTCGTTCAACGAGGATGCGTTTGCCGGGGTCATGGAAGCCGTCGAAGGCATGGACTGGTCCGGTTACGGCGGGCGCTTGATCCTGTTGGTCACCGACGCCGGGGCCCTGCGCAAGAACGATCCATTTGCCGCCACGCAAATGAACGAAGCCGAAGTGCGCCAGGCGGCGCTGGGCAAGCAGATCAAGATCTACGCCTTGCACCTGCTCAGCGACGCCGGCAAGAAAACCCACGCCGGCGCCCAGAGCCAGTACCGCATCCTGACCGCCGACGCCAACCCGCAGATCGGTGACCTGTACATTCCGGTGCCGGGTGCCGATGTGCGCAAGTTCGGCCAGCGCGTCGACGAGATCGGCTCGGTGTTCGCCGACCTGGTGCATCAGGTGCGCAGCAACAAGGCGCAAAGTGTGCCGCTGCTCAGTGCCGCGCCGAGCCTGGCCGACAAGTCGGCAGCGATCGGCTATGCGATGCACATGGACTTCCTGGGGCGTAAATCCGCCAGCCAGGCGCCGCAACTGGTCAGCGCCTGGACCGCCGACCGCGACCTGACCAACCCGGCACTGCCGGCGTTCCAGGTCTGCGTGATGCTGACCAAGCTGCAACTCAACGACTTGCAGCAATCGCTCAAGCTGATCGTCGACGCGGCCCGCAAGACCCAGAGTTCGCCCAAGGACTTCTTCCAGGAAATCGCCAGCGCCAGTGCCTACATGAGCCGCGACCCGTCGGCCCTGCGCAAGGGCGGCAACCTGGCCGACGGCGGGATTCTCGGCGAGTACCTCGAAGGGCTGCCGTACCGCAGCAAGTCGCTGAACATGACCCAGGATCTGTGGCTGTCGTTGAGCGTGGCCGAGCAGGAAGATTTCATCGACGAGCTGGATTCGAAAATCCGCCTCTACGAAACCTTCCACAACGACCTCGCCAACTGGGTGCGTTTCGGTGACGCCGAGCCGGGTGATGCCTTGTACCGCGTTCCGTTGTCGACGCTGCCGTGATGTTGACCCTGAACGCCGTGCACAAAAGCCGGGGCACCGCCAGCCAGCGCTACAGCCTGGTGATTCCGCGGCTGCATTTGCGCGGCGGCGAACAACTGGCGGTGGTCGGCCCCAGCGGCTGCGGCAAGAGCACCTTGCTGGACTTGTTGGCGCTGGTATTGGCGCCGGATCAGGCCGGGCAATTCGACTTCACGCCGGCCAACACGCCGCTGGACATCGCCAAATTGTGGCGTGGGTCGCAACAGGAGGCCTTGGCCGAGCTGCGCAGTCGATACCTGGGTTATGTTCTGCAAACCGGTGGCCTGTTGGGCTTTTTGGATGTGCGCGGCAACATCGAGTTGTCGCGCAAACTGTTGGGTTTGAAGGATGACGGCAGCGTGACGCGCCTGGTTGGACAATTGGATATTGCCGACCAACTGGACAAGAAGCCGGCGGACTTATCCGTCGGCCAACGCCAGCGAGTCAGCTGTGCCCGGGCGTTGGCCCATGGGCCGCGCCTGCTGCTGGCCGATGAACCGACCGCCGCCCTCGACCCGCTCAACGCCGAGCGCGTCATGCAGTTGCTGGTGACCCAGGCGCGCGAGCACGGCGTGTGCTGTGTGGTCGCGACCCACGATGAGGCGCTGGCCCGCGCCAGTGGTTTGCAGGTGCGGCGCATCAGTTGCCGTCGCGACGTCGACGGCGGTGTCACCGCCACCCTCGGGGAGGCCTGCTGATGCGCGGCGCGCTGGTGGCTTCCCTGGCCTGGCAGGATTACCGCAACGATGCCTGGCTGTCGGCCTGCTCGGTGTTGGCTTTGGTGGCCGTGGTGGCGCCATTGCTGGTGCTGTTCGGCCTGAAGTTCGGCCTGGTCAGCAGCCTGACCGAGCGCTTGCAGAACGACCCGGCGACCCGGGAGATCATCCCCTTGGGCGGCGGCCGCTTCAGTGCCGAATTCGTCGAACAATTGAGCCTGCGCAGCGATGTGGCCTTTGCCTTGCCGCGCACTCGGCAAATCGCGGCAACCGCCGATTTGAGCAGCGATGCTTCGGCCGTCACGGTCGAGATGATTCCCACCGCGGCCAACGATCCCTTGTTCGATCACTTGCCGGTGCCGCAAGGCTTGGATCAAGTGGTGCTCAGCCAGACCGCCGCTGAAAAGCTCGGCGCCAAGGCCGGCGATTGGTTGCAGGCCAGTTTCGGCCGGCAGGTGGCCGGTCGCAGCGAGGCGCAGCGCACCCGTGTGCAGGTGCTGCACGTGCTGCCCTTGGAAGCCTTCGCCCGCGACGGCTTGTTTGCGCCGCTGGCGTTGCTGGAGGCGGCTGAGGATTACCGCGACGGCCGTGCCGTGCCCGCGTTCGGCTGGCCGGGCGAGGCGATTGGGCTGGCCGGGCAACGGGTCTACCCGGCGTTTCGTTTGTACGCCCGCAGCCTCGGCGACGTCGAGCCGCTGCGCCAGTACTTCGCCGGGCAGAACCTGCTGGTGTCGACCCAGGCCCAGACTATCGCCCAAGTGCAATCGTTGAGCCGCAACCTGTCGATCGTGTTCTGGATCATTGCCGGGTTGGCGTTGGCCGGGGCGTTCGCGGCGATTTTTGCCGGTGCCCTGGCAGCGGTCGAGCGTAAGCGCCGGGAGCTGTCGGTGTTGCGCCTGCTGGGGGTTTCCACCGCGGCGCTGTTGTTGTTCGTGGTGTTGCAGGCGCTCTACAGCGCCACCTTTGCGGCCTTGTTGAGTGCCGGTCTGTATGGCCTGGCGCAGTCAGGCCTGAATTATTTATTTGCGCAGATGCCCGGCGAATACGCCAGTCATCTGCTGGTGCGTCATTACGCGTTGGCCCTGGTGGCCGTGCTCGGCGTCAGCGCCGTGGCAGCGGCTTGTGGTGGCTGGCGGGTGGCGCGCATCCAGGCGTGTGAAGGAATTCGCGATGTATAAGCTATTGGGCGCCGCCGTGGCGCTGAGCCTGGCCAGCATGGTTTGGGCAGATGAAAGCACGGACAAGCTGGACAACCCCAAGCCGTTGCCCGACGACGTCAGCCTGCCGCTGCCGTGCGAAGGCCAGATGGTGTTCCGCTACGTCTACATCCTCGCCCAGGGCACCCTGGACGACCGCGAGATCAGCCTCGGTTACCCGTTCAGCGAAGGCGAGGCGGGCTATCAACAGTCGTTCATTTCCGGCTACCGGCGCGACTTCATCAACGGCCAGTTCACCCTCAAGGACCTGCCCAAGGCGTGGAACAAGACCATCACGCCGTTGATGCCCAAGACCGACGCCAAGACGCCGCTCAAGCCGATGCTGTATTTCATCGGCAAGTACGAGGTCACGGCCCGGCAATACGCCCAGGTCATGGCCCAGGCGCAATCGCTGGCCAGCGGTGAGCCGGCACCGGCCTGCGAAACCTTGCAAGCCGATTTGCCTCAGGGCGTGGCCGGGCGTTTGCCCAAGGTGAAACTGTCGAAGTTCGAGGCCGAGCGCTTTTCGGCGGTGTACAGCGCCTGGCTGATGAAATACCACAAGGACCTGCTGCCGGTGAGTGGTCGCGGCAGTTCCGCCGAAGACGGCGGGCTGGGTTTCGTGCGCTTGCCGACGGAAGTGGAGTGGGAATTCGCCGCCCGTGGCGGGCAAGCCGTGAGCCGTCAGGACTTGGAAGGGCGCCTGTTTCCGCGCCGCCTGGAAGGCAGTGAAAGCGACGGGCCGCTGGCCGATTGGGCGGTGTTCAACCAGGTCGCTGGGGGCACTGGTCAGGCGGCACGGCTGATGCCTATCGGCACCAAGCGGCCGAACCCCATCGGCCTGTTCGATGTGGTGGGCAACGCCGCCGAAATGGTCCAGGAATCCTTCCAATTGGTGCACGCCGGTCGCCGCCAGGGCGCCTACGGCGGCTTCGTGGTCAAGGGCGGCAACTACCTGGAAGGCGAGGGCACATTGTTCACCGGCATGCGCCGCGAATACCCGCTGTTCGCCGCCGATGGCACTGAGCAAAGCAACGAAACCACCGGTTTTCGCGTGGCCGTCGGTGCGTTGTTGGCGCCGCGTTCGCGCTACAAGGAATTGTTTGCCCAATGGCAGAAAGAAGGTCGGCTCGCGTCGCTGACCGATGCTATCGACGATGCCGAAGACCCGACCAAGCGCCTGGACAGCATCATCGCCGCCAGCATCGACCCACGCCTGCAAGCCGAGCTGGGGCTGGTCAACGAAGAGCTCAAGCGCAACGTCTCGCTCATCGCCCAGCAGCGCGAGGAAGCTGCGGGCAACCTGATCCAGTCCGCGGCCCTGGTGGCCGAGACCATCAACAACTACAACATTCGCCTGACCAATCTGCAGAACAGTCGGCAAGCCGCCCTGGACGCCAAGGACGAGGCCAGCGCCACGCTGTTCGGCACGGCCATCGACAACGGCCGCAGTGCGCTGGATGGCGCGGTGGCGATCTACATCGACAACCTGGCGACCGGCACGCGCTACACCGATGCGGTGATCCAGGCGCAGTTTCAACGCATCAAGGAAGAGTTGGAGCGCAAGCCGGTGCTGGGCAAGAGCCTGGTGGCGCGCGCCACGTTATTCGTTCGTCACGTCGGGGCTTATCGTCAGCAAAAACGAGCCGACCCGGCGGCGATATTGAAGGAATTGCTCGTATCGAGCGCTCAGCGGTCTTGAGTGTTCGTTGTCAGCGAGCTTGGAAGGGACTCAGGCGGCGATAGCGCCGCGCTGAGCTGGTCAACACTTAAACGAGAACATAATTATGCTTTTTCCCCGTAAACCTTTTGCTTCGGTTTCCAAGCGTCACTTGCTGATGGTCGCTGTCGGCTTCAGCACCGTACTGACTGGTTGCGCCACGTCGCCGACGTCCAAGGTCGCGTCGAGCACCAAGGTCGAGTACTACCCGAACTGCTACGAGCCGGTGCAACACTTGCGCGCCACCGAAGGCAACATGACCAAGTCGGTCATCACCGGTGCGGCCGTGGGTGCGGTCGGTGGTGCACTGTTGGGCGTCCTGACTGCCGACAAGGAAGACCGTGGCCGCAACGCCGCCATCGGTGCCGCGGGCGGCGCGTTGGCCGGTGGTGCAACCGGTTACTACACCGAGCGCCAGAAGCAGATCGCCGATGACAACCAGCGCATCGCGTCCTACGCCACCGACGTCAACAAAAGCGTCTCCGACATCGACCGCAGCACCGCCTACGCCAAGACGTCGCAGCAGTGCTACCAGAACGCGTTCAGCAAACTGGTTGCCGACCGCAAGGCCAAGACTGTCAACGACACTGAAGGCCGCAAGCGCCTGGCGGAAATCGTCTCTGGTTTGAAAGAGTCGAACGACCTGATCGTTGCGGTCAACGGCAAAGCGTCCGAAGACTTGAACAACTACACCCAGGCTTACGAGAAAGATCTGCAGCAAGTGGGCGTGCAGCGTACTGACGTGGTGACCGTGGCTACCGCCGAAACCAAGCAGGTTGTGGCGTCGTCCAAGACCAAGACCAAGAAAGCCACGAAGCCGGCGAAAAAACCGGTGCTGCCAACCGTGCCGAAAGAAGCGGTGACCACCGAGAAAACCCTGCAGACTGCCAAGGCCAAGCAGGATGAAAGCAAGCAGGTTGCCAGTGCCGGTACCAGCCAGGTCAACAGCATGTGCAAAAACCCGGACCTGGGCGACTGGGCACCGGTTCCTTGCCCGAATGTTTGATTGAGTGAGGGCGGCTGATCGTTGATCAGCAGCTAAAACCTGTGGGAGCGAGCCTGCTCGCGATAGCGTTGGTTCAGTTGGCATCTATGTTGACTGACCCGCCGTCATCGCGAGCAAGTTCGCTCCCACAGTTGTTTTGTGCTGGCTGAAATATCTGCGCCAAGCCCCTATCCCCTGTGGGAGCAAAGCTTGCTCGCGATGGCGTCGGCACAGCTTGCATCAAAGCTATGCGCTACCCCTCGGTCCCAGGCGCCGACATCTCCTTGGTTTCCAGATGATCCAACGCCCGCTCAACCAACAACTGCACCCCATCGGCCATGCGACTGATCGCCAGGGCCACGCAGCGGCGTGAGTCGTCCACATCGTCAGCCAGGTCGGCGGCGATGGTGCTGATGGGCAGTCTTCGGAGGCGTTGGCGAGCGGGTTTCGGTGTCGATGTGGGGGGCGACGATGAACAACTGGGTGCTGTCAGGTTCGGGCGGTGAGTCGGGCTTGGGGTTGAGCTATTAGTCGAGGGCGCGGGTGGCAGCGTCATCGAGCCGTTTTTCTTCGAGGATTTCGACGCGGGATTTGCGTTGGTTTTGCGGCGGATTCGGAGTTGCTTTGAACATGATTAATTACCCGATATGTAATTGATTGGAAGCTGACACCTCTCGTTGCACCGAAGAAGGTGGCAGCTGTGCGCGGGTGTGCAAGACCGGGCATATCGGACCCCGGCAGACCTCGAGAGTCTCCCGCGCGCAGCCGCCATAAACGCACCAATATGAGCATGAGCCAATTGGTGTGGCAGTTCGCGCGCCGATATGTACCGGACTTGCACGTCCGGGTCACCGTTTTTTGCGATGACGAACAGAGGTTAGCGGCGTCCCAAAGCGCTGCCTAGTTCATGAACAGCCCGGCGTTTTGAAGGAAATGTCCGAGGAACAGGAGGGCAAAAAAATCAAAAGATCGCAGCCTTCGGCAGCTCCTACAGAAATCGATGTAGGAGCTGCCGAAGGCTGCGATCTTTTGATTTTTGGTTTCGTGACTTAGCGGTCATCTTTCGTGAAAACTAGCTTATCTTCCGGCAAAGAGATCCGATGATGGCGTTACGCCGCAGAATCGCTAAACTGCCAGCCATCGATCTTTTCTCACGAGGCTGTGCCCATGAAATTTCGTTTTCTGCTGTGGATGTTGGGATTGTTGATGGGCAAGGCCAGCCGGACCAATCCGGCGTTCCAGCAGCAGTTGGGCGACAAGGAGCTGGTGTTCCAGCTGCAAACCCTGGACGGTAAAGTCGCCCGGCATTTCACCGTGAGAAACCAGCGCATCACCAGCCAGTCGGGCACCTACCCGGAGCCTGCGTTCGCCATCGCCTTCAAGGACGCGGCCTATGGCTTCGCCACGATGCAGGCCAAGAACAAGCAACTGGCGTTCATGACGGGGATCCAGGACAAGTCGATCCAGATCAAGGGCAACCCGGCGCTGGTGATCTGGTTCCAGGGGTTGACCAAATACCTGAAGCCGAAGAAGGCTAAGAAGGTTTAGTCGAGTGGATTCTGTAGGAGCCAAGCCTTGTGGGAGCAAGCTTTGCTCCCACAGCTAAATCCGCTCGCCACAGTAGCTCAGTTGCCTGCATCAGCGGTCAGTGGCCGAACTGCGAAGCCAGCTCCCTCAGCAGCACTTCAGCCTCAAGCACCTTGCTGACCACGTCATTGGCTTTGTCTCGCGTCAAACCCACGCGCTCGAGCAGCGTTTCGGGGATTTCTTCATCCGGGCCGGTGCCGATGCCACGGGCGCGCAGCAGGCGCACGGCCAGGCACACCAGGTTCGGGTACTCGGCGTATTCGCCATCGTAGTGCGGGTCGTGCTGGAAGCGCAGGGCGGTGGCCAGTTCGTCGGGCATGTCCCAGTAGCGCATCAGCCAGGCGCCGATCTGTTCGCGACTGATGCCCAGCAGGTGCTGTTCCACGTAGCTGTGGCACAGGTGCGGGTTGACCTCCAGGTGTCGGCAGATCAACGAGAAGTGCGGCGGGAACACGTGGGCCAGCAGCAGGTAGCCGAAGTTGTGCAACAGGCCGGACAGGTAGGTCAGGCCGCCTTCGGGTCGCTGGGCGCGCGGCATGGCGCGGGTCAGGCCTTCAATGACGGCGGCGGTGTAGATCGACTGGTGCCAGTACGGCGTGGTGTGTTGCGGATGGTCCTTGGGCAGGCTCAGGGTCTTGCCCAGGGCCAGACCCAGCGCCAGGTTGATCACCAGGTCGAAGCCCAGGACCCGCACGATGGCGTCTTCCACTGAACGAATCTTGCCGGGTGATGCGTAGTAGGGCGATGCCGCCCAGCTCACCACTTGCGCGGCCAGGGCCGGGTCGGTTTCCACCACGCCGGTGATGTCATCGATGGTGGCGTCCGGGTCGACCCGCAGCTTGATGATTTTTTGTGCGGTTTCAGCCAGCGGCGGGATTTCGATGGTTTCTTCCAGCCGTTGCTGGATACGCCGGGCGGTGAACGCCTGCACAGCCTGGGTGATTTCCGCGCGGTCGTCGTGCGGGCGGTCCAGGTTGGGGGTGATGTTGCTCACGGCTTCGCCGAACGTCGCGGCGCTGGCCTTGGTGAGCATGGTCTTGAACGCTTCGCTGGTGACTTCCAGCAGCAGCCCCGGCTCGCCCGAGTTGATCAGCAACTTCGGCTCGCGCAGCAGGCTTTCTTCGTACAGGCATGGCGAGCTGGTCAGCGCCGGCAGGCCGGGCAGCAGGCTCAGGCTGTGTTTGCCGAGCATGCGCTCCAGGCGTTCGGTCGGTACTGCCGTGAGTTTGCGACCGGTGAGTTCGGCCAGGCGGTTGAGGTCCAGCAGCTGGCTTTGCGGAAACAGCACCATCAGCGCGCCAACGGCATCGTGCAGCAACACCGCCTGCACTTTGCGGGCTGGGTTCAGGCCGGGGCGTTCAAGCACTTCGTCAAAGCCGATGCCCAATTTATCGAGCAACAGCCGAATAACAGACGGAGCGTGCGGGGATTCGGGGGCGAGGGCAGCTTCTGTCATGGTCTGTATCCGTTTTCCTACAAGTTGGTCAGTATAACCAGCTTGTCCGGTACGCGCGTCCGGAAAACTGAGCGCGTGCTCACACTTGGCCGTATTGCTGCCCGTGACGCAGCCAGCGATCCAACAGCGGGCTGACGTGGTCGGGCCAGCGCTCCAGCAGCGCCTGGGCGGCATCGCGTACGGCGGGGAGCAGGTCGGCGTCGCGCATCAGGTCGGCTACCTTGAATTGAAGCAGGCCGGTCTGGCGGGTGCCGAGCATTTCACCGGGGCCGCGCAATTCGAGGTCTTTTTCGGCGATGACGAAACCGTCGTTGGTTTCGCGCATGATGCCCAGTCGCTGCCGCCCAATCTGCGACAGCGGCGGGTGATACAGCAAGACGCAATGGCTGGCGGCGCTGCCCCGGCCCACCCGGCCGCGCAGTTGGTGCAGCTGCGCCAAGCCCAGGCGCTCGGGGTTTTCGATGATCATCAGGCTGGCATTGGGCACGTCGACGCCGACCTCGATCACCGTGGTGGCAACCAAAAGTTGCAGGGCGCCGGCCTTGAATTCAGCCATGACGGCGGCTTTCTCGGCGGGTTTCATGCGGCCATGGATCAGCCCGACCTTCAACTCGCCGAGGGCGGCGGTGAGGTCTTCATAGGTGGTTTCGGCCGCCTGGCAGGTCAGTTCTTCCGACTCTTCGATCAGCGTGCACACCCAATAAGCCTGCCGCCCTTCGGCGCAGGCGCTGCGCACACGCTCGATCACTTCGACCCGACGGGTATCGGTGACCAGCACGGTATTGACCGGCGTGCGGCCGGGAGGCAGTTCGTCGAGGATCGAGGTGTCGAGGTCGGCGTAGGCGCTCATCGCCAGGGTCCGCGGGATCGGCGTCGCGGTCATGATCAGTTGATGAGGGCACATCCGCCCACCGACGCCTTTCTGCCGCAGGGCCAGGCGCTGTTGCACGCCGAAGCGGTGTTGTTCGTCGATGATCACCAAGGCCAGGTTCTTGAACTGCACTTCGTCCTGGAACAGCGCATGGGTGCCGACCACCATGGGGGCGCCTTCGGCGATCTGTGCCAGGGCGGCGGCGCGGTTCTTGCCCTTGAGCTTGCCGGCCAGCCAGGCGACTTCGATGCCCAACGGTTCGAGCCAGCGTTGGAAGGTGATGAAATGTTGTTCGGCAAGGATCTCGGTGGGCGCCATCAACGCTACCTGATAACCGGCCTCTAAGGCCTGCAGCGCGGCGAGGGCGGCGACCACGGTCTTGCCGGCGCCGACATCGCCCTGGATGAGCCGCAGCATCGGTTCGGGCTGGCTCAGGTCGTAGGCGATTTCGTTGCCGACCCGTTGCTGGGCGCCCGTTGGGGTAAAGCCGAGGTTGGCCAAGTAGCGAGCCGGCAGCTCCCGGGCCTTGGGCATGGCCGGGGCGCGCAGGGAACGCAGGCTTTCGCGCAGGCGTTGCTGGGACAGTTGATGCGTCAGCAGTTCTTCGAATGCCAGGCGATGCTGGGCCCAGTGATGGCCGAGAGCGAGTTCGTCCACGTCGGCATCGGCGGGCGGATGGTGCAGGTAGCGGATCGCATCGGCCAACGGCGCCAGGTGGTAATCCCGGGCCAGTTCCGTGGGCAGCCAGTCGGGCAGGCTGCTGGGGCCGAGCAGGGTCAGGGTTTGCTGGCAGAGCTGGCGCAGGCGTTGCTGGGTCAGGCCTTCGGTGAGCGGATAGACCGGGGTCAGGGTTTCATCCACAGGCGGCGGTTCGTCACCGGTGATGCTGCGGTATTCCGGGTGATAGATTTCCAGCCCCGAAGCCCCGGGCCGTGCCTCGCCGTAGCAGCGCACGCGGGTACCACGCTTGAGGCCTTCCTTTTGTGCATTGCTGAAATGGTAGAAGCGCAGGCTGAGCCCGCCGGTGCCGTCCTGCAAGCGCACCACCAGGCTGCGACGGCGGCCCATGACCACGTCGGCGCCGCTGACGGTGCCTTCGATCACCGCATCCTGCCCCGGGCGCAAATGGCCGATGGGCACCACACGGGTGCGGTCCTGGTAGCGCAGCGGCAGGTGGAACAGTACGTCCTGGAGGTTTTCCAGGCCGACCTTGGCCAGTTTCTCGGCCATGGCTTCACCGACACCCTTGAGTGCCGTGACCGGCACTTTCGACAGCTCAGTCATGGCCGTGGCTTACTTGCCGGCAGGCGGCTTGGCCACGGAGCACAGGCGGATCGAGTCGGCGAGGATCTCGATGGCCTTGGGCCGCGGGAAACTGGCGCGCCAGGCGATGGCGACGGTGCGGAACGGCACGGGCGGCGTCAGCGGGCGGACTTCGATCACGCCCGGGGAGTAATGATGGCTGTCCACTGCCGACAGCGGCAGGATCGAAATGCCCAGGCCGGAAGCGACCATGTGGCGGATGGTTTCCAGGGAGCTGGATTCCACCGTGGTGTGCTTGGCACCTTCGCTGCCCTTGGCCAGGGTCGGGCAGGCTTCGAGCACCTGGTCGCGGAAGCAGTGGCCTTCGCCAAGCAACAGCAGGCTCTTGTCGTTGAGCAGGGCGGCGTCGATGGTTTTTTTCTGGGTCCAGGGGTGCTGGGCCGGCATCAGGACGTAGAACGGTTCGTCGTAGAGCGGCAGGGTCAGGACATCGGCTTCGTTGAACGGCAGGGCGATGATGATCGCGTCCAGCTCGCCGTTGCGCAGCTTGTCGCGCAGCACGTGGGTGAAGTTTTCTTCGATGTACAACGGCATCTGCGGGGCGACCCGGTGCAGTTGCGGAATCAGGTGCGGGAACAGGTACGGGCCGACGGTGTAGATCGCGCCGACTTTCAGCGGGGCAGTCAGTTGGTTCTTGCCGGCCTGGGCCAATTCGCGAATGCCCTGGGCCTGCTCCAGGACCTTCTGCGCCTGGGCCACGATGCCTTCGCCCACGGGGGTCAGGCGCACCGCGCTCTTACTGCGCTCGAAAATCAGCACACCGAGTTCGTCTTCAAGCTTTTTCACACCCACCGACAGCGTCGGCTGGCTGACATGGCAACGCTCGGCCGCATGGCCGAAATGCTGCTCTTGGGCGAGGGTCACGATGTAGCGTAATTCTGTGAGGGTCATGGCGAGCGTCCGTGAAGTTGCGAGCCAAGCATACCGGCTGCAATCGATAGACGCACGTTATCAGACTGGGGGTGCGGTGTGACACTGTCCAATGTCTGTCGGGTCGTTGCCGGATATGAAAAAGGCATCTTTCGATGCCTTCCTGTTGGTTGTACCCATTGTGGCGACGGAACCAGCTCCCGCTGGTCTCTGTAGGAGCTGGCGAAGCCTGCGATCTTTTGATCTTGATCTTTCACTTGGGATTCAAGCGTCTTTGGAAAGATCGCAGCCTCGCTCCGCTCGACAGCTCAGGCCCCAGCGGGAGCAAGCTCCCTCGCCACAGGATTCATCATGCCATCGGGGTGCCAGGTCTGGATCAACGCCGGCGCTTGTCGATGGAGTACACGAACGGCGCCGTCAGTTCGATGGTGCCGTTGGTCAGCAGCTCCGCTGGCGGCTTGGGCAGCGGTTGGGCGCGGCGGATCATTTCCAGGGTGGCCCGGTCCAGGGAGTCCGTGCCGGAGCTGCCCACCAGTTCGAACGACAACACGTTGCCTTCGGCATCTACCACGAAGCGCAGGCGGTTGGTGCCTTCCTTGTTCATCTGCTGGGCCCTGTGCGGGTACTTCTTGTACTTGCCCAGGTGCGCCAGCAACGTGCCCTGCCAATTGGCCTTGGCCGCCGATTGCGCAGGCGACGGGCCGGGAGCCGGTTGCGCGGACTTCTCGGCCAGTGACTGGGTCGGCGGGGTGTCGCTGGGCTTTTGCTCCGAGGGCGGTTCTTTCGGCGGCTCGGGCTTTTTCTCCACCGGTTTGGGCTTGGGCGGTTGAGGCTTTGGCTTGGGCTTGACCGGCTTGGGCACGGAAATCTCCGGCTTCGGCGCTTCGGCAAGCTTGGGCAACGGCAATTCTTCGACCGGCTCGGGAGGTTGCGGCGGTGTGACGACTTTCGGCGGTGCCGGTGGCGGCGGCGCAGGCATCGGCGCCAGCTCGACCATCATCGCTTGGGGAGGCAATTCGATGGGCGGGCGCGATGTCCAGTTCAGCGCCAGGGCGATGGCGAGCGCATGCACGCCCAGCACCACCACCAGGCTAGTGCTGTAACGCATCAGCTTTTGGCGCGTCGTGATCATTTCTGCGGCGCCGTCTCGAGTCCGACCAGGCCGACCTTCAGGTAGCCGGCGCCCCGCAGCGCGTCCATCACGCTCATCAGGTCGCCATAGTCCACGCCTTTGTCGGCCTGGAAGAAGATCGTCGTGTCTTTCTTGCCCTGGGTCCTGGCGTCGAGGGTCGCGCCGAGGGTTTCGGCCTTGACCTCGTCTTCACCCAGGAACAGGCGCTGGTCGGCCTTGACGCTGAGGAACACCGGTTTCTCCGGCCGTGGCGAGGGCTTGGCCGTCGACGCCGGCAGGTCAACCTTGATGTCCACGGTGGCCAGCGGGGCGGCCACCATGAAGATGATCAACAGCACCAGCATCACGTCGATGAACGGCGTGACGTTGATTTCGTGGTTTTCGGCCAGATCGTCGTCTGCGCCTTCTTTCAAATGCAGGCCCATGGCCGATTACCCCACTTTCACCATGTGCGGTTGCGAGCCACGCTCGGGCGGCAGGTGGTCGAGGTCGCGGCTGACCAGCAGCAGGACTTCGGCCGAGGCGTCGGAGACTTGGGCCTTGTAGCCGGCAATGGAGCGGGCGAAGACGTTGTAGATCACGACGGCCGGGATTGCCGCGACCAGTCCGAGCGCAGTCGCCAGCAGCGCTTCGGCGATGCCGGGGGCCACGACGGCGAGGTTGGTGGTCTGGGTCTTGGCGATGCCGATGAAGCTGTTCATGATGCCCCATACGGTGCCGAACAGGCCGACGAACGGCGCGGTGGAGCCGATGGTGGCGAGCACGCCGGTGCCGCTGCTCATGTTGCGACCGCAGGCGGCGACCAGGCGCTCGAGACGGAAGCTCACGCGTTCCTTGATGCCTTCTTTCTCGCGGCTGTTGGCCGACAGGCGCATCTCTTCGAGGGCGTCATGCACCAGCAGGTTGGCAAGAGTGCCTGCCTTCGCGGCGCTGGCGCTGGCTTCCTTGAGGGTGGTGGCTTTTTTCAGGGCGGCGATTTCACCGCGCAAGCGACGCTTGGCACCCAGCAGCTCGAAGCCTTTGGCGATCCAGATGGTCCAGGTGATGATCGAGGCGATGGCCAGGCCGATCATCACGATTTTCACGATGATGTCAGCGTTCTTGTACATGCCCCATGGCGACAGGTCGTGGGCCATGCCCAGGGAGTTGTCGGCGTTTTGCTGCTCTTGTTCCATCAGCTCGGCCGTTTCGCCGAGCTCGGACAACGCCTTTTGGACTTCCGGAGGAAGTGACGAGGTGTCCACACTGCCGTCAGGGTTGCGCGGTACGTTCGGCGTGGCGCTTGCAGCGGGTTCGTTAGTGGCTGTGGGAGCGGAGGCTTGATCAGCGAACGCGGCGGCAGGTGCCAGCAGCAGGCTGAACAGCAGGGCGGCTACCGTGCTCCAGGCACGAGGTCGATTGGTTGGCGAAGCGGGGGATAGAGAGCGTTTCATGCTGGCCGGACCTGAGAGAAAAAAGAAGGTTGATGTTCTTCCAGGCCTCGTGGGCCGAGAACAAAAGTGGTGGGCATTATTGCAATTAATTCTTGTTAACAAAAGTAATACAGTAACTTTTTTTCTCACATGGCTAGCCGCTCGTCCCCCACGGAGGCTAGTCTGCGGCTTTGCCAGAGGAGTTCATGATGTCCGCGCCTTCTGTTTTGATCGCCGGCTGCGGTGATATCGGCGGCCGCCTGGCCAGCCGGTTAGTGGCCGAACAATGGCAAGTCCATGGCCTGCGGCGCACGGTTTCGAACCTGCCGGCGGGCGTCATCGGGGTGGCGGGGGATTTGTTCAGCGAGCAATGTCCTACCGACTGGCCCACCGGGTCGCTGGATTACCTGGTGTACAGCGCTGCCGCCACCGACCATGACGAAGCGGGTTATCGCACGGCTTATGTCGAGGGGTTGCAGCATGTGTTGAGCTGGTTGAAGCAGCATGGGCAGCAGCCCAAGCGTCTGCTTTTTGTGTCCAGCAGCAGTGTTTATGGGCAACAGCAGGGCGAATGGGTGGATGAAGCCTCGCCAACCGTGGCCGGCGGGTATTCCGGTCGGCTGATGCTCGAAGCCGAGCAAGTGGCCCTGGACAGCGGCATCCCGGCCAGCCGCGTGCGCCTGACCGGTATCTATGGGCCGGGTCGAGAGTGGTTGCTGAGCCAGGTGCGCCAAGGGTATCGCGTCGTGATCGACCCGCCGCTCTACGCCAATCGCATCCACGCCGACGATGCGGCCGGCTTGCTGGCGTTCCTGCTGGAGGCCGATCGCCAGGGCCGGGTGCTGGACGATTGCTACATCGGCGTCGACGACGCCCCTGCGCCGCTGGCCGAGGTGGTGGGCTGGTTGCGTGAATACATGGGCGTCACCCAGTGGGCCGAAGACGCCAGCGTGCGGCGTGCCGGCAGCAAGCGCTGCAGCAATGCCCGGGCGAAGGCCTTGGGCTGGACGCCGCGTTATCCGAGTTTTCGCGAGGGGTATGCAGCGATTCTGGAAGGGCGCTGCTGACTGACGGTCAGCCCAAAGCAAACTGTGGGAACGGGCCTGTGGGAGCAAAGCTTGCTCGCGATGACGTCGCCACATACAACATTTCTGTTGGCTGTAGAACCGCTATCGCGAGCAAGCTTTGCTCCCACAGGTCCACTCCTACAGGGTATTCGCACTACTGCTTTTCAAGTACCCACTTACGATCACCCGGCGTGAACGACGGCATTTCATCGGCCAGCGCCGCGTTGACGGTCTGGAAGATTTCCAGCTTCTTGCCGTCGCGGGTAAAGATCCAGGGATTGCCCTGGCCGTTCTGCTGCAGCCAGATGTTGTCGTTGCCACCGCTCATGGAGGCGCAATCGCCGGCCAGGCACAAGGCGTAGCGATCGGCCCCCGGCAGGCCGCTGACCTGGCCGTCGGGCTGGAATTGCACGGTAGCGCCCTGGCCGGGGCCGCTGGCGATGTTCCAGGTGCCGCCAAGGTAGGCGGCATACAGCGCGCGCTCGAAACTGGCGCCGATGGGCGCGCCTTCCGGTACCTGGACTTGTGCGCGATCGAACACCTGCTGCGGTTCGTTCTCGGTGGCGGCCTGGCTCAACTGGTCGCCGTCGCGCTTGAGTTCGCTGGCGGAGCTGCCGTAGAAATCGACTTTCCAGGTGCCGTCTTCTTCGCCCAGCAATTTGCCTTCGACGTTTTCAAAGCCGTTGGTGTAGCGCGCCTGGCCGGCCCGGGTGTTGACGTCCCATTCCAGGTTCGGGCCATAGCCCTGCAATGCCTCGCGAAGCGGGCCACCCTTGGCGGCAGCGTCGATGGCGGCCTGGTTGATCCAGGTACCGCTGATGTCACGGTCGGCAGGGTCGCTGGCGCAGCCGGCCAGCAGGAGGGCGAGCAGGGGGAGAGCAAGCGCTTTGCGCATGGTGGAATCCTTTCAAAACGAAAACGGCGCAGCGGGGGACGCTGCGCCGACCTGTTTACTCGATGACCAGGATGGCATCCATCTCGACCTGCGAACCCTTTGGCAGGGCGGCCACGCCAATGGCGGCGCGGGCAGGGTAAGGCTGGTCGAAGTACTTGCCCATGATCTCGTTGACCTTGGCGAAGTGGCTCAAGTCGGTGAGGAAGATGTTGAGCTTGACGATGTCCTTGAACGAGCCACCGGCAGCTTCGGCCACGGCCTTGAGGTTTTCGAACACCTGCACGGTCTGGGCTTCGAAGCCTTCAACCAGTTCCATGGTCTTGGGGTCCAGTGGGATCTGGCCGGACATGTACACGGTGTTGCCGGCCTTGATCGCCTGGGAATAGGTACCGATGGCGGCCGGGGCCTTGTCGCTGGTGATAACGGTCTTGGTCATTGATGACTCCTTGTAAGGAATAGGGGGGCTATTTGAGGAGCTATGCGCGCATGCGGGTGATGCGGATGACGCCGGTCAGGGCGCGCAGTTTCTTGATCACGCGGGCCAGGTGCACACGGTCGTGCACGCTGACCACCAATTGGACGACGCTGATGCGGCCATCGCGTTCGTCCATGCTGATTTTTTCGATATTGCCGTCGGCGGCGTTGACGCTGCTGGCCAGCAGGGCGATCAGGCCACGCTGGTGCTCCAGCTCGACCCGCAGCTCGACGTTGAATTCGCCGGTGACATCCTTGGCCCAGGAGAGCTGGATGCATTTTTCCGGGTTGTGGCGGATTTCACTGATGTTGCGGCAGTTGTCCAGGTGCACCACCATCCCCTTGCCTGCGGACAGGTGGCCGACAATCGGGTCGCCCGGGATCGGCGTGCAGCACTTGGCATAGCTGAGCACCAGGCCTTCGGTGCCGCGAATCGCCAGCGGGCCTTCGGGGCTTGGCAATTGTTCGCCTTCGCCGAGCAGGCGGCGGGCGACGACATAGGCCATGCGATTGCCCAGCCCGATGTCTTCGAGCAGGTCTTCGATCAGTTCGAGGCGGTATTCGTGGAGCATTACCTGCACACGTTCGGCCGGGATCTTGTCCAGCGAGCTGTCGAAACCGTTCAGCACCTTGTTCAGCAGGCGTTCGCCGAGGCTGATGGATTCGGAGCGGCGTTGCAGTTTCAAGGCGTGCCGGATGTGTGTGCGGGCCTTGCCCGTGACCACGAAATTGAGCCACGCCGGATTGGGCCGTGCGCCCGGAGCGCTGACGATTTCCACCGTGGAACCGCTTTGCAGCGGTTCGGACAACGGTGCCAGGCGACGGTTGATGCGACAGGCGATGCAGCTGTTGCCGACGTCGGTGTGCACGGCATAGGCAAAGTCCACGGCCGTGGAGCCTTTGGGCAGCTCCATGATCCGGCCCTTGGGCGTGAAGACGTAGACCTCGTCCGGAAACAGGTCGATCTTCACGCTCTCGATGAATTCCAGGGAGTTGCCGGCGCGCTGCTGCATTTCCAGCACACCCTTGACCCACTGCCGGGCCCGGGCGTGGGTGCTCTTGGGTTGTTCGTCGCCGCTGGATTTGTAGAGCCAATGGGCGGCGATGCCGTTGTTGGCCATCTCTTCCATTTCACGGGTGCGGATCTGGATTTCGATCGGTACGCCGTGCATGCCGAACAACGTGGTGTGCAGCGATTGATAGCCGTTGGCCTTGGGGATCGCAATGTAATCCTTGAAGCGCCCCGGCAATGGTTTGTACAAATTATGTACAGCGCCCAGCACGCGGTAGCAGGTATCGACCTTGTCGACGATGATCCGGAACGCGTAGACGTCCATGATCTCGTTGAAGGCCCGACGCTTGCCGCGCATTTTCTTGTAGATGCCGTAGAGGTGTTTCTGCCGCCCGCTGACTTCGCCGTCGATGCCGTCGATAGCCAGGCAGTGGCTCAGGGACTCTTCGATCTTGTTGACGATTTCCTTGCGGTTGCCCCGGGCGCGTTTGACGGCCTGGTTGATCCGCGCCGAACGCATCGGGTGCATGGCCTTGAAGCCCAGGTCTTCGAACTCGATGCGGATCGCGTGCATGCCCAGGCGGTTGGCGATGGGCGCGTAGATTTCCAGGGTTTCCTTGGCGATGCGCCGACGTTTTTCGCCGGAGAGTACTTCCAGGGTGCGCATGTTGTGCAGGCGGTCGGCGAGCTTGACCAGGATCACGCGGATGTCGCGGGCCATGGCCATGGCCATTTTCTGGAAGTTCTCGGCCTGGGCCTCGGCCTTGGTCTCGAAGTTCATCTGGGTCAGCTTGCTGACCCCGTCGACCAGTTCGGCCACGGTTTCGCCGAACTGCGCTTGCAGCGCTTCCTTGGCAATGCCGGTGTCTTCGATCACGTCATGCAGCATCGCCGCCATCAGGCTCTGATGGTCCATGTGCATGTCGGCAAGAATATTCGCCACCGCAAGGGGGTGCGTGACGTACGCCTCGCCGCTGCGGCGGCGCTGGCCGTCGTGGGCTTGTTCGGCGTAGAAATAGGCTCGGCGGACCAGGTTGACCTGGTCCGTGCCGAGGTAGGCCGATAAGCGATCGGCGAGGGCGTCTATGCTCGGCATGATGACTCCTGCCGTTTGCTGTGACCCCGCGCCGTGCTACGTCGACCAGGCATAGGCTTAGACCGCCTCGTTGGACTCGTCCTCGAACGCTGCGAACAGCGGTTCGTCTTCGACGATTTCAGCGTTGGCGATGAACTCGTAGCTCATCAGGCCTTCGGCGATTTCACGCAGCGCTACTACGGTAGGCTTGTCGTTTTCCCACTGGACCAATGGCTCTTTGCCGCCGGTGGCCAGTTGACGGGCACGCTTGGTAGAGAGCATGACCAGCTCAAAGCGGTTTTCCACGTGTTCTAGGCAGTCTTCAACGGTTACGCGGGCCATGGTATTCCTCGGAGCGAATGCAATATGCGCGCTGCCCGGTTGGGCGAGCGGACTCGACAGTTTAAAAAAACACCAGCGTTTAGGGAAGCGCTGATTTTTTGACCAAGCCCCTCGGCGCGCTGCGAGTACCAATGTAAAGCCGTCGCAGCGGTTTTGGGAAGGGCTGTTCAGCCCAGCAATTCGGCCAATAATTTGCCGAAACGTTGCTGTTGGCGTTTCTGCTGCAACTGGCTGGCGCGGAAAATCGCCTTCAGGTCGTCCAGCGCGTGGGCGAAATCGTCGTTGATGATCAGGTAATCATAGTCGACGTAGTGACTCATTTCGCTGACCGCTTCGCGCATCCGGCCTTCAATGATTTCGTCACTGTCCTGGCCACGGTTGGTCAGGCGCTGGCGCAAGGCTTGCTGGCTTGGCGGGAGGATGAAGATCGAACGGGCCTGGGGCATCAGCTTGCGCACCTGCTCGGCGCCTTGCCAGTCGATTTCCAGGATCAGGTCGTGGCCTTCGTCCAGGGTCTGCTGCAGATAGCTTTGCGAAGTGCCATAGAGGTTGCCGAAGACTTCGGCACGCTCCAGGAAATCACCATGCTCAGCCATCTTCACGAACTCTTCGCGGTCGACGAAGTGATAGTTCACGCCGTTCACTTCGCCCGGGCGCATGGCGCGGGTGGTGTGCGAGACCGAGACGCGGATCTGCGGCTCGGCGTCGATCAGCGCCTTGACCAGGCTGGTCTTGCCGGCGCCCGAGGGCGCGGAAATGATGTAGAGAGTGCCGGTGCTGTGGGTCATGTCGGGTTAGCCTTACTCAATGTTCTGCACTTGTTCACGCATTTGTTCGATCAACACCTTGAGGTTGACCGCCGCCTGGGTGCTGCGCGGGTCGAAGGCCTTGGAGCCCAGTGTGTTGGCTTCGCGGTTGAGTTCCTGCATCAGGAAGTCCAGGCGGCGACCGGCCGCACCGCCGGACTTGAGCACCCGGCGAACTTCGATGATGTGGGTGCTCAGGCGATCCAGTTCTTCGGCCACGTCGCTCTTTTGCGCGAGCATGACCATTTCCTGTTCCAGGCGTTGCGGATCCAGCTCGGCCTTCATGTCGGTGAAGCGGTCGAGGATTTTCTGGCGCTGGGTGGCGAGCATCTGCGGGACCAGTTCGCGCAGGGTGCTGACGTCTTCTTCAATGGAGGTCAGGCGCTCGTTGATCAGCCGGGCCAGCTCCGCGCCTTCGCGCTCGCGGCCGGCCTTGAGTTCTTTGAGACCTTCATTGAACAGCGCCATCGCCTCGGCGTTCAGCGCCTGCGGGTCATTCGCGTCCCCCACCAGCACGCCGGGCCAGGCCAGGACTTCCAGTGGGTTCAGGGCGGCGGGGTTCTTGATCAGGCTGGCGACGGTTTCGGCGGCGGCGACCAGTTGCGCGGCGCGTTCGCGGTCTACCTGAAGCGTCTTGCCGGTGCTTTCTTCGGTGAAGCGCAGGGTGCATTCCAGCTTGCCCCGGGACAGGCCCTGGCGCAGTGCTTCGCGCACGCCGCCTTCCAGGTCGCGGAAAGACTCGGGCAGGCGCAGGTGCGGCTCCAGGTAGCGGCTGTTGACCGAGCGCAGTTCCCAGCTCAGCGTGCCTTGGGCCCCGGCTTTTTCGACGCGGGCGAAGGCGGTCATGCTGTGCACCATGGAGGTTCCTCGCAATGCAGGCCGGCACGACGGTGGTCGCGGGCCTGGGATCTGTAAATTAAAAGCCCAAGGGCAGCAAAGGCGCAGGATTGTAGCGCAGTGAGGCGTATGCCCCAACCGCGCTTGCGACAAAGCGCAGCAGCCCGTCGGGCGGGGCTTTGCGCGGCTTCGCTTGCGCCGGCTTTTCTTGCGGCGCTACGTTTAACTGCCCTCTGACGATTCACGGCTCTATAATGCTCGGCAGTTTTCCGTCCTCTGTACAGGTATTCCCTATGAAACGTCCAAGTGGTCGCGCTGCCGATCAGCTTCGCTCGATCCGCATTACCCGCAACTACACCAAACACGCCGAGGGATCTGTACTGGTCGAATTCGGTGATACCAAAGTCATCTGCACGGTCAGCGTCGAAAACGGCGTGCCACGGTTCCTCAAGGGCCAGGGTCAAGGCTGGCTGACCGCTGAATACGGCATGCTGCCGCGCGCCACTGGTGAGCGCAATCAACGTGAGGCCAGCCGTGGCAAGCAGGGCGGCCGTACCCTGGAAATCCAACGTTTGATCGGCCGTTCGCTGCGTGCCGCGCTGGACATGTCCAAGTTGGGCGACGTGACGCTGTATGTAGATTGCGATGTGATCCAGGCTGACGGCGGCACCCGTACCG
Source organism: Pseudomonas sp. PF05 (assembly GCF_056521845.1). Classification (NCBI taxonomy): domain Bacteria; kingdom Pseudomonadati; phylum Pseudomonadota; class Gammaproteobacteria; order Pseudomonadales; family Pseudomonadaceae; genus Pseudomonas; species Pseudomonas sp. PF05. The sequence goes on along the minus strand of NZ_JBWLPW010000015.1, from coordinate 87,204 downwards.
CGTCCATTACCGGAGCCATGGTCGCACTGGTCGATGCCTTGAAAGTGATCAAGAAGCGCGGCGGCCTCAAGGGCGGCGACCCGCTCAAGCAAATGATCGCCGCGGTGTCCGTGGGCATGTACCAGGGCGAGCCGGTGCTGGACCTGGATTACCTGGAAGACTCCGCCGCCGAGACCGACCTGAACGTGGTCATGACCAGTGCCGGTGGTTTTATCGAAGTCCAGGGTACTGCCGAGGGCGCGCCGTTCCAGCCGGAAGAATTGAACGCTATGCTGGAGTTGGCGAAGAAAGGCATGAACGAGATATTCGAACTGCAAAAGGCCGCCTTGGCTGACTGATCGATCCCCGCTTCAAGACAAGGAGAGCGTCATGAGTGATGAGCAAATCCTGCTGCCCCAGCCGAGCAAAGAGGCGCGTCAATGGGCAATGTTTTGTCACCTGTCCGCCTTGTTGGGGATCTGGATTCCGTTCGGCACCCTGATCGGGCCGCTCGTGCTCTGGCAGCTCAAGCGTGAATCCGACCCGTTCATCGATGCCCAGGGCAAGGAAGCGCTGAACTTCCAGATTACCGTGGCGATTGCCTCGGCGATCTGCCTGTTGCTGATGGTCGTGGTGATCGGCTTCTTCCTGTTCGGCCTGGTGGCCATCGGTGCGCTGGTGCTGACCATTATTGGCGGCGTGAAGGCCAATGAAGGGCTGCCGTATAGGTATCCGTTTACCTGGCGCTTGGTCAAATAACAACCAGTAAAGACCTGTCCCTGTGGGAGCGAGCTTGCTCCCACAGTGGTTTTTCAGCGACATAAAAAAACCGACATTGCTGTCGGTTTTTTATGGGTACAAACGGTGCTTAGATGGTCAACGTCCAGTCGTAATCCACGATCAGCGGCGCGTGCTGCGAGAACCGTGGCTGACGCGGCAGGCGGGCGCTGCGTACGAAGCGGCGCAGCCCAGGCGTCAGCAACTGGTAGTCGAAACGCCAACCGAGGTTGAGCATTTCGGCCTGTTCGTTGTCCGGCCACCAGCTGTATTGGTCACCTTCACGGCTGACTTCACGCAGGGCGTCGACATAACCCATGTTGCCAATGATCTCGTCCATCCAGGCCCGTTCCGGCGCCAGGAAGCCAGGAGATTGTTGGCTGTCGCGCCAGTTCTTGATATCCAGCTTCTGTTGCGCCACGTACAGCGAGCCACAATAGATGTACTCGCGACGTTTGCGCCGCTGTTTATCCAGGTAACGGGCGAAGTCGTCCATCAACTTGAATTTCTGATTCAAATCTTCATCGCCGTTCTGCCCCGAAGGGAGCAGTAAGGTCGCGATGCTGACCTTGTCGAAATCGGCTTGCAGGTAGCGCCCGTAGCGGTCCGCCGTCTCGAAACCGAGACCGTTGATGACAGCCTTCGGTTGCAGCCGCGAGTACAAAGCCACGCCACCCTGGGCGGGGACTTCGGCATCGCAGGCATAAAGGAAGTAACCATCCAGTTGGAAGGCTGCATCGTCCAGTTCAAAGGCGGAGGCGCGGGTGTCCTGCAGGCAGATGACGTCGGCATTCTGTGCTTGCAGCCAACTGAGCAAACCACGCTCGACTGCAGCCTGAATACCATTGACGTTCACACTGATGATCCGCATAAATGGCCCCAAAAATCACGTGCGTGTATGATACACGCCGTGTACCTATTTAGCTAAATCCGCGGTATTTGAGGCTTTTTTTCATGCAGGCGTATCAGCGCGATTTCATTCGCTTTGCCATCGATCGCGGCGTTTTGCGCTTCGGTGAGTTCACCCTCAAGTCCGGGCGCACCAGCCCGTACTTCTTCAATGCCGGCCTGTTCAACACCGGTTCCGCCCTGGCGCAACTGGGTCGTTTCTATGCGGCAGCCATCGTCGAGAGTGGCATCCCGTTCGATGTGCTGTTCGGCCCGGCCTACAAAGGCATCCCGCTGGCCGCCACCACCGCCGTCGCCCTGGCCGAACACCACGGCCGCGACTTGCCTTGGTGCTTCAACCGCAAGGAAGCCAAGGCCCATGGCGAAGGCGGTAGCCTGGTGGGCGCGCCGCTGACCGGCGATGTATTGATCATCGACGACGTCATCACCGCCGGCACTGCCATTCGTGAAGTGATGCAGATCATCGGTTCCCAGGAAGGCGCCAAGGCCGCTGGCGTGCTGATTGCCCTGAACCGCCAGGAGCGTGGTAACGGCGAGTTGTCGGCGATCCAGGAAGTGGAGCGCGACTTCGGCATTCCGGTGATCAGCATTGTGTCGCTGAACCAGGTGCTGGAGTTTTTGGCCGACGATCCGCAGCTCAAGCAGCATTTGCCGGCGGTTGAGGCTTATCGGGCGCAGTTCGGCGTCTAATAAGAAGCCCGCTGATTTTGATCTTGTGGCGAGGGAGCTTGCTCCCGCTGGGCCTGAGCTGTCGAGTGCAACGAGGCTGCGATCTTTCCCCGGCCACTTGAATCCCAAGCGAAAGATCAAAAGATCGCAGGCTTCGCCAGCTTCTACAAAAGCCCAGCGGGAGCAAGCTCTCATGGAACAAATTACAACCCCATGTTTTTGAAGTACTTTTCAACAAGCTGCAATGTGGCTCAGTTGGACCGCTATTCCCGTGTGGCGAGGGGATTTAGCGAAACGTCGCACCGCCCCGCTGGGCTGCGCAGCGGGGATAAATCCCCTCGCCACAAGACCAGTTCACTGCGCGACAGCGCAGCGTCGAAGACGCGGCGGCAGCTCCCTCGCCACAAAAGCATCATCTGAAAAGAGGTGTAAAAAAAGACCCCGCCCAACCAGGTTGAGCGGGGTCTTTTTTACAGGTGTCGCTTAAGGACGCTTGCGATTGCTGATCAACGTACCCACGCCAGTGTCGGTGAAGATCTCCAGCAGGATCGCATTCGGCACCCGTCCGTCGATGATCAGCGAGCTGCCGACGCCGCCTTGTACCGCTTCCAGTGCGCAACGAATCTTCGGCAGCATGCCGCCGTAGATGGTGCCGTCGGCGATCAGGTCATCGACCTGTTGGGTCGACAGGCCGGTCAGGACCTTGCCCGACTTGTCCATCAGGCCGGCGATGTTGGTCAGCAGCATCAGCTTTTCAGCTTTCAGTGCCTCGGCAACCTTGCCGGCCACCAGGTCGGCGTTGATGTTGTACGACTCGCCATTGGCGCCCACGCCGATGGGCGCGATGACCGGGATGAAGTCGCCCTTGACCAGCAGGTTCAGCAGGTCGGTGTTGATGCCGACCACTTCGCCCACATGACCGATGTCGATGATTTCCGGCTGGGTCATTTCCGGTGTCTGGCGAGTGACGGTGAGCTTTTTCGCCCGGATCAGCTCGGCGTCCTTGCCTGTCAGGCCGATGGCGCTGCCGCCATGGCGGTTGATCAGGTTGACGATGTCCTTGTTGACCTGGCCGCCCAGGACCATTTCCACCACATCCATGGTCTGCGCGTCGGTGACACGCATGCCATCGATGAAGTGGCTTTCGATCGACAGGCGCTTGAGCAAGTCACCGATTTGCGGGCCACCACCGTGTACGACCACCGGGTTGATGCCCACGGCCTTCATCAGCACGATGTCACGGGCGAAGCCGGTTTTCAGCTCCTCGCTTTCCATCGCGTTGCCGCCATATTTGATCACCAGGGTCTTGCCGACGTAGCGTCGGATATAAGGCAACGCTTCGGACAGGACCTTGGCGGTGTTGGCGGCGGCTTCGCGTTCGAGGGTCATTCAGGGCTCCGGTGGTGCTTGAAAAAAATCAAAACGGTAGTTGGAGATCAGGTGCAACACGTTTGAGTTGGGTGTGGAACACATCCTTGATGCGCTGCAACTCGGCCTCGTTGTCGGCCTCGAAACGCAGTACCAGCACCGGTGTGGTGTTGGATGCGCGAACCAGGCCCCAGCCATGGGGATAGTCGACCCGCACACCATCGATGGTGGTCAGTTCGGCGCCTTCGCCCCATTGAGCGTCGTGCAGTGCATCAATGATGCTGAATTTGCTCTCTTCGGTCACATGGATATTGATTTCTGGCGTAGAAATATCGTTCGGGAAGGTTGCGAACAGCTCTTCGGCCGTGGATTTCTCCTTGCTGAGGATTTCCAGCAGGCGCGCGGCGCTGTAGATGCCGTCGTCAAAACCGAACCAGCGTTCCTTGAAGAAGATGTGGCCGCTCATTTCGCCGGCCAGCAGGGCGCCGCTCTGTTTCATTTTCTTCTTGATCAACGAATGACCGGTTTTCCACATCAATGGACGGCCACCGTATTCCTTGATCAGCGGCACCAGGCGACGGGTGCATTTGACGTCGAAGATGATTTCGGCATCCGGGTTGCGCGCCACCACGTCCTTGGCGAACAGCATCAGCAGGCGGTCGGGGAACACCACGCTGCCGGTATTGGTCACCACGCCCACGCGGTCGCCGTCGCCGTCGAAGGCCAGGCCCAGGTCGGCGTTGGTTTCCTTGACCTTGGCGATCAGGTCTTCGAGGTTTTCCAGCTTGCCCGGGTCCGGGTGGTGGTTGGGGAAGTTGCCGTCCACGTCGCAGAACAGCGGGATGACTTCGCAGTTCAGGGCTTCGATCAGTTGTGGGGCGATCACGCCAGCCGCGCCGTTGCCGCAATCGACCACCACTTTCAGGCGTCGGGCGAGTTTCACGTCCTTGACGATCTCGTCGTTGTAGCGCTCGAGGATATCGACCTTGGTCACGCTGCCCTGGCCGCTGCTCAGGTCGTTGGTCTTGAGGCGGGTGTGCAGGGCCTGGATCTGCTCGTTGGCGAGGGTGTCGCCGGCGATGACGATCTTGAAGCCGTTGTAGTTCGACGGGTTGTGGCTGCCGGTGAGCATCACCCCGGACTTGCCGGCCAACACGTTGGCGGCGTAGTACAGCGCCGGGGTCGGCACCAGGCCTACGTCGCTGACGTGGCAGCCGCTGTCGGCAACGCCTTTGATCAGTTGTTCGACCAGCTCAGGGCCCGACAAACGGCCATCACGGCCGACGCACACATTCGGTTCACCCTGGGCCAGGCTCTGGGAGCCAATGGCGCGACCGATCCAGTAGGCGGTTTCGGCGGTGAGGGTTTCCGGTACCACGCCACGGATGTCGTAGGCGCGGAAGATGCTTTCAGGGAAGATCGGGGCGATTGCGGCTGGAGTGTTCATGGGCGGGGCGCTCTATCTGGAAGGTGACTGGACAGGCCGACGGTTAGCGTCGGCAGGCTCAAGCTGAAGGGTATGACGGCGTTTTTGACAGAGAGTTCGTGGTGGGAAAGTGCCATGAGACAGCGTTATCCCGGCCTCGGTCGCCTAATACATTGATTCCGGATGGGAAACCTAGCAGAAAGCCATTGCGCATTTTTTGTCCTGAAACACAAGCTTCACAAACAGGCCAGGCAGGACGCCCGGCCCGAAAACCACCGGTCAATGGCTGCCGGAATGCCCGAAACCACCTGCGCCGCGCTGGCTTTCGTCGAATTCTTCGACCAGTTCGAAGTGGGCCTGGACCACCGGCACCAGCACCAGCTGCGCGATGCGTTCGCCCACGGCTATGTTGAAGGCCGTTTGGCCGCGGTTCCAGCACGACACCATCAGTTCGCCTTGGTAATCGGAGTCGATCAGGCCCACCAGGTTGCCCAGCACGATGCCGTGCTTGTGGCCCAGGCCCGAGCGCGGCAGGATCAGCGCGGCCAGGCCCGGGTCGCCGATGTACACCGACAGGCCGGTAGGGATCAGCAGGGTCTGGCCCGGCTCCAGGATCGTGTCCTGCTTGAGCATCGCCCGCAGGTCGAGGCCGGCGGAGCCCGGTGTGGCGTATTGCGGCAGCGGGAATTCGTTGCCGATGCGTGGATCGAGGATTTTGGCTTGTAGGGCGTGCATGACATTAAACCTGGTTCAGACGTTCGGCGATAAAGGTGATCAGCTGGCGGGCAATCTTGCTCTTGCTGGTCTGGGCGAAAAGTGTGGCGTGCAACTGGCGGTCGATCACGCTGCAGGCGTTTTCTTCGCTGTTGAAGCCGATGCTCGGGTTGGCCACGTCGTTGGCGACGATCAAGTCGAGGTTCTTGTCCTTGAGCTTGCGTGCGGCGTAATCGAGCAGGTGTTCGGTCTCGGCGGCGAAGCCGACACTGAACGGGCGGTCGGGGCGGGTGGCGATGCTGGCCAGGATGTCCGGGTTGCGCACCATTTGCAGTAGCAGGCCGTCGCCGCTTGTAGGGTCTTTCTTCAATTTTTGCGGGGCAACGACTTCGGGACGGTAGTCCGCCACCGCCGCCGAGGCGATGAACAGGTCGCAGGGGATGGCTGCTTCGCAGGCTGCGAGCATGTCCCGGGCGCTGACCACGTCGATGCGCGTGACCCGGTCCGGCGTTGGCAAGTGTACGGGGCCGGTAATCAGCGTCACCCGGGCGCCGGCTTCCACGGCGGCCTCGGCCAGGGCGAAGCCCATTTTTCCGGAGCTGTGGTTGGTGATGTAGCGCACCGGGTCGATGTTTTCCTGGGTCGGCCCGGCGGTGATCAGTACGTGCTTGCCGGTCAGCGCCTGGCGCTGGAAGCAGTCGGCGGCGCATTGGGCCAGGTCGGTGGCTTCAAGCATGCGGCCCATGCCGACATCGCCGCAGGCCTGGCTGCCGGAGGCCGGGCCGAAGACTTTCAGGGCGCGGCTTTCCAGCAGTTGCAGATTGGCCTGGGTGGCCGGGTCGCGCCACATGGCCTGGTTCATGGCCGGCGCCACGGCGACCACCGCGTCGGTGGCGAGCACCAGGGTGGTCAGCAGGTCGTCGGCGATGCCTTGGGCCAAACGGGCGATCAGGTCGGCCGTGGCCGGGGCGATCAGCACCAGGTCGGCCCACTTGGCCAGTTCGATATGGCCCATGGCGGCTTCTGCCGCCGGGTCGAGCAAATCCAGGTGCACGGGGTGTCCGGACAGGGCTTGCATGGTCAGCGGGGTAATGAACTCGCTGCCACCGCGGGTCATGACGACCCGTACTTCCGCGCCCTGGTCGATAAGCCTGCGAACCAGCTCGGCGCTCTTGTAGGCGGCAATGCCGCCGCCGACGCCCAGAACGATGCGTTTCCGATACAGCCGCTGCATAGGCCTGCCTTTCGATTTCAGTGGTCAGTGCAAGGCGAACCCCTTGGCAGCAGCCTGCCAGGGTGCAAATCGCCTGCAAAAAAGATGGGCTACGATATCACAGCGACCGCTACGGAACAGCGGCGCCCACAATCAGGGAGATGCCATGAGTATTCGCGATTGGCCCGCAGCCGAGCGGCCGCGGGAGAGGTTATTGGCGCTGGGGGCGGGGAGTCTGTCGGACGCCGAGCTGCTGGCGATTTTTTTACGAACCGGCGTGTCGGGCAAAAGTGCGGTGGATCTGGCACGACAACTATTGATTCAATTTGGCAGCCTGCGCGCACTGCTTGAGGCCGATCAGATCACATTCAGCAACCATATGGGGCTCGGGCCGGCGAAGTTTGCCCAACTGCAGGCGGCTCAGGAAATGAGCCGTCGGCATTTGGCTGAACGAGCCCGGGAAAAGACCTCGCTGGAAAGCCCATTCGTGGTGCGTGAGTACTTGAAATCGATGCTGCGCCACGAGCCCCACGAAGTGTTCGGTTGCCTGTTTCTCAACTCCAAGCACCAGGTGTTGGCCTTCGAGGCGCTGTTTCGCGGCTCCATCGACAGCGCCAGTGTTCATCCCCGGCAGGTGGTCAAAAGGGCCTTGGCCCATAACGCCGCCGCGCTGATCCTGTGCCACAACCACCCCTCCGGTAACTCCGAGCCCAGCCAGGCCGATCGGGTGCTCACCGAGCGGCTTCGGGAGGCGCTGGAGCTGATCGATGTGCGGGTGCTCGATCATTTCATCGTTGGCGATGGGGAGCCGCTGTCGATGGCGGAGTGTGGGTGGATGTAGGCAGGGTCAGGCTTGAATAATCCCTTGTGGGAGCAAAGCTCCCACAAGAGGGGGACTGTGGGGCAGGGGTTACTTGATGCTGACTTTCGAATAGTCCTGGCGCCCAAACGGGCTGACCGAATAACCCTGCACATCCTTGCGGGTCAGGACGAACGCGGTCGGGTGGGCCAGGGGTAGCCACAGGGCCTGCTGCTGGATCTGGGCCTGGGCCTGCTCATAGAGCTTGGTACGCACACCTTGTTCGCCAGTGGTCTTGCCGGCGGTGATCAGTTTGTCCAGGTCTGGGTTGCAGTAGCGGGCGAAGTTGGTGCCGGACTTGACCGCCGCGCAGGAAAATTGTGGCGTGAGAAAGTTGTCCGGATCGCCGTTGTCGCCCGCCCAACCCATGAACAGCAGGTCATGTTCGCCGGCCTTGGCGCGACGGATCAACTCGCCCCATTCGATCACCCGGATCTCGGCCTGGATGCCGATTTGCGCCAGGTCGGACTGCAGCAGCTGTGCGCCGGCACTGGGGTTGGGGTTCAGCAGGCTGCCGGAAGGGCGGGTCCAGATGGTGGTCTGGAAGCCTTCCTTCAAACCGGCCTTGGCCAGCAGGTCGCGGGCCTTTGCCGGGTCATGGGCGTAGCCGGGCAGGTTTTTGGCGTAGCTCCAGGTGTTGGGCGGGTAGGGGCCGTTGGCGGCTTCGGCGGTGCCTTCGAAGACGGTCTTGAGGTAGCTGGCCTTGTCGAAGGCCAGGTTGATGGCTTGGCGCACCTCAGGCTTGTCCAGTGGCGGATGCTGGCTGTTGATCGCCACGAACGCGGTCATGAAGGCGTCGGTCTGCTCGACTTTCAGCGTAGGTTCTTGCTTGGCGGCTTGTACGTCCAGCGGCTTGGGCGACAGGGCGATCTGGCATTCGTTGCGGCGCAGTTTCTGCAGGCGTACGTTGGCGTCCGGCGTGATGGCGAAGATCAAGGGATCCACTTGGGGCTTGCCGCCAAAATAATCAGCGTTGGCCTTGTAGCGAATCGAAGCATCTTTCTGGAACCGGTTGAAAATGAACGGGCCGGTGCCGATCGGCTGGTTGTTGAGTTTTTCCGGCGTGCCGGCCTTCATCAACTGATCGGCGTATTCGGCCGAATAGATGGAGGCAAAGCCCATGCTCAACGTCGCCAAAAAGGTCGAGTCGGCGTGATCGAGGGTGAAGCGCACGGTCAGTGGGTCCAGTGCGTCGATTTTCTTGATCAGCGCCGGCAATTGCATGGACTGGGCATGGGGGAAGCCACTCTGCGCAACCTTGTGCCATGGGGTCGCCGGGTCTAGCATGCGCTCGAAGCTGAACTTCACGTCCTCGGCGGTCAGGTCGCGGCGCGGCGTGAAGTAGTCGGTGCGGTGGAACTTGACCTGTGGCCGCAGCTTGAACACATAGGTCAGGCCATCGGTGGAGACTTCCCAGCGCTCGGCCAGGCTTGGGACCACTTTGCCACTGGCGGTATCGAAGTCCACCAGGCGGTTCATCAGCACGTCGGCGGAGGCGTTGGTGGTCGTCAGGGAGTTGTACTGGACGACATCGAACCCTTCCGGGCTGGCTTCGGTACAGACGCTCAGGGCGGCGGCCAAGGCCTGCGGGCTGATCAGCAGAGGGGCGAGCAACAATGGTAGGGCAGCGAGGCGCATGGTCGGTTTCCTGTGCAAGTCGAAGGCCCATCTGCGAGTGCAGTCTGGAAAAGGCCTACCCTAGTGGGCTCGCCGCTAAATGACTATCCCCTTTTTGCATTTTCCGGCACTCTGCGTCGGTGCGTTGATGGGCTGGAAAACGCCGCGGGTGAAAAAAACCTGCATGCAGCGACGAGCGGTAAGAGGCTGCGCCAGCCTTTGCGCCCGCCGTCCGGGGCGGTTGGTCGATGATTGGCCATGAAGACAAATCACATCGGCTGTTGTTGCACTGTGGTCTTTCTGGTATAAAGCAGCGCTCTTTTCTAGGGGCCCGGTTCCTTCACTGTAGGTGTAGCCGGTAAGACCCTTAAAGAAACGCGGCGCCTGGCGCCAAATGACTGAGAGATTAAGCGGCCAACCCATGCCGGGTTGGGCATGTGGTTTTAGAGGGCTGAGGCATGTCGAGAGTCTGTCAAGTTACCGGTAAGGGTCCGGTGACTGGGAATAACATTTCCCACGCAAACAACAAAACCCGTCGTCGTTTCCTGCCGAACCTGCAGCATCACCGCTTCTGGGTTGAAGAAGAGAAACGTTTTGTGCGTCTGCGCGTATCTGCCAAGGGCATGCGTATCATCGACAAGCGTGGCATCAGTGTCGTGCTGGCCGAACTTCGTCGCGATGGCAAGGTTTAAGGGAGCTAATCATGCGTGAATTGATTCGTTTGATCTCGAGCGCCGGTACTGGTCACTTCTACACTACCGACAAGAACAAGCGTACTACCCCGGACAAAATCGAGATCAAGAAATATGATCCGGTTGTTCGCAAGCACGTGATCTACAAGGAAGGCAAAATCAAGTAATTGATTTTTCCCTTCTTACGAAAAAGGCCTATATCGCGAGATACGGGCCTTTTTTGTTGCCTGTGAGGGCCTCATCGCGAGCAAGCTCTCACAGGGATCTCAGGCGTCATACGGTCTGGTGATGAGGCCTGCCCAGGCCACGCCAAATCCTCAAGCCTTCTGTTCGAACACCACGTAAATCTTGCGGCACGGCTCCAACACTTCCCAAGTACCCTTGAACCCCGCTGGAATCACGAAACGGTCGCCGGCCCGCAGGGTCTTGGCATTGCCATCGTCGTCCCGCAGCACGGAAACGCCCTGGACGATCTCGCAATACTCATGCTCGGTGTAATTGACCGTCCACTGGCCGACGGCGCCTTCCCATACGCCAGCATTCATTTGCCCGCAGGGGCTGCTGTAGTGGTTGAACACTGTTTGTTCGGGGTCGCCCTTGAACACCTTGGCCGGGTCCGGGCGATAGCGTTCGGCGGTGGTATTGGCTTGGCTGAAATCGACAATGTCCTGAATGCTCATGTGGGTGATCCCCAGTGATCGCTTGGAAGGCTTCGAGTCTATGTTTATTAAAATGAACATCGCAAGGCCGTTTGCCCGCGTAGTGTCAAATATATTGAAACATGACCGGTCGCTGGTTTAGGGTGGCGGGTGCCCGTGTCGAAAATAGCGTCGAAAACAGGCTGGCCGGGCAGAATTCTTTTGAGCGCTGCGCATTGCGCGGCGTTCGTACTCAATAAGAGGAGGACACACGCATGACCACCCTGACTCGTGCCGACTGGGAACAACGCGCCCGCGACCTGAAGATCGAAGGCCGCGCCTTCATCAACGGCGAGTACACCGATGCGGTGTCCGGCGAAACCTTCGATTGCCTCAGCCCGGTCGATGGCCGCTTGCTGGGCAAGGTCGCCAGCTGTGACGTGGCCGACGCCCAGCGTGCGGTCGAAAACGCTCGTGCCACGTTCAATTCCGGCGCCTGGTCGCGCCTGGCCCCAAGCAAGCGCAAAGCCACCATGATTCGTTTCGCCGGCCTGCTCAAGCAGCATGCCGAAGAACTGGCCCTGCTCGAAACCCTGGACATGGGCAAGCCGATCAGCGATTCCCTCAATATCGATGTTCCCGGCGCGGCCCAAGCCTTGAGCTGGAGCGGCGAAGCCATCGACAAGCTCTACGACGAAGTGGCGGCCACCCCCCACGACCAGTTGGGCCTGGTAACCCGTGAGCCGGTGGGTGTCGTGGGCGCTATCGTGCCATGGAACTTCCCGTTGATGATGGCCTGCTGGAAACTCGGCCCGGCGCTGTCCACCGGTAACTCGGTGGTGCTCAAACCGTCGGAAAAATCCCCGCTGACCGCCATCCGTATCGCCGCACTGGCGATCGAGGCCGGTATTCCCAAAGGCGTGCTGAACGTGCTGCCAGGCTATGGCCACACCGTCGGCAAGGCCCTGGCCCTGCATATGGACGTCGATACGCTGGTGTTCACCGGCTCTACCAAGATCGCCAAGCAACTGATGATCTACTCCGGCGAATCCAATATGAAGCGTATCTGGCTGGAAGCCGGCGGCAAGAGCCCGAACATCGTGTTCGCCGATGCCCCGGACCTGCAAGCCGCCGCCGAATCCGCCGCCAGCGCCATCGCCTTCAACCAGGGCGAGGTCTGCACCGCCGGCTCGCGGCTGTTGGTGGAGCGCTCCATCAAGGACACGTTCCTGCCACTGGTGATCGAAGCCCTCAAGGGCTGGAAGCCTGGCAACCCCCTGGACCCGGCCACCAATGTCGGCGCCCTGGTCGATACCCAGCAGATGAACACCGTGCTGTCCTACATTGAGGCCGGGCACAGCGACGGCGCCAAATTGGTGGCCGGCGGCAAGCGCATCCTTGAGGAAACGGGCGGCACCTACGTCGAGCCGACAATTTTCGATGGCGTGAGCAACGCGATGAAAATCGCCCAGGAAGAGATTTTCGGCCCGGTGCTGTCGGTCATTGCCTTCGACACCGCCGAGCAGGCCATCGAGATCGCCAACGACACACCGTACGGCCTGGCCGCAGCGGTATGGACCAAGGACATCTCCAAGGCCCACCTGACCGCCAAGGCCCTGCGTGCCGGTAGCGTATGGGTCAACCAGTACGACGGCGGCGACATGACCGCGCCGTTCGGTGGTTTCAAGCAATCGGGCAACGGTCGCGACAAGTCGCTGCATGCGTTCGACAAGTACACCGAGCTGAAGTCGACCTGGATCAAGCTCTGACAGAGGCGGCCCCGGATCTGTGCGGGGTGTCATGCAGCGCTGATTCACCCTGTGGGAGCGGGGAAGAGCGGAAGATTGGCGGTCGACACAAATCCCTGTGGGAGCGAGCTTGCTCGCGATAGCGGTATGACAGACGACGACTTTGTTGAATGTTGCGCCGTCATCGCGAGCAAGCTCGCTCCCACATTGTTTTGAGTGGTGTCTGAAAAACCGATCACTGTCCACAGGAGCGTGGAAATGCGTTGGGCGACCTATTTCGCCGTATTGGCATCTGTCCTGAGTGTCGGCCTGGCCCTGGGCGTGAGCATGCCGCTGGTGTCGCTGCGCCTGGAGGGCTGGGGCTATGGCTCGTTCGCCATTGGCGTGATGGCCGCCATGCCGGCCGTGGGGGTGTTGCTTGGGGCCAAGGTGTCGAGCCGGTTGGCGGCGCGGTTCGGTACGGCAGCGTTGATGCGCCTGTGCCTGTGGGGCGGCGCAGTGTCCATCGGGTTGCTGGCACTGTTGCCCAGCTATCCGGTCTGGTTGCTGCTGCGCCTGGTGATTGGCGTGGTCCTGACCCTGGTGTTCATTCTCGGTGAAAGCTGGATCAATCAACTGGTCATTGAACAGTGGCGTGGGCGACTGGTGGCGCTGTACGGCAGCTGCTACGCACTGAGCCAGTTGTCCGGCCCGCTGCTGCTGGGCGCGCTGGGGACCGATCATGACTATGGGTTCTGGGTGGGCGTCGGCCTGCTGCTGGTCGCACCTTTGCTGTTGCTGGGCCGCAGCGGTGCGCCGAGCAGCGAGGCCGGCAGCGTTACGTTTAGCGACTTGTGGACGTTTTGCCGAGGCTTGCCGGCGATTGCCTGGGCGGTCTCGTTGTTCGCCGCGTTCGAGGCCATGATCCTCACGTTGCTGCCGGTGTATTGCCTGCGCCAGGGCTTCACTGCCGACATCGCGCTGGCAATGGTCAGCACCGTGGTGGTCGGCGATGCCTTGTTGCAGTTGCCCATCGGCGCCCTGGCCGATCGCGTGTCTCGCCGGGCGCTGTTGACGGGGTGTGCGGTGGCGCTGACGTTATCGAGCCTGGCGGTTCCGCTGTTGATTGATACCCTGTTGATCTGGCCGTTGTGGGTGCTGTTCGGTGCCAGTGCCGGAGGTTTGTTCACGTTGTCGCTGATCCTGATCGGCGAGCGTTATCGCGACGATGCGCTGGTGCGGGCCAATGCCCATGTCGCGCAACTGTGGGGCCTTGGTTGCCTGATCGGCCCACTGGCGGCGGGAGCGGGCAGCCAGTGGATCAGCGGGCATGCGCTGCCTTTGTTCATGGCGGCAGGGGCGTTTGGCCTGGTGATTCTGCTAATGCGCCAAGGGGCGTTCGGGGCGAGCCAAACAGCCTGAGCCCACAGCGGTTTGAGCAGGCCTACAACATCCGCTCCAGCCCGATCGTCGTGCTGAACCAGGCATTGAACCGGCGCCACCAACTGCCCGGTTCGCGGTCCAGGTCGTGTATCTGGCCGTTGTCTTCGGTGGTCCATACAAGCCTTCCGTGCTCCAGCCTGGCTTGATAACTCAGGGCCGGCGCCATGCCCTGCAAGGCCAGCTCACGGACTTGGCCGGCGAGTTCAGGGCTGTCCACCAGTACGCCGACTTCGGTGTTCCACAGCACCGAGCGCGGGTCGAAATTGAACGAGCCGATGAACGATTTCTGCTGGTCGAAGATGATCGCCTTGCTGTGCAGGCTGGAGTCCGATTGGCCGTAGGATTTGCTGTAGAACAGGTGAGGGCTGCTGCCGGTGTCGCCCGGTTGTCGCCGCAGCTCGAACAGGCGTACGCCATGTTGCAACAAGGCCTTGCGGTACGGCGCATAGCCGCCGTGCACCGCGGGCACGTCGGTAGCTTCCAGGGAGTTGGTCAGCAGGCTCACCGACACGCCGGCATCGGCGCGACTGGTCAGGTACACCAAACCTGGCTGGCCGGGGACGAAGTAGGCGGAAATCATGATCAGCTCTTTGCTGACGCCGGTCAGCTCGGGGGCCAGTTGCGTGGTCAGCAACAACTGCGGGTCCGGCTCGTCCTTGGCCAGCACTTTGCTGGGCGCGTCCCACAGCGCTGTGTTCCAGGCCCAGATCAACTGGTTGCGCCAAATGTCCAGGCGCGGTTGGGTCTTGTAGGCGGTCAACTGCTGGTAGAGCGCGTGATTTTCCTTTTGGGTCTGCTCCAGGGACTCTTGCAGGCGCAGGCGGTTGTTGGCCAGGTCCTTGGGCGTGGGGCGACGGGACAGGAACTGTTCGATGGGTTTGCTCAGGGCGCTGTTCCAGTATTGGTCGAAGCTGTGCCCCAATTGTTCAGCCACCGGGCCGACACCGAGCAGGTCGATGTCGGTGAAGTTCAGGTTGGGTTCGGCGTCGAAATACTCGTCGCCCAGGTTGCGGCCGCCGACGATGGCCATGCTGTTGTCCGCCAGCCACAGTTTGTTGTGCATCCGGCGGTGTTGCTGTGACAGGTTGAGCAGGCGACCGAGGCTGCGGGTCACGCCGGTGGCGCGTCCCAGGTGCAGCGGGTTGAACAGGCGGATCTGGATCTGCGGATGAGCGGCGAGGGTGGCGATGATCTGATCCTGGCCGTCGCTGGTGGTGTCATCCAGCAGGATGCGCACGCGTACGCCGCGATCTGCGGCCTTGAGCAGTTCGTCCACCAGCATTCGGGTGCTGATGCCGTCATGGACGATGTAGTACTGCAAATCCAGGCTGCCTTGGGCGTGGCGAATCAACTCGGCCCGGGCGATGAAGGCGTCGGTGCTGTCGGCCAACAGGCGAAAGCCTGAGCGACCTTCATGTGGTGCGGCCTGGGACTGAACCGAACGGCCGAAGGCGGAATCTGTCGCCGGTAGCGCCTGGCTGGGCTCGCGCACTACATCAAGGCTCGCGCAGCCATTGAGCAGCATGGCGATCAACAGCATGAATGGCAGAGCAAGGTGCTGTCTCAAACGAGGTCATCCGGCTTTGAGAAAAGCGAAGTATGGCACGGCTTCGGATTTTTCACGCCCGCTCGAAACGCGACGCAGCCTGGCGGCTCATTGGCTGTGTAGGTCGAAAAAGCCACGAGCCTTGTTGAGGAATACTGCAATTAACAGAGCTTCCTCCTACAGAAAAATCCTACTCGACGGGCAACTATGCGTGGGTGTTCGCAGCAGTGAAGTCTCGCAGTTGCGTCACGGATGTTTTCCAACCATTCAACAGGTCCATGAGCATGAAAATAATTCTCGCCGGCACACTGGCCGCTGCCACATTAATCCCGTTCGCCGCCCAGGCTGCCAGTGTCGACTTGAGCGTGACCGGCCGCGTTATCCCGACCACTTGTGTGCCGGCGTTCGCCGGTGGCAATGAGGTCAATCTGGGACGGATCTTCTCTTCAACCCTGGCCCCTGACCGGCAGAACGATCTGCCGCCTCGGGACATCATGCTGAACATTTCTTGTGACGCACCCGCGGCAGTGGAAATTGCCGTCACCGATAACCGCGGCGCTACCAAGGTGCCGGGACTGGTTTTCAATGGCCGTCGAGATAACGACCTTTACTTCGGCCTGGGCAGCACCCAGGGCGAGGGGATCGGTGGTTTCGGTTTATTGTCCGGCCAACCAATGGCTGACGGCAGCCCGCAGACCTTGCTGATGCGTACGTCCGCCAATCCGGCCTGGCAAGTGTCCACCAACGGCCTGGTGGCCAATACACCGGCTTATTCCTGGGGGGCGAATGTGTTGGCGGGCCCAGTCGCTGCCAGTCTGCACAGCTTCCCGATGCAGGTAGTCGCCTCCATTCGACCGACTTCCGAATTGCCGCCAACCAACGACGAGTTCGATCTCGACGGTTCGGTGACGTTCGATGTGTTCTACCTCTGAGTCCTGACCCATGACGGAGCGTGGCAGGCGCTTGAAAGCCGCCTGCTTGCCTGAAAGGGCCACGCTCCTGCGGGTTGGCCGGGTGCGGGCTACGCCGTTTTTCCTGCCCGGCTGACACCCTCTGGAGATTCCCATGTTTTCCCCAATATCTTCGCCGAAGCTCAGCGTGGTAGTCGCGCTGTGCCTGGCGTTTATCGTCCAAAGTGTCCAAGGCGCCGGCATGGTCCCGGAGACGCCGGTCGTGATCGTCGACCAAGGCAAGGGCGAGGCGACACTCACCGTCAGGAACACCGATGCTCAGCCGGCATTGCTTCATAGCTCGGTCATTCATCTTCCGCAGGACCAGGACCCTTTGCTGGTTCTGAGTCCGCCAGTGGCCCGGGTCGAACCGGGCCAGAGCCAGCAAGTGCGCTTTATCCTGCACACCACTGTCCCCCTGAAGACGGAGCGGCTCAAGCGCGTGCAGTTCGAGGGCATCCAGTCGCGTCCGGCGGGCAATGGCGCACAGATCGCCATGGGCGTGCGGCAGAATATTCCGGTGATTCTTCGCCCCGCCGGGCTCGCGGTTGAGCGAGCACCGTGGAAGCGCTTGGTCTGGAGCGCCAAGGGTGGCCTGGTCCGCGTAAACAATCCCAGTCCCTATGTTGTCCGACTGGCGCGGTCGGTGAGTCTGATTCCTGGGGGCGCAATGCTGGACCTCGGACGCACTTATATCCTGCCCGGCGAAGTACTGACACTGAGTACGCCTTCGAGTCTGGCTACCCATGTCCGGCTGTTTCCCGCGACCACTTACGGTTTTGCAACTGGCAGCTATGACGCACATTTGAGTTTGCAATAGTGCGTTTTCGAGTCTTATTTCGCCTGGCCGGTGGCTTGGCCTTGCTTGGGATAACACAGGCGGGGACCATGGCCCGGACCTTCGCCGAGTTCGACCGATCAGTGCTCGAGGCCCGAGGGCTTGATCCGCAGATCGCCGAGTATTTTCGCGATGCGCCGCGCTTCGCGGCCGGGCGCCATCTGATCTCCTTGAGCGTCAATGGCGCATCGGCGGGGCAGGTAATGGCCACTTTTGACGAGCAAGGACAGCTATGCCTGGATGCGGACCTGCTGGATCGGGCGGCAATAGCTGCGCCATCAGGCCTGCATCCCGACGCCGGGAAGGTGCCGTGTTCACGGGTGACTGAAAGCCTGTCCGGGGCCCAGGTATGGCTTGAGCCGGGGCTGAACCTGGTGCGCCTGCTGGTGCCCACCGACTGGTTGCTCGCTGCGGCGACCCGCCGGGACGCCTGGACGTCGGGCGGGATGGCCGGTGTCATCAACTATGATGCGCTGATGGTAAACGGTTCTGCCGCCGGGCAGTCCAGCCCATACCGCAGCCTGGGCACCGAGTTGGGATTCAACGCTGGCGATTGGGTGGTGCGCAGCCGTCAGAACTACACCTCTTTTGCAGGTGTAACGCGTTTCGAAACGCTGTACACCCAGGCTTCAAAGACCTGGGAGCGCTACGGAGCGCAGGTTCAGTTGGGGCAGTTGAACATGCGCTCATCGTTGTTTGCGGGCGAACCCTTTTTCGGCGCGCAGATTCTTCCGGAAACGGCGCTCTCGCAAGCAAGTGGTGGCGTGGGCGGCGGAGCGGTGGTGCAAGGGCTCGCCTACTCGACAGCGCGGGTCGAAGTCCGGCAAAGCGGTGTGGTGATCTTTAACACGTTGGTGCCCGCGGGGCCTTTCACACTGAGCGACTTGCCCCTGCTCAGCCAGCGTCTCGACCTGGACGTGAGCGTCCTTGAAGAAAATGGCGAGCGCCGTGATTTCCGTGTCCCCGCCGCCAACCTGCGTCCGGTGAGCCTGAGAACCGCGCCCAGCTATGCGCTGGCGGTCGGCAAGGTGCGGCGGCTCAACAACGATGAGCGTGATACTCCGTCGTTTTTCGCCCTGAGCCGGGACTGGCGGTTTGGGCAGGCAACGCAGTTCAGCGCCGGGGTGATGGGCGCTGACGAATATCGCTCCATCGGATGGGGAATCGAGCAGGCGCTGACGCGTAACATGACGGCGCGGTTCCAGCAGCTAGGTTCGCGCACGGCCCGGGGTACTCAGGGGCATGACCTGCAGGCCGCGTTGAACACGGTTCTGAACGATAGGTTTTCGATCGGGTTGACGACGGGGCGACGCAGCGGTGGTTTCCGGCATCTGGCTGAGACGGGGCTGGACGCCGCGACCGATGATCGACTCGCTTGGGCAGAGCGTCACTGGGCCATCTCCTTGCGACGTGCCGATCCGCGATGGGGGGCGCTCAGTGGAGCGCTGACGCGTTATTCCGGGGCCATGGGGAGGGATGCCGCACGAATCAGCGCGGCTTGGTCCCGAACATTCGACAGGACGACCCTGTCATTGAGTGTGCAACACGAGCATGTCGGGCAAGCACGCAATACCGGCATGTCCGCGAACCTCAGCGTGCCCCTGGGGCGCAACCGAAGGATCAGTACCTTCGCCCGCCAGGATGATGATCGAGGGCTGCGTACCGGAGCTCGTTACACCGAGCAGCTCAGCGATAGCCTGGGCTATAGCGTCGGTGTCGACCGCTCGGCCAGTGGCCAGAACGATCTCAACGCCAGACTCAACGCCTTGCCGCGTTATACCAGCGTGGACATCGGCCTCTCCCGCAGTGGCGCCGGGGCCCGTCATTATGATCTGGCCCTGCGCGGCGGCTTGGCGTTGCACGAGGACGGCATGACGCCTTCGCCTTATCCTTTGCGCGATACCTTTGGCCTGATCAAGGTCGGCGATGACGCGGGAATCAGGATTGGCACGCCCCACGGTCCCGTCTGGACCGACGCCGGAGGACGCGCGGTGGCGTCCAGTTTGTCCGCCTACCAGGCCAGTCGGATTGAAATCGATACGTCCAGCCTGCCACGCAACCTCGATGTACCCAATGGATTTCAAGAAGTACTGGCTGCACGTGGCGCCGTGCCGCGGCTCGACTTCCAGGCGGGTTCGGTTCGTCGCCTGATGCTGAGCATACGCACCGACGAGGGGGGGCCTGTGAGCAAGGGCCTTGGGGTGTATGACGAACACAATCAGTACCTGACCTCGGTGGTCGATACGGGCCTGGTGTACCTGGATCACGCACCTGCAGTGGTTCGGTTGCGGGTGTTGCTTTCCGAGGGCCGCGCTTGCAGCCTGGAGCTTGATACGGGTCGGTTGCCGACGGCTTCAGGACCGTATGACAGCGCCGACGTGGTTTGTCAGGCGCGATGATGTGCCAAGCCAGCCAAGGCGCCGGGCCGATCGAGGTTCATGCAGGTGACGGGGTATCGTTCAGCAGCCTGATCGCGACCGCACCTACCTTGCGCACCGCCTCTTCGATTTGCGGGGTCGGCTTGGCAGCGTAGTTCATGCGCAGGCAATTACGGTATTTGCCAGACGCCGAGAAGATACTGCCGACGGCGATTTGAACGCCCTGATCATGGAGCATGCGGTTGAGCTTCAAGGTATCGAAACCTTCTGGTAGCTCGACCCAGAGCATGAAGCTGCCCCGGGGCCGGCTGGCCCGGGTGCCGTGGGGGAAATAACGGCTGACCCAATCGATCATCACGTCGCGATTACGCTGGTATTGCGTGCGCATCCGACGTAAATGGGGCTCGAAATGCCCCCCCTTGAGAAATTCGGCAATGGCGATCTGCGGTTGTGGCGCGGTGGAACCGGTGCTGATGTATTTCATGTGCAGCACCCGCTCCAGATACCGGCCAGGGGCGACCCAGCCAATGCGCAGGCCTGGAGCCAAGGTCTTGGAAAATGAACTGCAGAGCAGGACGCGGCCGTCTTCGTCGAAGGATTTGATGGTGCGTGGGCGAGGGTACGTGTAGGCCAATTCTCCATACACATCATCTTCAATGATCGCCACGTCGAAGCGCTGTGCCAGGTTCAGCAGTGCGCGTTTATTGGCGTCGGGCATGATGTAGCCCAACGGGTTATTGCAGCTGGGGGTCAACTGTATGGCTTTGATGGGCCATTGCTCCAGCGCCAGTTCCAGTGCATCCAGGCTGATGCCGGTGAGCGGGTCGGTAGGAATCTCCAAAGCCTTCATGCCCAGGCCCTTGAGGGTTTGCATGGCCCCGTGAAAACTGGGTGAATCCACCGCGACGATATCGCCTTGTTCGCAAGTGGCGCGAATGCTGACCGACAGCGCCTCATGGCAGCCGGTGGTGACGATCACATCGTTGGGCCCCAACTGGCAGCCGGAGTCCAGCGACAGCCGGGCGATCTGTTCACGTAGCGCGAGGTTGCCGTAGATATTGTCGTAATACAGGCCGGGCATGTCTTGTCGACGGCTGATCTGCGCCAGGCTGCGCAGCAGCGGTTTCATGGTCGGCGAGTTGATATCCGGCATGCCGCGTCCCAGCTGCACCACGTCCGGGCGCGGTACGGCGCGGATCAGCTCCAGTACCTGGTCCCACTGGGAAATATCCACAGGGCGCTGGGCCGGACGGCCTACCGCCGGCAGGTCGGGCAGGTCGCGGCCCACGGGTACGAAGTAGCCGGACTTGGGTCTCGGCATCGCCAGCCCACTGTCTTCCAGCACGCGATAGGCCTGCTGCACCGTACTCAAGCTGACCCCATGTTCCGTGCTCAATGCCCGCACAGATGGCAGCCTGTCGCCGGGGCGGTAGAAGCCCTGTTCGATGCGGGTACCCAGCAATTCGGCGAGGTTCACGTAGAGGGTCATGGTGCGCTCCCGATGAGATGGACCACTGCAACCGATACAGTTGAGGTGGAAAATGACAATTCAGTGCCGGAAATACCGAATCTGTATGCTTATAAAAGAAATGAGTTGAATCTGTATTGCTTTTGACCGTCCGCGCATCATGAAACCTCTGGCTACCCAAGTAAACAGGAGCGATCAAAATGAACGGCTTGAGCGATGTGCGGCTGACGTTACACAGTCAGGAACTGGTGGCAGGGCAGGAGAAGGGGCTGCGCAGCGCGATGCTGCGTAATCCGCCGTCCGGCCTGAGCCGTTGGGCCCTGCTCTGGCATCGTCTGCATACACGCAAAGCCTTGTTGGAACTTACACCCGAACAGTTGCGTGATATCGGGCTGACGCGGGAGCAGGCGCGGGAGGAGGGATTGAAACCGTTCTGGCGGCTTTGAAGCGGTGCTGGCCCTGAGATGGCTATCGCGGGCAAGCCTTGCTCCCACAGATTGGAATGGCTTGTGGGAGCAAGGCCTGCCCGCGATAGCGTTATGAGTAGCGCTGAGTTCTTTAAACCAACTCTTTCAAGCGATGCCACAACATCCCCAGCGCCAGCAGTGGCGAACGCAGATGCTTGCCGCCCGGGAAGGTCATGTGCGGGACCTGGGCGAACAGATCGAACCCAGTGCTTTGCTGACCGCTGATGGCTTCGGCCAACAGCTTGCCGGCCAGGTGCGTGGCATTCACCCCATGGCCGGAATAGGCCTGGGCGTAATACACGTTGGGTTGGTCCTTGAGCTTGCCAATCTGCGGCAAACGGTTGGCCCCGATGCCGATCATCCCGCCCCACTGATAATCGATTTTCACATCCGCCAATTGCGGGAAAACCTTGAGCATTTTCGGACGCATGTAGGCGCCGATGTCCTGTGGGTCGCGGCCGGAATAGTGACAGGCTCCGCCAAACAGCAAGCGTCGATCCGCCGAAAGCCGGTAGTAATCCAGGGCCACGCGTTGATCGCAGACCGCCATGTTCTGCGGCAACAACGCCTGTGCCTGGGCCTGGCTCAAGGGTTCGGTTGCAATGATGTAGCTGCCAGCCGGCAACACTTTGCCGCCCAGTTGCGGACTGAGTCCATTGAGGTAGGCGTTGCAGCCCAGTACCAGCGTCTTGGCGCGGACCGAGCCCTGGTGGGTGTGCACCTTCACTTCAGGACCGTAGTCGATGCGTGTGACTGCCGATTGCTCGAACAGCCTGACCCCCAGCTGTTGCGCGGCGGCAGCTTCGCCCACGGCCAGGTTCAGTGGATGCAGATGGCCAGAGCCCATGTCGATCAACCCACCGACGTAACGATCCGAACCCACGACGCTGTGCATTTCGTTGGCTTGCAGCAGTCGGGTCGGATGGCGATAACCCAGGCTGCGCAATTCTTCGGCGTCTTCGGCGAAGCCTTCCAGGTCGCCAGGCTTGTTGGCGAGGTCGCAGTAGCCCCAGGTGAGGTCGCACGGGATCTGGAAACGCTCGACGCGCTGTCGGACGATTTCCACGGCCTCAAGGCCCATGAGTTTCATCTGGCGCACGCCGTCGGCACCGATGATCGGCGCAAACTGATCGAGACCATGGCCGACGCCACGAATCAACTGGCCACCGTTGCGCCCGCTGGCGCCCCAGCCGATCCGATGCGCTTCCAGCAGCACCACGCTCATGCCGCGCTCGGCCAGTTCGATCGCCGTGTTCAAGCCGGAGAACCCGCCGCCAACCACGCAGACATCCGCCAGCAACTCACCCTGCAGCAGCGGATGGTCCGGCTGTGGCAGGCTGCTGGCGGCGTAATAAGAGGCGGCGTGCGCGTGGCTCGGGACAGGTTGCTGAACACGGGCGTTCATGTGCGTAATCCTGATTTTTTGTGTTTGAGAAAATTTACGGAGCATAAGCCGGGGATTCCCCGCTGGGCAACACCGGTCGGTTCGCGCTGTCTGGCGCGCGGCTTTTAAGGCAAAATCCTAGACCATCTCCTTCGGTAATCGACTCGATGAGCTGCAACAGTCAAAAAATCCGCACGCTACGCCAGCAGATTCCCTCGTTCGAGTGCGTACCGGGCTGCCATGACTGCTGTGGTCCGGTGACCACCTCGCCCGAGGAAATGGCCCGTTTGCCCCGCAAGACCCGCGCCGAACAAGACGCGGCCATGGACGCGCTCGACTGCGTGCACCTGGGACCCAACGGTTGCACCGTCTACGACGAGCGCCCGCTGATCTGCCGGCTCTTCGGCACCACCGCGACCTTGCCGTGTCCCAATGGACGGCGGCCGGTGGAACTGATTCATCCACGAGTCGAGAAGCAGATTCATGAGTACATGGCCAGCACCCGGCAGGTGTTGGTCTAGCAGGTACGGATACCGAGTCGCGGCCTTCGCGAGCCAGGCTCAATCCGGAATCGGCAGGTTCAAGCTCTCCTTCACTTCCTCCATCACGATATAGCTCTTGGATTCGCGCACATGGGGCAGCTTGAGCAGGATGTCACCCAGCAGCTTGCGATACGAAGCCATCTCGGAAATCCGTGCTTTCACCAGATAGTCAAAGTCCCCTGACACCAGGTGACATTCCAGCACGTGAGGCAGTTTCAGCACCGCGCGTCGGAACTCTTCGAAAGTGTCGCCGGATTTGTAGTCAAGGCTGATCTCGACAAACACCAGCAGGCTACCTTTCAAGTGCTGCGGATTGAGCCGGGCGTTGTAGCCCATGATGATGCCCTCGCGCTCCAGGCGCCGTACCCGCTCGGTGCAGGGCGTGGTGGAGAGGCCGACCTTTTCCCCCAGCTCGGTGAAGGAGATGCGCCCGTCCGCCTGGAGAATGCGCAGGATATTGCGGTCGATCTTGTCCAGCTCACGTTTGGTCTGGGTGTTGGTACGCACAGGTGATGCGCCTCCGTGAAAAGGGTTTCTGCCGAGAATTCTCGCCAAATATAGGCGTTTATATAGTGAAAAGCACTGGCTAATCTTTTTTACACTGCGACCATCAAAGCTATGTACAACAAACGTCAGCGGTTATCCGCGATGAGGGCATCAACATGCGCGTTCTGGTCTTGGGTAGCGGCGTCATCGGTACCGTCAGTGCTTATTATCTGGCCCGTGCCGGGTTTGAAGTGGTGGTGGTCGACCGTCAGCCGGCGCCTGCCATGGAAACCAGTTTCGCCAACGCCGGCCAGGTGTCGCCGGGTTATGCCTCGCCGTGGGCCGCACCGGGCGTACCGCTCAAGGCCATCAAATGGCTGCTGCAACGCCACGCGCCGCTGGCGATCAAGGCTACCGCCGACATCGACCAGTACCTGTGGATGGCACAGATGCTGCGCAACTGCACCGCCAGCCGCTATGCCATCAACAAGGAGCGCATGGTGCGCCTGTCCGAGTACAGCCGTGACTGCCTCGACGAGCTGCGCGCCGAAACCGGCATTGCCTACGAGGGCCGTAGCCTGGGGACCACCCAACTGTTCCGCACCCAGGCCCAGCTCGATGGCGCGGCAAAAGACATCGCGGTGTTGAAAGAGTCGGGTGTGCCGTTCGAAGTGCTCGACCGCGAGGGCATTGCCCGGGTTGAACCAGCCTTGGCCAATGTCACCGACATTCTGGCCGGCGCCTTGCGCCTGCCTAACGACCAGACTGGTGACTGCCAGATGTTTACCACGCGCCTGGCGGAAATGGCCGAGAAGCTCGGTGTGCAATTGCGCTTCGGCCAGGATATCCAGCGCCTGGACTTCGCCGGTGACCGCATCAACGGTGTCTGGATCGACGGTAAGCTGGAAACCGCCGACCGCTACGTCCTCGCCCTGGGCAGCTATTCGCCGCAACTGCTCAAGCCCCTCGGGATCCGTGCACCGGTCTATCCGCTCAAGGGCTACTCCCTGACCGTGCCGATCACCAACCCGGCGATGGCGCCGACTTCGACCATTCTCGACGAAACCTACAAGGTCGCGATCACCCGGTTCGACAACCGCATTCGGGTGGGCGGCATGGCGGAAATCGCCGGTTTTGACCTGTCCCTCAACCCGCGTCGGCGCGAAACCCTGGAGATGATCGTCAACGACCTTTATCCTCAGGGCGGCGACCTGGCCCAGGCCAGCTTCTGGACCGGCTTGCGCCCGACCACCCCGGACGGCACGCCAATCGTGGGGGCCACGCCCTTCAAGAATCTGTTCCTGAACACCGGCCACGGCACCCTCGGATGGACCATGGCGTGTGGTTCCGGTCGCCTGTTGGCCGACCTGATGGCCAAGAAAAAGCCGCAGATCAGCGCCGAAGGCCTCGATATTTCCCGTTATGGCAGCAAACACCAGGAGTCTGCAAAACATGTCAATCCAGCGCCAGCTCACCAATGACCGCATGAGCCAGGTTGTCGTGCACAACGGCACCGTTTACCTGGCCGGACAGGTCGGCGACGACATGAATGCCGGTATTGAACAGCAAACCCGTGAAAGCCTGGCCAATATCGAGCGCTTGCTGGACCAGGCCGGTACCGACAAGAATCGCTTGCTGTCGGTGACGATCTACTTGAAGGACATCGACGCCCACTTCGAAGGCATGAACGCAGTCTGGGACAAATGGTTGCCCAAGGGCGTCGCCCCGGCCCGTGCCACGGTGCAAGCCAAGCTGTGCGAACCGGAGATCCTGGTGGAGCTGTCGGTCGTGGCCGCGCTGCCTTAAATATCGCCCCAAACGATCCCTCTCCCGGTGCTGTTGGTGGTTCCATGCTGTCAGCCGGCACCGGTTTTATTCATGACCGCCTAGAAGTCTGCCGCCATGCGTCCTGCCCGTGCCCTGATCGATCTCCAAGCCCTGCGTCACAACTACCAATTGGCCCGCGAAGTCACGGGGGCCAAGGCCCTTGCGGTGATCAAGGCCGACGCCTACGGGCACGGCGCGGTGCGTTGCGCCGAGGCGCTGCAGGACACGGCGGACGGGTTCGCCGTGGCCTGCATCGAAGAAGCCCTGGAGCTGCGGGCCGCCGGGATCCGTGGGCCGATCCTGCTGTTGGAGGGGTTTTTCGAGGCCAGTGAGCTGCCGTTGATCGTCGAGCATGATTTCTGGTGTGTGGTGCATTCGTTGTGGCAGCTCGAAGCGATCGAAAAAGCCGCGCTGAGCCAGCCGATCACGGTCTGGCTCAAGCTCGATTCCGGCATGCACCGGGTCGGCCTGCATCCGGCGGATTACCAGGCGGCCTACCGTCGCCTGCTCGCAAGCGGCAAGGTGGCGAAGATTGTCTTGATGAGCCACTTCGCCCGTGCCGATGAACTGCACGATCCCAGCAGCACCGAGCAACTGGCGATATTCGACAAGGCCCGCCAGGGCCTGGTGGCGCAGATCAGCCTGCGCAACTCACCGGCCGTGCTGGGCTGGCCGCAGATACCCAGCGACTGGGTACGCCCGGGCATCATGCTCTACGGGGCGACGCCCTTTGACGAGCCCAACGCTGTTGCCTCGCGCTTGCAACCGGTGATGACCCTGGAGTCGAAGATCATCAGCGTGCGCGAATTGCCCGCCGGCGAACCGGTGGGCTACGGTGCCCGTTTTGTGACCACGCAACCGACCCGGGTCGGCGTGGTCGCCATGGGGTATGCCGACGGCTACCCACGCCAGGCGCCCACCGGTACACCGGTGCTGGTGGATGGGCAGCGCAGCCAACTGGTCGGACGCGTGTCGATGGACATGCTGTGTGTCGACTTGACCGATGTCCCCCAGGCCGGACTCGGCTCGACCGTTGAGTTGTGGGGCAAGCACATCCTCGCCAGCGACGTTGCCAAGGCCGCCGACACGATTCCCTATCAGATTTTCTGCAACCTGCGGCGGGTGCCACGCCTCTATTCCGGGGGCTGACACCAAGCGCCAGCTACCGAAAGTCGCTTCACCGCACAGGATTCGGGTCAAAGTGTTGTAAATACTGAACGCTGTCGCCATGATAACGCTCACTTTCCTCACAACCTGATTCCCTGGAGGCTCCAGCATTGGACGTCGGTGAACGACTGCAATCCATTCGTAAACTCAAAGGCCTTTCCCAGCGTGAACTCGCCAAGCGCGCGGGCGTCACCAACAGCACTATTTCGATGATCGAGAAGAACAGCGTCAGCCCCTCGATCAGCTCGCTGCGTAAGGTCCTTGGCGGGATTCCCATGTCCATGGTCGAGTTTTTCTCCGAAGAAATCCTTCAGGAGAAACCGACTCAGATCGTCTATAAAGCCAACGAACTGATCGACATCTCCGACGGCGCCGTGACCATGAAGCTGGTGGGCAGGGCGCACCCGAGCCGGGCGATTGCCTTCCTCAACGAGATCTATCCGCCTGGCGCCGACACCGGTGAAGAGATGCTCACCCACGAAGGCGAGGAAACCGGGATCCTGGTGGAAGGGCGGCTGGAACTGGTGGTCGGTGTCGAAACCTTCGTGCTCGAAGCCGGCGACAGCTACTATTTCGAAAGCACCAAGCCGCACCGTTTTCGTAATCCGTTCGACGTGCCGGCGCGACTGATCAGCGCAGCCACACCGGCCAATTTCTAGAAAAAGCGGCGCCGGCCCCGCAGGGCAAAGGCGTCCAAGCAATGAGCTGTCATCGCAAACAAGACCCTTGCGACTTTGGGGTTGTTTCAGTGTGACGGGCTTACCGCTATACTTGCGCCCGCCTGCAAACCGTGGCCGCAGGCGTGACTAGCCACCATTGAGGGTGTACGCGTGAACCTAATTATGAAAATGCTGGCTGCACCAGCAACCGTATTGGCCCTATGGGCAGTCAGTGCCCAAGCGGCGACCACCGACGAAATCGCCAAGCGCCTCGAACCCGTCGGCCAGGTCTGCGTCCA
Organism: Pseudomonas sp. PF05; assembly: GCF_056521845.1. Taxonomy (NCBI): domain Bacteria; kingdom Pseudomonadati; phylum Pseudomonadota; class Gammaproteobacteria; order Pseudomonadales; family Pseudomonadaceae; genus Pseudomonas; species Pseudomonas sp. PF05. The sequence goes on along the minus strand of NZ_JBWLPW010000015.1, from coordinate 59,162 downwards.
GGGGAAAGAATGCAAAGGCATGGAAGTTGCCACTGCCGCCGGCGGCGCTGGCGGTGCCAAGGCGCCGAAAGATATCATTGCCAAACATTGCAATGCTTGCCACGGTACCGGCCTGCTGGGTGCGCCGAAAATCGGTGACACGGCAGCCTGGAAAGAGCGCGCCGATCACCAGGGCGGCCTCGACGGCATCCTGGCCAAGGCCATTACCGGCATCAACGCCATGCCGCCAAAAGGCACCTGCGCCGATTGCTCGGATGAAGAGCTCAAGGGCGCCATCAAAGAGATGTCTGGCCTGTAATACGCCGACATCCTGCACAAGAAAGCCGCTTACGAGCGGCTTTTTTGTGCCTGGGGTTCTTCAGGGCTGTTCATCGCAACCAAGACCCGGCAAGCTCGGTCCAACCCACATTCATGGAATGTCCAGGAGGGTGCGATGGTGCAGTTGTGTTCAATCGAACAAGCGGTGGATGACGTGCTCGAGCGCCTGCCCGCGCATATTCATCTGGGCATGCCCCTGGGGCTGGGCAAACCCAACCTGTTCGCCAACGCGCTGTACCGGCGCATCGCTCAACTACCCGAGCGACAGCTGACGATCTACACGGCCCTGAGCCTGGGGCGGCCAAACCTGGGTGATGGCCTGCAGAAGCGTTTCCTCGAGCCCTTTGTCGAGCGGGTCTTCGGCGACTATGCCGAACTGGATTACCTGGCCGACCTGCATCAGGACAGTGTGCCACCCAACATACGGGTCGAGCAGTTCTTCATGCAGCCCGGCAGCCTGTTGCACAGCGCGTCGGCCCAGCAGAACTATGTCAGCAGCAACTACAGCCACGCGGCCCGGGATATCAACGCTGCCGGCTTGAACCTGGTGGCGCAATTGGTGGCGAGCGAGCCACAGCATCCGGATCGCCTGAGCCTGAGCTGCAACCCGGACATCACCCTCGACCTGCTGCCGATGATCGCCAAGCGCCGGGCCGCCGGAGAAACCATCCTCCTGGTCGGCCAGGTGCACAACGATTTGCCGTACATGCCGGGTGACGCGGAAGTCGGCATCGACGTTTTCGACCTGTTGATCGATGAGAAGGACAACCACACGTTGTTTTCCACGCCGAACATGCCGGTGGGCTTGCAGGACCATCTGATCGGCCTGCACGCCAGTACCCTGGTGCGCGACGGCGGGACGCTGCAGATCGGCATCGGCGCCATGGGCGATGCCTTGACGGCGGCGCTGCTGGCGCGCCAGGCCGACAACGCCGGTTACCAGGCGTTGCTGGTGGACCTGAACCTAAGCCAGTGGGCGCAACTGATCGAGCGCGAGGGCGGGGTCGAGCCATTTGCCAAAGGGCTGTACGGCTGCAGTGAAATGTTCGTCAACGGTTTGCTGGTGCTGGCCGAGGCCGGGATCATCCGGCGCAAGGTCTACCCCGACGTTCCAACCCAGGAACGGGCCAACGCCGGTACCCTCGACGAGGCGGCGCAGCCCGACGGCATCTGCATACACGGCGGGTTCTTCCTCGGGCCGCGCAGTTTTTACCAACGCCTGCGTGAGTTGCCGCACAGCCGTCTTCTTGAATTCAACATGACGCGCATCAGTTACATCAACGAGCTGTACGGCCAGGAACAGCTCAAGCGCCTGCAGCGCCTGGACGCCCGGTTCATCAACACGGTCTTCACCATGACCCTGATGGGGGCCGGGGTGGCCGATCAGTTGGAAGACGGGCGGGTGCTCAGCGGTGTGGGCGGGCAGTACAACTTCGTTGCCCAGGGCCATGCGCTGGAGGGCGGGCGTTCGATCCTGCTGCTGCGCAGTTGGCGTGAGGCCGCGGGCGAGATCAGCTCGAACATCGTCTGGGAGTACGGCCATTGCACGATTCCGCGGCACTTGCGCGACATCGTGGTGACCGAATACGGCATCGCCGACCTGCGAGGCAAGACCGACGCCGCAGTGATCGAGGCGTTGCTCAATATCAGCGATTCACGCTTCCAGCCCGGGCTGATCGAGCAGGCGCAAAGTGCCGGCAAGCTGCCGAAGGACTTCCGTCTCGATCCGCGGTTCGCCGACAACACATCGGAACGCTTGCAGGCGATCCAGGCGCGGCATCCGACTCTGTTTCCCGAATACCCGCTGGGGTGTGATTTCGATGAGGTCGAGCGGGACCTGCTGCGGGCACTGAACTGGCTCAAGAGCAAGTTCAAGCTCACCGAGATCCTGGAGTTGGGCAAAGCCGCGCTCGATGCGCCGGAGCCTTGGGAGTTTGCCGGGCATCTGGAGCGGATGCAGCTGGCCAGCCCTGAAGGGCTGAAAGAAGAGTTGTTTCAACGGTTGTTGTTGGCGGGGCTTAAGGCCACCGCGCCTTAGCGACCCACCTAAAACCCCTGTGGGAGCGAGCTTGCTCCCACAGGAGGCACAGGGTTATTCGATGAAGGTCACAACCCCACCGGCCAGCGACTTCACCCGCGCCAACGATTCAACCCGATAGCCCTGGGCATCGAGTTCCGCGCGACCGCCCTGGAATGACTTCTCGATCACGATCCCCAGCCCGGCGACGGTGGCGCCGGCCTGCTTGATGATGGAGATCAGCGCCTGGGAGGCTTTGCCGTTGGCCAGGAAGTCATCGATGATCAGTACCCGGTCGCTGCTGGTCAGGTGACGCGGGCTGATGGCGACGGTGCTTTCGGTTTTCTTGGTGAACGAATACACAGTGGCCGACAGCAGGTTTTCCGTCAGGGTCAGGGACTGTTGTTTGCGGGCGAAGATCACCGGTACGCCAAGGTTCAGGCCGGTCATGATCGCCGGGGCAATCCCTGAGGCTTCGATGGTGACGATCTTGGTGATGCCCGAGTCCTTGAACAACGCGGCAAATTCGTCGCCGATCAGTTTCATCAACTGCGGGTCGATCTGATGGTTCAGGAACGCGTCGACTTTCAGGACCTGATCGGAAAGCACGATGCCTTGCTCGCGAATTTTCTGGTGCAGGGCTTCCATGAAGCCTCCTCTGGTGACGCCTGCGGCGCCTGGATTGGGTAAAAAGTGTGGTGGAAAACTAACGCTTCAACATCGCTCGTATATCGGCCAGGGCACTGTTGCCGCGAACGACTTTGACTTCCGTCGGTGTGTCGTCGTTGCCTTCCCAGGCCAGGTCGTCCGGCGGCAGTTCATCGAGAAAGCGGCTGGGGGCGCAGTCGATCACTTCGCCGTATTGCTTGCGCTTGGCGGCGAAGGTGAAGGCCAGCGTCTGACGGGCACGGGTAATCCCGACATAGGCCAGGCGCCGTTCTTCTTCAATGGTGTCGGCCTCGATGCTGGAGCGGTGCGGCAGGATTTCTTCTTCCATGCCCATGATGAACACGTAGGGGAATTCCAGGCCCTTGGAGGCGTGCAGCGTCATCATTTGCACACCTTCGGCGCCGTCTTCCTCCTCCTGCTGGCGTTCGAGCATGTCGCGCAGCACGAGTTTGCCGATGGCATCCTCGACCGTCATGTCGCCGTCTTCGTCTTTTTCCAGGGTGTTCTTCAATGCCTCGATCAGGAACCAGACGTTGCCCATGCGGTAGTCGGCAGCCTTGTCGCTGGAGCTGTTGGTGCGCAACCAGTTCTCGTAGTCGATGTCCATGACCATGCTGCGCAGCGCCGAAATCGGGTCTTCGCCGGCGCACTGTTCGCGGACCTTGTCCATGAAGCGCTTGAAGCGCGCCAGGCGATCGGTGAAACGGCTGTCCAGATGCTCGCCCAGGCCGATTTCGTCGGTGGCGGCGTACATCGAGATCTTGCGTTCGGTGGCGTAGTTGCCGAGTTTTTCCAGGGTGGTCGAACCGATTTCCCGGCGCGGCACGTTGATCACCCGCAGGAAGGCGTTGTCATCATCCGGGTTCACGATCAGGCGGAAGTAGGCCATCAGGTCCTTCACTTCCTGGCGTCCGAAAAAGCTGTTGCCCCCTGACAGGCGATAAGGGATCTGGTGATGCTGCAGTTTCAGCTCGATCAGCTTGGCCTGGTAGTTGCCGCGGTACAGGATCGCAAAATCGCTGTACGGCCGGTCAGTGCGCAGGTGCAGGCTGAGGATTTCCATGGCCACGCGCTCGGCTTCGGCGTCTTCGTTGCGGCAACGGATCACGCGGATCTCGTCGCCGTGGCCCATCTCGCTCCACAGTTGTTTTTCGAACTCGTGGGGGTTGTTGGAAATCAGCACGTTGGCGCAGCGCAGGATACGGCTGGTGGAGCGGTAGTTCTGCTCCAGCATCACCACTTTGAGCGACGGATAGTCTTCCTTGAGCAACATCAGGTTTTCCGGCCGCGCGCCGCGCCAGGCATAGATCGACTGGTCGTCGTCACCCACCACGGTGAATTGGTTGCGCTTGCCGATCAGCAGCTTCACCAGCAAATACTGGCTGGCGTTGGTGTCCTGGTATTCGTCCACCAGCAGGTAGCGGACCTTGTTCTGCCATTTCTCGAGAATGTCGGCGTGGTCCTGGAACAGCTTGACCGGCAGCAGGATCAGGTCGTCGAAGTCCACCGCGTTGAACGCCTTGAGCGTGCGCTGGTAGTGGGCGTAGACGATGGCGGCGGTCTGTTCCTTGGGGTTGCGGGCGTTTTCCAGGGCCTCGGGCGGCAGGATCAGGTCGTTTTTCCAGGCGCCGATCATGTTCTTGATCTCATCCACGCCGTCGTCGCCCGAGTATTCCTTCTGCATGATGTCAGTCATCAGGGCCTTGACGTCGGTCTCGTCGAAAATCGAGAAGCCCGGTTTGTAGCCCAGCCGCGCGTGTTCCTTGCGGATGATGTTCAGGCCCAGGTTGTGGAAGGTGCAGACCGTCAGGCCGCGGCCTTCACCGGCGCGCAGCAGGCCACCGACCCGCTCTTTCATTTCCCGGGCGGCTTTGTTGGTGAAGGTCATGGCGACGATGTACTGGGCGCGGATGCCACAATTCTGGATCAGGTGCGCGATCTTGCGGGTGATTACGCTGGTCTTGCCGGAGCCTGCACCGGCGAGCACCAAAAGAGGGCCGCCGACATAGTTCACGGCTTCTTGCTGCCGGGGATTGAGTCGGGACATGACAGGATCAGGGAGTCGTTTGCGAAATGGGCCGGCATTTTAACAGGCTCAGAGAATTGTGCTGCTCTGTCCGACTTGTGACGCACAGCGCATTGTCATTTGCCGCTTTTGTTACTTTCACGCAGGATGTGAGGCCAATTGCGTCCAGCGCAGGATTTGGAGTGGAAAAAACCACCGAAACCGCGTGTTTGAGAACCATTGGCATTGGTCATTGCCCATGGGCACGTCATAATGCCCGGCGCCTACCACCTTGCAGAGTCTAGGGAGTCAGCTTGTCAACGCCTGTCGAACCCTTGCGTTTGCTGTTATTGGCCCAAGAGCCTGCGTGGTCAGCAATATTGCGCGAGTGCCTGGCGCCCTTGGGGCCTTCGGTCGTGTTGATCAGCGCCCCGAGCTGGGAGTCAGTCAGCAGCCTGTTCGAAGATAATCGCAACGCGGTGTTGCTGACCGTCGCGGCGTTGCAGCCGGCGCCGGGCCGTTGCAGCCTGCCGACGATCCTGTTGCTCGAGCACGAGCCGGCGGTTGCCCCCGACGGTGTCAGCGACTGGTTGGTGCGTGATGTCCTCGACAGCGCGACCCTGCGTCGTTGCCTGCGGCATGTGCGCGAACGGGGCGTGCTGGAAAACACCTTGCAGCGCCTTGCCGAACAGGACCCCTTGACGGGCATCGCCAATCGCCAGGGCTTCCAGACGCTGCTGGCGGCGCGCCTGGCGGAAAACGACGGCCGTGGCCTGGCGCTCGGTCACCTGGACCTGGACAACTTTCGTCACGCCAACGACGCCCTCGGCCATCAGGCCGGTGACCGCTTGATCCTGCAAGTGGTGTCGCGGCTCAAGGGCTCGCTCGAGGCCGGCGATCAATTGGCGCGGTTGGGCAGTGATGAATTCGCCCTGCTGATCGACACCCGCCGCGCGCCACAGCGGGCCGAGTGGATGGCCGAGCGTATTACCGAAGCCTTGGCCGAACCCTATTGGGTGGACGGTGAAAGCCTACTGATCGGCTGCAGCCTGGGGGTTGCCCACGCTCGCGCCCAGGCCGGCGCCGATCCGCTGATGTGGCACGCCCACATCGCCATGCAGCAGGCCAAGAGCACCCAGGGCTGCACTTTTCATATCTTCAACGAGCGCATCAATCGCAATGCCCGCAGCCTCGCCGACCTGGAAAGCGAACTGCGCCGGGCACTGCGCCGCGACGAACTGGAGCTGCATTACCAGCCACGGTTGAACCTTGATGGCGGCCACATCGTCGGCCTCGAAGCCCTGGTGCGCTGGCGTCATGGGGAACGTGGCTTGCTGCCACCGAGTGAGTTCGTGCCGCTGGCCGAACAGAGCGGCCTGATCGTGCCGCTGGGCTACTGGGTGATTTCCCGGGCGCTGCGGGACATGCAGGCTTTGCGCGAGCGGGGGCTGGCGCCGTTGCACATGGCGGTCAACCTGTCGTTCCGACAGTTCCAGGACAGCCAGTTGCTGCCAACCTTGAGTCGACTGATTGCCGAGCGGGGTGTCGAGGCGCAGTGGCTGGAGTTCGAACTCACCGAAACCGCCGTCATGCGCCGTAGCGAACTGGTCAAGCAGACCATGGATGCCCTGGGCCGCCTGGGGGTGCGCTTCTCCCTGGACGACTTCGGCACCGGGTTCTCCTCGTTCGTGCACCTCAACAGCCTGCCCATCGCCCTGCTCAAGATCGACAAGAGTTTCGTCGGCGGCATGGAGCAGCGCGAAGAGAACCGCAAACTGGTGCACGCGATGATCAACCTGGCGCATAACCTCAACCTGGAAGTGGTGGCCGAAGGTGTGGAAACCCAGGAACAACTGGACCTGCTACGCGGCTTCGGGTGTGACCAGGTGCAGGGTTTCCTGATCAGCAAGCCGTTGCCGTTGCCGGAGTTGGTTGAATACCTGACGTTCGAGGGTGATCAACAGTCGATGCTGGAAATCAGCTGACACAAAACCCTATGGGAGCGAGTTTGCTCGCGATGGCGATAGGTCTGTCCCATTTATTTTGACTGACACACCGCTATCGCGAGCAAGCTCGCTCCCACAGGGGGATACATCTCAATCGGCCTGGATGGCTTGGAAACGTTGCTGCCCAGGCTCACTGCGAATCATCCGCTTCATCTTCCATTCAAACGCCGCCGTCAGGCTCACGGCCGCGCAGGCCAGCCCCAGGGCCAAGCCCCACCAGACGCCAGTCGGCCCCCAGTTCAGGTGAAACGCCATCCACCACGCCGCCGGAGCGCCGATCAGCCAATAGCAACCCAGACCCACCAGGAAGGTGGTCTTGGCGTCCTTGAGCCCGCGAATGCAACCCATGGCAATGGTTTGCGTGCCATCGAACAGCTCGAACCACGCCGCCACCGCCAGCAGGCTCACGGCCAGGTTGATCACGTCGCGAAACGCCGGGTCGTCGTGGTCCAGGAACAAGCCGATCAATTGATGGGGCAGCAGCCAGAACACCATGGCGAACGCCAGCATGGCCGCCGCACCAAAGCCAATCCCGACCCGACCGGCCAGGCGTGCCATCAGCAGTTGCCCGGCACCGTAGTGCTGGCCGATGCGCATGGTGATGGCGTAGGACATCCCGGCCGGTACCATGAACGCCACCGAGACGATTTGCAGCGCGATCTGGTGGGCTGCCAACGGCGTGCTGCCCATGGTGCCCATGCACAGCGCGGCGAACGCAAACAGCCCGACCTCCACCGCGTAGGTGCCGCCAATCGGCAGGCCCAGGCGCCACAGCTCCTTGAGGTACTGGCGATTGGGCCGCGACAGGCCGTCGAGCAGTGGATAGGCACGGTAGGCCGGGTGCCGATGGATATGCCAGGCCAGCGCCAGGGCCATGCAGTTGGCAACGATGGCCGTGACCAGGCCGATGCCCATCAAGCCGAGTTTCGGCAGGCCGAACATGCCGGTGATGAGCGCGTAGTTGAGCAGGAAGTTGGCCACGGTGCCGCCGAGGCTGATCACCATGACCGGTGTGGCCCGGCCGATGGCGCTGGTGAAGCCGCGCAGGGCCATGAAACTCAAGTAGCCGGGCAGGGCGAACGGCAGTGCCAGCAGGAACTGTCCGGCGGACAGCACGTTGGTTTCGGTCTGGCCGAACATCAGCAGCACCGGCTTGAGGTTCCACAACAGCAACCCGGCCATCAGCGCCATCAGCCAGGCCAGCCATAGTCCGGCCTGGGTCAGCCGGGTGGCGCCTTCGACATCGCCTGCGCCCTGGCGGATCGCGACCAGGGTGCCCACCGCGGCGATCACGCCGATGCAGAAGATCGACACGAACGAATAGGTGGCCGCCCCGAGCCCGCCGCCGGCGAGGGCTTGGGGGCTCAGGCGCGCCATCATCACGGTGTCGGTGAGCACCATCAGCATGTGCGCCAACTGCGAGGCAATCAACGGCCCCGCCAGCCGCAGGATGGCCCAGAGTTCGATACGCGCCGGATGCCGCATGATCATCACGCTCCATGTTCAAACAAGGCAGTAAAGCAACGATTCTCGGCGCTCTCGGCGGATTGCACAAAGGGATAAAAAAGATCGCTGGCATGATTAAAACTCATGCTGGACGTGTTTCTGGTAGGGTTTGCAGACCTCGCCATGGAGCTTTTGCGATGCCTCGTCGTCTTCCTCCTCTTTATGCGCTGCGGGCATTCGAAGCCGCGGCGCGCTACAGCTCGTTCACCCGGGCCGCTGAAGAGCTGTCGATCACCCAGAGCGCGGTCAGCCGGCACATTCGCACGCTGGAAGATCACTTTGCCTGTCGGCTGTTCCTGCGCAGCGGCCGCAACCTGCAATTGACCGAGGCGGCACGGTTGCTGTTGCCGGGCGTACGTGAGGGCTTCATGGCGCTGGAGCGGGCCTGCCACACCTTGCATGGCGAGGATGGCATCCTGCGTATGAAAGCGCCTTCCACGCTGACCATGCGCTGGCTGTTGGCGCGCTTGAGTCGCTTCCGGCATTTGCAGCCTGGCAACGAGGTGCAGCTGACCAGTGCCTGGATGGACATCGACTCGGTGGACTTCAACGCCGAGCCCTTCGATTGCGCCGTATTGCTGGGCAACGGGCATTTCCCGGCGGACTGGGAGGCCAGTTTGCTGTTTCCCGAGGAATTGATCCCGGTGGGCGCGCCGAACCTGTTGAACGATCAACCCTGGGATGTGGCGCGGTTGGCCAGCGCGGAGCTGCTGCATCCCACGCCCGATCGCCGGGACTGGCGCAATTGGCTGCAACGCATGGGCCTGTCCGACAAGGTCTCGCTCAAGGGGGGGCAGGTGTTCGATACCCTGGAGCTGGGCATGATCGCGGCGGCACGTGGCTATGGGGTGTCCATGGGCGACCTGTTGATGGTGGCCGAGGATGTCGCCCAGGGACGCCTGAGCCTGCCATGGCCGACGGCTGTCGCCAGCGGTGAGCACTATTATCTGGTCTGGCCGAAAACCCGCCCGGGAGGTGAACGTTTGCGCCGGCTCAGCGACTTCCTCCAGGGTGAGGTGAGGGCCATGCAATTACCCGACGTGCAGCGCCTGGGCTGAAACGTTGCAGTTGCCGTGCTAGCCACTTGGCATTAATCCTTCTAAACCGCTCAAGTATTTGGTTTTGCCGCCGAAGTGAGGATGGAACCTTCGTGCAGAAAGGGCCCAACTTACACCTCACTCGAAAATGCCGAGCGTGCGAGCGTGATCAGGATGATCCGGTCTCTCGGCCAGGAGCCGTCATGTCTCAACCCCGTGCCCGGATCGCCTCACAGCTAGGCCTTGCCCTCGCTGTGATATTGGCGGTCGTGATCTCCGGCAGTACCGTCTTCGCCCTGCGTTCGCTGGACGCTGCCAACCTCGCCACCCGTGAAGAACACCTGGCCAGCGAAGCGCGCCTGATGGCCGATCAGCTCAATACCTTCCACAGCACCTTGCGCGAGAGCACCCAGCGCCTGGCCGGTCTGTTCGAAAAGCGCTTCAGCGCTGGCCTGAACGTGCATCAGGACCAGCCGGTGACGGTGGCGGGCGTACAAACCCCAGGCTTGAGCCTGGGCAGCGAAGTGTTGAACAACAACTTCAAGGAAGTTGATGAGTTCAAGCAAATGACGGCCGGGGTGGCGACGGTATTCGTGCGCAACGGCGACGACTTCATCCGCGTCAGCACGTCATTGACCAAGCAGGACGGTACGCGGGCCATCGGCACCTTGCTCGACCGCGCCGGGCCGGCTTACGGCCCCGTGATAGGCGGGAAAAGCTACATCGGCCGCGCCTTGCTGTTCGGACGTTACTACATGTCGCAGTACACGCCCGTACGCGACAGCAGCGGCAAGATCATTGCCGTGCTGTACGTAGGTTTCGACTACACCGATGCGCAGAACGCGCAGTTCGAGAACCTCAAGCGCTTCCGCATTGGCCAGACCGGTTCGCTGGCCCTGCTGGACGAACAAAATAAATGGCTCGTGCCTCCGGCCGGCGTGCAGGCGCTGGACCAGGCGAGCGCGACCATCGTTGGCCTGGTCAAGAAACCGGGCAAGGGCGCGTTCTGGACCGATACCGCCGAAGATTTCTACAGCGTTGCCGTGCCGTTCGAAGAGGGGCCGTGGGCGGTGGTGGCGAGCATGCCCAAGACCGAGATTCGCGCCGTGACCTGGAGCGTCGGTACGCAACTGGCCATTGGCAGCCTGCTGGCGATGTTGTTGGCGGTCGGCTCGGCGATGTGGTTGCTGCGCAGCAAACTGGCCCCGCTGGGGGATCTGGTGCGCCAGGCCGAAGCCTTGGGTGCCGGTGACTTGAGCGTGCGCCTGAACGTGTCGAGCCATGATGAGATCGGTCAGTTGGCCCGTGCCTTCAACCAAATGAGCCAGGCCTTGTCGACCATGGTCGAGCACATCCGCAAGGCCTCCCAGGAGGTCAACAGCCGTGCCCAGGCCCTGTCCGGGTTGTCCAGCGGGGCGTATGAGGGCATGGAGCAGCAATCCGGCGAAATCACCAGCATGGCCGGCGCAGTGGAAGAGTTCAGTGCAACCTCATTGAACATTGCCGACAACATGGGCAACACCGAGCGCCTGGCCCAGGAAAACGCCCAGCAAACCCGCATTGGTCGAACCTCGATGGATGAAGCGTCGTCGTCCCTGGAACAAATTGCCGGCGCGTTGAACAGCACCGCCACGGTCATCAATACCTTGGGCCAGCGTTCCCAGGAAATTGGCGGCATCGTGGGGGTCATCACCTCGATCGCCGAGCAGACCAACCTGCTGGCCTTGAACGCGGCCATCGAAGCTGCCCGCGCAGGCGAGCAGGGCCGTGGTTTCGCCGTGGTGGCCGATGAAGTCCGCAGCCTGGCTTCCCGCACCCGCCAGGCCACTGACGAAATCTCCAGCATGATCAACAGCATTCAGCAGGAAACCGGCAATGCCATCAGCACGATGGAGCAGGGCAACCTGTTGATGCAGGAAGGCCTGTCGCGCAACGCCAACGTGGCCACGGCCCTGGCGCGCATCGACGAACAAAGCCGCTCGGCTGGCCTGCAATTTGCGGCGATCACTACCGCCACCCAGGAGCAAAGCAGCACTGCGACCCTGCTCAGCAGCAACCTGCAAAGCATCGCCATGGCCAACAGCGAACAGCGCCAAGTGGTCTCGAACCTGGCACTCACCGCCAAGGAACTGGAAAAACTGGCCCAGGACCTGCGCCAAGAGGTTGATCGGTTCCGCTGAGGCGTCCCGTCACGAGCAAGTTCACCCACACCCCTGTGGGAGCTTGCTCGCGATGACGGCCGCCCAGCCAACATCATCTCAATCTGACCCACCGCTATCGCGAGCAAGCTCGCTCCCACAAAAGCTCCCAACCTTAGCTCGTCCCTTTTTTAGGAATATTGCTGTTTTTAAGCTTGCTGAAACGTTTCTTCAAGTCTATAAAAACCGCACAACTCCAATAAAAGGTCGTGACCATGACTCCGCTCAAACTCCTCGTTACCCTTGGCGCCTTGGGCGCTGCCTCCCATGCGATGGCTTGGGATTACGTCCTGCTGGATACCGATAAAGCCGCCCAACCCTGGCAAATCACCAGCCAGCAACTTGGCGTGAAGACCGGCAAGCCCTTTTCCGTGACGATGCGCACCCTGCACGGTGGCCGGCAGGAAGGCGTCAGCATCGTCGACATCGACAATGGGACCCTGAAGCTTTCAGTCGTCCCGACCCGTGGCATGAATGTGCTGCAGGCGTCAGTCGGTGATGTGCGCATGGGGTGGGATTCGCCCGTCAAGGAAGTGGTCAACCCGGCGTTCATCGAGCTCAACGGCCGAGGCGGCTTGGGCTGGCTTGAAGGTTTCAACGAGCTGGTCACCCGTTGCGGCTACGAGTGGGTCGGCCATCCCGGCATGGACAACGGCGAGCTGCTGACCCTGCATGGTCGCGCTGCGAATATTCCTGCCAACAAAGTCACGTTGCACATTGATGAAAAACCGCCCTACGCCATCACCCTGCGTGGCGAGTTGAAGGAGCAGGCGTTCAAGAAGGTCGACTTCTCGGTACAGACCGAACTGGTCACCGAGCCTGGCAGCGTGACGTTCGCGCTCAGCGATACGCTGACCAACAACGGTGATTATCCGAAGGAGTACCAAGCGCTCTACCACAGCAACTTCAGCACACCTTTCCTGGAGCAGGGCGCTCGTTTCGCGGCACCGGTCAAGCAGGTCTCGCCGTTCAACGACAAGGCCAAGGGTGACTTGCCCGATTGGCAAACCTATCGGGCCCCCACCAAGGATTACGACGAAACCGTCTATAACGTCGTGCCATACGCCGATGCCAAGGGCGACACGCTCACCGTGCTGCACAACAAGGCCGGTAGCCTCGGTGTGTCGGTGGGCTTCAACACCAGCACGCTTCCGGTGTTCTCCCTATGGAAAAACACCGATACCCAAGGCCAGGGCTACGTGACCGGGTTGGAGCCAGGCACCAGTTTTTCCTATAACCGCCGGTATCAACGTCCCCTGGGCCTGGTTCCCACCATCGGGCCGAAAGAACATAAGCAATTCCAGATCCACTACAGCCTGTTGGCGGACAAGGGCGCCGTGGATACGGCGCTCAAGCGCATCGACGCTATCCAGAACGGTCAAAAAACCGAGGTGCGGAACACACCGTTGGTAGACCTGAGCAAACCATGAGACGGTTCAGGGGGTAGCCGGCCGATACTGCAACGCTTCGGCCAAGTGTTCGCGGCGGATGCACCCCGCTTGCTCCAGGTCCGCCAGTGTCCGGGCGACCTTGAGCAAGCGGTGGGCGGCGCGCAACGACAAGGTCAGCCGTTCGCAGGCGGTTTCCAGCCAGGTTTCATCGGTTGTGGATAACTTGCAATGCCGGCGCAACCCCGGCAGATCGAGGAAGGCGTTGGCGCAGCCCTGACGCCGGTGCTGACGCTCCCGGGCCTCGGCCACCTGCTCGGCGACCGTGGCGGTATCGTCTCCGGCTTCGCTCTTGGGGTTCAACGCCGTGGCTTCCCGGGCGACGGTCAGGTGCAGGTCGATGCGGTCCAGCAGCGGGCCGGAGAGTTTGTTGCGGTAGCGCTGCACCATGTCCGGTGTACAGCAGCAGCGGCCGCTGGGCTCGCCAAGGTATCCACAGGGGCAGGGGTTCATCGCTGCCACCAACTGGAAACGCGCCGGGAAGCGCACTCGGTCACGAGCGCGAGAAACCACGATATGCCCAGACTCCAGCGGCTCTCTCAAGACCTCCAGCACCCTACGATCGAATTCCGGCAGTTCATCCAGAAACAGCACGCCATGGTGGGCGAGGGTGATCTCCCCCGGTTGCGGTTTTGACCCGCCACCCACCAGCGCCGGGCCGGAAGCCGAGTGGTGTGGCTGGCGAAACGGACGCTGCGGCCAATGGCTCAACGGCACGCAACTGGCCACCGACTGGATGGCCGCGACCTCCAGGGCCTCACTTTCGGCCAGCGGTGGCAACAGCCCCGGCAGGCGGCTCGCCAGCAGTGTCTTGCCGGTGCCCGGCGGCCCGCTGAACAACAGGTTATGAGCCCCCGCGGCGGCAATCAGCAAGGCCCGCTTGGCCCCGACCTGGCCTTGTACTTCATTCAGGTCGGGGTAGGGTTTGCTGGCCGAGAGCAGCCCATTGGAAACGAAAGGGCCGATCGGCGTATGCCCATTGAAGTGCGCCACTGCTTCGAGCAGATGGTCCACGGCGATCACCTTCAGCCCCGAGGCCAGGCAGGCTTCCTCGGCATTGGCCCGCGGCACCACCAGCATGCGCCCGGCCTTGCGCGCCGCCAGCGCCGCGGGCAAGACCCCGCGCACCGGTCGCACCGCGCCGGACAATGCCAGCTCACCGAGGCATTCCACGTCGTCCAGCGTCAGGGTTGGCACCTGCACACTGGCCGACAGGATCCCCAAAGCGATGGCCAGGTCGAAGCGCCCACCGTCCTTTGGCAGGTCCGCCGGCGCCAGGTTCAGGGTGATGCGCCGTGCCGGGAAGTTCAGCCCCGAATTGATGATCGCGCTGCGCACCCGATCCTTGCTTTCCTTCACCGCCGCCTCCGGCAGGCCAACCATCGTCAGTGACGGCAAGCCATTGGCCAGATGGACTTCAACGGTAACGGCGGGCGCTTCCACACCCACTTGGGCGCGGCTATGGACAATGGCCAGAGACATGGATAGTTCCTTTGGTGGGGGCAAACCGCGTCCTGCGGTTCTGGAAGGGTAGTAGCGATATGGCGAGTTAGCGTGAGGATGCAGCCGTCAAATATGGACCGGATGTTACAAATGAATGACGCGTAGAAAAATTTTTCCTCACTCTAACCTTGGCGTCGGAAACGTTGCCGGGGGAGGGATAAGGGAGGGCAGTCTCTCGGACCGCCGCTACCTGAATGCTCAATAGATACCGAGAGTTTTGTTACTCATATGCTTGGACGTATCTCCCTCATACGAGCTCAAGGCTTGATCAAGAGACCTTGACCGGTAGGCAAACTCAAAATCGACAAATTCATTTTTTCTGCCCATTGATCCATGCCTTCTTTTTGCGGCTGATAGCCAAAGTAGGCGTAATCATCCAACAAAATAAACGCATTAGGTACCAAGCGATCCCACAAGTAATCAATGGCCGCCACTTCAGGAATCGTGCAGTTCAAGTCAATGTGCAGGAATGCAATTCGGGTCGAATCAATTTGGGGGAGCGTGTCCGGAATGCTGCCCTGAATAATGGTTGCTCTTGGCCACTCTGCAAAATTTTTTTTCACTGACTCGAGATTGGTTGTATAGAAACCGGAGGTTATCTCTCTGCGGTTACGCTCAGACACACCACCCTCCCGTTCTTCATCTGATAGATAACGCTCATCGAGGCCAGCAAAAGTGTCTAAGAGATAAAAGACTCTGTTGGTCTTGTTCCAGTCCAAGTCATGCATAATAGCGGAACTTAAGAATCCACGATTGACACCGCACTCCACGAAGTCACCTGTGAGTTTCGCAGCAGATCTCGCGGCCCAAAGCCCAACATGAACTCTCCAGAACCATTTGTAATCCATGCCCGCGGCAGCTACGCCGCGACCATAGGCGGTCCTGTAAGCGGGATCAATCATGAAGTCATGGTTGTGTCTGGAGGCCAACCCATCGTGATTATAGGTTTCATCAATTTTTGGGTGTAATGGGTTATATTTTTTTTCAATATAACGTGCGGCACCCTTGTAAGCTCGTCCTTCCGGTATGCCGAATTTCAAGTAATGCAGTGCTGGATTTAATCCTGCCTTAAGCACATCGGGGTGTAACTCTAAATACTTATCAGGGGAAAAATCGTCAGGTAGAGTCATTGAATCTCCGTGTTTAATTTTTTGACGTTCCAGGTACTACCAGACTTATAGGGTTGACGAATATTAGCCCACTAGCCGTGTCTTCATGTAGTTTTAAGCATGATCGTAAACCGATGTTCAACAGCAAATAGCACGTTAACCAGCGTTGTATAGCACGGCGGTGTAAAAATGCAATGGCGATAGGCTACTAGAAAGTATTTGGTTTAGGCCTGCCGGGCATGATCATTTGAACGGGCGATGGGGGGCCTCCCCGGCACCATTAGAATACGCACGGCCTTGTACACGGGAACGCCAACTTTGCGCGGCAATAGGGGGGGCAATAGGGCGAGACAGCAAATCGCAGCCTTCGGCCACCCCTGCAAGGAAGGTTATTCGGTAGGTGGATTTACCTTCGCCTCCAACTCCGCGACCTTGGCCTCCAGGCTTTCGAGCCGCGCCCGGGTCCGGGCCAGCACAACCATCTGGCTGTCGAATTCTTCCCGGCTCACCAGGTCCAGTTTGCTGAAGCCGCTTTGCAGCAGGGCCTTGAACTGGCTTTCGATTTCGCTTTTGGGCAGCGGCGTGTCGCCACTCAAGAGGCGGGAGGCGTGGCCGCTCAGGGCGTCGAGGAGGTCTTTGGGCGCAAGCATGGCAGGTGTCCTGAAAACAATGGCAGGCAGTGTATCACGCAGTGTCTATAGTCAATTCGCAAGCCAGGGATGCACGCTTTTCGCGCATGGTGCTGGACGTCGCTGCACTGTTGTTGTGCGTATCGCTGCACTTCATGGCGCGGCGCACATCGAGCAGGTGGCCAAGAGACTGATATCAGAGGGTTTGGGTGCAGATGGCAAGGTTTCTGCTTAGAGGCTGATGACCCATGCACTGATGCAGTCGCTGTGACGAATGCAGTGCAGCAGACGGAACGGGGAGTTCCGTCAGGATCGGTTAACTGGCACCTGTCGGGCAACTTGGGCCGACGATGCGTTACAAAGCCAGGCACTGCGCTTAGACTTGAGTCGGGTTTGTTTTCCTGGGGCAAGTCCACCAATTCGGGAGAAAGTTTCATGAAGCTAGTCACTGCCATCATCAAGCCGTTCAAGTTGGACGACGTGCGCGAGTCGTTGTCCGAGATCGGCGTGCAGGGCATTACCGTTACTGAGGTCAAAGGCTTCGGTCGGCAGAAAGGTCACACCGAGCTGTATCGCGGCGCGGAATACGTGGTCGATTTCCTGCCCAAGGTGAAGATCGACGTCGCCATTGACGACAAGGATCTTGATCGGGTGATCGAGGCAATCACCAAGGCCGCCAACACCGGCAAGATCGGTGACGGGAAGATCTTTGTGGTCAATCTGGAACAGGCTATCCGCATCCGTACCGGCGAAACCGATACCGACGCTATCTAAGCCGCCAAACCCAACGCCCCAGGAGAAAACAATATGACTCTGCGTAAATTCGCAGGGCTAGGAGCCCTGTTGTCCTTCGCAATGCCTGGCCTGGCCATGGCAGAAGAAGCGGCAGCCCCAGTCCTGAACTCCGGCGACACCGCCTGGATGCTCACGGCCACGATTCTTGTACTGTTCATGACCATTCCCGGCCTGGCGCTGTTCTACGGCGGCATGGTTCGGTCGAAAAACATTCTTTCGGTGATGATGCAATGCTTTGCCATTACCGGTCTGATCAGCATTCTGTGGGTCATTTACGGCTACAGCATTGCGTTCGACACCACGGGGATGGAGCAGGGCGTCGTCAACTTCAATTCGTTCGTCGGGGGTCTGAACAAGGCATTCCTGGCGGGCCTCACGCCCGATAGCCTGACTGGCCTGTTCCCTGAAGCGGTGTTCATCACCTTCCAGATGACGTTCGCCATCATCACCCCGGCCCTGATCGTCGGCGCGTTTGCCGAGCGGATGAAGTTCTCCGCCATGCTGATCTTCATGGCCGTGTGGTTCACCCTGGTGTATGCACCGATTGCCCACATGGTCTGGTCCGGCAACGGCGGCCTGATGTGGGACTGGGGCGTGCTGGACTTCGCCGGCGGCACCGTGGTGCACATCAACGCCGGTATTGCTGGCCTGGTGGCGTGCCTGGTACTGGGCAAGCGCAAGGGCTTCCCGACTACTCCGATGGCGCCGCATAACCTGGGTTACACCCTGATGGGCGCGGCCATGCTGTGGGTCGGCTGGTTCGGCTTCAACGCCGGCTCCGCCATCGCGGCCAACGGCACCGCCGGCATGGCGATGCTGGTGACCCAGATCGCGACCGCTGCGGCGGCGCTGGGCTGGATGTTTGCCGAGTGGATCACCCATGGCAAGCCAAGCGCACTGGGCATCGCCTCGGGCGTGGTGGCCGGCCTGGTTGCCATCACCCCGGCTGCCGGCACCGTGGGCCCAATGGGCGCCCTGGTCATTGGCCTGGCAGCGGGCGTGGTGTGCTTCTTCTGCGCCACCACCCTCAAGCGCAAACTCGGCTACGACGACTCCCTGGACGCCTTCGGCGTGCACGGCATCGGCGGTATCCTCGGCGCGATCCTGACCGGTGTGTTCGCAGCACCAGCCCTGGGTGGCTTCGGCACCGTGACCGATATCGGTGCGCAGGTGTGGATTCAATTCAAGGGCGTGGGTTTCACGGTGATCTATACCGCGATCGTCACCTTCATCATCCTCAAGGTCCTGGACGCCGTCATGGGTCTGCGTGTCTCCGAGGAAGAAGAAGCCGTGGGCCTGGACCTGGCCCAGCACAACGAGCGTGGTTACAACCTGTAAGCACACGCAATAAAAAATGCCCGGTTCGCCGGGCATTTTTTTGTCTGGAATTTGTCATTGCTCACAAGGTGCAGCGGTTTTTCCGACGCCTTTTGTTGTGGATGCGACACAGGTTTTTATACCGCCAAAGGCTTACACCGAAGCAAGAATATTAGGCCCTTTGTTTTTTCCCAGAGCGCGCTAGAATGCGCGCCGAACGTGCGGAGATCTGTATGTGGCAACAGACGCTGATAACCCTGCGGGCAAGGCCTCGGGGCTTTCATCTAGTGACGGACGAGTTGCTTGCCGGCCTGCCTGAACTCCAGGCGTGTCGTGTCGGTCTGTTGCATCTGTGGCTGCAGCATACCTCGGCCTCGTTGACCATCAACGAGAACGCCGATCCGGCGGTACGTCGAGACTTCGAACGATTTTTCAATCGGCTGATCCCACAAGGAACCGCCGATTATGAGCACAACGACGAAGGCCTGGACGACCTCCCGGCGCACTTCAAGGCCAGCGTGCTCGGTTGCCAGCTCAGCCTGCCGGTCACGGCAGGACGGTTGGCATTGGGAACCTGGCAAGGTGTTTATCTGGGCGAGCACCGTGATCACGGCGGTGCTCGTAAAGTCCTCGCCACCTTGTACGGTGAAGGGGCATAACCGCTGGTTGCCGGCGGATGTTGAATTTTTTCTGGCAGCCTTCGAACAGATGGCGAAGCTGGGCTATAACTAATCTGCTTTTCGCAAGTCATGAGGTAGAACATGAGCGACGATGATCTGGAAAACGACGACCTCGAAGTAGGCGACGAAGACGAGGCCGAAGAAGGCCTTGAAGCGGCGGCGGAAGACGTTGCCGATGACGATGGGGCCGATGTTCCGGTTCCTACCGCCAAAGGCAAGGCCAAGGCGGCCGTGTCGGTCGACGAGTTGCCGAGCGTAGAGGCCAAGAACAAGGAGCGTGATGCGCTCGCCAAGGCCATGGAGGAATTCCTGGCCAGGGGCGGTAAGGTGCAGGAAGTGGAGGCCAATGTGGTCGCTGATCCGCCCAAGAAGCCTGACAACAAGTACGGCAGCCGCCCAATCTGAGTACCGGCTTCATTGCTTGCTGAAAAAGCCCGCCGTCGCTGCGGGCTTTTTCATGGGCGCGATTCCATTTTCAGGCCCGGCGCAGTCCCTGTGGGAGCGGGCTTGCTCGCGAAAGCGGTCTATCAGTCAGCTCATTTGTCGAGTATGAGACCGTCTTCGCGAGCAAGCTCGCTCCCACAGAGGGATGTAGTGGCTACAGGGTAGGGATCAGCGCTGGCCATGCCACCCTGCCAATAACCCCGGCAGTTCGGTCAGGCTGCGAATCTCCGCATCCGGCGCGTGGTCGGCATCCCAGGGCTTGCCTGTCGGGTTGAACCATACCGCGCGCAGGCCGGCCTGTTGGGCGCCGGCGATATCGTCGCCCGGATGATCGCCAATGTGTACGGCGGTCTGCGCCGTGGCGCCGCCGCGTTGCAGGGCTTCGTGGAACAGCCGGGCGTCAGGCTTGGCGATGCCGATGTCTTCGGCGCACAAGGCGAACTTGAAATAGTCCGCCAACCCCAGGCGTCGCACGTCGGCGTTGCCATTGGTGACTACACCGAGGGCGAAATGATTGGCCAGGATCTCCAGGGTGGGCTGCACCTCGGGAAAGATCTCCAGTTGATGACGGGCATGCAGGAACGTCTCGAAGGCCTGGTCTGCCAGCCCGGAGGCTTGCCACTGGTCGTAGCCGGCGTCCTGCAAGGCACGAAACAGCACCCGCCGGCGCAGCGCACTGATGCGGTGCTTGAGTCCAGGCTCCTCGCGCAGCACTTGTTCGCGAATCGAAAAAAGGTGCTCCACCGGCAGACCGCCCAGGTTCGGTGCGTGGTCGGTCAGCCATTGGCGGAGTACGGCTTCGGCGCTGGCGATCACCGGTGCGGTGTCCCACAGGGTGTCGTCCAGGTCGAAAGTGATCAACTCGATGGTCATGATTCGTCGCCCTTGATGCGTTTGGCCCTGGGATGGGCACTGTCATAGACCGTCGCCAGGTGCTGGAAATCCAGGTGGGTGTAGATCTGGGTGGTCTTGATGTCCGAATGCCCCAGCAGCTCTTGAACGGCGCGCAGGTCCTGGGAGGATTCCAGCAGATGGCTGGCGAAGGAGTGCCGGAGCATGTGTGGGTGCAGGTTCTGTCCCAGCTCCCGTTCGCCGGCGGCCTTGACCCGCAACTGAATCGCTCGCGGGCCGAGGCGCCGCCCCTGTTGGCTGACGAAGACCGCGTCGTCGGCGGGGTTGGTCAGCGCCCGCAGCGGCAGCCACTGCTCCAGGGCTTCACGGGCCTTGCGGCCGACGGGCAGCAGGCGGGTCTTGCTGCCCTTGCCGAGCACCTGGACCATGCCATCGGCCAGGTCCAGTTGATCCAGGTTCAGCCCTGTCAGCTCTGAAAGCCGCAGGCCGGAAGAATAGAACAGCTCGAGAATCGCCTGGTCGCGCCGTGCCAGGAAGTCATCCTCGACGGCACCTTCAAGCAATTGCAGGGCGCGGTCGGTGTCGAGGGTCTTTGGCAATCGGCGCTCGCCCTTGGGCGGTGCCAGGCCGGTGGCCGGATCGTGATCGCACAAGCCTTCGCGATTGAGGTAGTGATACAGGCCGCGCACCGCTGACAACAGTCGTGCCAGGCTGCGGGAGGATTGCCCCTGTTGATGCAGGCGGGCAATGAGGCTGCGCAAGCGTTGGATGTCCAGGGCCGACCAGCTGCCGATATTCTGTTTCTGGCACCAGACCAGCACTTTTTCCAGGTCGCGGCGATAGGCCGACAACGTGTGGGGCGACACCTGGCGCTCACTGCGCAGGTGTTCGCAGTAGGCGTCCAGTTGCCGTTCCATCAGCGTACCGAGCGCAGCGAACCGGCGACCCGTGGCAGCACCCGGCCGGTGACTTCGGCGATGTAGCTCAAAAACAGCGTGCCCACCGAGCTCTTGTAGTGCTGCGGATCGCGACTTGCGATAGCCAGTACGCCGTGCACGCCCTGATGGGCAATGGCGACGACGGCGGTGGAGCCGATCTGCTTGCGCTGCTCTTCGCCGAACAGGAAGTCCAACTCATGCTCGCGCAGGCTGCCGCTGACGCTTTTGTCTTCCGTGAGCAGGCCGCCGATGGCCGTCTGCGCTTCGGCGTGGGTCACCCAGCGGCCCACCGGCATGGTGTTGTCGCCGAACAGGATCAGGCTGACAAAGGGCACCTGGAAATCCTGGCGCAGGCTGTCTTCGACGCTCATGACCAGGTCTTCGAGGGTGCTGGCGTCCATCAGGGCCAGGATCAGCCGACGGGTCTTGTCGAACAGCCGGTCGTTGTCCCGGGCCACGTCCATCAGGTGCGAAAGACGATGGCGCATTTCGATGTTGCGCTCACGCAGGATTTTCATCTGGTGCTCCACCAGCGACACGGTATCGCCGCGCCGGTGGGGGATGCGCATCGTCGCAAGCAGTTCTTCATGCTCGACGAAGAAGTCCGGATGAGCTTCCAGGTAAGCCGCCACGGCGGCGGCTTCTGGCAGGCTGGGGGATTCGTCGGGCTGTGGGGCTGGAACCTGTGGCTGGTCGGTCATGGGTTTGGCTCACTCAAAGACGAACTTGTCCTTCGTATACGCGTACTGCCGGGCCGGTCATCATCACCGGTTGACCAGGGCCTGCCCATTCGATGGACAGGCGCCCGCCGGGCAGATCGATCAACAACGGCGAATCCATCCACCCCTGGCTGATCGCAGCGACTGCGGCGGCACAGGCGCCGGTACCGCAGGCCTGGGTTTCCCCGGCGCCGCGTTCCCAGACGCGCAATTGTGCGCGGTGGCGGTCGATGACTTGCAGGAAACCGACGTTCACTCGCGCGGGGAAGCGCGGATGATGCTCGATTTTCGGCCCCAGCTCATGCACCGGGGCACTGTTGATATCGGCCACTCGCAGCACCGCGTGGGGGTTGCCCATGGATACCGCCGCCAGCTCCATCGTGTTGCCATCGACTTCCAACGGATAGCTCAAGGCCTGGGCCGGCGCTTGGAACGGAATTTCTGCCGGAACCAGGCGCGGAGCGCCCATGTTGACGCCGATCTGGCCGTCGCTGCGCACATCCAGTTCGATGATGCCGCTCTTGGTCTCGACGCGGATCTGCCGCTTGGCGGTCAGGCGCTTGTCCAGCACGAAACGGGCGAAGCAGCGCGCGCCATTGCCGCATTGCTCCACTTCCGAGCCGTCGGCGTTGAAGATCCGGTAACGGAAATCCACGTCCGGGTTATTGGGCGCCTCGACGATCAACAATTGGTCAAAACCGACACCGGTGTGCCGATCCCCCCATTGCTTGGCGTGCTTGGGCAGGATATGCGCGTGCTGGCTGACCAGGTCGAGGACCATGAAGTCATTGCCCAGGCCGTGCATCTTGGTAAAACGCAGCAGCATGGTTTTACTCCGGCAGCAGGCTTTCGCCGGCAAACAACTCGGCTACCGTCTCGCGGCGACGCACTTCGAATGCCTGATCACCGTCCACCAGCACCTCGGCGCAACGGCCGCGAGTGTTGTAGTTGGAACTCATGACAAACCCGTAGGCACCGGCCGAATGCACGGCCAGCAGATCGCCTTCTTCCAGTGCCAGCTCCCGACCCTTGGCCAGGAAGTCACCGGTTTCGCAGATCGGCCCGACGATGTCGTAGCTGCGCGCAGCGGTATCGCGAGGGCGCACGGCGGTGACGTCCATCCAGGCCTGGTACAGCGCCGGGCGGATCAGGTCGTTCATCGCTGCATCGACGATGGCGAAATCCTTGTGCTCGGTGTGCTTGAGGTACTCGACCTGGGTCAGCAGTACGCCGGCATTGGCGACGATGTAGCGGCCCGGCTCGAACATCAGCGCCAGTTCACGGCCTTCGAGGCGCTCGCGCACGGCCTTGATGTAGTCGGCCACCAGCGGTGGCTCTTCATCGCGATAGCGCACGCCGACACCGCCACCGAGATCGATGTGGCGCAGGTAGATGCCACAGTCGCCGAGGCGATCGACCAGCGCCAGCAAGCGGTCGAGGGCATCGATGAACGGCTCCAGGGTGGTCAGTTGCGAGCCGATGTGGCAATCGACGCCCAGCACTTCCAGGTTCGGCAGTTGGGCGGCGCGCACGTACACGTCTTCGGCGTCGGCAATGGCGATGCCGAACTTGTTTTCCTTCAGGCCGGTGGAAATGTACGGGTGGGTGCCAGCGTCGACGTCCGGGTTCACGCGCAGGGAGATCGGCGCGCGGACACCCAGCTCGGCGGCGACGATTTGCAGGCGCTCCAGCTCGTCGGTGGATTCGATGTTGAAGCAGTGCACGCCAACTTCCAGGGCGCGGCGCATGTCTTCACGGGTCTTGCCGACGCCGGAGAACACGATCTTGTCGGCGCTGCCGCCAGCAGCCAATACGCGTTCGAGTTCGCCGCCGGAGACGATGTCGAAACCGGCGCCCAGGCGCGCCAGGACATTGAGCACACCCAGGTTGGAGTTGGCTTTTACAGCGAAACACACCAGGTGCGGCATGCCCTCGAGGGCATCGGCGAACGTCCGGTACTGGGCTTCGATGTGGGCGCGGGAATAGACATAGGTCGGCGTGCCGAAACGTTCGGCGATCGCGGACAGGGCAACCCCTTCCGCGAACAGCTCCCCGCCACGGTAGTTAAAAGCGTCCATGGCGTTCCCTTAGTAGGTGGAGGTGTGGGTGTCGTGCGAGTGGGATTTGGCTTGCGACGACTTGGCCTGTTCTTCAGGGGACTTGCTGTCATCAGGCAGATACAGCGGACCTTTTTGACCACAGGCTGTCACGAGGCAGGCAACCGCGACGAGCGCAGCAAGGGAAGAGATCAGGCGCTTCATGGCGAAATCCTTGAAAATGCTTTAATTGCGCCGGAGTATACCGGCCACCCGTCAGCTTGCCTATGCAACGGGGCGCCCGTCCGGCGGCGCTGGTTGTCGTCAGTGGGTTATCCTTTGCAATCGCCGGGAAGCGTCCGTATCTTGCGGCGCTTGAGCATGAGCAGACATTTTCGAGGTTGCCGCAATGAGTTTGACTGAAGCCCGTTTCCACGATCTGGTCGATGCGACCCAGCAAACGCTGGAGGATGTGTTCGATGACAGTGGCCTGGACATTGACCTGGAAGTCTCCGCCGGTGTACTCACCGTCAAGTTCGAGAACGGCACCCAGTTGATTTTCAGTCGCCAGGAACCGTTGCGGCAATTATGGCTGGCGGCGGTCTCCGGTGGTTTTCACTTCGACTACGACGAAGAAAGCGAGCGTTGGATGTGCGACAAGAGCGAAGAGCAACTGGGCGAAATGCTCGAGCGCATCGTCAAGCAACAGGCTGGCGAGGAACTCGACTTCGAAGGACTGTGACCGCGTGAGCCAGACCGCCTCGCCACGGCCACCCAAGCCGCTCTACAGCAACGTCAGCCCGGCCGTGCCGTCGCCGTGTACCGGCGTGTGCAAGCTGGATGAACGGAAAGTCTGCCTCGGTTGTTCGCGCCACGTGGAAGATATCCGCCAATGGCGCTCGGCCGACGACGAGCGGCGGCGGGTCATCTGTGCCGAGGCGCTCAAGCGCAGATCCTTGTAGGAGCTGCCGAAGGCTGCGATCTTTTGATCTTGATCTTGGGGCTTTCGCTTAAGACCCAATTGCCCGAGTCAAGATCGCAGCCTCGCTGCGCTCGTCAGCTCCTACAGCCCGGGGCAAGATCGCAGCCTCGTTGCACTCGTCAGCTCCTACTGATAGTGTCCGGTTACGCCTCAACCTATCGAGGCCCGTGAAAACCCCGCCTTTTTGTGGCGGGGTTTTGCTTTTTTTGTGCAGAAGAAAGGAGTCTGCCAGGACCATGACCGCACCTTCCATCACCCTTACCCGTCTGGACGTACAGCGTCTGGAACGCCTGATCGACAGCCTTGATGAAACGCTGCCGGGCGTGATTGCGCTGCAAACCGAACTGGATCGCGCCGAGAACGTGGTGGGTCACGAAGAAGTGCCTGTCGACGTCGTGACCATGAACTCGCGCGTGCACTGTCGCGAAGAAAGCAGCGGCAAGGACTATCACCTGACATTGGTTTATCCACAGGACGCGAACGCCGACGAAGGCCGTATCTCGATCCTGGCACCCGTGGGCAGTGCGTTGCTGGGCCTGAAGGTCGGCCAGCACATCGACTGGCCGGCCCCGGGTGGCAAGACGTTGAAGCTGACGTTGCTGGCTGTCGAATACCAGCCTGAAGCAGGCGGTGATTTCCACCTCTGAGTGCCTGGGGGCTTCAGACCAACGCCAGCGCCTCGTTCAGGGCTCGTTCCAGGTCGGCCTTGTAGCGCAGGTACAAATTGCTTGAACAGGCCCCGTCGCCCACCAGGCCCGAGAGGTCCAGGTCGGTGATGTAGCAGCGATAGCGCTGGGCTTCGCGGCGCTGTTGGACGATCTCCCTGGCGACTACGCGAAACAGTTGGTCGCCATGCTCCAGTTCGGAAAACTCCTGCTGATCGCAGTACAGGGTGACGTGCACCTGCCCGTGCGCCGCTTTGCCGATGATCGCCTGAACGTCATAGAACGGCTTGTTGACCAGCATCTGCGGGGCTTGCCGCGCTTCGACCCGTCGCGCCCGGCCGCTGCCGGAGGGCAATAACTGGTAGTACAGGGTTTCCAGGGTCAGCGGCTGGGCGGCATCCAGCGGCAGCAGGGCGTCGCGACGGTACAGCACCGATTGCAAAAAGCGTTGCAACGGCACCAGCAGGCTTTGTTCGTCGTGATAAGGCACGTGTTGTTGCCACAGTGCGTTGAATTCATCGAGCACGTACAGATCGGCTTCGTCTTCGTCGACGCGGTAGAACACCTGGATGCACTCGGGCTGGCCCATGGGCAGGATCAGCGCCAAGTCATGGTCCTCCAGGGCCATCGGGTCCAGGTGCAAGGGGCTGTAGGCCGTCAGATCCTCGCCCAGGTAATCCACCAGCGCCGACAGGCTGCCCAGCGCCACGTGATTGACCTGGCCGGGCACCAGCTCCAACACGTGATAGTGCTGCTGGACCTGAAGCAGATAGCGGTGATTGAGCCTGCTCAACAGCAGGGTCTGCGCCGTTTCGATGACTTCTTCGACGCGCCGCGCAATGAATTGGGCGCGGTTGTGGCAGAAGCAGCGCACCTGCAAGCGTGGCTGGCGCTGGGTGACGGGCAGGTCGTTGAGGTAATCGCGCAGGCAGTCGAGCAGGGCGTGTTCGCCGTCAAAACGGTTGACCAGTACCTCGTTCCAGCTGTTGAGCGTGACCTGGTCGAGGGTCAGCACCAGGTTCTCCCGGACCCCGGCATAACTCAGGGAGTCGGTACGCTCGGTGGTCATCAGGATATTCAGGTCGCGGTGGTGCTTGAGCGGGTCGACACCGACGTTCACCAGGATCAGCACTTCGCTGGGCACGCTGGCGCGCAGCAACTGTGCTTCATCCACGGAGGCCAAGGGCAGGGCGATGGACTGTTGCAGGCTGCCCAGCAGGTTGAACAGTTCGAACTCGCTCAGGTCGCTGCTGCCTGGGTGCAGCGCCAGGCGCGTGCTGCTGTCGATCACGCCGTTGCGATGACACCAGGTCAACAGTTCCAGCAGCTCGCGACAGCGCTTGATCGGTGCGAAGTTCTCCCACTCCAGGGCGTTGAGGCTGCCGTTGTACAGGCCCCACTGGTTCTGTCCCGGTTCTTTCTTGTTGGGCGACTGGACCAGCGTCAGGGTGTCTTCGGCCAAATCCGGTGCGATGCCGGGGTTGATGAACTCGACCTTGTCGGCCTTGCGCTCGAAGGCTGCATACAACCGCCGGCCAAGCACGTTGAGATCGCGCTTGTTGATCAGGCTGACGGTTTTCTCGGTGCGGGCGAACTGGGTCAGGAAGCGGTAGCTGTGGGTGAGTTCGCTGACCAGTGCTCGCCGCTCGTGGCTGACCTGGCGGACTTTCCATTGGCTGCGGCTGTCCAGCAGCGCCAGTTGACGCTGGTCCCAGCCCCATTCCCGGGCCAGTCGTTCGAGCAGTACCCGTTGCCAGCCGTTGCTACGCGCCTGGCCGGTGAGCTTGCGATTGACCTTCAGGTACAGCGCGCGGCGGATCAACTCCAGGCGTTCGGATTCGCCGCGGGCGTTGAGGTATTCCTCGATGCGGCGGTAGACCAGCATGTACGGGTCCAGCTCTTCGAGGTCCAGGCGATTGGCAAACACGGCCTGCTTGAAGCGTAGGCTCAGGCAGCGGACAGTCGGGTGTTCGCTGGCATAGACCTCGGTCAGCAGCAGCTTGAGCACGGACTTGTAGGGCGACTCGATACCTTTGAACAGCTGCCAGAGCCCGGCACCGACGAATTCGCCCGGCGGAATGTAGGCCAGGTGCCCCAGGTCCAGCGTTTCATCCGCGCGAATGAAGCGCTTGGATATCAGCGTATGGGTGTACTGCTCATAGTTCTCTTCTTCATAGACCGGCACCAGCCACCAGATCGGTGTGCGCCCGGCCAGCCAGATCGCGGTGCGGTAGAACTCGTCCAGCAGCAGGTAATGCTGGGTGGTGCCGCAGTCGTCGGAACTGAGCTGGTTGTCCCGCTCGCCCCGTACGAAACGCGTCGGGTCGATCAGGAAGAAATGGGCTTCGGCACCCTGGGTCGCGGCCCAGATCTCCAACAACTGGCATTTCTTGCGCAACTCGGCCAGTTCATCGTCGCTCAGGTCCGGCCTGTGGCAAACCCACACGTCCATGTCGCTCTGGTCGGCTTGGGCCAGGGTGCCGAGGCTGCCCATCAGGAACAGACCAAGGATCGGTCGTGGCGGGTTGCTGCCGTGCCGGGGCTTGTAGGAGAACGAACGGGTCAGTCGTTGGGCTTCGGCAAGGATAGTGACGTCAGGCTCGTAGTTCGACAGCCCGGCAGGCGTGCTGCCGGAGACGTAGCCGGGCAGCAGCGGATGGTTGACGTGGAAGAATAGCGGCAGCAACGTCAGCACGCCTTGCTGGCGAGGCGACAGGCCTTCGAGGGCGCGCTCCATCCGCACGGTGTTGAGCTTGAGAAAACGTGCGCGCAACTGGCTCAAGACCTTGCGGTCGATTCCCTCGTCCAGATCGGGGCGTATTTCGTGATTGCGGGTCATGTCAGCTCAAACCGGCTCGCGGCGTCGAACGTAGGGGTGATGGCAGGTTAGCGCCCGATCTTGAGAATTCTTAAGCTGGAAGCAGGATTTGGATGCCAGTTTTTTACGCAGGGCACCCGTGCGCCTGCGGAAATCCCGTAAAGGAGATTCCCGTGGGCGACAGGGGGAATCAGGCGGCTTCTTGCACGCTGAGTATCGTCAGGACGGTTTGTACGTTTTGGGCGGCATCTCGGCCCAGGCTTGTCAGGTAACCACCGTCGGGCTGGGTGATCAGTTCTTTTTCGAACAGGCGTTGGGCAGCGGCAATCGCTTTGGGGGCAGCGGTCTGATGAATTTTCAGGCCTTCCTGGGAACTGTCCAGGTTGAAGAGTGCAAGGATTTCCAGTTCGGCAACCAGCTCAGGGGTAAGCGACATAAGGACTCCAGACTTTCTAGGAATTTGGTCGACAGCGTCACTAAGGTGAGCGCACTCGGCCGAGCTGTCCAGTCTCAGTGTCATGCTTTTTTTGTTTAAAGCGATTCTCTTTGGTCCGAGCTGTGTAGGAGCTGTGTGGGAGCTGCCGAAGGCTGTGATCTTTTGATCTTTCACTCTAGACTCAATTGTCAGGGGAAAGATCGCAGCCTCGTTGCACTCGACAGCTCCTACACAGCTCCTACACAGCTCCTACAGGGGGCAGCCGAGCGGGGGACAAGAGCGGTTCAGTTTTTTTCCGGCGGCAACTCAGGCAAGGTGCGCAATGCGGCTTCGTACCACTGGGTATCGAACGGGCGATCTTCTTCCAGGATCGCATCGATCTCCACTGCCAGCACATGGGCCATCAGGTTGAGGATTTCTTCGCGCTCATAACCGACCAGGGTCAACTTGTT
The DNA here is from genome assembly GCF_056521845.1 of Pseudomonas sp. PF05. Taxonomy (NCBI): domain Bacteria; kingdom Pseudomonadati; phylum Pseudomonadota; class Gammaproteobacteria; order Pseudomonadales; family Pseudomonadaceae; genus Pseudomonas; species Pseudomonas sp. PF05. The sequence goes on along the minus strand of NZ_JBWLPW010000015.1, from coordinate 29,583 downwards.
GAAAGTGGCCTTGGCCGCAGGCGGGTTGTCGCTTTCGATCTGGTTTTCGATGGCCTGGATCAGCGTGTTCTCGACGAATTCTTCTTCGTCGTTGTCGATATCGGTTGGCTCGCTCATGGCAGGCTCCTGTGAGAAAGGTCGCCAGTTTACCTGCATTCAGCGGCGTGATGCGCCTGGCAAGAAGCGCCCCGACGGTCTATAACGCAAGGCTGCCAACCCCACACGGCCTGGAGGCTTTGTAATGCTCAAGCTTTATGGTTTCTCTGTCAGTAACTATTACAACATGGTCAAGCTGGCGCTGTTGGAGAAGGGCCTGCCCTTCGAAGAAGTGCACTTCTACCCCAACCAGACCCCTGAAGCGTGGGCCATCAGCCCGCGCGGGAAGGTGCCGGTGTTGAAAACCGAACAGGGGTTCGTCAACGAAACCAGCGTCATCCTTGAGTACATCGAGCAAACCCAGCCAGGCAAGGCCCTGCTGCCCAGTGACCCGTTCGAGCGGGCCCAGGTATTGGCCTTGTGCCGGGAGATCGAGTTGTACATCGAGTTGCCGGGGCGAGCCTGCTACGCCGAGGCGTTTTTCGGCATGTCGGTGCCCGAGGCCATCAAGGAAAAGACCAAGGCCGAATTGCTGCTGGGGTTCGCGTCACTGGCCAGGCACGGCAAATTTTCGCCTTATGTAGCAGGCGATAGCTTGAGTATTGCCGACCTGTATTTCTTCTACAGCGTTTCGCTGGCCCTCCAGGTGGGCAGGAAACTGTTCGATATTGACCTGCTGGCAGGCATGCCGGCGGCCAAGGCGCTGATGGAGCGCTTGGAGCAGAGTCCGCATGTGCAGCGGATCGCGGCGGACAGGGACGCGGCGATGCCGGAATTTTTGGCGATGATCGCTGCCAAGAAGTGAGTTTTGTGGTGTTTTGAAGTGAGCTATCGCGAGCAAGCTCGCTCCCACATTAGATCTCCATGCTCACAAGATTCTGAGTTCACTGAAGATCCATTGTGGGAGCGGGCTGGCTCGCGAAGCTTTTCAGCTTTTAGCGGCTGGCGATCAGCGCCTGGCCACGGACCACCGCTGCCTTGACCTGTGCCGGCGCGGTGCCGCCGATGTGGTCACGGGCATTGACCGAGCCTTCGAGGGTCAGCACGGCAAACACGTCCTGCTCGATCTGGTCGCTGAACTGGCGCAGTTCGTCCAGGCTCATTTCCGCCAGGTCCTTGCCGTTGTCCACGCCGTATTTCACGGCATGGCCGACGATCTCATGGCAGTCGCGGAACGGCAGGCCACGGCGTACCAGGTAGTCGGCCAGGTCCGTGGCGGTGGAGAAGCCGCGCAGGGCCGCTTCGCGCATCACCGCGTGCTTGGGCTTGATGGCCGGGATCATGTCGGCAAAGGCCCGCAGCGAGTCGCGCAAGGTGTCGGCGGCGTCGAACAGCGGCTCCTTGTCTTCCTGGTTGTCCTTGTTGTAGGCCAGCGGCTGGCCCTTCATCAGGGTCAGCAGGCCCATCAGTGCGCCGAACACCCGGCCACTCTTGCCCCGCACCAGTTCCGGCACGTCGGGGTTTTTCTTTTGCGGCATGATCGAGCTGCCGGTGCAGAAGCGGTCCGGCAGGTCAATGAACTGGAATTGCGCGCTGGTCCACAGCACCAGCTCTTCGGAGAAGCGCGACAGGTGCATCATCGCGATGCTCGCGGCAGCGCAGAATTCGATGGCGAAATCGCGGTCCGAGACGTTATCCAGCGAGTTGCCACCCACGGCGTCGAAGCCCAGCAACTGCGCGGTGTATTCACGATCGATCGGGTACGTGGTGCCGGCCAGCGCGGCGCTACCCAGGGGCATGCGGTTGGTGCGCTTGCGGCAGTCCACCAGGCGCTCGTAGTCGCGGCTGAGCATCTCGAACCAGGCCAGCATGTGATGCCCAAACGTTACAGGTTGGGCGGTTTGCAGGTGCGTGAAGCCCGGCATGATGCTCTCGGCCTCGCGCTCGGCTTGCTCCAGCAGGCCTTTTTGCAGGCGAGTGATTTCGGCCAGGATCAGGTCGATCTCGTCGCGCAGCCAAAGGCGGATGTCGGTGGCGACCTGGTCGTTACGGCTGCGGCCGGTGTGCAGTTTCTTGCCGGTCACGCCGATGCGGTCGGTCAGGCGCGCTTCGATGTTCATGTGCACGTCTTCAAGGTCGATGCGCCAATCGAACTGGCCGGCCTCGATTTCAGCCTGGATGGTTTTCAGGCCGTCGATGATGCTGTCGCGCTCGGCATCGGTCAGCACGCCGACCTTGGCCAGCATGGTGGCGTGGGCGATCGAGCCCATGATGTCGTGGCGATACAGGCGCTGGTCAAAGTTGACGGAGGCGGTGAAGCGGGCGACGAAGGCGTCGACGGGTTCACTGAAGCGGCCGCCCCAGGACTGATTGGTCTTGTCAGTGCTCATGAATTCGCTCGTGATCGGCTGAAGAAAAAGTAGCGGTTAAAGGCTGCGGCGGATGATAGCAGGGTTGCCGGGACTGGCGCTGGCACTGGTCGGCAGGTTTTTTCGATGCAAGCCTGGGATCCAACCGGGTTTTCCCACAACGATATTTTTCGATTGAGCAATATCGTCGCGGCAACCGTCTACAGTGGACGGTAGGACTTTTGCTTTTTCCATCCATGGCGCAGCGGATATAGATAAGAAGGGGGTGCTCATATTGGTCAGATCGACAGTTAACAATCCCTACGGCGACGCCGTGCGACAACGGGCCTCGGGCATCGCTCGGCAAGCGCTGGTAAAGATAGGCAACCGTCTCGCGGCACTTTTTGGCCCTCGGACGAGTCTTAGCGTGGATCGCGGTGACGGATGTCACTTCCCCTGTCTACGCTATCCTTGTGCGAGACTCACGCAGGAATCCAGCGCAATATGAATGTCCTGATCGTTGATGACGAACCACTGGCCCGCGAGCGCCTGAGCCGAATGGTTGGCGAGCTCGAGGGTTACAGTGTCCTGGAGCCGAGCGCCACCAATGGCGAAGAGGCATTGGCCCTTATTGACAGCCACAAGCCGGATATCGTGCTGCTCGACATTCGCATGCCTGGCCTGGACGGTCTGCAGGTCGCGGCGAGGTTGTGCGAACGAGAGTCGCCGCCCGCCGTGGTGTTCTGTACCACCCGGGACGACTTCCCTCCCGAGGTGTTGCAGGCCGGTGCCGTGGGCTACCTGGTCAAGCCGGTGACGGCCGAGGCATTGCTCGACGCCTTGCGCAAGGCCGAGCGGCCCAACCGGGTACAACTGGCGGCGCTGACCCGTCCGGCCGCCGAAAGCGGCAGCGGCCCGCGTAGCCACATCAGTGCGCGTACCCGCAAAGGCATCGAGCTGATCCCGTTGAACCAAGTGGTCTACTTCATTGCCGACCACAAATACGTGACCTTGCGCCATGAGAGTGGCGAGGTGTTGCTGGATGAGCCCCTCAAGGCCCTCGAGGACGAGTTCGGCGAACGTTTCGTACGCATCCACCGCAACGCCCTCGTGGCCCGCGAGCGTATCGAGCGTTTGCAACGCACCCCCCTTGGACATTTCCAACTGTTCCTCAAGGGGCTCAATGGCGATGCGCTGATTGTCAGCCGGCGACACGTGGCCGGCGTGCGCAAGATGATGCAGCAGCTTTGATACGGCGGTCCAAGGCGTTCGATGTGTTTGATTTCGAGGATTTGACGGCCAGGGAGGCCTTGGGGTCGTGATTCAAATCAAAGCGGTTTTGGCTGAGCTGTTATTATCTGCCGTATCTTTTAAGTACGGATTGATCCATGTCCCCTCGCGAGATCCGCATCGCCACCCGTAAAAGTGCCTTGGCCCTCTGGCAGGCCGAATACGTCAAAGCCCGCCTGGAAGCCGCCCATCCCGGCCTGATCGTGACCCTGGTGCCCATGGTCAGTCGCGGTGACAAGCTGCTGGACTCGCCGCTGTCGAAGATCGGCGGCAAGGGCCTGTTCGTCAAGGAACTGGAAACCGCGTTGCTGGACAACGAAGCCGACATCGCCGTGCATTCGATGAAAGATGTGCCCATGGACTTCCCCGAAGGCCTGGGCCTTTTTTGCATCTGCGAGCGGGAAGACCCACGCGATGCGTTCGTTTCCAACACGTTTTCCAGTCTTGAAGCATTGCCTGCCGGCAGTGTGGTCGGCACTTCCAGCCTGCGCCGCCAGGCACAGTTGCTGACGCGCCGTCCGGATCTGCAAATCCGTTTCCTGCGCGGTAACGTCAATACACGCCTGGCCAAGCTCGATGCCGGTGAGTACGACGCGATCATCCTCGCCGCCGCCGGCCTGATTCGCCTGGGCTTTGAAGATCGCATCACCTCGGCCATCGGCGTCGACGACAGCCTGCCGGCTGGTGGGCAAGGGGCGGTGGGTATCGAGTGCCGCAGCGCCGACAGCGAAATCCACGCCTTGCTGGCGCCGTTGCACCATGAAGATACCGCCACGCGGGTGTTCGCCGAACGCGCCCTCAACAAACACCTCAATGGCGGTTGCCAGGTGCCGATCGCCTGTTACGCCGTGCTCGAAGGCGAACAGGTCTGGTTGCGGGGTCTGGTGGGGGATCCCAACGGTGGCCGGCTGCTCAGCGCCGACGCCCGGGCGCCGCGCCAGGATGCCGAGGCGTTGGGCGTGCGTGTGGCCGAAGACCTGTTGAGCCAGGGCGCCGCCGATATTCTCAAGGCGGTCTATGGCGAGGCCGGCCACACGTGACGGGCTGGCGGCTGTTGCTCACCCGGCCGGCAGACGAGTCGTCTGCGCTGGCGGCGGTCCTGGCCGAAGCGGGGGTCTATAGCAGCAGCCTGCCCTTGCTGGATATCGAGCCGGTCCCGCTGTCCGATGCCGGGCGGGCGATACTCCAGGCGCTGGACCAATACTCTGCCGTGATCGTGGTCAGCAAACCTGCCGCACGTCTGTGTGTCGAGCTGCTGCGCCAATACTGGCCCCAGCCTCCAGACCAACCATGGTTCAGCGTGGGCGCGGCCACCGGACAGATCCTCGTCGATGCCGGCCTCACAGTGTTTTATCCCGATAACGGCGATGACAGCGAAGCCTTGCTGGAGCACTTGGTCTTGCGCCAGGCAGTCGCGCGGCCCGACCCCAAGGTTTTGATCGTGCGGGGCGAAGGCGGGCGTGGCTTGCTGGCAGAGCGTTTGCGCGAGCAAGGTGCTAGTGTCGATTATCTGGAATTGTACCGCCGCCACTTGCCCCATTACGGCGAAGGGGCGTTACTGGCGAAAGTCGAAGCGGAACGCTTGAATGCCCTGGTGGTCAGCAGTGGGCAGGGCTTCGAGCATCTGCAGCGGCTGGCCGGCGATGCGTGGCCGGCCTTGGCGCGGTTACCGTTGTTTGTTCCAAGCCCAAGGGTTGCCGAGATGGCGCGTGCCGCCGGGGCCCGAACTGTTGTGGATTGTCGTGGCGCCAATGCCGCGGCTTTGCTGGCGGCATTACGGGACCACTGCGTGCCGTTTTCTAATGCAAAGGATGGATACGTGAGCGAAACAGCCTTGCCAAAAGAAGATCTAGACCAGCCAGCGATCGATGCGCCGGTTGAAACTCCGCCCCCGATGGCGCCGCGTCGCGGCAACGGGTTGGCCATTGTTGCATTGCTGCTCGGGGCCGCCGGCGTGGCCGTGGGCGGTTGGGGTGTGTGGCAGGTGCGTCACCTGCAAACCAATAACCAGCAGCAGTCCGCCCAGGTCCAGGCGCTGAATGACCAGGCCCAGACCCTCAAGCTCAACGAGCAACGCCTGAGTGAACGCCTGGCGCAATTGCCCCCGGCCGAAGAGCTGGAGGAGCGGCGGCGCCTGGTGGCCCAGTTGCAAAGTGACCAGCAGCACCTGAACCAGCGCCTGGAAACCGTGCTCGGTGCCAGTCGCAAGGATTGGCGCCTGGCCGAGGCCGAGCACTTGTTGCGCCTGGCCAGCCTGCGTCTTTCCGCCCTGCAGGACATCAACAGTGCCCAGGCGCTGGTCCAGGGGGCTGACGAAATCCTGCGCGAGCAGAACGACCCCGGCTCGTTCGCCGCCCGCGAGCAACTGGCCAAGACCCTCGCCGCGTTGCGCAGCACCGAGCAACCGGATCGTACCGGGCTGTTCCTGCAACTGGGTGCCTTGCGTGACCAGGTCCTGGAACTGACCGAGCTGGCGCCCGAGTACAAGGACCGCGGTGAATCCCTGCTGGGCCTGACCGCCGACGGCGATGGCGCCAGTCGTTGGGCGCAGTGGTGGGAGCAGATCTCGCGCTATATCCGTATCGACTTCAACGCCGATGAGAACGTCCGTCCGCTACTGGCCGGGCAAAGCCTTGTGCAAGTGCGCCTGGCCTTGAGCCTGGCGCTGGAGCAGGCGCAATGGGCCGCCCTCAATGGTCAGGCATCGGTCTACACCCAGGCGCTGACCGAGGCTCGGGACGTGTTGAAGAACAACTTCAACCAGGACAACCCGCAAAGCAAGATCATGCTTGAGCGCGTGGTCGAGCTGTCCAAGCAGCCGGTGACGGTGGTCACCCCGGACCTGACGGGCACGCTGAGCAGCGTCCAGGCTTACCTTGAGCGCCGCAACCTCAATGCCCAGGAGTCGGTCAAGCCGCTGCCCGCGCCCGGCGCGCAGGAGGCCACGCCATGAAGCGTCTCTACGTGATTCTGTTCGTGGTCATCGCTGCCGCCGGTTTGCTGGGCGTGGCGATTGCCGAGCATTCGGGTTACGTGTTGGTGGCGTACAAGAACTTCCGTTATGAAGCCGGCCTGTGGGTCACCCTGGCGCTGGTGGCGGTGCTCTGGCTGGTGTGGCGAGGCCTGAGGGCACTGATCGGGCTGGTGACCACGTCCAGTGGCGTGGTCAACCCGTGGTCGCGGCGCAACCGCAGCCGTCGGGTGCAAGTGGCGATCGAGCACGGCCAGTTGGACCTGGCCGAAGGACGCTGGGCCAGTGCCCAGCGGCACCTGCATCGTGCCGCCGAAGCCGAGCGCCAGCCGCTGCTGTATTACCTCGGTGCCGCCCGTGCGGCCAACGAACAAGGTCTTTACGAACAGAGCGACAGTTTGCTGGAGCGCGCCCTGGAGCGTCAGCCCCAGGCGGAACTGGCCATTGCCCTGACGCATGCGCAATTGCAGACGGACCGAGGCGACACGGACGGTGCGTTGAGCACGCTGCAGGCCATGCATGAGCGCCATCCCCATAACGCCCAGGTCTTGCGCCAACTGCAACGACTGCATCAGCAACGCGGCGACTGGTCGGCGGTGATCCGGCTGTTGCCGGAGCTGCGCAAGGACAAGGTCCTGCCGCGGGCTGAACTGGCTGAATTGGAGCGTCGCGCCTGGGGCGAAAACCTCACCCTGGCAGCCCATCGTGAGGAGGACGGCAGCGTCGGTTTGCAGTCGCTCAATCGCGCCTGGCAACAATTGACCTCCGCGCAGCGCCAGGAGTCGGCGCTGGTGCTGGCCTATGCCGAGCAGTTGCGCCAGTTGGGCGCCCAGGTCGAGGCCGAAGAGGTGCTGCGAGGAGCGCTCAAGCGTCACTACGACAGCCATCTGGCGCGCCTGTACGGCTTGGTTCGTGGCAATGATCCGATCCGCCAACTGCAAATGGCCGAAGGCTGGCTCAAGGATCACCCGGCCGATCCAAGCCTGCTGCTGACCCTGGGGCGTCTATGCCTGCAGAACAGCTTGTGGGGCAAGGCGCGGGATTACCTGGAAAGCAGCTTGCGCGTCCAACGCAATCCCGAAGCCTGTGCTGAACTGGCGCGATTGCTGGCGCAACTGGGGGATGCCGAGCGCAGCAACCAGTTGTTCCAGGAGGGGTTGGGGCTGCTGGACGAGCGCCTGCTGGCCGCGCCGTTGCCGGTTCCGGCCCAGGTGTTGTCCACCTGAGAGGGCATAATTGTGGAGAGGGCGCTTGCTCTCGCTCGGCTGATGCCCTGTAGGAGCTGCCGAAGGCTGCGATCTTTTGATCTTTTGATCTTTCGCTTGAGATTCAAGTGTCTTTGGAAAGATCGCAGCCTCGTTGCACTCGACAGCTCCTACACAGCTACACAGGTCCTGCATGCAGCCCGGCGGGAGCAAGCTTGCTTGCCACAGGTGTGTGTAAACCTCGAAAGAGAGGGGGCGAGCACCGGTCCGTTTTAGGGGCTTTGGTCACGCCATTAGTAAAGTCCTACAGCCCATCGCGCTGAATCCTCTTTGGCTTGTCGGGATTTCCCTACATCCCTGGTGAAGTGTCTGCGCGGGCCTGCCTTGAAAGGCCCAAGGGCTTTCCTCTACCGTAACTGCTTGTCTCTTTTGTTACGGAACCGCCATGTCTTTGGCCAGCTCACGCTTCTTGTTTCTCATGGCTTCCATCGCCGCAGCCCTGGCTTTGGGCATAGCCAGCTACCTGGAATATGCAGTCGGTCTGACACCTTGCAGCCTGTGCGTGTTGCAGCGGTTGTGTCTGATGCTGTTCCTGGTGACTGGCCTCGTGGCCTGCGTACATGGCCCAGGTCAAAGAGGCAGCATTTGCTATGGGGCGATGGGGTTGGTTTTTGCGTCGGTGGGAATGGTCCTGGCATGGCGTCAGGTTCTGGTGCAGAGCGCTTCCTCCGAACCGGTACCTGATTGTATTGCGCAGTTGCAGAGGGCAGATTCCTGGTGGGGGGCCGTGCATCGCGTCCTGGACGGAGCGGTGGACTGCGCGAATGTCACCTGGACGCTGTTCGACCTGAGCGTCCCCGAATGGAGCCTGTTGTTTTTTCTCGCGGTGTCCAGCGCGATGACCTATCTGCTGCTGCGCCTTGCCTGGAGTGCTCTGGTACGACCGCTCAGCGGCGATACGCCGCAGGTGGTCCGGGCCCTGGATTAAACACTTGTATGAACTTTATCTCCTGCGTACCTTGAAGCCATTGTCGTGCGGGCATAATCTGGCCCGCACGTGTTATTGGAATTGTGCCGCTCGCTCATGTTATGTCTGGCTTGTCCCTGATCATCAGGCGTGCACAGGCTGCGAGTGGCATGACTCACAAGGGAAGAAATCACCATGCTCGAAAGTTGTCAGAATGCTCAGGAACGCTGGGGTGGGGTGCATCTGCTGATCGATCGCTGGCTGCAGGAGCGTCACGAACTGGTTCGAGCCTATGATGCCCTCGGCGACAGGCCTGAAGCGCTGGGCGAAAGCCGCAAACCCTTGCAGGAGTTCTGCGGTGTGCTGGTCGACTATGTGTCTGCCGGGCATTTCGAGATCTACGAACAACTGACGGGCGAGGCCAAGGCCTTCAACGATAAGCGCGGCCTGGAGCTCGCCGAGCAAATCTACCCGCGCATCGACGTCATTACCGAAAAGCTGCTGGCGTTCAACGACCTGTGCGATGAAGGCAAGTGCGTAGCGGAAAAATTCAAGGAGCTGGGCGGCTTGCTGCACGAACGTTTCGAACTGGAAGACTGCCTGATCGAAGTGCTGCACACCGCTCACAAGGCAGAAGACGCGGTCCAGGCCTGAGGGTTTCGCAGTCATGAAAAAACGGTGCGCATTGCGCACCGTTTTTTATTGGGCCGGCATCAGGTCGTCGCGCCCAGCAATTCGATTTCAAACACCAATGGCGTGAACGGCGGGATCACATCTCCCGCCCCTTCGGCGCCATAGGCCAGGGTCGACGGAATCACCAGGCGCCATTTTGCGCCTACCGGCATTTGCGGCAATGCACTGCGCCAGCCGTCAATCACGCTGTCGAGGTTGAACCACTGCGCCTGGCGGTTTGAGTCGAATACGGTGCCGTCCGGCAGTCGACCGGTATACAGCACCTGGACCTTGCCGTGCGGGCCGGCCTTCGCGCCGTGGCCTGGCTTGATTTCGGTCAGCAGGATGCCGTCTGCAAGTTGCTGGACGCCGGGCCGGTTCTTTTCTTCGTTGAGAAATGTCTGCTCCGTTTTCAACGCGGCTTCGATCTGCGGCGATGTCGATTGCGAATTCAGTTGTGCCTGGTGCTCGGCCAGGATCTGTTCGATGCGCTCATCCTTGAGGGCCAGCGGCTTGCCCAGGTAGGCCTGTTGCAAGCCTTCGACCAAGGCTTTGATCTGCAGGTCCGGCACGTCCTGGCGCAGGCGTTCGCCGAGGCTGGCGCCCAGGCTGTAAGCCAGATCGTGGGCATCGTTTGCGTTGGTTTTTTCAACGGCCTGGACCGTGGAGCAAGCCATGCACAGGAACAAAAACAGGTGACGCGACATGTGTGCTCTCCGGCTTCGAATCGAGAAATTATGCCAGTGCCGATATCTATAAAGGTGTGTTGCCTGGGCGCTGACGCAGAAGATTTTTTGTCTCTTGCAACGCAACGCCTTATGTAGTGTCAACATGCCCTAGCGGCGGTTGTAGCAGAGGTCTAGTATGAGCCGCACTTACGTCAGTCAGGAGGTAAACCATGTCGGCCACCAAGAAGCCTGTAAACACTCCGTTGCACTTGCTCCAACAACTTTCGGGCAGCTTGCTCGAACATTTGGAAAACGCCTGCTCCCAAGCCCTGGCTGATGCTGAAAAACTGCTCGCCAAACTGGAAAAACAACGCGGTAAAGCGCAGGAAAAACTGCACAAGTCGCGCACCAAACTGCAAGACGCAGCCACCGCTGGCAAGGCCAAGGCGCAAGCCAAGGCCAAAGAAGTCGTGAAAGAACTCGAAGACCTGCTCGATGCCTTGAAGGCTCGTCAGTCCGAGACCCGCGCCTACATTCTGCAACTCAAGCGTGATGCCCAGGAAAGCCTGAAACTGGCCCAGGGTGTCGGTCGCGTGCAGGAAGCCGCAGGCAAGGCGCTGACACTTCGTGCCGCCAAGCCTACCGCTGTATCGGCCAAGAAGTCGGTGGCTAAACCCGTCGCGGCAAAAGCACCGGCCAAAGTCGCTGCCAAGCCTGCGGCGAAAGCGCCGGCCAAAGCTGCCAGCAAGCCTGCTGCCAAACCCGTCGCGGCCAGTGCTGCAAAACCTGCGGCAAAAAAACCAGTCGTCAAGGCGGCTGCCAAGCCCGTCGCAAAAACGGCGGCCGCTAAACCTGCTGCCGCCAGGCCCGCTGCAAAAGCTGCAGCCAAACCTGTCGCTAAAACCGCCGCCGCAAAACCCGCTGCGACGAAAACCGCTGCCGCTAAACCTGTTGCCAAAGCGGCGGTAAAATCCACTGCCAAACCTGCCGCCGCCAAGCCAGCTGCCAAACCTGCGGCAACCAAGACGGCTGCGGCCAAGCCTGCTGCGAAAACGGCTGCCAAGCCCGTCGCTGCCAAAGCACCGGCCAAAGTAGCAGCTAAACCCGCTGCCAAACCGGCTGCGGCAAAACCTGCTGCCAAGCCAGCTGCCGCGAAGCCGGCCGCCGCAAAACCTGCCGCCAAGCCAGCAGCCAAACCTGCCGTGAAAAAGCCAGTCGCTGCAAAGCCGTCGACTGCGCCAGCAGCCAAGCCAGCGACGCCGGCTCCGACCGCGGCACCGGCTCCAACCGCCAGCACTCCGGCGGCCAGCCCGTCCACCGCCGTTGCGCCGAGCACCAGCAGCACCCCAACCAGCGCTTCCTAAGTGCCGGACACCGCGACGCGCAGCTGATGCAGCGCGTCGCGGATCGCTGGCCCGGCATTCGCCGCCAGCCCTTGCAGCCATTGCGCTGAATCGTTCTGTTGTGCCCCGGGCCAATCCTTGGCCAACGCTTGCAATCGCGCCAGCAATTGCCGTTCGGCTGCCAACTCCAGTTGCTTGACCTGCTCGCGCAGGCTATTGAGTGCCGTGTCCTGGAGGGCGCTGGTTTTCCATTGGCTACGAAGCGTGCGCAGCGGCCGCACCACCTCGGTATCCCATGGCTCGGCCACTTGTCGAAGCTGCTGCAGCCTGTGTTCATTGCAGGCCACGCCGCGCTGCGCCAGCCACAAGCCACAAAGCAGCAGGCAGACGTTGGCGCCGGCGTCTTGTGATGCCAGGCAGGCAGGCTCTACGCCGGGCTTGGCATAGAGGTCGAGGGAAAAACTCCACAGGTCAGGGGACATCGTGCTACTCGCGCCAGTTGCGAGCGAAGCTGGTAGACTCCGCCGCCATTATGATCCGACTTCAGAACCTGACTTTACAGCGTGGCCCGCAACGTCTGCTAGAAGACGCCGAGCTGACCCTGCACGCCGGCCACAAAGCCGGCCTCATCGGTGCCAACGGCGCCGGCAAATCGAGCCTGTTCGCCTTGCTGCGAGGCGAGCTGCACCCCGACTCGGGTGATTGCCTGTTGCCGGCCGATTGGCGCATCGCCCACATGCGCCAGGAGGTCGACACCCTCGAGCGCCTGGCGGTGGACTACGTGCTCGATGGCGACCTGCGCCTGCGCCAGGTGCAGCGCGACCTGGCGCAGGCCGAAGCGGCCCACGACGGTGCCGCACAGGCCCGCCTGCACGCGGAACTCGACACTGCCGATGGCTACACCGCCGATGCCCGCGCGCGCAAATTGCTCGCCGGCCTGGGCTTTACCAACGAGCAGATGGATCGCCAGGTCGGGGACTTCTCCGGTGGCTGGCGGATGCGCCTGAACTTGGCCCAGGCCTTGATGTGCCCTTCGGATCTGCTGTTGCTCGATGAGCCGACCAACCACTTGGACCTCGACGCTATCATCTGGCTCGAAGACTGGCTCAAGAGTTACCCCGGCACCCTGCTGCTGATTTCCCACGACCGTGATTTCCTCGACGCGGTGGTGGACCACGTGGCCCATGTCGATCAGCGCAAGCTCACCCTTTACCGCGGCGGCTACAGTGCTTTCGAGCGCGCGCGTGCCGAACGCCTGGCCCAGCAACAGCAGGCCTACGAGAAGCAACAGGCGCAACGTGCGCACATGGAAAGCTACATCGCCCGCTTCAAGGCCCAGGCCACCAAGGCCCGCCAGGCCCAGAGCCGGATCAAGGCGCTGGAGCGGATGGAAGAGCTGTCGGCGGCCCACGTCGATTCGCCGTTTGATTTCGTCTTCCGCGAATCGACCAAGATTTCCAGCCCGCTGATCGACCTGTCCGACGCGCGCCTGGGCTACGGCGACAAGACGGTGCTGGAGAAGGTCAAGCTGCAACTGACCCCGGGTGCGCGGATCGGTCTGCTGGGGCCCAACGGTGCCGGTAAATCGACCCTGATCAAGAACCTTTCCGGCGAACTCCAGCCTCTGGCCGGGCGCCTGACCCGGGGCGAGAACACGGTGGTCGGCTACTTCGCCCAGCATCAGCTCGATTCCCTGGATTCCAAGGCCAGCCCCCTGCTGCACCTGCAACGGTTGGCGCCGACCGAGCGTGAGCAGACCCTGCGCGATTTTCTCGGCGGTTTCGATTTTCGCGGGGCGCGCATCGACGAGCCGGTGCTGAATTTCTCCGGTGGCGAAAAGGCGCGCCTGGCGCTGGCGTTGATTGCCTGGGGCCGGCCGAACCTGTTGCTGCTCGACGAGCCGACCAACCACCTGGACCTGGAGATGCGCCTGGCCCTGACCATGGCGTTGCAAGAATTCAATGGCGCAGTGCTGGTGGTGTCCCACGATCGGCATTTGCTCAAGAGCACCACGGATAATTTCTTCCTGGTGGCCGACGGCAAGGTCGAGGAGTTCGACGGCGACCTGGAAGACTACGCCCGTTGGTTGGTGGAATACCGCCAGCGCAACGCACCGGTCAGCAGCACGCCGGTCAACCCGGACAAGACCGACAAGAAAGCCCAGCGCCAGGCCGCCGCCGCATTGCGCCAGCAACTGGCGCCGCACAAGCGCGAGGCCGACAAGCTCGAAGCCGAGCTGGGCAAGTTGCATGAAAAACTGCAAAAGATCGAAACCAGCCTTGGCGACAGTGGTCTCTACGAGGCGGCGCGCAAGGATGAGTTGCGTGACCTGCTGGCCGAGCAGGCCAAACTGAAGGTTCGGGAAGCGGAGCTCGAGGAGGCGTGGATGCAAGCGCTGGAACTGCTGGAAACCCTGCAAGCGGAGCTGGAGGCATTGTCCTGATGGAAGCGCTGGCGTTGCCTATTCCGGTCATGTGGATCGAGCCGATCTGGCTGGGTGTGCAAATCCTGCTGATCCTGCTGGCCGGTTATGTCGCGCAGCGTGTCGTGGCGCGGACCCTGACAGGCCTGGGCGAGCGTTACCCGTTCCCACCCCAACTGGTCATTATCCTGCGGGGCATACTGCGCTGGCTGATCATGGGCAGCGCAGTGCTGGTGGTGCTCGAACGCCTGGGCGTCTCGGCTACGGTGCTGTGGACGGCACTGTCGGGATTCGTTGCGGTGGCAGCGGTGGCGTTCTTTGCCATCTGGAGCGTGCTGTCGAACCTGCTCTGTGCCGTTTTGATCTACACCGTCGGACCGTTTCGCCTGGGCGATGTGGTCGAGTTGGTGGACACCACCGACAAGCCTGGCATCAAGGGGCGCGTGGTGGCGATCAACCTGCTGTACACCACGCTGATCGAACCCGAGGAACTCGGCACCGGCAGCGCCATGGTGCAAGTACCCAATAGCCTGTTCTTCCAGCGTTCGGTACGACGCTGGCGCGGCAGCGAAGCGTTTCCGGTGGGTGGTTTCGTCGAATGAGCCGGTGCTGGCCGATCGACTGACGTTGCAAAAAGCGGTGGTCAACCGCCCGAAGGCGCATTAGCTTAGGCGGTTAGACGAATCTGAGCCGAGGTGTGCGATGGTGCTGGAAACATGGTTGGCGTTTTTTGCCGCATGCTGGGTGATCAGTCTTTCGCCGGGTGCCGGCGCTATTGCCTCGATGTCCAGCGGTCTGCGATACGGCTTCTGGCGTGGCTACTGGAACGCCTTGGGCCTGCAATTGGGCCTGGCGTTGCAAATCGTGATCGTCGCCGCTGGCGTTGGCGCGATCCTCACGACGTCGGCCACTGCGTTCTATGCGATCAAGTGGTTCGGCGTGGTCTACCTGGTCTACCTGGGTGTCAAACAGTGGCGGGCCATTCCCGGTGACATGACTGACGATGCGTCCCCGCGGCCCATCGGCAAGCCCTTGGCGCTGGTGTTTCGCGGTTTCCTGGTCAACATCAGCAACCCCAAGGCGCTGGTGTTCATGCTGGCGGTGTTGCCGCAGTTCATCAATCCCCATGCACCCTTGATCCAGCAATACCTGATCCTGGGCGTCACCATGGTCGTCGTCGACCTCATCGTCATGGCCGGGTACACCGGGCTGGCGTCCAAAGTCCTGCGACTGTTGCGCTCCCCGAAACAGCAACGGCGGATGAACCGTACCTTCGCGGGTATGTTCATTGGCGCGGCGGGTTTGCTGGCGACGATTCGCAAGGCTGCGGTGTAAAACCGAGCGGGAGTGGAGCTGTAGGAGCTGTCGAGCGAAGCGAGGCTGCGATCTTTTCCCAGGCACTTGAATCTCAAGCGAAAGAAAAAAAGATCGCAGCCTCGCTTCGCTCGGCAGCTCCTACGAGGTCAGCGCAGGATCACCGGCGCTGTGTCCCGAGGCAGGTTGTTGCGCTGCACCTGCTCACCCGGTTGCTGGTAGCTTGGACCGCCGAGCTGTTCGCTCAGTTGCCGCGCCACGTCTTCACCCAGGGCCTTGGACACTTCGCGCACCACCCGTGGACGATTGAGGCTGATGTGAACGTCCCGATGGTTCAACAGCTTGGTGTCCTGGCCTTCGCCCATGGCCGTAAAGGCCGAGGTGATTTCGTAGGTCTTGGTGTTGATCAGGCTGAAGTCCGCCACCAGGGTCAGCGCCAGCACGGCCGAGTAGCTGTCGGTATTGGCCAACTCGTTGATGTCGCGGGTGAAGTCGATATCCGACACCGTGCCGAACAGCACGTAGTCGGCACCCTTGAAGTTCCCGGCCTTGATGCGCTTGATCACGTCATAGACGTCGCCCTGGGACGCCGCCGTGTAAGGCGTGCCCTGGGTCAGCTGGAACATCCCGCTGCGCAGGATCTCGCCCTTGATGTCGCCGGTGAACTTGCGCAGTTCGCCCTGCTCGATGTAGCTGCTGGTGGCTTCCATCTCGTCGTAGCTCGAGGAAGCGCTGGCGCTGTAAGGGTTCGCCTGGAAGTTGCTCTGCGCTGAAACGGTGTGGATGTATTCTTCCACCCGCTCCTGGTACGCAAGGTCGGTCACCGCGACTTTTGGGGCCGCCTGCGCGCCAAATGCGCAGGCCAGGGCCATGATACCTATCCATGTGCGCATGGTTTAACGCTCCGTGGTCTTGCGGATTTCTTTCTCGTCCATCCACTCGGCCAGACCGCTTTCGACGTCGATCAACTGCAGGCTGAATTTGTAGAAGACGTCCTTGTAGTCGCTGCTGCGCTTGACGATCGAGCTGATGGAGCCTTCGAGGCGGTACTTGGCAGCGATCATGTTGCCGGTCTTGGCCACGGTGCTTTTCTTGTACAGGCCGCTCTGGTTCTGCAGCTTGAGCTGGTCGACCTGGCTGTCCATAGCGGTGTTGTCGCTGGCGAAACGGGCAGCGCCGGTCTTCATCAGTTGGGTCTTGATGCTGGTGGTGATTTCACGGGTATCGATGTATTCGCTGGTCTTGTTCTTCACGTCATAGACCTGGACCACTGGCCGACCCTGCAAAACGCCGGACTGGGCCAGGGAGCGGGTCATGGATTCGGCGATCATTTGCAGGTCGGTGGAGCCGAACTCGTTGGTCACGGTTTCCACGGCCTTGGTGTCACCGTAGCTGATGTTCTTGTTGCCCAGGACCGGCGAGTTGTTGGCACAGCCGCTGACCAGCAGGGCGGCGAGGGCGAGGGAGGAAATGCGTACGAACATGTGGGTGCTCTCAATAACTGTATAAAAGGTTTTGTGGCGATGGGATTTATCCCCGCTGGCTGCGCACTGTAGGAGCTGCCGAAGGCTCGGGCCGCGTTCGGACGATCTTTTGATCTTTCGCTTGCGACTCAAGTGTCTGGGGAAAGATCGCAGCCTCGTTGCACTCGTCAGCTCCTACACAGTGCCTACATCAGCTCCTATGGCCCAGGCTCAAGGCGTATTGATTTCCAAACGGAAATCCACCGCCTTGGGTGTCGGTGCGATGGCCGGCAGGAAACGGGTCTGTTCGCCGTACAGCGTCAGGCTTTTCCAGGTTTCTTCCTCGGCGATCGGAAAGCCTTCCGGCCCCAGCCAGGCAAAGCGGTAATACATCGTCTTGTTGTTGTAGCTGGTGTTGCTCAACTGGACATTGACGGTCATGTAGCCGTTTTCCCGGGCCACGCGCATGGCGCCGACCACGATGTTTTTGGTCTTGCCCATCGCCACGACCTTGCTGGCGGCGCTGCCCGGCTCCGGTGGCGGCGGGGTGGCGCAACCGGCCAGCAAGGCCAGGGCGCCGACGGTGATCAGTTTTAAACGCATGTGAACAAGACTCCGTTCTTAAGGTTGCTTGAGGGCAATGGCAGTCGGGTTGGCGTTTGGCATCACCTGGGCCGACAGGCCACCGGCGAACACCTGGTTACCCACCGCCCGCAGGCTGATGACCTGGTAGCGCTGGTCGACGGTGACCTTGACCACCGAGCCGCCCACCGAGCTTGGCAAGGTGACTTGGTGCTCGCCCTTCTTCAGGCGCAGGCGCACCACCTGGGTGTAGTCGGGCAGGGTGCGCCAGGTCCGGGTGTCGGCACCTTCGAGTACGGCCGAGGTGAGGCCGACGGCCAGGCCGGCCAGTGGGTTGGTATCGTTGATCTGCTTTTGCGCCACGCCACGGGTGATGGCGCGCACGGTCGTGCGCAGGATGATGCCCGGCATGTCGTCGCGCAGGGCGCGGCGGGACATGGCGGTGGTGCTGTTGAGTTGGGTCAGGTCCAACTGACGGCCGTCGACACCGATCTGGCTGAAGGTGGCCGTGGAGGTGTCAGGCTTGATCAGCGGGAACGACAACGGCGTGATGACCAGGTTGCCGCTGATCGGCAAGGGCAGGGGAATGCGGATCGAGTCCCGGGACGGTGCCAGGCCGCTCTGCACCACTATCAGGATGTCGCTGTCGTCGTTCTTGGCGGCAGGCTTGTCGAGGTTGAGCAGGGCCTGCTCCAGCAGCGGGGTGTTGGGGCGCAGTTCAGCTGCCTGGCGGTAACCCGGTGCGGCCAGGTCCCTTTCACCCAGGGCTTCATAGACGAAGCCGGCCAGGTAATGGCTGAACGCGCTCTGGTAACTGTTTTTCAGGCTGACCACTTCCGGGGCGTCGAGGCTGGCCACCGGGTAACCCTTGAGGTCTTTGTATTCGGTCTTGACCCCTTGCTTCTCGGCGTCTTCCTCGCGCTTGAGGTATTCCTTGTCCCGCAGGTCGGCGATCACCGCTTCGCGTTCGTGGGTCTTCTTGATCTGGGTCCGCGCCCCGTCGAAGTCATTCACAGCCAGCAGGTTCAGCGCCATCTGCGTGGTCAGCATGACCTTTTCGTAATCGTAGCCTTCGTAGCGGCGGACCTTATCGTTGACCAGGAAGCTGCCGAACTGGGCCAGGTACTTGGCCGTGTCGAGTTTGACCGCGTCTTCCCATTGGCCAACCTGTTGATCGGCGCTGGTCCAGGCCGTCTGGCTGCCAGACAAATCGCCCTTGGCGCGCAGCAGCTCACCTTTCTCGAAGTAGTACAGCAGGTCCTTGTCCTGGCTGGCGTTGTTCTTTTCCAGCAGCGTCAATGCGGCGTCGACATTGCCGGAAGCCAGCTGCTGGTTGGTCTGGGCCAATTCGCTGTCGTAGTTGCGAAAGGCCGAACAGCCGGACAACAAGGTGATCGCGCCAAGGGCGACCGAAAAAACGGCGCGGGATGCCATGAACATTTCTTCCCTGAGAAACAGCCGGGGGTTTGCGGGTCGGGCTGGGGCGATCCCACGGACAAGCGTCGGGACGCTGTCGGTTCCTCATAAAAAGAGGAGCTTTTATGCCATCTAACAATAAGAAAGCGGCGCGATTATAAACATGGCGCTTGGCTATGTAATGGCTTTTCAATCTCGAAGTGCCTTTTTTGTGACATCACCTCCAAAGCAGGAAATCCGATGAAAATGTGCCGCCAAAGCACATCGGCTCTTGAGCCAAAGTCATTGGAAGTGAACAATGTGTTACTTCTTATTACCAACCGAGAGTCATTCATGACTGCGCCGTTCCGTTTCCTGGCCTGGCTTGCACTGCCATTGCTTGTGCTGTGCAGCACTCCGCTGCTGGCCGACACCGTCGAGGGCGCCCCCCAGGCGCTGCATTTGCTGGATTACATCGGCGCGGACTACCCTGCGACGGTGGAGGCAGGCAAGGTCATCGAGGAGGGGGAATACCGCGAGCAGCTTGAATTCACCCAGGTGCTGGCAGGCTTGATCGCCGGGCTGCCGGCCAAGCCGGAAAAGACTGAGCTGGTCCAAGGCATCGATACCTTGCGCCGTGCGATTACCCAGCGCCAGGGCGGCGAGGATGTCGCCCGCCTGACGCGGCAACTGGGGGCCAGGTTGGCGGTGGCGTATGAAGTCAGCCAGGCGCCGGTCATCACTCCCGATCCTTCCCGCGGTGCGCCGCTGTATGCCCAGAATTGCTCGGTGTGCCATGGGGCCAACGGTGCTGGCGACGGTCCTGCCGGTGTCGGCCTGGAACCGCCGCCCGCCAACTTGCGGGACGCCCAGCGCCTGGACCGCCTGAGTCTTTATGCGATCTACAACACCGTCGGCATGGGCATCGAGGGCACCGACATGCCGGCCTTCGCTGATCAACTCGACGACCGTCAGCGTTGGGACCTGGCGACCTACATCGCCAGTCTCAGCGCCGACCCGGCCGCTGCCAAAGGTGAACAGGTCTTCAACCTCGCTGACCTGGCGCGCCAGACCCCGGCCGAAGTCCTCGCCGTGCAAGGCCCAGCAGCGGCGGCGACGTTCCGTGCCCAGCGTGCCCAGCCGCCGCAGGTGCAACGAGGCCCGGGGCAGTTGCTCGACTACACGGCGGCCACCCTGGATAAAAGCATTGCGGCGTACCGTGCCGGTGACCACGACCAGGCCTACGACCTGTCGGTGGCCGCTTACCTGGAAGGTTTCGAGCTGGTGGAAAGCTCGCTGGATAACGTCAACGCCAACGTACGCAAGGACACGGAAAAGTCCCTGATGGCCTACCGTCAGTCTTTGCAGGACGGTTTGCCGGTCGAGCAGGCGGTCCAGCGCCTGGACGCGGCCAAGGCCAAGTTGAAGGAGTCCGCCGGCCTGCTGGGCGGCGATGGCTTGAGCTGGTCGCTGAGCTATATCTCAGGGTTGTTGATTCTGCTGCGCGAAGGGCTGGAAGCGATCCTGGTGCTGGCGGCGATCCTGGCGTTCCTGCGCAACACCGGCCAGCAGTCGGCCGTGCGCAGCGTCAACGTTGGGTGGGGGTTGGCGCTGTTGGCCGGCCTGGCGACCTGGGGGCTGGCGGCATATGTGATCGACGTCAGCGGTGCCCAGCGTGAACTGCTCGAAGGCGCGACGGCGTTGTTCGCCAGTGTGATGGTGCTGTGGCTGGGGGTGTGGATGCACGACCGTCGCCACGCCGCGGCCTGGCAGGACTACATCAAGAGCAGCCTGGTGGGCGGCGGTGGTCGTTTTGGTTTTGCGATCCTGGCGTTCTTCTCGGTCTATCGTGAACTGTTCGAAGTGATCCTGTTCTACGAAACCCTGTGGCTGCAGGCGGGCCCCGCCGGGCATGACGCAGTGCTGGCCGGCGGCGCGACGGCGTTGGTATTGCTGGTCGGGTTGGCCTGGGTGATCCTGCGCGGCTCGGCGAAACTGCCGCTGGCATTGTTCTTCAGCATCAATGCCGGGTTGCTGTGCGCGCTGTCGGTGGTATTCGCCGGTCACGGCGTGAAGGCGTTGCAGGAGGCCGGGATCTTCGGCACCCGTCCGGTGGCGTTCTTTGACTTCGACTGGCTGGGCATTCATGCCGATGCCTATTCGCTGGCCGCTCAAGTGGTGGCGATCCTGGCGATCGTGGTGCTGTATGGGCGCAGTTGGGTGGTGGAGAAGCGTCGGGTTCAGGTTTCCTGAACAGCGGCATTCGCTGCGCTCATGATCGCGAGCAAGCTTTGCTCCCACACAAGCCTTGCTCCCACAGGCTATGGAAGCAAGGCTTGTGGGAGCAAGGCTTGCCCGCGATGCTTTTAATCTAGAAGGAATCACTCAATGCGTGTATGGATCGACGCCGACGCCTGCCCAAAAGCCGCGAAGGAACTGGTGGTCAAGTTCGCCTTGAAGCGCAGGTTCGAGGTGGTGCTGGTGGCCGGCCAGCCGCAGATCAAGCCGGCCCTGGCTTGTGTGAAGCTGATCGTGGTGCCCAGTGGCCCTGACGCGGCGGACGATTACCTGGTGGAGCACGCCGAGCCGGGTGAACTGGTGATCTGCAGCGACGTGCCCTTGGCCGACCGGTTGGTGAAGAAGGGCGTCGCCGCCCTGGATCCACGCGGCAAAGAGTTCGATGCCCAGAACATGGGCGATCGCCTGGCGGTGCGCAACCTGTTCACCGATTTACGTGAACAGGGCCACATGGGCGGCGGCCCGGCGGCGTACAGCGAGCGGGACAAGCAAGGGTTTGCCAATGCGCTGGACCGGATCCTGACGCGCCTGAGCCGAACTTCCTGAGCTTTGCCTCAATCCCCTTGTGGGAGCGGGCTTGCTCGCGAAGGCGTCGGTTCAGTTGGCCCATCGAGTGGCTGACACACCGCTTTCGCGAGCAAGCCCGCTCCCACAGGAAGGAAGTTGGCGGTGTCAGGCGTCGTTCTCGTGCGTCAGCTCCAACACCCGATCCACCAGCTTGTTGATGCCAGAAGCCGCTTCGCTGATGTTTTGCGCCAGCATGTAGGCCGGGGTGCTGACCAGTTTGCGCGCGCGGTCTTCGACGATATCGGTGACGGTGCACTCTTCGTGAGTGCCTCCCATTTTGATCACGGCGGCGGCAGTGTCGGCGTCGTTGCCGATGGTGCAGACCACGCCCGGGCCATAGATTTTCGCCGCCAGGGCCGGGGAAATGCAGATCAGCCCCACCGGTTTGCCGGCTTCGGCAAAGGCCTCGGTCAGTGCCAGGACCTCTGGCTGGACCGTGCAGCCGGCGCCTTCGACGGCAAAGTTGGACAGGTTTTTCGCCGAGCCAAAACCACCGGGGATGATCAGGGCGTCGAAGTCCTCGACCCTGGCTTCACGCAAGTCCTTTACGTTACCCCTGGCGATCCGTGCCGATTCCACCAGCACGTTGCGGCTCTCGGGCATTTCCTCGCCGGTCAGGTGATTGATCACATGCAACTGGGCAATGTTGGGGGCAAAGCACTGGACGTGAGCCCCACGCTGATCGAGACGCAGCAAGGTGATCACGCTTTCGTGGATCTCGGCGCCGTCATACACGCCACAGCCGGAAAGGATCACTGCAATTTTTTTGCTCATGGGCTTTTCTCCAGATTCATGGCGTTAAATGTCTACTAATTTGTCACTCGTTGCCATAGGGGGATCGGGCAGCTACACCTAATCTGCCGACTATCTCCCTGCCTTGCATGCCCGGGTTGCGTCATGAATTTCATCCTGTATGCCGTGCCGTTTTTCTTCGTGCTGATCGCCGTCGAGTTGCTGGCCGATCGCTGGCGGGGCGTGAGCCACTACCGTGTGGCAGACGCGATCAACAGCTTGAGCACTGGTGTGCTGTCGACCACCACGGGCCTGTTGACCAAAGGCGTGGGGTTGGTGACCTACGCCTTTGCGTTGAAACACCTGGCTGTCATCGAGCTGCCTGCCGACCGCGCCTGGACCTGGGTGTTTGCCTTTGTGCTCTACGACTTCTGCTATTACTGGCTGCACCGCATGGGCCATGAACGCAACATCCTCTGGGCCGCCCATTCGGTGCACCACCAGAGCGAGGACTACAACCTTTCCACTGCGTTGCGCCAGACCAGCACCGGCTTCCTGCTGAGCTGGATCTTCTACCTCCCGCTCGCCGTGCTGGGCGTGCCGCTGGTGGTCTTCGTCAGCGTCGCGGCGTTGAATCTGCTGTATCAATTCTGGGTCCACACCCAGCACATTCCCAAGCTCGGCTGGCTGGAGTGGTGCTTCGTTACGCCGTCCAATCATCGTGCCCACCATGCACAGAACCCTCTCTACATGGATCGCAACTACGGCGGGGTGTTCATTATTTGGGACCGTCTGTTTGGCACTTTCCAGGAAGAAGACGCCAACGAACCGGTGATTTTCGGCGTGACCACGCCACTGGCCAGCTGGAATCCGTTGTGGGCCAACCTGCAGTTCTATGCACAGCTGTGGGCCGATGCGCGGCGGGCCGAACGCTGGAGAGACAAGCTGCGGATCTGGTTCATGCCCACCGGTTGGCGACCGGCGGACGTCGCGGCCAAGTACCCGCTGAACAAGCCGGACCTGAGCCAGTTCCGCAAATTCGAAGTGCCGTTGGATGCGCGCCAGCAGTGGTACGTGGGGCTGCAGTTCTGCGTCTACATTGCCCTGGGCAGTTATTTGATGAACCTTGAAAGCCGCCTGCCGGTCGCCGCCCTGGTGCTGGGTTGGGGCGCCGTGGCATTGGGGCTGTTCGTGTTGGGCGTGGCCCTGGAGAATCGCCCGTGGGCGCTGAGGCTGGAGCTGTTGCGGTTGGCCTCGAACCTGCCGCTGGTATGGCTGGCGCCATTGGCCGGGTTGTGGCCGGCCAGCGCTGTGATGAGCCATGGGGCCTGGGCCGGGTTGCTCAGCTACAGCCTGCTCAGCGGCATCGGGCTGTATTGTTGTCGCAGCCGGTTTACTCGGTTGGCGTCGTAGGTTCGCTGGACCGGGCTCGCTCCAGGCGCTCGGCTTCGAGGACTTTCCTGGCCAGCCGCGCATTCTTGATGCGTCGGCGCAGCCACAAGACCAGGCCCAGCACCAGCAGCGCGCCGAGTACCCACAACTCATACTTCTTGATGCTGCCCAGCATGCCTTCGAGCACTGCGCCAAAGTGGTACGCGGCGGCGGCCAACGCCGTGGCCCAGACCGCCGCACCGATGCCGTTGAGCAACAGGTATCGGCCTGGCGGATAGCCTGACAGGCCGATCGCCACCGGCATCACCGTGCGCAGGCCATAGACGAAACGGAAGCTCAGGACCCAGATGTCCGGATGCCGGCGAATGTGCTCCAGCGCCCGATCCCCCATCAATTGCCAGCGCGGCTTGCGGGCCAGGAGCTTGCGCCCGTGCTTGCGTCCCAGGAAATACCACAGCTGATCGCCCGCGTAGCTGCCGCAGAACGCCACGACCACCACCAGATTGATGTCCATGTAGCCACGGAACGCCAGGAAACCTGCGAGCACGAGGATAGTTTCGCCTTCGAAGAACGTGCCGATAAACAAGGCCAAGTAGCCGAAGTCATGCAGAAATTGTTGGAGCATTGTCTGGGTGCTGGCGAAATGAACGCGCAGCCTAACCCTTCAGGCACATTCAGGAAAGTATCGAAATGTGTCTCGACGTGAACAATTCCTGCAATGACAATAACTGCGACGACAGGACGCAGGTGCACATAACTGTAATGTCTTCGTCATAATGGGCGCTTATAACTGTCACGCTCGCCCGTCAGCACGGGCTCAGGAGTCTGCCGTGAGCTTTACCCCCGCCAATCGTCTGTTCCCTGCTACTCGCCTGCGTCGCAACCGCCGTGATGAGTTCTCTCGTCGGCTGGTGCGTGAAAACGTGCTGACCACCAATGACCTGATCCTGCCGGTGTTCGTGCTGGACGGTGAGAACCGTCGCGAAGCGGTGGCGTCGATGCCCGGGGTGGAACGCCTGACCATCGACCTGCTGCTCGAAGAAGCCGCTCACTGGGTCGAGCTGGGCATTCCGGCGCTGGCGCTGTTCCCGGTCACGCCACCGACACTCAAGTCCCTGGACGCCGCGCAAGCCTGGAACCCGGAGGGCATCGCCCAGCGCGCGACCCGCGCCCTGCGCGCGCGCTTCCCGGAGCTGGGAGTGATCACTGACGTGGCGCTGGACCCGTTCACCACCCACGGGCAGGACGGTATCCTCGATGAAGAGGGCTACGTGCAGAACGACATTACGGTCGATGCACTAGTCAGGCAGGCGTTGTCCCACGCCGAGGCCGGAGCCCAGGTGGTGGCGCCGTCGGACATGATGGACGGGCGCATCCAGGCGATCCGCGAAGCCCTCGAGGTGGCCGGTCACGTCAACGTGCGGATCATGGCCTACTCGGCCAAGTACGCCAGCGCCTATTACGGCCCGTTCCGCGACGCGGTCGGCTCGGCCCTGAACCTGGGCAAGGCCAACAAGGCCTCTTATCAGATGGACCCGGCCAACAGTCAGGAAGCCTTGCACGAAGTAGCGGCTGACTTGTCAGAAGGGGCAGACATGGTCATGGTCAAGCCTGGCATGCCTTACCTCGACATTCTTTGCCGGGTCAAAGACGAATTCAAAGTGCCGACCTTTGTTTATCAGGTCAGCGGCGAGTACGCGATGCACATGGCCGCGATCCAGAACGGCTGGTTGGGCGAAGGGGTGATCCTGGAGTCCTTGACCGCTTTCAAGCGTGCAGGCGCTGATGGCATCCTGACTTACTTTGCTGTGCGCGCCGCCCAATTGTTACGAGAGCAGAAATAGCCTCCCAGGAACTTGCGATGAATACCGAAGGACTCTCCGAAGTTGCCGTAAAAGACGCTCAACCCGTGGTCGAGCAGGTTGCCGAGACACCGCCGGCATTGGAGCCCGCTGCCCCAGCTGCCGTCGAGCCTGCACCGGCCCCGGCGATTGTGATTCCCAACCTGGATGACAGCAGCCTGTACATCCATCGCGAGCTGTCGCAACTGCAGTTCAACATCCGCGTGCTGGAGCAGGCGCTGGACGAGTCCTACCCGCTGCTGGAACGGCTGAAGTTCCTGCTGATCTTTTCCAGCAACCTGGATGAGTTTTTCGAAATCCGCGTCGCCGGGCTGAAGAAGCAGATCACCTTCGCCCGTGAACAGGCCGGCGCCGACGGCTTGCAACCGCACCAGGCCCTGGCGCGCATCAGCGAGCTGGTCCATGGTCACGTTGACCGGCAGTACGCGATCCTCAACGACATCCTGTTGCCGGAGCTGGAAAAGCACCAGGTGCGTTTCATTCGTCGCCGCAACTGGAACACCAAGATCAAGACCTGGGTGCGCCGTTATTTCCGCGACGAGATCGCGCCGATCATCACCCCGATCGGCCTCGATCCGACGCACCCGTTCCCGCTGCTGGTCAACAAGAGCCTGAACTTCATCGTCGAGCTGGAAGGCGTCGATGCCTTCGGTCGCGATTCCGGCCTGGCGATCATTCCGGCGCCACGCCTGCTGCCGCGCATCATCCGCGTGCCGGAAGACGTCGGTGGCCCCGGCGACAATTATGTGTTCCTGTCGTCGATGATCCACGCCCACGCCGATGACCTGTTCCAGGGCATGAAGGTGAAGGGATGCTACCAGTTCCGCCTGACGCGTAACGCCGACCTGTCGGTGGACACCGAGGACGTCGAAGACCTGGCCCGCGCCCTGCGCGGCGAGCTGTTCTCCCGTCGCTACGGCGATGCGGTGCGCCTGGAAGTGGCCGATACCTGCCCGAAACACCTGTCCGACTACCTGCTCAAGCAGTTCAACCTGCATGAGACCGAGCTGTATCAGGTCAACGGCCCGGTCAACCTGACCCGCCTGTTCAGCATCACCGGCCTGGACAGCCATCCGGAACTGCAATACCTGCCGTTCACGCCGCAGATCCCGAAACTGCTGCAAAACAGCGAGAACATTTTCAGTGTGGTCAGCAAGCAGGACATCTTGCTGTTGCACCCGTTCGAGTCGTTCACGCCGGTGGTCGATTTGCTGCGCCAGGCCGCCAAGGACCCCCACGTCCTTGCAGTGCGCCAGACCCTGTACCGCAGCGGCGCCAACTCGGAAATCGTCGACGCCCTGGTGGACGCGGCGCGAAACGGCAAGGAAGTCACGGCAGTGATCGAATTGCGCGCGCGCTTCGACGAGGAATCCAACCTGCAACTGGCCAGCCGCCTGCAAGCGGCCGGCGCGGTGGTGATCTATGGCGTGGTCGGCTTCAAGACCCACGCCAAGATGATGCTTATCCTGCGCCGTGAAGCCGGTGAGATCGTGCGTTACGCCCACTTGGGCACCGGTAACTACCACGCCGCCAACGCGCGCCTGTACACCGACTACAGCCTGCTGACCTCTGACGATGCCTTGTGCGAAGACGTCGGCAAGCTGTTCAGCCAGTTGATCGGCATGGGCAAGACCTTGCGCATGAAGAAACTGCTGCATGCGCCGTTCACGCTGAAAAAGGGCATGCTCGACATGATCGCCCGGGAGACGCAGTTCGCCCTGGATGGCAAGCCGGCCCACATTATTGCCAAGTTCAACTCGCTGACCGACCCGAAGATCATTCGTGCGTTGTACAAGGCCAGCCAGTCGGGCGTGCGCATCGACCTGGTGGTGCGTGGCATGTGCTGCCTGCGGCCGGGCATTGCCGGGGTGTCCCATAACATCCACGTACGCTCGATCATCGGGCGCTTCCTGGAACATACGCGGGTGTTCTATTTCCTCAATGGCGGTGAGGAGCAGATGTTCCTGTCCAGCGCCGACTGGATGGAGCGCAACCTCGACAAGCGGGTCGAGACCTGCTTCCCGGTGGAAGGCAAGAAGCTGATCCTGCGGGTCAAGAAGGAGCTGGAAAGCTACCTTACCGACAACACCCACAGCTGGAGCTTGCAGTCGGATGGCCGTTACATCCGCAACACGCCGACCGGCAACCAGAACCCGCGCAGCGCCCAGGCGACCTTGCTCGAGCGCTTGAGCAGCCCGGTGTTGGCGGTTCGTTAAGTTCAGCGGCGGGGGCGCTTGCTCCCGCGGAGCTGTACTGTAGGAGCTGCCGAAGGCTGCGATCTTTTGATCTTTTGATCTTTTGATCTTTTGATCTTTCGCTTGAGACTCAAGCGTCAGGGGGAAAGATCGCAGCCTCGCTTCGCTCGGCAGCTCCTACAGGCCCGGCGGGGGCAGGCGGGATTGCAGAGCCACCGGCAAGCAATCAGTGAATGTTCAACACAATCGCGACCCGGGTCAGCCAGTCGGCTTCCTGGGCGAAGTCGGCCTGGGTCAGTTGATTCTCTTCCAGCCAACCTTCTGGGAACAACACATCCAACTGATCGCCATTGGCGTGCAGGGCCACCTGGGGCATTTCCTGGGTGCCACGGATGTGATGGAACAGGATCGCAAAGCGCAGCAGCACGCACAGGCGAATCAGCTTGATGCCGTCATCGCCGAACTCGGCAAATTTATCCTTGGGAATGTTGCGCCGATGGCCGCGCACCAATAGCGCGAGCATTTGCTGGTCTTCCCGGGAGAAGCCCGCCAGGTCCGAATGCTCGATCAGGTAGGCGCCATGCTTGTGGTAGTGATAGTGGGCAATGTCCAGGCCCACTTCATGGACCTTGGCGGCCCAGCCCAGCAACTCGCGCCAGACCCCGTCGTTCAAGTCCCAGTCATCGGCGACCTGGTCGAAGGCGTGCAGCGCCTTGCGCTCGACCCGTACGGCTTGTTCCAGGTCGACGTGATAGCGCTCCATCAGCGAGCCCAGGGTGCGCTCGCGCACGTCTTCGTGGTGATGACGCCCCAGCAGGTCGTAGAGCACGCCTTCGCGCAGGGCGCCTTCGCAGTGGTCCATGCGTTGCAGCTCGAGGGCGTCGAAAATCGCCTCGAGGATCGCCAGGCCCGCGGGGAAAATCGCCCGGCGATCGGGCTTGATGCCTTCGAAATCGATCTTGTCCACATCGCCGAGCTTGAACATCCTGCGCTTGAGCCAGGCCAGCCCTTCGGCGTTGACCTCGCCAGTGCCGTGGCCGCCGGCCTTGAGGGCCAGGCCGATGGCCCGAATGGTTCCCGAGGAGCCGATGGCTTCGTCCCAGGTCAGGCGGTGCAGGGCGTGTTCGATACTCATGATTTCCAGGCGCGCCGCCGTGTAGGCCTGGGCGTAGCGGGCCGGGGTGATCTTGCCGTCGCGGAAATAACGCTGGGTGTAGCTGACGCAACCCATCTGCAGACTTTCGCGCAGCAGCGGTTCGAAGCGCTGGCCGATGATGAATTCGGTACTGCCGCCGCCAATGTCCGCCACCAGACGCTTGCCCGGGGTGTCGGCCAGGGTGTGGGAGACGCCCAGATAGATCAGGCGGGCTTCTTCACGGCCGGAAATTACCTCCACCGGATGCCCGAGGATTTCCTCGGCGCGGTGGATGAATTCGGTGCGGTTGCGGGCCTCGCGCAAGGCGTTGGTTCCCACTATTCGCACGGCCCCCAGGGGCATGCCATTGATCAGTTGGGCAAAGCGTTTCAGGCAATCGAGCCCGCGCTGCATCGATTCTTCGCTGAGCTTGCGCTCGTCATCGATACCGGCGGCCAACTGAACCTTCTCGCCGAGCCGCTCCAAAATCCGGATTTCACCGTTCTGGGCCTTGGCGACGACCATATGGAAGCTGTTGGAGCCTAGGTCGATAGCAGCGATCAGGGACAGATTCTTGGCTTGGGATAGCGGCATGGTCAAAAAGTCTCGGTCGATAACCTCGCCATCCTGCCACGATCAACCGCTTACGCCAACGCACCTGAACCAAACCCTTGAGCCAGAGCAGTGTTGGCTTGGCTTCCCTGTGGCGAGGGAGCTCGCTCTCGC
>NZ_JBWLPW010000014.1:0-189063 GCF_056521845.1 Pseudomonas sp. PF05 | reverse complement strand
GCTGCCCCCGCCATGCAACGCGACGAATTGCGGGTCGCTGGTGTTGAGGGTGTAGGTGTAGGAACCGTCAGCGTTGAGCACCAAGGTCCCGTAAGTACCGGTGAAAGTACCGGGGGTGATGGGACCGGACGCCACAGGGTCTGCACCTTGGGTGTCGTTGGTCAGCACGCTGCCGGTCAGGGTCAGGTTGGTTTCCGAAGCCGTGCTGGCGTTGCTGTCGTCCACGGCTTCAGGCAAGTCATCGACGATGTTCACGTCCAGGTTGCCGTTAGCGGTGGTGCCGTTATCGTCGGTGACAATGACCGCAAATTGCTCGCTGAGGCTGTTGGCGCCGTTGGCGTTTGGATGAGCTTCATTGTCCAGCAAGGTGTAGCTGTAGCTGACCACGCCCGTGGTGGCGTCGTAGCCGGTGATGGTCAGGGTGTTGCCCAGCGCGGTGGTAATCGACTGAGGAAAACCCGCTGCCACACCACCCGTGACGACGTTGATGCCACCCACGCTCAGGGTCTGCACACCGTCCAGCGCGGTCACGCTGAACGTGCCGCTTTGAGTCAGCGCCGGTGCATCCGGGCTGCTGCCGTCGCTGAGGTTTTTCTCCTGCAATGACAGCTCGCCACCTTCAGCATCCAGGCCGGTGATGATCACCGGGTCGTCGTTGTTGTGCACTTGCAGCACCAGGTTGGCGGTGCTGGTGTCGCCGTCGGCATCGGTCAGGGTGTAGGTGAAGGTTTCGGTGCCGCTTCCCCCGCCATGCAACGCGACGAATTGCGGGTCGCTGGTGTTCAGGGTGTAGGTGTACGTGCCGTTGGGGTTGAGCACCAGGGTGCCGTAGGTGCCAGTGAACGTACCGCCGATGATCGGCCCGCTGTCGGGACCGGAGGGGATCCGGTCGGCGCCCTGATGGTCGTTGGGCAATACGTTGCCGGTGAGGGTAACCAGGCTTTCCGACGCCGTGTTGGCGTGGCTGTCGTCGATCGCCTGGGGCACGTCATCGGTAATGTTGACGTCCAGGGTGCCGGTGGCCGTGTCGCCATCAGTGTCGACGGCTACCACCGGGAATTGTTCGGTGATGCTGTTGGCACCCCCGCCGGCAGGATGGGTTTCATTGTCCGTCAGGGTGTAGGTATAGCTGACCACGCCCGTGGCCGGGTCATAGCCGGTGATGGTCAACGTGTTGCCCAGCGCCGACGTGATGGTTTGGGGGAAGCCTGCGGGCACGCCGCCGGTGATCACGTTGATGCCGCCGATGCTCAGGCTGTTCAGCCCGTCAGGCGCGGAAACCGTGAAGGTGCCGCTTTGCACCAGTGCACTTGGATTGCTGGCCGAACCATCGGCCAGATTGGCTTCGTTGGTGGTCAGTTCGCCGCCCTCGACATTGACCCCGTCGAGGGTCACCGGGTTATCCGGTGTCACCGGCGGCACGATTGCATTGTCGCCCGTGTTATCCGGATCACCGGCCAGGCGCAGTTGCGGGAGCTCGGGAATCCCATTGAACCCGGCCGTCGGGAAACCAATCTGCGGATCGACCTCCCCGCCGACTTCCTCCAGCAGCACAAAACCGTGCCCACCGCCCACGCCACTCGGGTTGCCGCCCTCGGGGCCGGCAGCCGTGGCCTCACCGGTCTGGGTAGGGTCGGCGCCAGCGGCGATGGCTTGCTGCAGCTTTTGCACATCGGTCAGTTGCGCGTCACTCGGCGCAGCCGTGTCGGGCGTGTCGACATGAGGCGCATGGTTGGCGAGCAACTGTGGGGTCAGGGTCAGGTTGCTTTCGCGACCCAGGGTCAATGTCTGGCCGTTCTGCATATGAACAGCCACGGCCCCTTCGGCACCGGTGACCAGGTGTTCGCCGGCGTAAAGCCGATCGCCTTCGACCAGAGGCCGCCGCAGGCCACCGGCCGCTTCTGCGAAAACTTGCCCGACTACTTTGCTGACGATACCGATGAGCGCTGCCATGTGCATTTCCTCCGTTGCCGACCGCAATCGGCACCTGTCTGGGTGAAGAATCCGTCCTTAGGTTTGGCGACCCAAAAAGCTGGAAAATCTGCCAGCTTTCATGAAAGCAGGAGGTGCTGGCAATTCGCCAAAACGACAAAAAACCGTCACTAAAATCCACCTAACACATCGCCCTTTCGACACTTCTTCACGTTGCTTAAAAATCTGCCTGGAACTTTTATTGACGCCTAAAATCCGTCAGAACCCGCAAATTCAAAGGCTTTCGCTTTGAACAATGTGCCGGTTTTTTTCAAGCACATAAGTTTTTTTCGAAATAAAGGTTATGAGAAATTCTTCTTAGGTTTGTCTCAGGATGTTCTTAGCTGTGTTGTTACAAGGTTGAAACGGTTTTGATCTTAAATACGTCAACATTTTGGCGACAAGCGAAGCACTACAGACCCCAGGAGATGCACCCCATGCGCGTTCTAACCCCCCTCTGCAGCGCGGTTTTGCTGGCCATGGCCTGCTCTTCTCAGGCGCAGGCCATGTCCTTGACCGAAGCGATCCAGAGCACCATTGCCACTCACCCTGAGCTGGCACAACGGGTGGACAGCCGTCTGTCGGCTAATGAAGACGTCAAGGTCGCCCGAGGGGGCTTTTTCCCGTCGGTGGACCTCAATGCCGGTTACGGCCGTGGTTATAGCGACAACACCAACACCCGGGCCTTGGGCAATCACCACACCAATATCCTGACCTACACCCAATCGGAGCTGCGCCTGCGGCAGATGATCTTCGACGGGTTCAACACCGCCAATGAAGTGGAGCGCACCCAGGGCGTGGTCAACTCCCGGGCCTATTACGCCCAGGGCACCGCCCAGGATCTGGCCCTGCGCACCATCGAGGTCTACCTGGAAGTGCTCAAGCGTCGCGAACTGGTGACCCTGGCCAAGAACAACCTGCAGGCGCACCTGCGGGTCAACGACCAGATCGGCCTGCGCACCGAGCGCGGGGTGGGCAGTACCGCCGACTCCGACCAATCCAACGCCCGTCGGGCCCTGGCGGAAAACAACTACGACACCGCCCAGGTCGACCTGGCCGACGCCGAGGCGAACTTCTACAGCGTGGTCGGGCGCATGCCCGATGAACTGGAAGCACCGCCCTCGACCAAAGGCGAACTCCCTACCGACCTGCGCGAAGCCCAGCAAAGCATGGTGGATAACAACCCGTACCTGAAATCGGCCCAGGCCGACATACAGTCTGCCGAGAGCCAGTACGAAGTGGCGAAGTCGCCGTTCTACCCGCGCTTCGACGCCGAGGCGGCGGTGGGCGCCAATAACAACATCGGTGGCGAAGAAGGCCACGACAACAACTGGCGGGTCGGCGTAGTGATGAACTACAACCTGTTGCGCGGTGGCAGCGACAAGGCCCGGCTGGCGTCCAACGCCCACCAGATCAACCAGGCCATGGACATCCGCAACAATGCCCTGCGCCAGCTCAACGAAGACACGCGCCTGGCCTGGAACGCGATGCTCAACGCCCGCAAACAGACCCCCACCGCCCGCGAATACGCCGAAACCACCGCCCGCGTGCGCTCCGCGTACCAAGATCAGTTCGGTCTCGGCCAGCGCACCCTGCTCGACGTGCTCGACAGCGAAAACGAGCTGTACAACGCCAACCGTCGCTACACCGAGGTGCGTTACACCGAGGAGTACTCGATGTACCGGGTACTGGCGAACATGGGTCTGTTGTTGCAAAAACAACGGATCGTGCTGCCGGCCGATGCGATCGCGCAGACCGAAGTCAAGAACCAGGCTCGGCTGCCGGAACTGAAGTAGCCCCCTCCAAAAAGAAAAATGGGAGCGAACAATGTGACCAGCATGGAACCCGCAACCCCGAGCGCTGACCCGCGCCTGAACTTCGATGATCCCTTGCTGGACGGCCTGTTGATCCTCTGCAAACTCCATGGCGCGACGGTCAGCCGCGCCAGCCTCAGCGCCGGGCTTCCTATGGCGCACCAACGCTTGAGCCTGGACCTGCTGCCACGCGCAGCGGCCCGGGCAAGCTTGCAGGCGCGACTGTTGCGTCGTGAGCTGGCGGATATTTCACCTCTGAACCTGCCGGTGATGCTGATCCTGGTGGGCGGTCGCTGTGCGGTATTGCGGCGCTGGGGTGAGGATGGCAAGGCGCTGATCCTGCCCAGCGAAGCCGACGGCGGCGAGCAATGGGTCAGCCGCGAGGAACTGACCCTCGACTACAGCGGCCAGGCGTTGTTCGCCCGGCCGCGCCATGAACTCGAAGACCTGCGCTCGCCCCTGGTACCGCGGGTCGAGGCGTGGTTTCGCGACACCTTGAAACTGTCGCGCTGGCTGTACAGCGACGCGATCCTGGCGAGTTTCCTGATCAATCTGCTGGGGCTGATGGTGCCGCTGTTCGTCATGCAGACCTACGACCGCGTGGTGCCGAACCAGGCCACGTCCACCTTGTGGGTGCTGGCCGTGGGGCTGTTGATCGGCACCGGTTTCGAACTGGTATTGCGGGTGGTGCGCGCCCATCTGCTGGACACCGCCGGCAAGAAAACCGACGTGATTCTCTCCGCCACCCTGTTCGAGCGCATCACCGGCATGGCGATGAAGGCCAAGCCGGTGACCATCGGCGGCTTTGCCCAGAGCATCCACGACTTCCAGGGCCTGCGCGAATTCCTCACGGCGGTGACGCTTACCAGCCTGATCGACCTGCCCTTTGCCGTGCTGATGCTGGTGGTGATCGGCCTGTTGGGCGGCTGGCTGGTGGTGATTCCCGTGGTCGCGTTTCCGCTCACCATTGTTTTCGCGATGATCATCCAGGTGCGCCTGCGCGACACCGTGCAAAAAAGCCTGGCCCTGGGCGCGCAGCGCCAGGCACTGCTGATCGAAACCCTCAGTGGCCTGGAAACCCTCAAGGCCTGCAGCGCCGAGAGCGAGCGCCAGCACCAATGGGAAAGCACCCACGGCGCCCTCACCCGCCTGGACAGCCATGCGCGCAACCTCTCGGCACTGGCGACCAACGGCACCTTGTTCCTGCAACAACTGGCGGGCATGGCGACCATCGTTGCCGGGGTCTACAGCATCATCGCCGGCAACCTCAGCGTCGGCGCGCTGGTGGCGACCTACATGCTCGGCAGCCGCGTGCTCGCCCCGCTCGGGCAGATCGCCGGGCTGATCACCCGTTACCAGCAAGCCCAGCTCACCATGCGCAGCACCGATGCGCTGATGGCGTTGCCCCAGGAGCGTGACGCCAAACAGCGGCCCCTGGAGCGCACTCAGTTGCAGGGCGCGCTGGACGTCAGCGGTGTGACGTTCCACTACAACGGCCAGAGCGCCCCGGCGCTGGCCAATATCAGTTTCAGCCTCAAACCCGGCGAACGGGTCGGGATCATCGGCCGCAGTGGCTCGGGCAAAAGCACCCTGGCGCGGCTGGTGATGGGTTTCTACGCACCGGAAGAAGGCCAGTTATTGCTGGACGGTCTGGACCTGCGGCAACTGGACGTCGCCGACCTGCGCCAACAGATTGGCTACGTTGCCCATGACCTGCCGCTGCTGGCCGGCAGCCTGCGGGACAATCTCACCTTGGGCGCCCGCTATATCAGCGACGCGCGCATGCTGGAAGTGGCGGAACTGACCGGTGTCACCGAACTGGCGCGCCAACACCCCCAAGGTTTCGACCGCCCGGTGGGCGAGCGCGGGCAACTGCTCTCCGGCGGCCAACGCCAGGCCGTGCTGCTGGCCCGGGCCCTGCTGCTCGACCCGCCGATCCTGCTGCTGGACGAACCCACCAGCGCCATGGACAACAGCAGCGAAGACGTCTTGCGCCAGAAGCTTCACACCCATGTACAGGGCAAGACCGTGCTGCTGGTGACCCACCGCACCTCGATGCTGAGCCTGGTGGACCGCTTGGTGGTGCTGGATAACGGCCGGATCGTGGCCGATGGGCCGAAGGAAGCGGTGATCGATGCGCTGCGCAAAGGACGGGTGGGGTCCGCGGCGGTATAGAAGCCAACACACCCCCTGCTTGGTCCGGGGACATGATTAACACCTGTGGCGAGGGAGCTTGCTCCCGCTGGGCTCTGTAGGAGCTGGCGAAGCCTGCGATCTTTTGATCTTGATCTTTCGCTTGGGATTCAAGTGGCTGAGGAAAGATCGCAGCCTCGTTTCACTCGACAGCTCCTACACAGCTCCTACAGCCGAGCGGGAGCAAGCTCCCTCGCCACAAAAAGCAGCACCCAGTTCCTTTTACTTAAAGCAGCACCCAGCTCTTTTCATTTAACCAACGGGTATCGCCCCATGTCTGCTCAAACACCGGATTCAGCCGCCCGAAGCTACTTCGGCAGTTTCAGCAAAAGCGCCGAAAGCGAGTTCATGCCGGAAACCGCTGGCGCCACGCTGCAGGATTCGCCCCGTCGCTCTCGGGTTACGGTGTGGCTGGCCGCCGGGTTGATCGTCACCGGGCTGGTTTGGGCGAAGTTGGCGGTGTTGCAGGAAGTCACCACCGGTGAAGGCAAGGCGATTCCGTCGAGCAAGATCCAAGTGATCCAGAACCTGGAGGGCGGCATCGTCACTGAGATTTTCGTGCGCGAAGGCCAGATGGTGAACAAGGGCGACACCCTGCTGCGCCTGGACGACACGCGGTTCCTGTCGAACAAGGGCGAGAGCGAGGCCGACCGCTATGCCTTGACCGCCCAGGTCGAGCGCCTGTCGGCCGAGGCCGAGGGCCGGCCGTTCAATCTTTCGGCCGAGGTGATCGCCAAGGCCCCGCAAGTGGCCGAGGACGAGCGCTCATTGTACGAACAACGCCAGCGCCGCCTGGCCAGCGAGCAACGCACCCTGACCGAACAGCTGCGGCAGAAGACCCAGGAACTGGCGGAATTTCGCTCCAAGCAAGGCCAGTTCAGCTCCTCCCTGGCTTTGCTGCAAGAGGAAATGAACATGTCCGCGCCGCTGGTGCGCACCGGTGCGGTATCACCGGTGGAGATCCTGCGGCTCAAGCGCAGCGCGGTGGAAATCCGCGGCTCGCTCAACGCCACCACCCTGGCCATTCCCCGGGCCGAATCGGCGATCAACGAGATCAAGAGCAAGATCGACGAATCGGAACAGACCTTCCGTTCCGAGGCGGCCAAGGACCTCAACGAAAAACGCACCGAACTGTCGAAAATCACCGCCTCGAGCATCGCCATCGACGACCGCGTGACCCGCACTACCGTAGTTTCGCCCGTGCATGGGGTGATCAAGCAACTGAAGGTCAACACCATCGGCGGCGTGGTGCAGCCGGGCAACGACATGGTGGAAATCGTGCCCCTGGAAGACAACCTGCTGATCGAAGCCAAGGTCCGCCCCCAGGACGTGGCGTTCCTGCACCCGGGCCAGAAAGCCATGGTCAAGTTCAGCGCCTACGACTACACGATCTACGGCGGGCTGAGCGCCAAGCTCGAACTGATCAGCGCCGACACCATCACCGACGACAAGGGCAACAGCTTCTACTTGATCCAGGTGCGCACCGACAAAAACCATTTGGGCGGGGATGCCAAACCCTTGTTGATCATTCCGGGGATGGTGGCGACGGTGGACATCATCACCGGGGAGAAAAGTGTCCTGGATTACTTGCTCAAGCCGGTGTTGAAGGCGCGGACCGAGGCGATGCGCGAGCGGTGATCCGAATTTACCTCGCCACAGGGGCCTCTAAACCCCTCCATGGTTCTTCTGATAGGTCTCCTCCCCCATCGCCGCAATCTGCCCCTCGATCAACGCTTCGAACGGCCTCAGCAACAGTTCGAAGCTCGCCGGCGCTTCCAGTGCCTGCAACGCCTGGACAATCGCCTCCACCGTCGACAACGCCCCCGGCCCCGGCGCCTTGCGCAAGCGGTAACGAGACACGCCGCCTTCGGCCAACGTCACCCTCGGCAACGCCGCCAGCAGCGGGTTGAGGTGCAGCAGCTTGCGTGCCTTGCGCCAGGTGCCGTCGGGCACGACCAGTAGCAGCGGGTTATCGGAGGGCGCATAGGCTTGCAGCGGCTGTGCATCGTCAGCCGGAAACAACAACCGCGCCTGATAACCCGGCTGATTGAGCAACCTGGGCAAATCCTCGAACACCTCGCCCACGACCAGTTCCGCATTGCTAAGCCCCAACGCCGCCAAGCGGGCGGTGTTCAAGGCATGGTTCACTTCGCTGGGATGCTGCAACAGCAAGACGCGGGTGCGGCTGTCGAGGCTGGGGATCAACGGGCACAGGCAGTGGCTTTGCGGTCGTTGGCAGCGCGGGCATTGAGTTCTGGACATGGTCAGGCCTGATTCAGTTGAGCTTTGAGCAAATCACGGAAGGTCTGGATCAGCGGCTCGCGGCTGCGACCACGGCGCACGATCATCGAAAACGGCGCCTGATAGCCGAAGGTCGCCGGCAACAGCACACGCAAGTCGCCCTTGTCGACCCAAGCCTGGGCATAGTGCTCAGGCAGGTAACCGACGTAGGCACCGGACAACACCAGGATCAACTGCGCCTCCATGCTCTCCACCGTCGCCGCGCTGTGCTTGAAGCCATGGCGGGCCAGTTCGGCCTGGCTCCAGTAACCGCGCCCGACCATGCGCTGCTGGGTGATCACTTGCTCGGGGATGCGCCGCTCATTGAACAGTGGATGGCGGTTGCTGCAATACAACCAGTGCTGTTCACGGTAAAGCGGCATGTAGACCAGCCCGCTCATGCGCGTGGAAAACGCACCGATGGCCAGATCCAGGCGGTTGTCCTGCACGCCGAGTTGCAGCTCGTAAGGGCTCATGACCGACAGGTGCAAATGCACCGCCGGATGCTCCTGGCTGTAGGCACCGATGGCTTCGGCGAACGGCAAGGCCTTGTCGCTGACCGTGGAGTCGATCACCCCCAGGTTCAAGGTGCCGCGCAGTTCACCCTTGAGCGCTGCAGCGTACTGCTCGAACCCTTCGAGTTCAGCCAACAGACGCAAGGTTTCCTGATGGAACAACTCGCCCTTGCTGGTCAGGCTGAACCCGCCCCGGCCGCGATGACACAGCACCAGGCCCAAAGCTGATTCCAGCTGGCTCATGTAGGTGCTGATGGCCGACGTGGACAGGTTGAGCTCGTGCTGGGCATTGGCGAACCCCTGGTGTCGGACCACGCTGACGAAAATACGCAGCAGTTTCAGGTCGGGTAGAGCGTTGGCCATGGGGGGTGTCTCCGGATCACACATAGACAGAACTTGTCGCGCTTTTGTGGCGAGGGAGCTTGCTCCCGCTCGGCTCTGTAGGAGCTGGCGAAGCCTGCGATCTTTTGATCTTGATCTTGATCTTGATCTTTCGCTTGAGATTCAGGTGTCTGGGGAAAGATCGCAGCCTCGTTGCACTCGACAGCTCCTACACAGCTCCTGCAGCCCAGCGGGAGCAAGCTCCCTCGCCACAGGGGGCATCATGTCCCCCAGGACTGCACTGACGCAGAGTCTATCGCCCCACCCGCCATTAGTTTAGAAAAATCTGAACTAAGTATTTGCCGCCAGCGATTCTTCACGGCAACGGCTTTTCGCAGAATCGGCCCCTGATAAATAAAACAAACGATGAGGCCCTACCCGTGGACAAGATTCTTCACCAACCACTGGGCGGCAACGAAATGCCGCGCTTCGGCGGTATCGCCACCATGATGCGACTCCCCCATTTGCAAACCGCTGCCGGCCTGGACGCTGCGTTCGTCGGCGTGCCGCTGGACATCGGCACCTCCCTGCGCGCCGGTACCCGTTTCGGACCGCGCGAGATCCGCGCTGAATCCGTGATGATCCGCCCCTACAACATGGCCACTGGCGCCGCGCCGTTCGACTCCCTGGCAGTGGCGGACATCGGTGATGTGCCGATCAACACCTTCAACCTGCTGGACGCGGTGCGGATCATCGAAGAGTCGTACCACAAGATCCTTGAACACAACGTCATTCCCCTGACACTGGGCGGCGACCACACCATCACCCTGCCGATCCTGCGGGCCATCCACAAGAAGCACGGCAAGGTCGGCCTGGTGCATATCGACGCCCATGCCGATGTGAACGACCACATGTTCGGCGAGAAGATCGCCCACGGCACCACCTTCCGCCGCGCCGTGGAAGAAGGCCTGCTCGATTGCGACCGCGTGGTGCAGATCGGCCTGCGGGCCCAGGGCTACACCGCCGATGATTTCAACTGGAGCCGCAACCAGGGTTTTCGCGTGGTCCAGGCCGAAGAATGCTGGCACAAATCCCTGGCCCCGCTGATGGCCGAAGTGCGTGAAAAAGTCGGCGGCGGCCCGGTGTACCTGAGCTTCGACATCGACGGCATCGACCCGGCCTGGGCCCCTGGTACCGGCACCCCGGAAATCGGCGGCCTGACCACCATCCAGGCGATCGAAATCGTGCGTGGCTGCCAGGGCCTCGACCTGGTCGGTTGCGATCTGGTAGAAGTCTCGCCGCCGTACGACACCACCGGCAACACCTCGCTGCTGGGCGCCAACCTGCTGTACGAGATGCTCTGCGTACTGCCTGGCGTGGTTCATCGCTGAGGTGCGGTCATGAACGAACAGGACCAGGTGCTCCAGGCCGCCGCAAATTTGGTGTCGGCCTTCGCCCGCAATGACCGTGACGCCTACTTCGGCGCGTTCACCGCCGATGCGAGTTTCGTGTTCTACACCCTCGAACAGCCCCTGCTGTCACGCGATGCCTACCAGGCGTTGTGGGATCGCTGGCGGTCCGAGGATGGCTTCGAGGTGCTCAATTGCACCTCGAGCAACGCCTTCGTCAGCCTGCAAGGGGACGTGGCGATTTTCATCCATGACGTGGCCACCGAGCTGCGCATGCAAGGGGAGCTGCACTTTAGCCAGGAGCGCGAAACCATTGTGTTTCGCCAAGAACAACAAGGCCCATGGCTGGCCTGCCACGAACATTTGTCCGCAATGCCGGAAGGGCTGCCAATCCCTTAGCAACAGGTGACGCCCGCACACGACGGGCGCACCTTTATGATCGGAGCAGATCATGCATAACAATAACGACAACAGCCTTACGCAAATTGAAACCTTCGGGGTCGAGCAGATCCCGGACCACGAACGAACCGCCGGCCCAAGCGACCTGTTTCGCCTGATCTTCGGCGGCGCCAACACCTTCGCCACCGCCGTGCTCGGCAGTTTCCCAGTGCTGTTCGGCCTGTCATTCCAGGCCGGTGCCTGGGCCATTGTGCTGGGCGTCCTGGTGGGTTCGATCATCCTCGCGCCCATGGGCCTGTTCGGCCCGCTCAACGGCACCAACAACGCGGTGTCTTCCGGTGCGCACTTCGGCGTGCACGGGCGGATCGTCGGCTCGTTCCTGTCGTTGCTGACCGCCATCGCGTTCTTTTCGCTGTCGGTGTGGAGTTCCGGGGACGCGTTGATCGGCGGCGCCAAGCGGCTGATCGGCGTACCGGAAACCGACCTGAGCCTGGGCCTGGCCTACGGCTTGTTCGCCCTGCTGGTCTTGACGGTGTGCATCTACGGCTTCCGCTTCATGCTGTGGGTCAACCGCATCGCCGTGTGGGCCGCCAGCCTGCTGTTTTTGCTGGGCATCCTCGCCTTCGCGCCCACATTCGACAGCCAGTTCGCCGGCACGGTCAGTCTCGGCCAGCCGGGCTTCTGGGCGGCGTTCATCGGCGCAGCGCTGGTGGCCATGAGCAACCCGATTTCCTTCGGTGCGTTCCTGGGTGACTGGTCGCGCTACATTCCCCGCAATACGCCCAAGCGCCGCATCATGCTGGCCGTGATCGCTGCGCAGCTGGCGACGTTGATCCCGTTCCTGTTCGGCCTCGCCACCGCCACCATCGTGGCGATCAAGGCGCCGGACTACATCGCGGCCAACAACTACGTGGGCGGGCTGCTGGCGGTTTCGCCAAGCTGGTTCTTCCTGCCGGTGTGCCTGATCGCGGTGATCGGCGGCATGTCCACCGGCACCACGTCGCTGTATGGCACGGGCCTGGACATGTCCAGCGTGTTTCCACGGGTGCTGTCGCGGGTCAAGGCGACACTGCTGATCGGCGTGCTGTCGATCGCCTTCATCTTCATCGGGCGCTTCGCGGCGAACCTGGTGCAGAGCGTCTCGACTTTCGCCGTGCTGATCATCACCTGCACCACGCCGTGGATGGTGATCATGATCATCGGCCTGCTGGTGCGCCGCGGCTTCTACTGCCCGGATGACCTGCAAGTGTTCACCCGCGGCGAAACCGGCGGGCGCTACTGGTTCAGCCACGGCTGGAACTGGCGCGGCCTGGGAGCGTGGATCCCCAGCGCGCTGGTGGGGTTGTGCTTCGTCAACCTGCCGGGGCAGTTCGTCGGGCCGCTGGGGGAACTGGCTGGCGGGATCGACATCAGCCTGCCGGTAACCCTGGGGCTGGCCTCGGTGGTGTACCTGGTATTACTGAGCCTGTTTCCAGAGCCCGCGGCGGTGTATGGGCCGGGGGATCCGCGTAGCAAGGACTCTTCGGTGTCCATCGACAAACCAGCCCTCAGGCAAACCGCCTGATCCGAACACACGAAATACCTGTGGCCAGAGATTGCTCCCGCTCGACTGAGTCCGTAGGAGCTATGTAGGAGCTGTCGAGTGCAACGAGGCTGCGATCTTTCCCCAGACACTTGAATCTCAAGCGAAAGATCAAAAGATCAAAAGATCGCAGGCTTCGCCAGCTCCTACAGAGCCCAGCGGGAGCAATCTCG
The DNA here is from genome assembly GCF_056521845.1 of Pseudomonas sp. PF05. NCBI lineage: Bacteria > Pseudomonadati > Pseudomonadota > Gammaproteobacteria > Pseudomonadales > Pseudomonadaceae > Pseudomonas > Pseudomonas sp. PF05. The sequence continues at coordinate 176,406 of NZ_JBWLPW010000014.1, read as the reverse complement.
GGCCACAAAAAAGCGCGTTCGCACTGAGGCTGCAGTGCCAGGGACAGCACAGCCTCGTCCCACATAAAAAAGACAATCGGAGACACGCCACCATGGCTTTGGACTTAATCGTCGTTCTTCTCTACGCCACTGGCATGATCGCCCTCGGCTGGTACGGCATGCGCCGCGCCAAAACCCGTGATGACTACCTGGTCGCCGGGCGCAACCTCGGCCCAGGCTTCTACCTGGGCACCATGGCCGCCACAGTACTGGGCGGTGCGTCCACCATCGGCACCGTGCGCCTGGGCTACGTCTACGGCATTTCCGGATTCTGGCTGTGCGGCGCCATTGGCCTGGGCATCGTCGGCCTGAGCCTGTTCCTCGCCAAGCCGTTGCTCAAGCTCAAGATCTACACCGTGACCCAAGTGCTGGAGCGCCGCTACAACCCGGCCGCGCGCCAGGCCAGTGCGCTGATCATGCTGGTTTACGCGCTGATGATCGGCGCCACCTCGACCATCGCCATCGGCACCGTGATGCAAGTGCTGTTCGGCTTGCCGTTCTGGGTGTCGATCCTGGTGGGCGGCGGCGTGGTGGTGCTGTATTCCACCATCGGCGGCATGTGGTCGCTGACCCTCACCGACATCGTGCAATTCTTGATCATGACCGTTGGCCTGGTGTTCCTGCTGATGCCGATGTCCATCGGCGATGCCGGCGGCTGGGACGCGATGGTGGCGGCCTTGCCGGCCAGCTACTTCGATTTCACCGCGATTGGCTGGGACACCATCCTCACCTACTTCCTGATCTACTTCTTCGGCATCTTCATTGGCCAAGACATCTGGCAGCGGGTGTTCACCGCCCGCAGCGAGGGCGTGGCGAAAGTGGCAGGCACCGCCGCCGGCCTGTACTGCGTGCTGTACGGCCTGGCCGGTGCGTTGATCGGCATGGCGGCCAAGGTGTTGCTGCCGGACCTTGCGAACGTCAACAACGCCTTCGCCAGCATCGTCCAGACCAGCCTGCCCAACGGCATTCGTGGATTGGTGATCGCCGCAGCCCTGGCAGCCCTGATGTCCACTGCTGCGGCGGGCCTGCTCGCCGCGTCCACCACGGTGGTCCAGGACTTGCTGCCCCGTCTGCGTCAGGGCCGTGAAAGTGGCAGTGGCGACGTTCATGAAAACCGCATCGCGACCCTGCTGATGGGCGCGGTGGTCTTGGTGATCGCCCTGGTGGTCAGCGACGTCATCAGTGCCCTGACCCTGGCCTACAACCTGTTGGTGGGCGGCATGCTGATCCCTCTGATCGGCGCCATCTACTGGAAACGCGCCACCACGGCCGGCGCGATCAGCAGCATGTCGCTGGGCTTCCTGACCGCGTTGTTCTTCATGCTCAAGGACGGCCTGGACGCCAACACGCCGATCTACTACAGCCTGAGCGTGGCACTGGTGAGTTTCGTGCTGGTGAGCTTGCTGTCGCCACGGCCAAGTGCGGTGGCCAAGGTGATTTGAGCAAACACTGAGAGGCGGTTTTCTTCGAGGGGTGTGGCGTCGGTGGCCATGCCCTTTTTTTACCTGACATCGCCCCTGTGGTGAAGGTCGTAGCTCGCGCGGGGCTCTGTAGGAGCTGGCGAAGCCTGCGATCTTTTGATCTTTTGATCTTTCGCTTGAGATTCAAGTGGCTGGAGAAAGATCGCAGCCTCGTTGCACTCGACAGCTCCTACACAGCTTCAACAGAGCTTCAACAGAGTTTCGACAGAGCTCAGCGCGGGCAAGCTTCCTCATATCACAAACAAAAAGATCGCAGTGGCGGGCCATCTCAATTGAAATGGTCCGCAACTGCGATCTCTCCAAATGCCTGGTGGGTTTACCGGCGGCGCGGTTGGCGGCGGCGTTGCTCGTCATCGGTGCGGATCGGTACCGGTTGCATCGGTGGCTCGATCAGGCCAAGCGCGACACCCAGGTCGTGAAGCCAATTCTGGATTTTCTCTTTCATCGTGGTGCCCCCTCAGGGTGGTACGAGCGGCAAATTACTGTGGCCCCTTCGCACTGATAATAGTCCGATGTTCTACGCAATGCTCGTCTCAGTTTGCAATGATCTGTTACTGAATTGATCCAAATCCACCTCCCGGAGTTCAAGCCGATTGCGCCGTCGCCAGGGGCGCTCGCGGCCAGGCCTGTTGTTGCAATTGGATCCAGGCGTTGAGGTTGGCCCCGACCATGCCTTTGCGCCACATCAGCCAGGTCGTGGCGCTGGCAAACGGCTCGGCCAGCGGATGTACCGCCACCCGCTCGCGGCCCGGCAGGCTGGCGAGCATCGACTCGGACATCAATGCCACCCCGGACCCGGCGATCACACACGCCAGCATCCCTTGGTAAGACTCGATTTCCATCGCCCGGCCCATGGTCGCGTGGTCATGGGCAAACCAGGCTTCCAACCGCATCCGGTAGGAACAGCCACGCCGGAACGTGAACACCGCGCGGCCCTGCACATCCAGCGCACTGCGTACCGGCGCATGATCGGCCTCGGTAATCAGTACCAACCGCTCGTCGCACAACGGCACGCCATCAAGCCCCGCCAGCTCCAGCGGGCCGTCCACCAGCGCCGCGTCGAGCCGATTGGTGAGCAGGCCCTCGAGCAATTCACCACTCGGCCCGGATTGCACCTGCAGGTTCACCGCCGGATACGCCCGGTGATAAGCCGCCAGCAGGTCCGGCAGATGCGTCGCCGCCGTGCTGTACATCGTGCCCAGCACAAAATCCCCGGCCGGCTGCCCACCCTGCACGGCGGCATGGGCTTCGTCGTGCAAGGCGAAAAGCTTGGCCGCATAGTCCAATAGGACTTTTCCTGCCGGTGACAACTGCAAACGCTGACGCTCGCGCAGGAAAAGGTCCACGCCCAGCTGCTCTTCAAGCTGCTTGAGCCGGGTCGAAAGGTTCGACGGCACCCGGTGCAGGCGCTCGGCAGCCCGGGTGATGGAACCTTCCTCGGCCACAGCCTGGAAAATCCGCAATTGGCTGAACTCCACGACATTCTCCAAAAAAGAACAAGTTACTCACTATTATTCATTTTTAATGAAAGTCAATCAGTCCTAGCCTGACGGTCATTCGCCCCGACACCCGGAGAACGACCATGTCACCTCTAATTCGCCTGCTCGGCAGTTTCATCGCGCTGATGATGGCCATGGGCATTGGCCGCTTCGCCCTTACGCCCCAGTTACCTCATTTGATCGGCGAAGGTCAGCTCGACTTGACCGCCGCCGGTCTGATTGCCGCCGCCAACTACCTGGGTTATTTGCTCGGTGCGCTGGATGCCATGTTCGCCCGCCGTCCGGAACAGGTGCGGCGGCGGTTACTCGGCGGCCTGTGGCTGTGCGTGCTGCTGACACTGGCGTCGTTCTGGGCCTGGGGTTTCTGGCCACACCTGGCGTTGCGCTTTGGTACCGGCGTGGCGAGCGCCTGGGTGCTGGTGATGATCACCGCCCTGAGCCAACCCTTGGCAGCGGCGGCGGGACGGCCACGGCTCGGCGCGCTGGTGTTTGCCGGCCCGGGGCTGGGGATTTTCCTGACCGGCTTGCTCGCCCTGGGCTCGAACCTTCTGGGCCAGAGCTCCGCCACCCTGTGGCTGGTGTATGCCGGCGTGGCGTTGGTGATGTTGCTGGTGATCTTGCCAATTGTGCCGCAGCCGAGCGCAACAACACCTGTCGCCGGGCCGGCCAGCCCTTCGCCGAACGCTGGCATCGCTCGACTGGGCGTGGTGTACGCACTGTATGGCGTGGGCTACATCATTCCGGCCACGTTTCTGTCGCAAATGGCCTCGGCGCAGTTCCACGGGCAATGGCTGGCCGACCTGTTCTGGCCCTGCTTCGGCCTGGCCGCCGCTACTGGCGTGTTGTTGGTCAGCCTGCGTCGCCCCAACCCGAACACCACCGGTCGCTGGCTGATCGGTACGCTCTGGCTGCAAGCCGCCGGGGTATTTGCCTGCCTGCTGGGCAGCGGCCCGGGCCTGGCGTTGGGCGTGATCCTGTGTGGCACGCCGTTCCTGGCCTGCATGCAACTGGTGATGCTGCGCTCCCGGGAACTGGCGCCCCACGCCACCCAGCGCAACGCAGGCCTGTTGACCGCCTGCTTTGCCGTCGGCCAGCTCAGTGGGCCCCTGCTGGCGGCGCTGAGCAGCCATTTCAGCGGCGGCCTGCAACCGGCGCTGATCATTGCCGGCAGCGGCCTGCTGCTGGCCGGCGGCCTGTTGCTGCGGCCCGCCAGCCGGGGCGCGACAAGCCCTTGCGCCCAGACCGCGCTGCGGTGATCAGGCCTGGCCGGCCGGGCTGAACGACTTGTTCAACTGCGCGGCCGGCTCACGTCGCGCCAAGGCGAAATACAACACCCCGCCGAGCAAGCAACCGGTGAACCAAGCAAAGTTGGCCATCGGCTGCAGCAGCGGCGTGAAGGTGATCGCCACGCCCATCAACGTTGCCGGAATCAGCGCCTTCACCGCGGTCCAGTTGATGCCGCCACTGTAGTAATAACGCCCGCTCGGCCCGTCATTGAACAGTGCATCGACGTCGATCTGCTGCTTTTTGATCAGGTAGTAATCCACCAGCAGGATCCCGAACAGCGGCCCGATAAACGCCGCAAGCACGTCCAGGGTGTAGTGGATCACTTCGGGGTTGTTGAACAGGTTCCACGGTGTGATGAAAATCGAGGCCACCGCCGCGATCATGCCGCCGGCGCGCCAGCTGATCTTGCTGGGGGCGACGTTGGCGAAGTCGAACGCTGGGGAGACAAAGTTGGCGACAATGTTGATGCCGATCGTGGCGGTCACAAAGGCAAAGGCGCCCAGCAAGACAGCCACATTGTTGTCGATGCGCGCCACAGTGGCGATCGGATCATGGAGCATTTCGCCGAACACCGGCAAGGTCCCGGAAACAATCACCACGGTGACCAGGGAGAACGCCAGGAAATTCACCGGCAGCCCCCAGAAATTGCCCCGGCGCACGTCAGACATGCTCCGGCAGTAACGGCTGAAATCGCCGAAGTTCAGGGTCGGGCCGGAAAAGTAAGACACCACCAGCGCCGTTGCCACGATCACCTGGCCGAATGCTTGCCAACCAGACAGGGACTTTTCCGCCAGGGTGAAGCTGATATTGCTCCAACCGGCCGTCCATACGATCCAACCGGCCAGCAGGAACATCACGGCATACACCACCGGTCCGGCCCAGTCGATGAAACGACGGATCGATTCCATGCCGGTCCAGAACACCAGCGCCTGGACGAACCACAAGCTGAGGAAACCGAACCAGCCCAGGTAGGACAAACCGGCGAAATGCGGCGTCGCGTAGACTTCCATCGAAGGAAAAAACCGCAGCACCACGATGATCAGCGCACTGGAGGCCAGGTACGTCTGAATGCCGTACCAGGCCACGGCGATCAAGCCGCGAATGACCGCAGGAATATTCGCCCCGAACACCCCGAACGCCAGCCGACAGATCACCGGGTACGGCACCGCCGCCTGTTGGCTCGGCCTGGCGACCAGGTTGGCGATCAACTGCACGATGCAGATCCCGCCGAGCAAGGCAATCAACACCTGCCAGCTCGCCAACCCCAGCGCGAACAGACTGGCGGCGAAGACATAACCGCCCACGCTGTGCACATCGCTCATCCAGAAGGCGAAGATGTTGTACCAATTCCATTTCTGCGGCAGCGGGCCCAAGTCCTGGTTATAGAGGCGGGGACTGTAGCCGTTGGGCAATTGCTCGGACATCGCGGGGCTCCTTTGAGTACCGCCGTGCCCCCGCATCGACCTGCTCACCATACTGCGCACGGGAGCCGGCATGGTTTGTATACGCGTTGCTACGCAGAATGCGTGCCATAGGCGAGGAATGTGAGACAAACCGGGGTGTGTAGCGGCGGCGAAAGCCGAGCAATAGCAGGTATGCGCCCACGAACAGGGCGTGGGTGCATGCTAAAGGTGCAGAGTTTTGTATACAGAGGAAAGTCGCAGCGCGCCGCTGTGTGGGAGCAAAGCTTGCTCGCGAAACAGGCGCTTCGGTATCAGAAAGACCGCATCGCCTTATCGCGGGCAAGCCTTGCTCCCACAGCTGGCCTCCCTGGCCACATAAAACCCTTACTTGCCACAGATGCTGTGGCTCGACTGAAAATCAGCTCAATTCAATGCGATCGGCATGAATGACAATCTGCCCATTCTTGTACAGCGCACCAATGGCCTTCTTGAAGTTGCCCTTGCTCACGCCAAACAGGCTGCTGATCAGCACCGGATCGCTCTTGTCACTGACTGGCAACGTGCCGTTGTTCTCACGCAATTTGGCGAGGATCTTGGCGTTCAGGCTGGTGGCGGCTTCCTGGCCCACGGGCTGCAGGCTCAGGCTGATCTTGCCGTCCGGGCGGATTTCCTTGATGAAGCCTTTTTCCTGTTTGCCGGCGCGCATGAACTTGAAGATTTCATTCTTGTGGATCAGGCCCCAGTGCTTGTTGTTGATGATCGCCTTGAACCCCATGTCGGTGGCTTCGGCGACCAGCAAATCCACTTCCTGGCCCGGCGTGTAGTTGGCCGGAGTCTTGTCCAGGTAACGATCCAGGCGCGCCGTGGCGGTGATGCGGCGAGTGTGCTTGTCGAGGTAGACGTGCACCACACAGTATTCGCCGGCGGTCATCTGGCGCTTTTCTTCGGAGTACGGCAGCAACAGATCCTTGGGCAGGCCCCAGTCCAGGAACACGCCGATGCTGTTGACTTCAGCCACTTTCAGGCTGGCGAACTCACCCACCTGAACTTTGGGTTTTTCCGTGGTAGCGATTAGTTTGTCGTCGCTGTCCAGATAAATGAAAACATTGAGCCAGTCTTCATCTTCACTGGGAATATCCTTGGGAATATAACGATTGGGCAGGAGAATTTCGCCGTCCGCACCGCCGTCCAGATATAAACCGAAGTTAGTGTGTTTAACTACTTGCAAACTGTTGTAGCGCCCGACTAAAGCCATTTCCAATACCCTCATTGCGTGGGCGGCATTCTACCCGGTTTTGCGGTGTGATTCGTGGCCGCAGGCAAGGTTTACAGGCAAGGCCCTGCACAACCGTTGATTTTCCTGGGCTTTCGCCCCAGGCACGGCCACTCGTCAGGCGGGCGACGGTGCGTAGCGCTCGCCATCGTCGCCCTCTTTCGCCCACGGTTGTTATTTAAAACAGAGGCTTAGGGCAATCATTGCAGGGTCACCGCTCATTATTTCGTCACCACAGCGATAATTCAGAAGGATATTTGCCAAGCAATTGTCAAGTATTTCCTGTACGATGCCTGGCCCAATTAATTATCTACAGGTTAATGGCCGTCATGCGCGTAAAAGCATCCAACAGCAAAGCAAAGCCAGCTCCAGCCGTTGAAACCAGCGAGTCGATCAACGACCAGATCGCTGCGTTCCTCAAGTCTGGCGGCGAGATCCAGCAAATTGCCAAAGGCGTCAGCGGCCAGACATTCGGCCCGTCCAAGCAGATCAGCCTGGGCAAGAAGTAAGCTGTGCGTCACCTGGTCCCAAAGCGCTTTGAGCTTCGAAGCGCTTGGACTGGAACCCTCCTAGCACCACCCATTTCCCATGAATCGACGAACGGACTTCGCAGCCGAGCATTCGCCGGTATGCTTGCACCTCTCTAGCTCAAGCCTTTCAGCTTAGTTATCGTTCCTGCCCCTCGCTATTGATGGAATGCAGCATGCGCATCCCCATTGTTCCGCTGACGGTCAGCCTGCTCTCGTGCTCTCTCGTCCATGGGCAGGTATTCCAGCGCGAACTCGGCGACTTCGACCTCAAGCTCGGCACCACTCCCAGCCGCAGCATGGCCCAGGGCCTGGTCACGCCGTCGAGCACCGGTTCGTTCCATGGTGGCCTGGACCTGAGCCACGACAGCGGCTGGTACGTCGGTCAGTGGTCACCCAGCGTGGGCGTATCCGCCGACCTGGAGGTGGATTCCTACATAGGTTTTAAACAGCCCTTCGACCAGACCCTGGGCTACGAAGTCGGCCTGATCCACTACAGCTACCCCACCCTCGATACGCTCGACAGCCAGGAGTTCTACGGCGGCCTGACCGTGCTCGGCAGCCGCTTCGGTGCGGCCCTGAGCAACGATCCGGACAAACAGAACAGCACGCTGTTTGCCGACCTGGGTGGCAACATACCGTTCGGCATTGGCATCAGCGCCAAATACACCACCCACCAACTCAATACGCCAGTGTCGGTCGAGAACGGCTATGTAGGCAGTTTCAGCGACTGGTCACTGAGAATTTCCCGTCCCTGGATGGGCATCGACCTGGACCTGATCTACAGCGACTCGAGCCTCAGCGGCAGCAGTTGCTCGGCATACTCCGGCCACAACAGCGAATGCGACAGCCTGCTGACCCTCAAGATGGCCCACCCTTTTTACTAAGCGTTACGCATTTAATCGGCTGAACTGCCGCGCGTCTGCGATGCTCAAACAAAGCACCTACGCCTTCGCAAGGACTCGCTCATGCCGCGCTGGTTGACCCGCACTGCCATGTTCATCGCCCTGCTGCTGGCCGTCACCGCCTGCAGTCGCATCGGCCTGGCCTACCGCAACCTCGACCTGATCATCCCCTGGACCCTCAACGATTACCTGGACATCAGAGGCGAGCAAAAAGACTGGTTCAACGAACGCCTCAAGGACCACCTGACCTGGCACTGCACCACCCAATTGCCCGGCTACCTCGACTGGCTGGATCGCCTCAAGACCATGGTGCAAACCGACCAGGTGACCGACGAAGCCCTGCAACAGCGTACCCGGGAAGCCGAGGCCGCCATCGCCCAAACCGCACGGGCAATCACCCCCTCGGCCATCGAACTGCTGCAAGGCCTGAACGACGACCAAGTCGATGACATGGACGCCGCCTTCGTCAAGGACCAGCGCAAACGCCAGCAGCAATACCTCAAGCCGACGCTGCAAGAACAGATCCAGGAACGCAGCGAACGCATGGTCAAACGCCTGGACGACTGGCTCGGCCCGCTCAACGACGCCCAGCGCCAACGAGTGATGGCCTGGTCCACCGCCTTGGGTGACCAGAACCAGCAATGGATCGCCAACCGCGCCCACTGGCAAAACCAGTTCAGCGAAGCAGTGGCCCAACGCCACAGCCCCGACTTCCCCAAACGCATCGAACAATTGCTGGTCAACCGCGAAAGCCTCTGGACCCCCGCCTACCGCGAAGCCTTCAGCAAAACCGAAGCCCAGGCCCGCAGCCTGCTGGTGGACCTGATGGCCGAAAGCACCCCGCCCCAGCGCGAACGGCTGCTGAAGAAGATCGACGGGGTGAAGAAGGATTTTAGTGATTTGAAGTGCCTGAAAGCAGCACGCTCCTAAAACCACTGAGATCCCATGTGAGAGCGAGCTTGTGTGGGAGCAAGCCCTGCTCCCACGGGATTCAGTACAGGCCTGTCAGGCAATCTGCGCCTTCGAAGCCAAATCATCAAACGTAAACTCATCCAGGGCATCTTCCTGCTCATCCAACACCTGGCGCGGATGATCATTACCCGGAATGCTGCTGTCGATCAGGCTCAACAACCGCGAACCACGCGGCGTCAGCACAAAATTCTCGCCATTGCCGCCCTGTTCCTCCGGCCGAGGCTCAATATAGCCACGCATAAGCAGCAACTTTTCGTACTCCCCGGCAACCGTTTTCAGATGATCGAGGTTCTCGATCGCCTCGCCTTCAGCCGCTTTCGCCGCCGCATGCTCCTCCGCATAAGGCCGAGGGGTAAAGCTGTGGCCGGCGCCGTTCTGCACTTCGTGCAACAACCGTTCGATCAAGTCCCAGTTATAAGTCGTCATCCTGGTCCATCCTCCAAAGAGTGAGATGCCTACCTAGGTTGTGACCGAGGCGCTGCGCCGCCGTTCAGCCGGGTTTACCGGCGCAACGCTGCTCACCTAAGGCTTGCCCGATTCATTGTGGCGAGGGGATTTATCCCCGTTGGGCTGCGAAGCAGCCCTGAACCCAGCCGCGCGGTGTGCCGGGGAATCGCGCTCAAGCTTCTTGTGGGCCATTTCACAAACCGACCGGCGGCCTGTCGAATTCATCCAGCGCCAGACGACCACTTACAGAAAGTGCCGACTCAGCGGCTATGCCACGCAGGAGAAATCACCATGAACGTAGAAAATCATCCAGTCGTCTCGCGGGAAGAATGGCTCGCCGCCCGTCGCCAGCACCTGGCCCACGAAAAAGCCTTCACCCGCGAACGCGACAAACTCAGCGCCGAACGCCGCGCGCTGCCCTGGGTAAAAATCGACAAACCCTACCGCTTCCAAGGCCCCCACGGCGAACTGAGCCTGGCCGACCTGTTCGGCGGCCGCAGCCAACTGATCATCTACCACTTCATGTTCGGCCCCGGCTGGACAGAAGGCTGCCAGGGCTGCTCCTTCCTCTCTGACCACATCGACGGCGCCAACCAACACCTGGCCCACCACGACATGGCCATCGTGGCCGTCTCCCACGCGCCCTTCGCCGAATTCCAACCCTTCAAACGCCGCATGGGCTGGGCCTTCGACTGGGTCTCATCGCAAGACTGCGACTTCAACTACGACTTCGGCGTCAGCTTCAAAACCGAAGACACCGCCACCGGAAAAGCCACCTACAACTACGAAAAAACCGACACCACCGAAGGCGAACTCCCAGGCCTGAGCGTCTTCTATCGCAACGAAGCCGGCGACGTCTTCCACACCTACTCCACCTACGCCCGCGGCCTCGACATCCTGGTCGGCACCTACAACTACCTCGACCTGACGCCCAAGGGCCGCAACGAAGACGAAATCATGGACTGGGTGCGGCACCACGATAAATACGAAGAGGCCAAGCCCCATAGTTGCTGCCACAGTTGATGCGCCAACCCGCCCGGTCGAGCGCGCCCCCCGTGGCGAGGGAGCTTGCTCCCGCTCGACTGCGCAGCGGTCGCTTGCTTTAAGCCGACAAATCCCAGGCCAAACGTCCTACATGAAGCTCGGAAAGCGGTGTCTTGTGGCAGTGGAGCAGGCCAGCCTATAGTCCCTCGTCGCCCCAAAAGGCGATTCGGGTTTGGCGACTCGATTACAGAGAATGCGAAAGCTACCGGCTGATTGCAGGTACCGACGCACCCGCAAAGCCGCTATATTCCACGGCGGCTGTGCGCGGGAGATCTTCGGATCTGCCGGTTTTCTCTGTAACCGGTTCGCCAACCTGCGCACAGCCACCACCCAATCGTTTGGCGACGACTGAGTGATGGCTTTCAGCCAATCAAACAGAGATCTTCAAAATGAATCGATATATGCCCATCACAGGCATCGACTGCGTCCCCGCAACGTTGCTCATCGATACCGAAGCCCCGCTGGACGTCCTTTTCGAAACCGCCGACTACCGCATCCGCACCGTGACCCAGGTGCTGGAAAACATCGCGTTCCGCTCGGATATCAGCTCCGATACGGTGGTGCTTTCTGACTTTTGCAAAATGCTGACGATAGCGTTGCGGGATGGCTGCGATGTGATGGATGTGATTGGGAGACGGCTGCGGGCGCAAGCTGCTGAGTAACGAAAACGGGCGACCTTTGGGTCGCCCGTTTTTCACATGCGCGGAGAGTAAAATGATCGAGACCTTTATAGAATTTGACCTCGCAGAATATCTCAGCACTCCCGAGGCCATTGCGGAGTTCGTGAGAAATGCCCAGGAAACCGGCGATACAAGTTATATCGCCAAAGCGACGGAAGGAGTCACACGCGCCAAGGGGATGACCGAATTGTCTAGGGATCCCTCAGAGGGATAGACACGTTTTCTACTGATTCAAACCGAGCTCTCGTAGCTGCATTTCGCTCGCGAAGTCTAACTCATCCCTTTTAACCCTAGTTCCATCTGAATAATGAGAATGACCACAGACACCACACTGATAAGCTAGCAATCCGTTATATCTACCTATAAAAATGCGCCCTCCAGCAGACTTACACTTTGGACATTGCTCATCGACTTCGACCGTTATCAGCTCCTCGACCGTATCGCGCAAAAATCTCGCAATCGCCTCTCCCTCTTGAGACTGGCGCTTCAGGATAGTATTTTTAAAGTTTATTAAATCCGCGACCTTAAAACAGGATCTCTCAACCGGCATTTCCCTCTCATTGACCTTTACAATCCTATCAAACCCATAGGTCGTATACGGCTCACAGTCAAGATGCTGATAATTGCTCCGAGTCCAGCAAAGTAATAATTCAAGAACCTGCCTAGAAGGTGCCTCATCAGCCAGAGCTGAGACTGCCAACTGAAACTCACCCCACACTTTAGTTGGAAGACTACCCATCAAATACCCGCCTTAACAGGGAAAGTTGTTATCAAATTGCCGGCTCTATCGGTAAATACCTTTAACACAGAAGTGGGGACACCGCCATCCTTCAACGTAGTAGTGCCAATCAAAAAAAGCAAACAAAAAAGGGGACAGATTTATTTTTCCAAATCAATCCTTGGCCGGCCCTGCCCTCGTTGCTCTATCCGTACACCAACAATCCGCTCTACCTCGTCCACAAAACGGCTCGTCCCCGTCAACTGACCTCGTTGCAGAGCATCGCGATTCAATCTGATCTCGTCCGCTGGAACGGCTTGGCGTACGAACTCTTCATACCGACGACAACGCTCCGCACTTGTATTACCCAGAGCAACAAAGCATGGATCAGCATCCAGCCAATGGCCGTCTGGCACATTACCTACCCGGGCTCGATAGCTCGACCATGGGTAATCCGCAGCATCAGCCACCATACGAGCTCGCACGGGATTCAATTCGATGTAACGGCAACAGGCAAGCAAGTAAGAATCCGACTGCACCACACTGAATTTGTAACGGCTTTCCCATAAAGTGCCTGAACGCCCCTCCAACCGATTGCGGTAGCGCGTCGCACGCGCCGCCAGAGCCTTCATCAACTGCCCCAATCCAGCGACCGACTCCCCCGGAGCCAGCAACAGACGAACATGATTGGTCATCAGGCAATAGGCGTAGACCTTTGCGCCAAATGCATCCTTAAGTTCACGCAGATCCGTGAGGTAGCGTTGATAATCCTCAGCGACGGCAAACACCACTTGACGGTTATGACCACGTTGTACGATATGGTGTGGGTAATTCGGTATAACAATACGTCCCATCCTGGGCATATTTGATTCCTCCTCCGTGGAAGCTTTCAGCGTAGCAAAGAATCAAAAAATAAATCTGTCCCCTTTTTTCTGTCCCCTTTTTTCGCTTTTTTCGATGTGATTGGGAGACGGTTGCGAGCGCAAGCTGCTGGGTAACGAAAACGGGCAACCTTTGGGTCGCCCGTTTTTCACATACGCGGAGAGCAAAATGATTGAGACCTTTACAGAATTTGACCCCGCAGAATATCTCAGTACTCCAGAGGCCATTGCGGAGTTCATGAGAGATGCCCGGAGTTGGCTTTTAGCCTTGACTTGAGACCGGCTAATGGGTGTTCCCTTTTTCCATCATGTGTAAAGTCTCCTCAGGGGACAGACCACATTTTCTATCTAAGAAACCGCACAGATAACGTGATCCGTCCCCCCCGTTGAAACAGCTAATCAGGCACTATCTTTTGCACCAAATTCGCAACCTCAGTTCTAAGCATTTCGTCGTCAAGCTCATACTCTTCCCTTGACTCGCTTGGCTCGTACATATCCGCAGCACAAAAAATACTTGATAGACACTCATTTAACGAGGGTTCATCGAGTTGAAGGACGTTCCTATCTCGCTCAATCTTCCAAAGTTCAATATAAGCCTCAGCGAAAATTTCGGCTGTCAGTCTTCCCGCTACAAACGATCGTGCAAATTCTAAAATAGTAAGGCTCATCGCAGCACTCCATTTTTAATGAAATTCTCAAACTGCTGAGTTCCTGGAGAAAGCTTAAATCCCGTCACAAAATTTCCTGTCGCATCAAGCACAACAGCGTTGTTGGTGGCCGAGTTAAAAAACACTTTTGAATCTTTTACAAACCCGTATGTACCTTGCTGAATCGTAGAAGTGGATGCCATATGAGTTTTGATTGCAGATTCATACTGGGCCAGTGTTTCAGAATTCTTCTTTGTTGTCACCACACCAAAATCAGAGGCATGTTTAAATTTCTTATCGAGCTGTTTCTGTGTAACACCAGTTAAGGCCTCAGCAAAACCATTACTTTTTGCACCGGCAATATTTTTCTCTGCATCAACCAACCCCGCAAGATTACCCCCAGCCTTCGGTGTCAGTCCATTACTAGTCTCAAGGTAGAGCTTTCCGTCCGCTGCCAACACCTCCGTGTTACCAGTTTTAGTGTTGATGACCCGACGGTAGCCCTCCGGTAACCCACCCCTCTCGTTGAAAGCCGCACCTACGGAATTACCTTCGCGATAACCTGCCGGCAAAGCAGTTTTCTCCGCCGTTAGGGTCGCGCCCGTACGTATGGCCTTGGCTTCCGTGAACTTATCCAGAGCCGCCTGAACCCTAGGCGAAATCCCTCCTTCGCCAGCGCCAGCACCACGCGCGCCGCCTGAGGTCGGTATGACCAGCGCAGCCACGCTTGTTGCGTTTTCCCACGTGTCAGTAACCTTCGCCAAGTTCGTCAGGTCGTTCAACGCACGCTCAGTCAGAGTGTCCTTGTACTGCGTGCAAGTCGCCGTCGTGCAATTGAGGTCATTCAGAGCGGTTAGCCCGCCCTGGATCGAGGTCAGCAAGGACTTCGCAAATGCACCACTGACGGCCTTCTCCGACCAATCGGTGATTTTGTTACTGATCTGATCGTACTTCCCCCCTTCCCATGTTTTTTTCTGACAAATCTCGTTGTTACCACAGGCATCCATGTCTCCAACAAAGTCGCTCATGTCATGGTGATTGAGGTTGTTGTACTGGGTTGCATTGCCAGCCACAAACGAGCCTGTCTGCAGGCTGTTCGCGTCATCACCAGCCACAGCGGCAGCGGCCACCACACCTAGCAGTTGCGAGGACATGAGCATCAGGTGGTCGCGATTTTGCGGGTCCATCTGGGCCGACATACGCCGCAGCTGGTTGGCGAACGCCTCGTTCACACCAGCCGCCATTGCACCGACTGCGAAGTCGCTGCCCGAAGCTTCGGCGATCATGCCGCCTACTAACGCGTGCAGGGCGATTTTCTCCGGGCTGCCGGTTTTCAGACCGACGTTACCCGCCTGGTCGAAGGAGTAAGCCGCCAAGGTGCTGTAAACCGTCGACTGTAGGATGCCAGCCAACGTCACGTCTCGACCAAAGGCCTTGGAGATTGCGGCAGCGGAAGCATTGTTGACCAACTGCTGGCCCGCAAAATGACTGACGGCTTCGACCGATCCCAAGTCGACTACCATCTTGCCATTGACCTCCTTGGTCATGGTCATGTCGCCCAGATAGTTCTCGGCAACGCCGGCAGTGATGGTCGCAATCGCGGCGTTGGTAAGGCCGTCCTTGCTAAGGATTGCTTTATAACCGGCGCCTATGTCTCCTTTGTTGTTGATGGTCGCAATCGTGCCGGTGGTAGCCACGCTGGCCGCGCCTGCTAGGGTTGCACCGCTCAGGCCGGCGCCAGCAGGACCGAGCAGAACCGTCATCAAAATGGCGACTATCATTTGCGCGGCTGGGCCCATGCCCGAGTTCGCGTATTTGAAGCTGGTGTGGATCTCCTGCACCTGCCGCCAGTCAACACCGCCCTGCGCATCAAGCTCCTTGAGCCACGCCAGTTTTGGGTCGGCCTTGGCCATCGCATCGATAGATTCGCTGACCGTCTGCTTGTTGACCTGCAGCACGTCCGCATGGATCTTGCCCACCGCGCTGATGGCCAAGTCGCCTTGAGCAGTCAGTTCGCTTTGGCGTAGCGTCTCGTCGGTGCGGCCCTTGCCCTTCATGCTGAACCAGACGGAGCTGGACTTGCTTTTCTCGTGACTCTCCTGATGCAGATCCTTGACGCCCTCGAAGGTAATCGAGCCTCCACTTTGCAAGGTCAGGTCGTTGCCACTGTTCAGCCTCGCTACCTGATACCGCTGATCCTCACCGGAAACCAATGTCAGATCACCCCCAGTGGTGATCTCACTCCCCACATGAGTTACCTTGGTCAGCTCATCACGCCGGCTCTGTTTTTTCCCGAAACTGCCTTTCTTCTTTTTCTCATACAGCGAATAGTCGCTGTCCTGTGCGGCCAGAATTGCCAGGCTTTCTCCAGCAACCAGATAAGCTTCATCACCGGCGCTGATACGGCTGGAGATGAGCGCCATGTCTTTCCCGGCACTCATCGCCACATCACCACCAGCGCTGATGGCGCTGCCGATCTGTTTGACGTGGTCCTCTTGGGCCGTGACCTTTTTCGACTTGTAGTAAGAGTGGGTTTCGTTGGCGCCGGAGGAGATTGTCATGTTCTCGTCGGCGGCCAAGGCTATGTTGCGATCGGCGCTGATCTGGCTGGCAATGGCGTTGAAGTCTCGACCGGCATTCACAACGATGTCGCGCCCCGCATCCACCTCCGAGCCTAGTTGGGTGATAGAACTTCTGCGGGTACCACCGGTATTGGAGGTCTGTTGCTGCGCAGAGACGATATTCACATCCCGCCCTGCATCGATTTGCGTGTCGCGCCCGCTGGCCATGACGCTGCCAACGCTGTTGACGTCTCGACCGACGCCCATGGTCAGGTCGTTGGCCGCCTCGATACGCGAGGCGTTATCCGCATAGTCCTGCCGCTGCGTGTAGCCCTTGTTGCTGATACTTGCGGTGGTCAACGTGCGCTCGTTGATTATGTCGCCAACGATCGCATTCATGCTGATGTCACGCCCGGCGATGATGCCGCCGGATTTATTGACAATGGTGTTGCCGGCCAACAGGTCGAGACGGTTGCCGGCTTCAATCAATCCGCTGTTGGTCAGGTTCTCGCCAGCGGATGCGGAGAGGTTTTTCGTAGCCCGAAGCGTGCCGGCATTTTCCAGATCCTTGCCGGCGATCAACGTAACGTTCTGACCGGCAATCAGTGCACCATTAGGTGCCAGACGATTATTGGCCTGGGCCATATACAGAACCGGCACCAGGACTTTTTCGCCGTTCACTTCATGCTCTTCGAGCCAGACGATGTCGTGGGTCAGGGCGGCGACTTGTTGGGCGGTGAGGGTAACGCCTACCGACAGGTTGAGGGCGTCCTTGCTGGCGATGGCGTTGTTCATCAGGTACTTGAACATCGCCTCGTCGGAGGTCTGGCCGTCGATGAAGCGTTGGCCGGTGCGGGCGACGACGGCCTGCTGGATGAGTCTTTGTTCGAACAGGCCGTCGCCCAAGCGCTTGGCGCTGGTGTCAGGGTCGTAGCCGAGGTTCGACAGCAAATAATCCGAACTCATGAATTGCTTGAGGTCGGTGAGAACCGGATTGGTCTCGATCAAGTATTTTTGCGGTTTGGAAGCCACGGTTGCGCTGGGTAGCCCCGTGACCCGCGCCACCGTTTGGCCGGTGACAGGCACTGGCGCGGGGCGACTTACGTCGATCGGCGGCGTGCCCGAAGTGCCCAGTGCAATGTCGGCACCATGGGTGACGGTGCCGTCAAGGGAATGCCCTGGCAGTTGCGGCGTGCCGGGGGATGAGTCCGTTGGGGCGGTGACCTGAATGGCGGACGCGCCGGCGGTGACGCCGCTGCTCTCACGATTCAACAATTGCAACTGTCGTTCGGCGGCGGAAACCTGGGTGACATCGGCGATCTGGATGTCGCGTACATTGGCGGTTGGGGCGGCGGTGGATCGATTCGATGCGCTCACGCTGGCGCCGCCGATTGTCCAGTTCTGCGACACGGCCGGCGTCTGGGACGCTGACGCGTCGCTGGCGCCCTGCCCGCTCAATCGAAACAGGCCGTTTTGCCCGGTAGGGAGGCTGAAACCGGGGAGTGTCAGGGGGTTTATTTGTTGTTGGGCCAAGTCCGGTGGGAGTTGGCTGTTCAGGGTCACGACCGTGGTTTTGCCTGAGCCTGAAGCGGCGGTTGTGGTATTACGGGACGAAGTGGCTATGCCGGTGGAGAATGGGCGCTCCACACCGTTGTTGATTTTGTTTGTTGCGGTAATTGAGACGTTGCCGCCGGCTTGGATGATAGCGGGTACCAAGTGGTCGGACGACGTCGATGAGACAACTACCTGATCAAACGAAGTTGCATTTTTTATAAAGCTTGGTAATTCCGTTCGAACACCGGTCGAATACTGCGAAACAGGAAACTCAATTTCAGGAAGTACTTTGTCTCCATTTCCGCCTCGCCTAATAACAACCGGGCCAAATCTTTGATAATATTCCTTCTCAAAGGGTTTAGCTCCGTCCTGCCCTTTCTGAGAGTAAATAATAGATTCGACACCCGCAGCATTCCAGAAATGCATACCACCATTATATTCGGCATCATTGTAGACATTATAATTTACAAGCCCAGCCATATCATTATAAGTAGGCTTATAATACGAATAATAATCCCGACTTACATAATCCCCTAATGCGGCACCCGAATTTTCAAAATCACCAACAGAAATATCTATATTCCCTGCGGCAGACACCATTGAGTTAGAGTTTGAAAACGACCCACCTTTAATAACCACCCCCCCTGCAGAGACTAATGAAGCCGCACTGGAGTTGACATCTCCAGAAACTTTCACTTTATATTTTTGTTCGTAGACATAATATGAAGCAGGTTGCCGATCATTCCAGTAGCGTGGAAGTCCATCACAGTCGTAACATCCAAACCCTATAGCAGAAGAATACAACTCCGTCTCAGTCTTAAAATCCCCCCGCTTATTAATAATCGAATCCGCATTAATAGAAAAATTCAGCCCACTCTCCATAGTGCCCGAATTATTCTCCATCAGCGCCGACCGTCCACCCAGGTCATTGCGCGCTACATCAATATTCCCCAACGCATAAACATCCGACTTGCGGTTGGTCAAACTCCCCACCCGAAATTTCATATCCGCGCCACTGAACAAAAAGCCACCCTGGTCGTTCAGCAAGGTCGAAGCCGTCAGTTTCAATCCATCCGCGCCGGCCACGGTCCCGTAGTTATTGATGGTGCCCGCATTGATATTCAACGCGCCCGCCGATGTCAGTCGCCCGTAGTTATTCAGGCTGCTCAAACCACCGCGGCCACCAATCGTCGTGGTCGCGCCGCCGGTAATGCTTGCCGTGCTGCTCAAGTCGATCGCAGCGGCGTCTACCGTCATGTCGCCCAGACTGGTGACTCGGCCATTGCCGCTGTACCGCCCGGTCAACTGCAAGCCCATACCACCATCACTGGCGATCAACCCGTTGTTAACCCAGTTCCCGCCCTTGCCTTCCAGTTGCGTCGAAGCCAGCAGTTGCCCGGTCGCGGTCTGGGTGAAGTTGTTGACGTCGACCGTCAGACGTCCGGCCTGGATGGCGCTGGTGTTGGTCCAGGTGTCGGCTTTGAGCGTCAGGCCGCCACGGGTGACGATGTCGCCGCCGGCGCCGGTGACGTTGGCCAGGGAGATGTCGAACGCGCCGTCGCCCAGATGCAGCAATTGGCCGCCGCTGTTGAGGAAGCTGTTGGCAGCCAGAGTGAGGTGAGTGTTGGCGCTTTCCAGCTTGCCGTTGCGGTTGTCGAAGAGGCTACCGATCTGGAAATCTGTTTTGCCTGCTCCCCCAAGCGCTCGCAGTTGACCTGTCTGGTTATCAACGCTGGCGGCGCTGACCACCAAGGTGCTGTCGCTTTCCAGAATGCCGCCACGGTTGGTCAGGGCGCCGTCCAGATCCAAATGGATGGCGCTGCCGGCGAGTTGGCCGGCGGTGTTGTCCAGGCTGGCACCGGTGCCGGCGACCTTGATCAGCCCAGAGGCATAGAGACCACCATTGCGGTTGTTCAGGCTGGCGGTGTCGATGACGATATCGCCCGACTGCGCGGCGATTCGACCACCGTTGTTGTTCAGCCCGGCCAAGGTGCGCAGGTCCAGGCGTTGGCCTTGAATCACGCCACCCTTGTTGTTCACATCGAAGCCGTTGCGCAGCACACCCACGGTTCTCGCCTCAAGGGCGCCCTTGAGGCTGGCGAGGGTGCCGCCACGGTTGTCGATGTTGGCCGCGGTCAGGTTGACATCGCCGGTTTGGGCGATGAGTTTGCCGCCCTGGTTGTCCAGGCCTGCACGTAGTTCAAGACTCAGGCCGGTCTGGCCTTGCATCTCACCCTTGCCGTTGGCAAGGCTCGCGGCATTGAGTGCAACGTCGGCCGTCTGGCTGTAGATCAGGCCGTTGGTGTGGTTCTGCACGGCTCCGGAGGCTGTGATTACCAGCGCATTTTTCGCGGCGACGGTGCCGGTATTGCTGTTGTCCAGACCATCAGTGAGCAAGGTCAACAAGCCCTGGCTGGCGATCTGACCACCTTGGTTATTGATTTGCGTGGCGCGCTCGACCCGCAGTGGGCCGACGCTGGCGATCTTGCCGCTGGTGTTGGTCAGGGCGCCGAGCAAGTCCAGGGTGACAGCAGAGTTGCCGACCAGCTTGCCACCGCTGTTGTCCAGTGTGGTGCCGGTGAAGTTCAAGGCTTTTTGCGCGTTGACGGTACCGCCGGCGTTGCCCAGGGTCATGGCGTTCATGACCAAGAGGGCGCCGCTGTCGATCAGGCCACCTTGGGCGTTGTTCAGCAAACCGCCGGTGACGGTCAGGGTCTGGTCGCTGCCGCTGGACAGAATCCCGCCGCTGCTGTTGTCCAGGCTGGCGGCGCTGACGGTGAGGTTTTTCTGGCCGACCAGCGCACCGCCAGCGCTGTTGAGCAGTGCCCCGCTGAGGGTGACGCCGACGTCGCCATTGCGGCTGGAGAGTGTGCCGTTGTTGCGGTTATCAAGACTGGAACCGTTGACCAGCAGCCCTTGCCAACCAGAGATCAGGCCGTTCTGGTTGAGCAGACTGTTGCCGTCGAGGCTGAGCAGGTTGCTGCTGATCAGCTTGCCGCCGCTGTTATCGAGTGTCTGGCCGCTGAGGTTGAAGCTCTGGCTGCTGGAGATTTCGCCGCCCTGGTTGTTCAGGTTGCGCAGCCCGTTAACGGTTAGCAAACCTTTGGTGGTGACCAGGCCATTGCGGTTGTTCAGGTCATTGTTGCCAAGGTTCAGCGTGACGGCTTTCTCGCCCAGCAGGCGCCCGCCGTTTTGCGTCAGCGCCGCGAGGGTCAGGTTTATATCGCCCTTGGCCGACACTTCGCCGCCATTGCTGGAGTCCAGCGAATCGGCGCCGAGGGTGAGGTCACCTTTGGCATTGATCAGGCCACTGGCGCTGTTGTTTAGGGCCATGGCATTGAGGACCAAAGCATCGCCCGCCAGCACACTGCCGCCTTGGTTGTTCAGGTCACCGCTGTCGAGCGTGAGCAATTGCGCGGCGCTGATCAGGCCTTGAGCCTGGTTATCCAGTTGCTGATCGACCGCCAGGACCAGATTCCCACGGCTGGTGAGCGTGCCGCCGTTGTTGTTCAGGCTTTGGGCGTGGGTATCGACGCTGGCCGCACCGATCAGGCCTTTGACGTTGTTCAGCGCCTGGGCAATGCGCAAGGTCAGGCCCTGGTTGCTGAGCAGCCGGCCGCCATCGTTGTTGAGGTTTTTAGCCGCCAAGGTGAAGGCTTGGGCGCTGGAAATTTCGCCGCCCTGGTTGTTCACACCGTTGAGGTTTTTCAGCAGCAACACGCCGGGGGCGTTGATCAAGCCGCTCTGGTTGTTGAGTTGGCCGTTGTTCATGTCCAGGCTCAGCGAGGTGTTGCTGAACAGTTGACCGCCTTGTTGATCCAGGCCGGAAACCGATGCGGTCAGCGCGCCTTGGCTGCCGATACGACCGCCCTCCTGGTTGGTGACCTGGGCGGCCGAGAGGTTCAGCGTGCTGCCACTGTTGAGCCGGCCCTTCTGGCTGTTGTCGAACGCACCGGTGGTGACGCTCATCGCGCCTTTAGCGCTGATGTTGCCCTGCTGATGATTGTCCAGTGCCGCGCTGGTGAGCAGCAACGCGCCGTCGGTGACCAGTTCGCCGCCCTGGTTGTCCAGACGCCCCAGGCTGTGCAGGGTCAGGTCCGCCGCGCTGGACAGGCTGCCGCCGGTGTTGGTCAGGCTGGCGGCGCTGACATTCAACGTGCCTTCACTGCTGAGCTGGCCTTGGGTGTTGAGCAGATCACGGCTCAGGTTGATGCGCTGGTTCTGCAGGCTGATCAGGTAACCACCGCTGTTGTCCAGCGCGCCGCCCTCCAGGTCCAACCCGGTCTTGGCACTGAGCAAGCCTTTGGTGCGGTTGAGCAGCTTATCCACGGTCAGTTTCAGCGCTTGGCCGGCGAACACCTGGCCGCCATCGCTGTTGTCGAGGTTCTGGCTGAGCAGCGTGACATCGGCGTTACCGGACAGCTCACCGCCACGGTTGTCGAGATCGTCAACGTTAAGATCCAGCGCTTTTGTCGCGCCGATCAAACCGGCCTGACGGTTGTCGAGACTGGCGGCTTTCAGCGTCAGGGCGTCGGTGCTGATCAGCGTGCCTTGACGGTTATCCAACGTGTCGACGGTGGCGTTGAACCCGGTCTTGCCGGCGATGCTGCCGGCACGGTTGTCCAGGCGATCAGAGACCAGCAGCAACGCACCGTCGGCAATCAACGAACCGCGCTGGTTGTCGAACACGGTTGCAACATTCAAGTCCAGGCGGTCACGACTGCTGACCAGGCCATCGCTGTTGTCCAGGCTGTCACTGCGACTGTCCAGGGACGCTGCCGAGATCACGCCGCGGGCGTTGTTGAGCACCTGGGCGGTTCTCAGTATCAGGCCTTGGCTGCTCAGCAATTTACCGCCGTCGCTGTTATCGAGGTTTTGCGTGGTCAGCGTGAAGGCTTGCTGACTGGAGATTTCCCCACCCTGGTTGTTGACGTTCTTGAGGTTGCTCAGCAGCAACGCACCCGAAGCGCTAATCAGGCCACCCTGGTTGTTCAACTGGCCCTGGTTCAGGTCCAGGCTCAGGCGAGTGTTGCTGAACAGTTCACCTTGCTGTTGATCCAGCCCGGTGACCGACGCGGTCAGGGCTTGGCTGCTGGCAATACGGCCAGCGGCGTTGTTCACCTGCGTGGCGTTGAGCTTGAGCGTAGTGCCCGAGGTCAGGCGCCCGCCCTGGCTGTTGTCGAGCGCTCCGGTTTTGACTTGAGTCGCGGCTTTGCCCGAGATCAAGCCCTTTTGGCTGTTATCCAGGCTGGCGCTTTCAAGGGTCAGCGCGGCGTCGGTGCTGATGGAGCCACCCTGGTTGATCAACACGCCACCACTGACGATCGACAACAGGGCGGCGCTGCTCAGGCTGCCCGCGGTGTTATTAAGGCTGCCTGCGTCGACACTCAACTCCCTTTCGCTGCTGATCAAGCCTTTGTTGTTCAACAGTGCGTTATCGAGAGTGATCACCAGGCCGTTGAGGCTGTTGAGCACGCCTTCGCTATTGTCCAGTGTGCTGCCGCTCAGGGTCATGTGGCCTTGGGCGTGGAGCAGCCCTTTGCTCTGGTTGATCAGCTCAGCGACTTTCGCTTCCAGGTCAGTGCCGGCGATGAGTTTGCCACCCTCGCTGTTGTCCAGTCGCTGGCCGCCCACCTTAAGGCCAAGACCTGCGGACAGTTCACCCGCGCGGTTATCGATCTGCCCGACCTGCAGATCCAGCGATTTTGTGGTGCCGACCAAACCACCGTTGCGGTTATCAAGACTCTTGCCGGTCAGGCTCAAATTACCTTGGGCCACCAGCGCACCGCCCTGTTGTTGCAGGCTATCGATAACAGCGGTGAGGTCGGTTTGGCTGGAGATACGACCGAGGCCGTTCTGTACTTCAGCGGCCTTCAAGGTCAGCACACCAACGCTTGTCAGCAGACCCACGCTGTTGTCCAGACGCGAGCCTTCGAAGGTGACGCTGCTTTTGCCCGCGATGACGCCGTTATCACGGTTATCCAGTTGACCGACCGTCAATTGCAGCGCCTTGTCGGCGCGCAGGTTCCCGCCACGGTTATCGAGCGAATCGCTGCGCAAGGTCAGCAGGTTATTGCCGGCCAAGCGGCCACCGCGGTTATCGAGGCTGCCGGTTTGCAGGTCAAGCGCGCCTTTGGCAAGCACTTGGCCTTGGTTCTGATTGTCCAGCAAACCGCTGATGCGCGCGGTCAGGGTGCCGTCGCTGATCAACTGGCCGCCGTCGCTGTTGTTCAAGCTGGTCGCCTTGATATCCACGGCCTTGCCCGAACCGAGCACACCATTGCGGTTGTCCAGCGCGCCGCCGACGTCAATATTCAAGGCATTGTCGCCCAGTACCTGGCCGTTGCTGTTATCCAAGGCCATCGCGTTGAGCCGGGTCAGGCCCGCGCTGGAAATTTCGCCATCGAGGTTGGTCAGCGTGCCGTCGACATTTACGCTCAGGTCCGCATCGCTGCCCAGGTTGCCGCCGCTGTTGTCCAGACTGGCTACGCGTACCTCAAGGCCGTTGGCTGAGATCAGGCCTTTTGCGTTATTCAACGCCTGGGCAATGACCAAATCGAGACGCTGCTGGCTGATGATCGAACCGGCGCGGTTGTCCAGGCTTGTGGCATTCAGGCTGAACGCCTGATCGCTGGAAATCTCGCCGTCGCGGTTGTTCACCGCCGCCAGGTTCTTCAACAACAGACTGCCCGGGGCGTTGATCAGCCCGCCCTGGTTATTCAATTGCCCATGGTTGAGGTCGAGGGAGACGCTGGTGTTGCTGAACAATTGGCCGTTCTGTTGATCGAGGCCGGTGACACTAGCATTCAGGGCTTTTGCACTGGCGATGCGGCCAGTGGCGTTATTCACCTGGCCCGCCTTCAATAGCAGCGTGTCGCTGCTGATCACGCTGCCCTGGGCGTTGAGCAGTTGCCCCGCCAGGTTCAGGCTCAACCCTTGTTGGGCAGAAAGCGATCCCTGGCGATTGTCCAGCGAACCGGCGATCAACTGAGCGTTTTTACTCGCCGTGAGATGTCCGTTCTGATTGTTCACCTGGCCGCTGGCGTTGATGTCGAGCATCTGCCCCGCCGCCACCAGACCTGCCACGTTATCCAGCGAGGCAACGCGCAACGTGACGTTACTCAAGCTGTTGAATTCACCGCTGCCATTGTTCAACTGCCCGACATTGGCCGTCAGGTTGCCATTGCTGCTGACGACGCCCTGGGTGTTGAGCAGCTTGTCGGCGGTGACGTTCAGCACACCGTTGCTCAGGACGCGGCCTTTGTTCTGGTTGTCCAGGGTCCCAGCTTTCACCGTCGTGGTTTGCCCGGCGCTCAGGGTCCCGTCCTGGTTGTTCAACGTTTGCGCAACGTCGGCGGTGAGGTTACGACTGGCGACGATGCTCTTGCCGCTGTTGTTCAGGCTCTGCGCAGTAACGCTCACATCACCCATGGCATTGCGCGTGTTATCGGCATTGACCCCGGCTTCAATGATGCCGTTGTTGCTCAACTGCCCACCCGCGTTCAGGACGATGCCGTCCCGCGCCGCCAGGGTTTGTTGGTTAGTCAGGTTGCCTTGGGTCTGGGCGTTCAGGGTCGTGCCGGCATAGACCGGTCCTTGGGCATCGAGGCTCGCAGCCTTGACGTTAACCGCCCCGCTGGCCGAGGTATCGACCATGCTCAAATGCCCATTGGCATCGAGCTGAATATCACCTCCACTGGCGATCAGTTTGCCGTCCAGCTTCACGCCGACGCCGGCTTCGGTGCCCACCAGTTTGATGGTGCCTGCGTACATACCGCCCAAGGCCGAGGAATCGATGGCCAGTTCCGGCTTGGCGCTGCCGTCGTCCGCGCGGGCGGTGGCGTTGAGGGTGTCGGCGTTGACGTCGTTGCGCCCGGCGACGATGGTCAGGTTCTTGGCCTGGATCTCGGCGTTGATCTTGGCGCTGCGGGTGATGATTTCGAAGTGATCGACGTTATTGGCGTTCAGGCCCGCGCCTTCAATCGTGACGCTGCCCTGGTCCACCTGGTAACGACTCAACTGGCCGTTTTCCACCACCGGTTTGCCGGTGCTCAAGGTCACTTTCGGGCTGTTGATAAAACCGCAGCCATTACAGGTAATACCGTACGGGTTGGCGACGATGACGTGGGCCGATTGCCCCGCCACTTCGGTGTAGCCACGTAACTGGCTGGGGTTGCCGCCGTTGACTTCGTTGAGGATGGTCTTGGCCGCCGTGCCATTGAGGTTCGGGTTGCCGAGGATGATCCCGCCCAACTGGGTGGACTGGGTGCGCGAAGTGGCGTTGTTGAGGATCACGCCGTTGCTGCCGACGTTGTAATCCTTGAACTGGTTGTGGGACAGGCCACTGCCGTTGGGCTTGGCGATATTGACGATGGGCACGCCGTTGCCCGCCCGGTCCAGGCCGGTGCCCGGCGCGCTGACCACGATGCCGTCGGCCTGGGCCCACAGCGGTTGCCAGAACATGACGTTGGCCAACAGGAACGCCAGGCCGCGCTTGGGCATGCCCCAGAACTGCTCGCGGGTTTGCAGGGCAGCGGAAGGCTGGCGGGCCAGGAAGGCGTGTTGGCGGTCGTCCATGATCAGGTCTCGCTGCAGCAAAAATTAGATGGATACATCCACGCGGAAGTAGATCGGCGCTTCGCGCTCGGTCAGGGCATCCGGACGTTCCAGGGAATGGGCGAAGGTGACGCTGGCGTTCAGGTGCTCACCGCGGGCAAACAGCTCCAGCGAGTTGCTCGACATGCGCCCGTGCTGGTCGCCGTTGTAGCGATCCCCACGAATCACGCCTTGGTCATAACCGAGGCTGGTGCCGTATTCGGCGAACACCGGACGCAGCCACTCCAACGTCACCGGGCGACTCCAGCGCAGGTCGTTGCGCCAATAGCCGCCGCTGTCGCCGGACAGCGACTGATCCTTGTAGCCACGAATCGACGATTGGCCGCCCAGGCTCATGCGCTGGGGGCTGAACAGCACGTCTTCACTGCGCTGGCCGGTCATCAGGCTGCTGAAGCTGAAGGATTCGCCCCACACCTGGAACGGTTGCAGGTAGCTGGCGGTGGCGGTGTATTTGCGGTAGCGGGCATCGGCCTGGCCGGGACCTGGATCGTTGTCGCCTTGGGCATCGAAGGCGCCGATACCCTCTTGCAGGCCCAGGTCGAGGTTGACGAAAGCATTGCCAACCCGCCGGCCATGGTTGATGCCGAACAGGGCTTCGCTGAGCCGATTGCTGCTCACCGCCAGCTTGCTGTCTTCGATGAAGTTGTTGGTGCGCAGGTACGCCAGGCCCGTGTTGAGGGAGGTCTTGCTCAGGGCGTCGCGATGGATCACCCGCTCGACCCGCAACTGATGGTTCTGGCTGTCGCCGGTCTGCTTGAAGTTGAAACCGTTGGCTGGGATCTGCGAGCGGTATTCGCTCTGGCTGTAGGTATAACTGACGTTCCACCAGCCAAATGGCAGGTTGTAATAGAGCATGGCGTTGCGGGAGGTGTGCTGGTGGTCGGTCATCGCGTCGTGACCACCGCGCAACATCAACTGGTCGGCCAGGCCCAGCGGGCTGTCCCACTCGAAACTGCTGCCCCACTGCTGCTCGCCGGTGCTGCGCTGGCCGTCGTTGCTGCGCGACAGTCCGGCGCGCCAAGGCTTTTTCGGTTCATTGGTGACCCGCACCTCACTGCCACCGACGTTCTGGCCGGGGGTCAGCTCCATTTTTGCCTGGTTCGACGGCAGGCGATTGAGCTGATCGACCATCTGCTCGATCTCCCGCAGGTTGACCAGCTCGCCGACTGCACCGGGAAAAGCCATCGCCAACTCGCGGTCCGACAGCTTGCTGTTCTCGGCGCCCTTGAGGCCTTCCAACCGCCCCTCGACCACCAGCACTTGCAGGTGACCGCTGGAAAGATCCTGCTGCGGCAGGTAGGCGCGGCTAGTGACCAGGCCCTTTTCGATGTAGTGGTCGGTGATGACTTTGAGCAGCTCGTTAAGCTGCGGCACACCCAGGCATTGGCCGATGTAGGGCGCAAGCAACTGCTCGCGTTCGCCAGCGGAAAGACTGTCGGCGCCCTTGAGTTCGATGGTCTTGATGGGGAAGCAACGGGTATCGGCAGGTGCGGTCGGCTGGGTCGGCTTCGCCTCCTGGCCGGGCAGGTCCTTGAGTTCCTCCAGGCGACGGCGCTGCTCTTCAAGCAAGCGATTCTGGCGTTCGCGGATCAAGTCCGTGTCGCCTGGCGTGGGGGCGGAGTGAGCCAGGGTCAGTGGAGAAAGGCACAGCAAAGCCAGGCACAACCTCGCCCAAAAGGCGGGTGAGGACATGTTCGATCCCTCGAAAAAAGTGACATCAAAATAGTGGCGCGATATTAATGAGCCATCATTTTGACGTCAACTAATTGGGTCTAGCTTCGAGGCTATTACTGGAACCGTTCATCTGAAATCAGACCGCTGCGAAATTGCCGTGTGGCGCCGGAACCTGCTCACGCAGCTGCGTAGGAACTGTGTAGGAGCTGCGTAGGAGCTGTGTAGGAGCTGTCGAGTGCAACGAGGCTGCGATCTTTCCCCAAACACTTGAATCTAAAGCGAAAGATCAAGATCAAGATCAAGATCAAGATCAAAAGATCGCAGGCTTCGCCAGCTCCTACGGAGCCCAGCACGAGCTTGCTTTCTCGCAGCGGCGTGAAATTCAGGTTTGGCTTCATGAAAAACCGGACTCAAGGTCCGGTTTTTATCGAAAGGGCTTGGCCCCGTCTCAGAAAGCAGGGCTATTTTTGCTTCGCAGGTGCATGGCGACTACTTGCCCGCCTCCTCAACGGCTTGCGTATTGCGCGGGCCGAGAGAATATTTCAAGGCCCGTGCCTTCATGGTCCGCGGATCAGGTAAACCTACGGTCTCTGGGCCCGCAAAGCCGGTAACACCTTTGCTGAACGTGGGGTTGATCGCATCGAACAGGAAACTGAAACCTTGTTTGAGCGAGCTCTGGGCGATGCCGTGACACCCCATGCAACCGCCCATGGTCAGGCTTTGGGTGCTGTGCTCGTAATCCGGCACCTTGATGTTCGTTAGGTTGCGCGCATTGGTCAGGGTGTTGTTACCCTGAATCGGAAATACGTTGCTGCCGCGAAACAGCTGAATCCCCGGCTGACTGCTTTCGACCATGATATTGGCCAGGTAGTAATCCGGGTCGGTTTGAGTGCTCGACGGGATGGCCTGCACCCCTTTGAGCCGATAATGCTTCCAGACCGAATTATTGAATTCGCTGCTGCCGTCCATGAGCCGCTTGACCTGGTTGTTCACCGCTACGACTTCCGAATGCATGGTTAATGGTTGCACTACCGAGATCGGCCCAGCCTGTCCCTCGGGGATCCCGTGATTGCCTGAGTAGACGGGCAAATTGGGGTTAGCGCTTACGACTTTGCCCGCCTGCGGCAGGGCAACCGTATAGGTTTTGTTGCCGTCGGAGAAGGTGGCGGTCGGGGGGCTGCTGCTATCGAGACCGGGGTAGGCAATCTGGTTGTAGTTGGCGATGTAATAGAGTCCGGTCGGCGACTTGCCATCGGGCAACGTCAGCGCATCCTCGTGCTCGAACGTGGCGAAGATAAAAGTCGGGTAGTTGGGCGTCTTATGGATGATATGCAAGGCGACCAGTGCGTAGTCTTCGTTCTGCGCCTGCGGGTCACTGTCGGTGCCCTTATAAGTCACCACTGTCGCCGTATGGTAGCGCGCGCGATCCGGTACCGGAATGTCGGCCAGCTTGCGCCATGCTGCCTTGACCTCCACCGCACCGTCGGGCAGCACAATATGATCCGGATAACTGGTCAGGCCTTTCGCATACTCGTAAACGACGGGGTTGGCCTTGGCCTCGAACAGGATCTGGCTGTCGTTTGAAGGGGCGTAATTTCCCCCTGCTTTCGCCACATTCGGCGGATTGACCGGAAAAAAAATAGCGTTTTGTCCTATTTGGGTCGCCTCATCCAGATTGTTGTAAAGGGTGAAGTCAGCGCCTGGCGCCACACGTATCCCGTTCTTGAGAAATTGGGTATAGGTGTATTGCGGGCCTGACCCAAACGCAAGCGTAGGGCCACCAACGTGATTGAACCCTACCGCCGGAAACAGCTCGCTGCGGTGGGCAAAGGTTTGCCACAACAAGGGGTTGGGAGATTGTGAGACCTTGCCCGAATCGGCAAAGCTGCTGCCGGGGTTGCCGACGCCCCGATTAGCCGGTAATGGCGTCTTGGCCATATTGTTCAGTGCAAAAAAACTGCGCCAGGCGAAGGTTGCATAGTCGGTATGGCTAAGACCGGTCGCCAGGTCCGAAGGCAATTGCGGGTTATCCCCAGTGAGATCGCTTGTGGTAATGGCATAGGAAACGCCCAAGCCCGGTGCAGAAGTAAAATATCCTGGGAAGCTCTTGGAAAAATAAGGAGTCCAATTGACCCCATCGGTTGAAGCAAAAGTATTAGGGCCGCTGCTGATAAAAATGCGGTTACCGATCATTGCTGCACGACTCAGGAGAAGCTCTGTTGTGATGCCAGACAGTTTTTGCTCATCGCCCCAGTGACCGCTCCGGTCATAAGTGCGAACGGCCAGATTATTAAGATCATAAGAGTAATAGACCGACAGCTCACCGTTATAAACCACGGGCACGATACTCAGA
Source organism: Pseudomonas sp. PF05 (assembly GCF_056521845.1). Lineage (NCBI taxonomy): Bacteria > Pseudomonadati > Pseudomonadota > Gammaproteobacteria > Pseudomonadales > Pseudomonadaceae > Pseudomonas > Pseudomonas sp. PF05. The sequence continues at coordinate 145,845 of NZ_JBWLPW010000014.1, read as the reverse complement.
ACTCTATAAGCGTTTGCCTTGAACCCCAGGCTTTCCTTGCTCCACTGTAGGCCATCATCCGACGTTACATAGTAAACAGTGTCATCATCCTCCGCACTGTAGAAGACAAACAGTTGCCCGTTATACACCACAGGACTGTTATTGTCGGCATCGCTGGAGGTCGTCACAGGATTGACCTTGGACCAGTTCACTCCATCTTCGGAGCTGACGCTGTTTATATTGTTCTCGTCGGTAAAGATCAGTACCAGTTTTTGCTTGAACACGGTGACTGAAACATTACCCAAGATGTTAGCTACGGGGATAGGCTGTGGAGAGGACCAATTTTTTCCCTGCGCTGAAGTGGAAAAATAAATATGAGTGGAATCGCTATCAGTGGCCCAGAACATATACAGCTTGCCCTTGAACGATTGCACCGCTGGGGTAAACAACCCCGCCGAGGTGAAGGGCACCATGCTCGTCGAAGAAGGTTGGCCATTAGCGGCATCAGGACGGTCAAACACATCGACTTCGATCCCCACACCTTGTTGCGGCGTGGCGATGACCACGCTTTGCGCGTAAGCCGATGAGATCGTGAGTAAACCGCACAAACACAACATCAGCCGACAGAAAATCGTTCCAAAGCTCATAGGTTTCATTCCTTTGAATTTCACTGCTACGACAGGCCGCCGGGACGTCCTGACTGGCTAGTTGTTCCACCACTCAAATTCCGTGTCGAGAAGCGTCCCGGCGTTGCAGGCACAGGGCTACTAGTCGCATCCTCCATGGTAGCCGACTGTTTAATATCGGCTAGGAAAACTTCGAAAAAGGCCTCAAGCGATGAGCGCTCAAGGTGAACTTTCGATCCAGCTCGGGCCTCAACCCATTACCTGCCCAACAAGGAATATGAGGCCCTGCCATGAAAACCCTCTTGAAACTCACCCTCGCCGCCACCCTCACCTGCGCCCTGCCCGCCTGGGCCACTTGTACGCCAGAGGAAGCGACCGCCAAGCGCGAACAGTTGGCAAAAGAAGTGACCAAGCTCACCGAGCAGAACCCGGCCAAGGCCAAGGAAATGAACGACGAGTTAAAGGCCATGGACCTGGAGACTGCCAGCAAGGATGTGCCGGATAAGTGCCAGTTGATTGATAAGCGTCTGGAAGAATTGAAGAACGCTGAGAAGAAGGCTGGATGATTAGCCACAGCCGAGCACAACCCGCTTTTGTGGCGAGGGAGCTTGCTCCCGCTGGATCGCAGGAGCTATGTAGGAGCGTAGGCGCGTAGGAGCTGTCGAGTGCAACGAGGCTGCGATCTTGTCTCCTACAATTGAGTCGCAAGCGAAAGATCAAGATCAAGATCAAGATCAAAAGATCGCAGGCTTCGCCAGCTCCTACAGGTCCCTCGCCACAGGGTTTTGTCAGTTTCAGTCACCCATAAAAAACCGGACTCAAGGTCCGGTTCTTTTATAAAACGCTAACGCTGACTCACTCAGCCGCCGGCGCCTCTGGCTTACGGCGCTTGAGCGGAGCCATGCCGTCCTTGCTGACCAGCGACGGGGCGTCGCTCTTCGGGCGGTTGGCGGTCTTGCGCTTGGTCGGGGCCTTGGCGCCGGTTTTCTTCTTGTCGCCCTTGGCGTCGACCTTTTTCTTCTTCACGCCTACGGCCTTGCCCGAGGCCTTGACCTTCTTCGGTCCGCCGTAGGTGCCTTTGACTTCCTTGATGGTGCGGCGCTCGAAGCTCTGCTTGAGGTAGCGCTCGACGCTCGACATCAGGTTCCAGTCGCCGTGGCAGATCAGCGAGATCGCCAGGCCATCGTTGCCAGCGCGTCCGGTACGACCGATGCGGTGCACGTATTCGTCGCCGCTGCGGGGCATGTCGAAGTTGATGACCATGTCCAGGCCTTCCACGTCCAGGCCGCGGGCGGCGACGTCGGTGGCGACGAGGATTTTCACGCCGCCCTGCTTGAGGCGGTCGATGGCCAGCTTGCGGTCCTTCTGGTCCTTCTCGCCGTGCAGCACGAACGCCTTGTATTCCTGAGCCACCAGGCGACCGTAGATGCGATCGGCCATGGCCCGGGTGTTGGTGAATACGATGGCTTTTTCGTAGGTCTCGTTGGCCAGCAACCAGTTGACGATCTGTTCTTTGTGCTGGTTGTGGTCAGCGGTGATGATCTGCTGGCGGGTGGTGGAGTTCAGTTGGCTGACCGCGTTGAGCTGCAGGTGCTCGGGGTTGTTCAGCACCTTGGCGATCATCTCCCGCAGGCCCGAGCCGCCAGTGGTGGCGGAGAACAGCATGGTCTGCTGGCGGTTGGTGCACTCGTCCACCAGGCGCTGCACGTCTTCGGCAAAGCCCATGTCCAGCATGCGGTCGGCTTCGTCCAGCACCAGCACTTCGACTTCCTTGAGGTCGAGGTTGCCGGCGTTCAACTGCTCGATCATCCGCCCGGGGGTGCCGATCAGGATGTCCGGCACCTTGCGCAGCATCGCGGCCTGGACCTTGAAGTCTTCGCCGCCAGTGATCAGGCCGGACTTGATGAAGGTGAACTGCGAGAAGCGTTCCACTTCCTTCAAGGTCTGCTGGGCCAGTTCACGGGTTGGCAGCAGGATCAGCGTCTTGATGCTGACGCGGACCTTGGCCGGGCCGATCAGGCGGTTGAGGATCGGCAGCACGAACGCGGCGGTCTTGCCGCTGCCGGTTTGCGCCGTCACCCGCAGGTCACGCCCCTGGAGCGCGAGCGGAATAGCCGCTGCCTGCACCGGCGTTGGCTCGACAAATTTAAGCTCGGCCACGGCTTTGAGCAGGCGTTCGTGCAGGGCGAATTGGGAAAACACGGGTGCTACCTCGAAGAAATGCAAAAAAACAGCTGCATAGGGTAACGGTTTCGAGCGCGAAGGCCGAGTTTCTTTATACAAACGGCGGTAAATCAGTGCATTTTTATCAGCCGTTATTGCATCAACGGTCACTTGACCGGGCTTAAATGCTCTAATTGCACCGTCGCGTCTTTATAGAAGAACCGTTTCGCCCATGGACATCAAACAACTCTGGGTCAAGCTCCAAGATCTCTGGGGTGCCCTTGACCAGCACCCGATCCTGCATTCCAGCCTCGCCCTGATATTGCTGCTGGTCATCGCCCTGGTGCTTGGCCGTGTGGCGCGCTATCTGATTTTGCACGCTGCCAAGTTGCTGGGGCGCCAACCGGCCTTGAACTGGGTCAACGACCTGCGCCATAACAAGGTCTTTCATCGCCTGGCACAGATGACGCCCTCACTGATCATCCAGTTCGGCCTGCACCTGGTGCCGGAACTGAGCAAGACCAGTATGGTTTTCCTGGGCAATGTCGCCCTGGCCTTCACCATTTTGTTCATGGTGCTGGCCATCAGCGCCCTGCTCAGCGCCCTGTTGGATGTCTACGCCCGCACCGAGCACGCCCGCACCCGCTCGATCAAAGGCTATGTGCAACTGGCGAAGATGGTGCTGTATGTGTTTGGCGCAATCATCATCGTTGCCACCCTGATCGACCGCTCGCCGCTGTTGCTGCTGTCGGGTCTGGGGGCCATGTCGGCGGTGATTCTGTTGGTCTACAAGGACACCCTGCTGTCGTTCGTCGCCAGCGTGCAACTGACCAGCAACGACATGCTGCGGGTCGGCGACTGGATCGAAATGCCCCAGGTCGGCGCCGACGGTGACGTGGTGGATATCACGCTGCACACGGTCAAGGTGCAGAATTTCGACAAGACCATCGTCTCGATCCCCACCTGGCGCCTGATGTCCGAGTCGTTCAAGAACTGGCGCGGCATGCAGCAGTCCGGCGGGCGACGGATCAAGCGCAGCCTGTTCATCGACGCCAGTGGCGTGCGTTTCCTGCATGACGAGGAAGAGCAGCGCCTGACCCAGGTGCGCCTGCTGACCGACTACATCGGCCGCAAGCAGGCCGAACTCAAGGCCTGGAACGAGGCCCAGGGCAACGTCGCGGCGATGTCGGCCAACCGTCGGCGGATGACCAACCTGGGCACCTTCCGCGCTTACGCACTGGCGTATTTGAAAAGCCACCCGGAGATCCAGCCGAACATGACCTGCATGGTCCGGCAGATGCAGACCACCGCCCAGGGCATCCCGCTGGAAATCTACTGCTTCACCCGCACCACCGCATGGGCCGACTACGAGCGTATCCAAGGGGATATTTTCGATTACCTGCTGGCGGTGATGCCGGAGTTCGGGTTGAACCTGTACCAGCAGCCAAGCGGCACGGACCTGCGTTCGGGGCTGCTGCCGGCGGTGCTGGGGGCGAGCCAGTTGCCGGAGCCGCAGAAGCAGGTGGTTTGACCCAGCACAGATCCCCCTGTGGGAGCGGGCTTGCTCGCGAAGGCGTCGTCTCAGTCGATATATTTGTTGCCTGACACTCCGCTTTCGCGAGCAAGCCCGCTCCCACAAGGATTTTTCAGTTTGCAGGTTGCGGTTGGCGTACCCCCAACCGACTGATCCACACCGCCGCCAATATCACCGACCCACCCAGCAGCAACCGCCCCAATGCCTCGTGCTGATTCCAGATCAGCAAGTTCACCAGCAGGCCCACCGGCACATGCAGGTTGTTCATCACCGCCAGCGTCCCGCCGTTGACCAGGCACGCGCCTTTGTTCCACCAGTACAGCCCCAGCGCGGTGGAGACCAGGCCGAGGAACACCAGCACGCCCCATTGCAGCGGCGCTTGCGGCCAGAAGTTGGCCTTGCCGAACAGCAGGAAAGCCGGCAACGCCACCATCAGCGCACCGAGATAGAAATAACCGAAACGCCGGTAGTGCGGCAGGTCGCTCGGGTGGCGGGCCACCAGGTGTTTGTACAGCACCTGTCCGGCAGCGTAGGTGAAGTTGGCCAATTGCAGCAGCAAGAAGCCCATGAAGAAATCCGGGTTGATCCGGTCGTAGCGAATCACCGCCGCACCGGCCACGGCCACCAGCGCCGCGATCAGCGCCCAGGGATTGAAGCGTCGGTTCAGCGCGTCCTCGATCAAGGTCACGTGCAGGGGCGTCAGGATGGTGAAAAGCAGCACCTCGGGCACCGTCAACACTCGGAAACTCAGGTACAGGCAGACGTAGGTGACGCCGAACTGCAAGGCGCCGATCAACAGCATGCCGCGCATGAACGCCGGCTCCACCTGGCGCCAGCGCGTCAGCGGAATGAACACCAGCCCGGCCAGCAGCACTCGCACCAGTACCGCGAAATAACTGTCCACATGCCCAGCCAGGTACTCGCCGATCAGGCTGAAGGAAAACGCCTGGATCAATGTCACAAAAAGTAGATAGCCCATACCGCCCCTCGTTTCGAATGGCGGCGAAGATAGCGGTTTTGAACGATGGGAGCGAGCTTGCTCGCTCCCACTGGTTTCCCACTAACTTGAAACTTCATCCACGACCCAAGGGTTGGCCTGACGCTGGTGCCGATGGTTGGCGGCACGCTGGAGCACTCGGGTCAGCGCCTGGAAGTTTGCCGGTTTGGTCAAGATGTCATCGGCACCCGCAGCCCTGAAACGCTCTATCTCGCTGGAAAAAACACTCGCGGTGAAAGCAACGATGTAGCAAGTATCGCCCAGGGGTAATTCGCGGATTCTGCGCACGGCCTCCAACCCATCCATCACGGGCAGGTTGATATCCATCAGAATGATCTCTGGCATCGAAGCCATACAACGATTGACCGCTTCCAGGCCATCTGACGCAAGGTCGGGTGCATAACCCAACTCTTGTAGCATCGCCATGGCCACCTTCTGACTCACCGGGTGGTTCTCCACCAAAAGGATATCGAGCGGATAATCCTCGGCAAAAGATGAGTCGAAGCCAACCGTCGCATGATCATCCTTGACGGGTATTTCCGAGACTGAAAAAAGCGCCATGGGGAGCGAGAAGGAAAATGTCGAGCCAACACCAGGCTCGCTGGTGAAAAATAACGTTCCCTGTTGCGCCTCGAGCAGGTTCTTACAGATCGAAAGACCCAACCCACTCCCTATGAAGCGTTGTCCTGCTGGCCCTTTAAACTGGGCAAAGGGCTTGAACAGGTTGTCTTGCCGTTCCGTGGGGATACCGATGCCGGTATCGCGTATGGAGAAGTCGAGCCACGCTTGAGAGCCATAACCGCTGGTGGTGACCAAGAGGGAAACTTTACCGGCGTCGGTAAATTTGACCGCATTGCCCAGCAAGTTGATCAAAATCTGGCGAAGGCAATCCATATCGGTTTTGACCAAAGGCGGTACGTCCGGCGAGAACTGCGCCTCCAGCACTATCGGTTTGTCCTGAATACTTTGCCGGATCATTTCCATGCAGGATGAAACCAACGCTCTCACTTCGAAAACACGAGGTTTCAATTCAAGTTTGCCCGCCTCGATTTTTGCCAGGTCGAGAATGTTATCGATAAGAGACAGCAGGCTCCGTCCACTGGAATGAATCGTGGTGAGAAGACGACGTTGCTCGGGATCCAGGGCGGACCGGGCCAGCAACTCGGTCGCGCCAATCACACCGTACATTGGGGTGCGAATTTCATGACTCATGGTTGCCAGAAAGCTGGTTTTCGAACGATCAGCGTCCTCGGCGGCATTTTTCGCCTGTTTTAATACCTGTTCATTGACTCGCAGTTGCTGCAGATGAGCACGCATGCGCAAAAGCAGGAAAGCGAGAAATACCAGGATGGCCAGGATGATATGGTACAGGGCGTCATGATTAAGTTGTTGGTAGTAGTCCGCCAAGGTAACTTCCGCGCCGACAACATACGCGGTACCGTCTTGTGATTTTAAGGGGACAAACACCGCGCGAAAATCACCCCAATGATCCGAGTAGTCGATCCAGGTTGGCTCGTTGCGCTCAAAACTATCGAATAAAGCCTGACTGGCATCGGGATAAGGATCGAAGAAACGCACGAAATTCTTCTCTTGAATTTCTTTTTTCGATGCGCTGGAACTGACCAGATAAGCTTTTCCACCTCGCTTGATCACACTATAGACAAAAGCAGTGCCCATGGACTCGTTGAAGCCGGAGAGCCGCTCTATGGTGTCCCAGTCTTGCGTCGGTGATTTGGACTGTTTATCGACCAGATTGTCATGGTAACGGTCACCGAGAATGGCCGAAGCGCCCAGCGCGGCATGCAGCAATTTATTATTGATATTGTCAGTGAGGACGCTTTGCGTCTCGACATAGAGGTAAGAGATATAGCCAGCCGCCCCTATGAGGTAGACCAAGAATAAAGCCCATGTCTTGCGTTTGACTTTGAACATATCACAGTCTCCGTACTGTAATTGCGCGCATAAATTACCACAGCAGGCATCGCCAGACGTGCCAAATACCAGTGAGTCTGCGACCTGCACATCACCCAGCCCTCAAGGCTTGAGGGGCGCCCATTTCAAGTGGTCGTTATTTTCTCTTCCCCAAAAAAAAGCCCGATTTCGCTAAAGCGTTCAATCGGGCTGATGCACTCAGGAGCAATAAGTGCAAAGGGAGGTTCGATGCGCAAAACGGTTTGAAGGGAAGCGCCAGGTCACTAGAACACCTGGCGATTACCCGAGGATTAACGGATCAGGCGACCTGGGACAGTTTGGCGTTGGCCTGATTCAGACCCTTCTCCTGGAAATCGCCGCCCAGGTTCATGCCCTCGGCATGGATGAAGGTCACGTCGTGGATCCCGATGAAACCCATGACCTGGCGCAGGTAGGGCTCCTGATGGTCCGTGCTGCCGCCGGCATGAATACCGCCGCGGGCGGTGAGGACGAAGGCGCGCTTGCCGGCCAGCAGGCCTTGAGGGCCGGTGGGGGTGTACTTGAATGTCACACCAGCACGCAGCACGTGGTCGAGCCAGGCTTTCAGGGTGCTGGGGATAGCAAAGTTGTACATCGGCGCAGCCATCACCAGCACGTCGGCGGCCAGCAGTTCATCGGTCAGTTGGTTGGAGCGTTCCAGCGAGGCGTTTTCAACGTCGTTGCGCTGCTCGGTCGGCTTCATCCAGCCACCCAGCAAATTGGCATCCAGGTGCGGCACCGGGTTGATGGCCAGGTCGCGAACGCTGATTTCGTCGGCCGGGTGCGCCGCTTTCCACTGGCTGATGAAGGTCTGGGTCAGTTGACGGGACACCGAGTCTTGCTGGCGGGCGCTGCTTTCGATGATCAGAACGCGGGACATGGCTTGTAGGCTCCATCTGAGAATGTTGTCAGTCGATGGAGTGAAGGTTAAACGCGAGCATATCGATGAAAAAGCGCAAATAATTGCTGCAAAGCATCGATAAATTCGTTTATAAGCGGAGCAAGCAGTATTGTCTGCCCCGCTGCCTGGCTATTTCGGCCGACAGGTCAGCTTGATGCGCAGCTTGATGATGTTGCGGTTGAACTTGGCCGTGGCGTTCTTGAACTTGCCGGCGGCGACTTCGATCTTGCGGGTGCGAGGTGCTTCGGGGCCATTTCTGAAGACCACGGTGCAGGCCGCATCGGTGCTCCCGTAGTTGTTGACCTGGATAGAGCCGATGTCGGCATCGGTGTCATAGGCGTTGTAGTCGATGCTCAGGCCGTTGAGGTGTTTTTCAACATCGATCGGGTAGGCAAACGCGGTCAGTGGTAGCAAAGCCAGCACCACACAGCAGATTTTCTTCATTCGGCAGTCTCCACCAAGGGACTGCCAGCTTAGGACAAGAGGAGCCCGATATGAAAGCGCCCCGCGTCACCCTTGATCAATGGCGCACCTTGCAGGCCGTGGTCGACTACGGCGGTTTCGCCCAGGCCGCTGAAGTGCTGCATCGCTCCCAGTCGTCAGTGAGCTACACCGTGGCCCGCATGCAGGATCAGCTCGGCGTGCCGTTGCTGCGCATCGATGGGCGCAAGGCCGTGCTGACCGAAGCCGGCGGCGTACTGCTGCGCCGTTCCCGGCAACTGGTGAAACAGGCCAGCCAACTGGAAGACCTGGCCCACCACATGGAGCAAGGCTGGGAAGCGGAAGTGCGCCTGGTGGTCGACGCGGCCTACCCCAACGCCCGCCTCGTTCGCGCCTTGACGGCGTTCATGCCACAAAGTCGTGGCTGTCGGGTGCGGCTGCGCGAAGAAGTGTTGTCTGGGGTCGAAGAAGTGCTGCTCGAAGGCGTGGCCGACCTGGCCATCAGCAGCTTCAGCATTCCTGGCTATCTGGGGGCGGAATTGAGCGACGTTGAATTCGTCGCGGTGGCCCATCCCGAACACACCCTGCATCGGCTCAACCGCGAGCTGACTTTCCAGGATCTGGAAAGCCAGTTGCAGGTGGTGATCCGCGACTCCGGACGCCAGCAACCTCGCGATGTGGGTTGGCTCGGTGCCGAACAGCGCTGGACCGTCGGTAGCCTGGCCACCGCCGCGACGTTCGTAGGCAGCGGCCTGGGCTTCGCCTGGCTGCCCCGGCACATGATCGAGCGGGAACTCAAGGAAGGGACGCTTAAACAGCTACCCTTGGATCAAGGTGGCAGCCGCAACCCGAGCTTCTATCTGTATTCGAACAAGGAAAAACCCCTGGGCCCAGCCACGCAAATCCTGGTCGAACTGCTGCGCACCTTCGACACCGCGCCGCTGGATGCGCCGTTCGCGGCCCCTGAACAAGCCTGACAAGGACTTCGCCGATGGCCTATTTCGAACACGAAGGTTGCAACCTGCACTACGAGGAATATGGCCAGGGCACGCCCTTGGTGCTGGTCCACGGTTTGGGTTCCAGCACCCGGGACTGGGAAAAGCAGGTCCCGGTGCTGTCCGCCCATTACCACCTGATCGTGGTGGATGTGCGCGGCCACGGTCGCTCCGACAAGCCGCGGGAGCGCTACAGCATCGAAGGTTTCAGCGCCGACCTGATCGCCTTGATCGAACACCTGGGCCTGGGCCCGGTGCACTTGGTGGGCTGGTCCATGGGCGGCATGATCTGTTTTCAGCTGGCAGTGGATGAACCCGGGCGGATCAAGAGCCTGTGCATCGTCAACAGCGCGCCCGAAGTCAAAGTCCGCACGCCCGACGATTGCTGGCAATGGTTCAAGCGCTGGAGCCTGATGCGCATTCTTAGCCTGGAAACCATCGGCAAGGCCCTCGGCGCCAAGTTATTTCCCAAGCCTGAGCAAACCGAGTTACGCCTGGAAATGGCCCGGCGCTGGGCAAAGAACGACAAACGTGCTTATCTCGCCAGCTTCGATGCGATCGTAGGCTGGGGCGTTCAGGAACGACTTTCGCAGGTTGTCTGTCCAACCCTCGTCATCTGCGCCGACCACGACTACACCCCGGTGGCGCTGAAAGAAGCCTATGTCAAGCTGCTGCCCGATGCACGGCTGGTGGTCATCGCCGATTCACGGCACGCTACCCCGTTGGACCAACCCGAACGCTTCAACCAAACCCTGCTCGACTTTTTGACCGCAACCGACTCCACCACTCAGGATCACTGAACCCATGCTGAAAAAAATCGCCCTCGCCGCCGGCACCGTACTGTTTGCCGCCAACCTGATGGCCGCCACGCCAGCCAAGGCACCCCATGTATTGCTGGACACCACCAACGGTCAGATCGAAATCGAACTGGACCCGGTCAAGGCCCCCATCAGTACCAAGAACTTCCTTGAGTACGTGGACAGTGGTTTCTACAACAACACGATTTTTCACCGGGTGATCCCGGGGTTCATGATCCAGGGCGGAGGTTTCACTCAGCAAATGCAGCAGAAAGAAACCAAAGCTGCGATCAAGAACGAGTCGAAAAATGGTTTGCATAATGTCCGTGGCACGCTGTCCATGGCCCGCACATCCGTACCCGATTCCGCCACCAGCCAGTTCTTCGTGAACGTCAAGGATAACGACTTCCTCGATACTGGAGACGGCTATGCAGTGTTCGGCAAGGTCGTCAAAGGGATGGATGTCGTCGACATCATCGTCAACTCGCCAACCACCCAACGCAGCGGCATGAAAGACGTGCCGGCCGATCCTGTGATCATCAAGTCGGCCAAGCGCATCGACTGAAGAGGCGCACGGCAGCCTGGGCGACGCGGTCATCGCGCGCCGCCCATAGCAATAAGGAGAGCCCCTGCCAGGGCATTTACCCATGGTTTTTCGCCGCTTCGAAACACTGATCGATATCTTCCGCGACGCCCCCACTTCGGCTCCACCGAATCGCGTCCTGCCCTTCTACACCTATTACCTGAAACAGGTCTGGCCCAGCTTCGCCGTGCTGCTGGTAGTGGGCCTGATCGGTGCGCTCATCGAAGTGGCGCTGTTCAGCTACCTGAGCCGCATCATCGACCTGACCCAGGGCACGCCCAATGTGGATTTCTTCAAGATCCATGGCCTGGAGCTGGCCTGGATGGCCGTGGTGGCGCTGATTTTCCGGCCGATCTTCGTGGCCCTGCATGACCTGCTGGTGCACCAGACCTTGAGCCCCGGCATGACCAGCCTGATCCGCTGGCAAAATCACAGCTACGTGCTCAAGCAGAGCCTGAATTTCTTCCAGAACGACTTCGCCGGGCGCATCGCCCAGCGCATCATGCAGACCGGCAACTCCCTGCGCGACTCGGCCGTGCAGGCCGTGGATGCCCTTTGGCATGTGCTGATCTACGCCATCAGCTCCCTGGTGCTGTTCGCCGAAGCCGACTGGCGCCTGATGATCCCGCTGCTGATGTGGATCGCTGCCTACATCGGTGCACTTTGTTATTTCGTGCCACGGGTCAAGGAGCGCTCGGTGGTGTCGTCCGATGCCCGCTCCAAGCTCATGGGCCGGATCGTCGACGGCTACACCAACATCACCACCCTGAAGCTGTTCGCCCATACCAACTTCGAACAGCAATACGCCCGCGAAGCCATCCAGGAGCAGACCGAAAAAGCCCAGTTGGCCGGTCGCGTGGTGACCAGCATGGACGTGGTCATCACCACCATGAACGGGCTGCTGATCGTCGGCACCACGGCGCTGGCACTGTGGCTCTGGACCCAGTCGCTGATCAGCGTGGGCGCCATTGCCCTGGCGACCGGGCTGGTGATCCGCATCGTCAACATGTCCGGCTGGATCATGTGGGTGGTCAATGGCATCTTCGAAAACATCGGCATGGTCCAGGACGGTTTGCAGACCATTGCCCAACCCGTCAGCGTCACCGACCGCGACCAGGCCAAGCCCCTGGCGGTGGGCCGGGGCGAGGTGCGTTTCGAGCATGTGAGTTTCCACTACGGCAAGAAAAGTGGCGTGATCGACGACCTCAACCTGACCATCAAGCCCGGCGAAAAAATTGGCCTGATTGGTCCGTCCGGCGCCGGTAAATCCACCTTGGTCAACCTGCTGCTGCGCCTCTATGACGTGCAAGGCGGGCGCATCCTCATCGACGGCCAGGACATTGCCGAAGTCGGCCAGGAAAGCCTGCGCGAGCGCATCGGCATGATCACCCAGGACACCTCGCTGCTGCATCGTTCGATCCGTGACAACCTGCTCTATGGCAAGCCAGACGCCACCGATGTGCAACTCTGGGAAGCCGTGCGCAAGGCCCGGGCCGATGAGTTCATTCCATTGCTGTCGGACGCCGAAGGCCGCACCGGCTTCGATGCCCATGTGGGCGAGCGCGGCGTGAAACTGTCCGGCGGCCAGCGCCAGCGCATCGCTATTGCGCGGGTGCTGCTCAAGGACGCGCCGATCCTGATCATGGACGAAGCGACGTCAGCGCTGGACTCGGAAGTCGAGGCGGCGATCCAGGAAAGCCTCGAGACCTTGATGCAAGGCAAGACCGTGATCGCCATCGCCCACCGCCTCTCCACCATCGCCCGGATGGACCGCTTGGTGGTGCTGGAGAACGGCCGCATCGCCGAAACCGGCAGCCATGCCGAACTGCTGGCCCATGGCGGGTTGTATGCGCGGCTGTGGCAGCATCAGACCGGTGGGTTTGTGGGGATCGATTGAGCTTCTACAGACAGGAGGCGTGGGGATCGTGTGGGAGCAAGGCTTGCCCGCGATGAAGATAACGCGGTCTCCCGGATGGCCCGAGGCGCCAGCATCGCGAGCAAGCTTTGCTCCCACAGCCCAGTGTCCGAGCGCCATTCTGAAAAAATCTGTCCAGGATCCATTTAGCCCACACCGCAACGACATACTCCCCACCGACCACGGCCAGAACCGCCACCGTCCATGACGCTGGCGGTTTTTTATGCCGCTGGATTCTTCGCAAAATCCTGCTGTACTCAGCTCAGGTTCTGGAGATGAACCTGTCGTAATACTGCTGGATGCATAACCGATTATCACGACTGTTTCATCAAGGATTCTTATGTCTCTACTCAAACGTTCAACGACTGAGTTGTTGGGTACGTTCTGGCTGGTATTGGGCGGCTGCGGCAGCGCGGTATTGGCCGCCTCGGGGATTGGCGTGCTGGGGGTTGCCCTGGCGTTCGGCCTGACGGTGCTGACCATGGCGTTCGCCATCGGCCATATCTCGGGTTGCCATTTGAACCCCGCCGTTTCGTTGGGCTTGTACGTGGGCGGGCGGTTTCCGGCCAGGGAGTTGCCTGCCTACATCATTGCCCAACTCATTGGAGGGGTGCTCGCCGCCGCGTTGATCTACTTCATCGCCAGCGGCAAGGAAGGCTTTGACCTGGCCGCGTCCGGCCTGGCAGCGAACGGTTATGGCGAGCATTCGCCTGGTGGGTATTCAATGGCGGCCGGTTTTGTCACCGAGCTGGTCATGACGGCGATGTTCATCCTGATCATCCTCGGTGCCACCGATAAACGTGCGCCCGCCGGGCTGGCACCAATTGCCATCGGCCTGGCCCTGACGCTCATTCACCTGATCTCGATTCCGGTCACCAACACGTCCGTCAACCCGGCCCGCAGTACCGGTCCGGCGCTGATTGTCGGTGGCTGGGCCATCGAGCAACTGTGGCTATTCTGGGTAGCGCCGCTGCTGGGCGCCGTCGTCGGCGGTGTCTCCTACCGCTGGCTGGGCCAGGAAAACCGCTGAGTCATACCCGCGAGGATCAGCACTGCCGATAAGGCAGTGCTGTTTTCGCCTCTTCGGCATACGCCAGCACACCCTCATGCTCCCGAGCGAGAAAATCTTCGACCGCCGCTTTCAAACCGGGGTGGCGCAGGTAGTGCCATGAGCGGGTAATCACCGGCTCGAACCCGCGAATCAGTTTGTGCTCGCCCTGGGCACCCGCATCGAAACGCTGCAAGCCGCGGGCAATCGCGTAGTCCATGCCCTGGTAGAAACAGGTCTCGAAGTGCAGGCGGTCGAACTCCGCCAGGCAGCCCCAGTACCGCCCGTAGAAACTGTCGCCGCCCACCAGGCTGAACGCCATCGCCACCGGTCGCGAACCTTGCTTGGCCAGCACCACACGAATGGCCTCGGGCATGCGTTCGGCCAGCAGGCTGAAAAACGCTCGGGTCAGGTACGGCGCCTGCCGTCGTATCGCGTAGGTGTTGGCGTAACAGGCGTAGACAAAATCCCACTGCGCCTCGTCCAACTGATGACCTTCAAGCCATTGGAACGCGATGCCCTGCCCCGCCACTTGTTCGCGCTCCTTGCGCATCTGCTTGCGCTTGCGGGAACTGAGCGCGTCGAGAAAATCCTGGAAGTCGCGATAACCGCGATTCTGCCAGTGATACTGGCAGCCGATCCGCTGCAACCAGCCTTCTTGCCCGGCAAGCGCCGCGTCGGTGAAGGCATCGGTGAAGTTGATGTGGGCACTGGAAAGCCCTTCGATCTCCAGATACCCAGGCAAGCTGCCCAGCAACTCCAAGCCGTCCTCCACCCGCGCCGCCAACAGTCGCGGGCCACTGACCGGGCTGAACGGCACTGCCGTCAGCAACTTGGGGTAATAGTCGATGCCGGCGCGGGCGCAAGCGTCGGCCCAGCCGTGGTCGAACACGTATTCACCGTAGGAATGCCACTTGCGGTAGCTGGGCAAGGCCGCCAGCAGTTGACCGTCTTCAATGTGCAATAAATGCTCGGCTTGCCAACCGGAACTCGGTCCCAGGCTGGCGCTGTCTTCCAGCGAGCTCAGGAAGGCGTGGCGCAGGAACGGTTGATTGGCGGGCACCAGCGCGTCCCACTCGTGCGGCGCGATGGCGGACAAGCTGTCCAAGACGTGAAGCGGCATGCGGTTCCTCGATATCCAGACGGCGGATGGGGCGAGTATCGCCGATCCTGACCGCACGCACATAAAAAAACCCCGCCAGAGGCGGGGTTGAAAGGAGCTATAACGGATGAAGAAAGAGCTCTGTATCAAGTCAGTGCGATTTAGAACACGTACTGGGCGCGCATTACAAAACCGTCGCCATCGTCGTCGCCATTGGCGTTGGTGACTTTGTCGGTCTTGGCCTTGACGTAGGCAGCGGAAATTTTCACCGCTTCGTTGGCGTACCAGTTCACGCCCAGGTTGTGCACCTTGGCTTCGGCATCGCCCACTTCACGAGTCGCCGAGGCGGTGGTGATGTTGTCGTCTTCGACGGTCATGCTGTCAAAGCGATAGAACACTTCCCAGGCGCCGATGGATTTGTTCTGGGGCTTGATTGCATCAAACTTGCCGACTTTATAGCCGCGGGACTCACCGGTGAGGGTGTAGGCACCCTGGACATAGAAGCCATGGCCTTTGATGTCTTCGAAGGCGTCGCTGTCAGCCTTGGTCTTACGGGAGATGTATTCACCCTGGATCGACGCAGGCCCCATGGCGAATGCGGCTTCCAGGCCGAAGGCGGTGTCAGTGTCGTACGAACCGGCCGGCGAGTTGTTGGCGCCGCCCAGGAGCGGACGGTTGCCGTTAGGGCCGGCATCGTTGCCGCCCAGGGTTTCAACGCCACGCATGCCCAGGCGGGAGCGATAACGTGCGTCGAACACGGTGTCGGAGACGTCACGGGAAGCAACGTTCACACCAAAGTGCAGGACGTTACCGGAATCGTGCATCGGTGCGAATACGAAGCGACCATTGAATTGCTTGACGCTGTCGCCGTCGGTGTCGTTGTTGTCCTTGGCGAATACGCCAGCGGAGGCATAGAACGAATCGGCGAAGGTGCTGGAAGCTTGCAGACCCAGACCGTTCTGGTGGCCGTTGGCCCAATCGATCAAATCGTAGGCGGCGTTACGCTCCGGTGCGGTAACCCACTTGGAGCTGGTGGCTTTTTCCAGGCCAAAATCCGGGTCGAAACGACCGAACTTGATCGAAACCGGCTTGAAGCCGTTGTAGGCCATGGACGCTTCGTCGAAGTAACCGTCGTCCGAGCTGCCGGCGTTGTGAGAGAAGTCGTAGTTGATGGTGTAGGCCCAATCCGTGTACAGCACGCCGGACAATTCCAGGAAGGCACGACGGAAGTAAGCGGCATCGGCCGAATTGCCATTATCGGTGTAGATACCATCGAACTGGCTGTAGTCAGCTTGCAAACGACCACCGAGCTTGAAGCTGAACTCTTTGTCAGTGGTAGCGACCTCAAGGCCGCCCTTGGTTTTGACCACGATATCGGCGCCGTCGGTGGTGACGGTGCCAGCGAAAGCCTGGGCGGTTACTGCCATGGCCAGTGCGCTGGCGGCAACACCTGCGAAGTGCTTGCGGATCATCGAAGAATTCCCCTGTTGGTAGTCTATGCCGTTAGAAAACACGCGGAACTGAGCCCGCTGGTGTTGGAGGGGATCTTGGCGATGGGTTGTGTCAGCGCAGTTGCTATCAGATAAAGATTTTATGACAGCGGAACTTTTTACTTCGAATAGGAATAACCGTAGGCGCTGGCGAAGCCTGAGATCTTTTGATCGTTCGCTTGAGATTCAATTGGCGGGGGAAAGATCGCAGCCTCGTTGCACTCGACAGCTCCTACAGTTCCTACAGCGCTTAGCGGATGTTTTTGCGGCGCTCGGCGGCGAGTTTTTCGGCGAGGTGATCCAGGTCAGGGACCGGCGGTTGCGGCAGTTTCCTGAGGGTTGCCTGCATCAGGCGCATCTGGCGGATAAAACGCCGGCAGTTGGGGCAGAACATCAGGTGATGACGCACCATCAGGCGTTCACGAAAGCTCAGTTGCCCGTCGAGGTAGTCGCTGGAGCGCGCCACTTGTTCCTTGCAGGTCAGCATTCGCCGGTTTCCTCGAAATGTTCAACGGTCGCGAAGACTTTCAGCCGGGCGCGATGCAACAGCACTCGCACATTGGAGAGCGAGATATCCAGAAGATTACAGATTTCTTCCAGCTCCAACCCCTGGCGTTCCCGCAGGGTCAGCACGCTGCCTTGCAGTTGCGACAGGCTGAGCAATGTGTGCTCCAGGCAATCGCGTAATTCGTCCATCGTGAGCAGCGCCTCAGGCGTGTCCTGATGCCAGGCGAACGGCGCCAGCAGCCAATGACCATCGGCGGCGAAACGATCATCGCCCAGGGTGCCATGGGGTGACGGCAGATCGTCGAGCAACACCTCCCGACGGTTCTGTTTGTAGCGCCCTTTGGCAGCGTTGGCGGTGATGGTCAGCAGCCAGGTCTTGAGGCTGGAACGTCCCTGAAAGCCATTGAGGTTGCGCACCACCGACAGCCAGGCATCCTGTACAACTTCGTCGGCATGACGACTGCCCACGATGGCGTAGGCCACGGCGCGCATCGGGCTCTGGTAGGCGCTGACCAGCTCCCTGTAGGCTTGTTGCTCACCGGCCAGTAGGCGTTGGAGCAGGAGGGTGTCGTCGGTGACCGTCATTCAACGTCCTATTGCTGGATAGATCGCGGTTGTTGCTGCTTGTGGGAGCAAGGCTTGCCCGCGATGAAGGTGACGCGGTCTCCCGGGAAACCGATGCGTCTGCATCGCGAGCAAGCTTTGCTCCCACAGGTCCCACAGGCCACAGGCCACAGGCCACAGGCCACAGGCCACAGGCCAGCAAGAATAAATCCTCTGGCCGCCAAAGTGGATCAGCGCTTGCGCAAAATCACGCTGCCAATCGAATAACCGGCGCCGAACGAGCTGAGTACGGCAACCGAGCCGCTGGGCAGGTCATCCTGGTATTTGTGGAACGCAATCACCGAACCGGCCGAACTGGTGTTGGCGTAGCGGTCGAGGATCACCGGTGCTTCCTCTTCGGTGGCTTCGCGTCCCAGCAGTTTGCGCACGATCAGGTGGTTCATGCTCAAGTTGGCCTGGTGCAGCCAGAAGCGCTTCACCTCGCCAACATTCAGCTGGTTTTCTTCCAGGTGAGCTCCAATCAGCTCGGCCACCATCGGGCAGACATCGCGGAAAACTTTGCGGCCTTCCTGGACGAACAGCTTGTCACGACTGCCGATACCCTCTTCCCCGGCACGGTTGAGGAAGCCGAAGTTGTTGCGGATGTTGTTGGAGAACTTGGTGAGTAGCTTGGTGCTGACCACGTCGAACTGATACGGCGAGGTTGCCTGGTCCGCCCGTTCGATGATCACGGCGGTGGCCGCGTCGCCGAAGATGAAGTGGCTGTCGCGATCGCGGAAGTTCAGGTGACCGGTGCACACTTCCGGGTTGACCATCAGGATCGCCCGGGCCTGGCCCAGTTGCACGCTGTTGGCCGCGGCCTGGATGCCGAAGGTTGCCGAGGAGCAGGCCACGTTCATGTCGAAACCAAAACCCTCGATGCCCAGGGCTTCCTGGACTTCGATGGCGATGGCCGGGTACGGACGCTGCAGGTTGGAACAGGCGACGATCACCCCATCGATGTCGGCGACGGTACGGCCGGCGCGCTCCAGGGCCTGCTTGGCGGCGCCAATGGCCATTTCGCACAGCACCGACCACTCATCGTTGGAGCGCTCGGGCAGGCGTGGGGTCATGCGCTGCGGATCGAGGATGCCCTCCTTGTCCATGACAAAGCGGCTCTTGATGCCGGAGGCCTTTTCGATGAACGCGGCGTTGGATTCGGTCAAGGCCTCGACTTCGCCGCGCGCGATGGCGTCAGCGTTGTCGGCATTGAATTGCGCGACATAGGTATTGAAAGATTGCACCAGCTCTTCGTTGGAGATGCTGTTGGCCGGGGTGTACAGGCCGGTGCCGCTGATGACGACGTTATGCATGGTCGTGTCTCTGATCTGTTCAGGCAGAAAGCATTGGCACCGACGTACCAATACACAAAGGGACTTTTCCCATCCGGGGAAGCAGCCCTGGCATCGCTTTATTCCGATCCGCCCGGGGCATTGAAGCTCAAAACCACGGGACCGGCATTTATAGCCGCGAAGTTTGCCATAAACGCTGGGGTTTGGCCCATTCTCCCTTCACTACAACACCATACATGTGGGAGCGAGCTTGCTCGCGATAGCGGTGGTTCAGCCTGAATTGATGTTGACTGATACACCGCTATCGCGAGCAAGCTCGCTCCCACAGGGGTTAGAGGGGCTTTGCCATCACCCCTCCACCAACCCCCACTGCTTGCCCAGGCGCTTGTCCGAGATCGGCACCTTGGTTCCCAGTTGCTGGGCGAACAATGACACCCGGTACTCCTCCAACCACCAGCGGTACAGCTCCAGTTGCGGATCGCGCTTGCCCTCCTGGGCGTGTTTGCTGGCGCGGGCCTGGTATTGGGCCCAGAGGTTCGACAGCTCGCCGCTCCAGACCCGGTCTTTCTGCACCTGGCTACCGAGCTTCTCGAAACGTTGCTCGATGGCCTTGAGGTAGCGCGGCAGTTCCTTGAGCCATTGATGCGGGGTTTCGCGCACGAACCCCGGGTACACCAGGTGGCTGAGCTGCTGCTTGATATCGTTCAGCGCCACGGCCTGGGCCAGGTCGATCTTGCCCTTGAAGCGTTTTTGCAGGCCATGCCAGAGCTTGAGGATGTCCAGGGTCAGCTTCGCCAGGCGTTCGGCGTGCTCGGTCCAGCCGCCGCGCTTGCGCTCGGCCAGGGAGGCCAGCGCGGCGCCGTCACGGGGCAGGCTCGCTTCGCCTTCGAGCACACAGCTGTCGAGGCTGGCGAGCAGGATGTCTTCCACCAGGCTGTCGATGCGCCCCAGGTCGCGGTACAGCAGGCCCAGTTCAGTCAGCCCCGGCAGCTTGCCGCGCAGGAACTTGGCCGACTCGGCCAATTGCTGCATCAGCAAGCGCTGCAAGGCACGGCGATGCTGGAACTCGGCTTCGGCCGGGGTTGGGAAACGCCCTTCCTTGACCACACCGCCTTCTTCCACCAGCGCCGGGTAGACCGTCATCGACAGCCCGGCGATCTTCTGTTGGGTTTTCTCGGCCACCGGCGCGAAGACCTTCGCCTCCACCGGTGCCTGGCTTTTCGCCGTTTGCGGTACGGCCAGGGCGGCCTGGCTGGCTTCGGCAAAGCGCGCCGTCAACTCGGCCAGGTCGCGGCCCTCGCCGAGGAACTTGCCTTGGCCGTCGACGATTTCCAGGTTCATGCGCAGGTGACTTTCCACCTGCTGGGCGGCTTCGGCCCAGGCTTCGTCGCTGACCCGCGCCCCGGTCATGCGCAGCAGCTCACGACCCAGGGACTGCGGCAACGAGCCCTCGGCGAAGGTGATGCGTTGCAATGCCACCTTGACGAAATCCGGCACCGGCACGAAGTTCTTGCGCAAGGCCTTGGGCAGGTTGCGCACCAGGGCAATGCACTTGGCTTCGATCACCCCCGGCACCAGCCATTCCAGGCGTTCCGGCGGCAGCATCGGCAGCAGCGGTGCCGGCACTCGCAGGGTCACGCCATCGCGGGGATGGTTGGGCTCGAAGTGATAGCTCAGCGGCAAGGTCAGGTCACCGACGCGCAAGGTGTCCGGGTAGTGCGCGGCGGTGACTTCGCTGGCTTCGCGGGCCAGCACGTCTTCTTCGCGCATGATCAACAGTTGCGGATCTTTCTGGCTGTTGATCCGGTACCAGCTGTCGAACGTCGCGGTCTGGTGGATCTCGGCCGGCAAGCGCGCGTCGTAGAAGGCAAACAGGGTTTCCTCGTCCGCCAGGATGTCGCGGCGACGGGCCTTGGCTTCCAGCTCGTCGAGTTGTTCCAGCAAGCGGGTATTGGCACTCAGGCACTTGGCCTTGGACTGGATCTCGCCGCGCACCAGCGCCTCGCGGATGAACAGTTCACGGGAGACCACCGGGTCCACCGGCCCGTAATGCACTGGCCGGCGACCAACGACGATGAGCCCGAACAGGGTGATTTGCTCATAAGCCACCACTTGTCCGCGCTTCTTCTCCCAATGGGGTTCGAAGTGGTTTTTCTTGATCAGGTGCCCGGCCAGCGGTTCGATCCAGTCCGGTTCGATCTTGGCCACCATGCGCGCATACAGCTTGGTGGTTTCCACCAATTCGGCGGTCATCAGCCATTGCGGGCGCTTCTTGCCCAGGCCCGACGAGGGGTGGACCCAGAACCGTCGCTGGCGAGCGCCGAGGTAATCGCCGTCTTCGGTTTTCTGGCCGATCTGGCTCAACAGGCCCGAGAGCACCGCCTTGTGCAATTTCGGGAAGTCGGCCGGTTCTTTGTTGAGGCTCAACTGCATGTCACGGCAGATCAGGCTCAACTGGCGATGGGAATCACGCCACTCGCGCAGGCGCAGATAATTGAGGAAGTTCTTGCGGCACCAATTGCGCAGCGGGCTGGCGGTCAGGGCTTGGCGCTGCTCTTCGAAACCGCGCCACAGGTTGACCAGCCCGGCGAAGTCCGAGTCCGCGTCCTTCCACTGGGCGTGGGCCTGGTCGGCGGCCTGTTGACGCTCCGGCGGCCGCTCGCGCGGGTCCTGGATCGACATGGCACTGGCGACGATCAGCACTTCCTGCAAACTGCCCAGCTTCGCCGCTTCCAACAGCATGCGGCCCATGCGCGGGTCCACCGGCAGGCGCGCCAACTGGCGACCGAGCGGGGTCAACTGGCTGTTGCGGTCCACCGCCGACAATTCTTGCAGCAGGTTGAAACCGTCACTGATGGCCTTGCCATCCGGCGGTTCGATGAACGGGAAATCGGTGATCTCGCCGAGACGCAGGTGCAGCATCTGCAGGATCACCGCCGCCAGGTTGGTGCGCAGGATCTCCGGGTCGGTGAATTCCGGCCGTCCAAGAAAATCTTCTTCGCTGTACAGCCGCACGCAAATCCCCGGCTCGACCCGCCCGCAACGACCCTTGCGCTGGTTGGCACTGGCCTGGGAAATGGCTTCGATGGGCAGGCGCTGGACCTTGGCCCGATAGCTGTAGCGGCTGATGCGCGCGGTGCCGCTGTCGATCACGTAGCGGATGCCCGGCACGGTCAGCGAGGTTTCGGCGACGTTGGTCGCCAGCACCACGCGACGACCCGGGTGAGACTGGAAGATCCGCTGCTGCTCGGCCGGCGACAGTCGCGCATACAGCGGCAGAATCTCGGTGTGCTTGAGCTGGGCCTTGCGCAGCATCTCCGCCGCGTCGCGAATCTCCCGCTCGCCCGGCAGGAACACCAGCACATCCCCAGGGCTGCGGCGCTCGCTGCGCTCGTAGGCGGCGATTTCATCGAGGGTGGCGAGGATCGCCTGGTCGACGGTCAAGTCGTCCTCGACCCGGTTGCCCTCCTCGTCCTGCTCCAGGGTCAGCGGGCGATACCAGGTTTCCACCGGGAAGGTGCGACCCGAGACTTCCACGATCGGCGCGTCATCGAAGTGCTTGGAGAAACGCTCCAGGTCGATGGTCGCCGAGGTGATGATGACTTTGAGGTCCGGGCGACGTGGCAACAGGGTCTTGAGGTAGCCGAGCAGGAAGTCGATGTTCAGGCTGCGTTCGTGGGCTTCGTCGACGATGATCGTGTCGTAGCGCTCGAGGTAGCGGTCATTCTGGGTCTCGGCCAGCAGGATGCCGTCGGTCATCAGCTTGATCAGGGTGTTGGCGTCGCTCTGGTCCTCGAACCGCACCTGATAGCCCACCAGCGCGCCCAACGGCGTGGCCAGTTCCTCGGCTACACGGCTTGCGACGCTGCGCGCGGCGATCCGGCGCGGCTGGGTGTGGCCGATCAAGCCATGCTGGCCGCGGCCGATTTCCAGGCAGATCTTCGGCAATTGCGTGGTTTTGCCCGAGCCGGTCTCGCCGGCAATGATCAGCACCTGGTGCTTGAGCAGCGCGTCCTTGATTTCGTCGCGCTTGGCGGCAATCGGCAAGTTGTCGTCGTAGCGGATCACCGGCAGGCTCGCCTTGCGCGCCAACACCTGATCGCACGACGCCTGCATGCGCGTCACCCACTGGGCCAACTTGGCCTCGTCGGGTTTCTTGCGCAACTCGAGCAACTGGCGCCGCAACCGGTGACGGTCGGCGAGCATGGCGTGGTCGAGGTTTTTCAGCAGCTTGTCGATAGCGGGGGCTTGGTCAGTCATCAGGTACGCAAGGGTCGTCGGTTTGAGCAGGGGGCGATTGTCGCAGATTTGCGCACATGTGGGAGCAAGGCTTGCCCGCGATGAAGATGACGCGGTCTCCCGGGAGACCGAGGCGCCTGTATCGCGAGCAAGCTTTGCTCCCACAGGTTTTTTGAGGGCTCTTGCCGGGTTATTCGTTATCGAGGTCCTTGCGCCGATACGGGAACACATCGATCACTTTCCCCGCTCGGATCGCCTCTTGCAGGCCTTTCCAGTAGTCGGCGTTGTACAGCTCGCCGTGCAACTGGTCGAACAGCTTGCGCTGCCCCGCGTCGGCGAACAGGAACGGCGGGAATTCTTCGGGGAAGACGTCCAGCGGGCCGATGGAATACCAGGGCTCGGAAGCCATTTCGTCTTCTGGGGTGCGGGGCTGGGGGATGTGGCGGAAGTTGGCTTCGGTCAGGAAACAGATTTCATCGTAGTCGTAGAACACCACCCGGCCGTGGCGGGTCACGCCGAAGTTCTTGAGCAGCATGTCGCCGGGGAAGATATTGGCCGCCGCCAGTTGCTTGATGGCCATGCCATAGTCTTCCAGCGCCTCGCGCACCTGGTCCTGGTTGGCGTTTTCCAGGTACAGGTTCAGCGGTGTCATGCGCCGTTCGGTCCAGCAGTGACGAATCAGCACCGTGTCGCCTTCCACCGACACCGTGGACGGCGCCACTTCCAGCAGTTCCTCCAGGCACGTCGGTTCGAACTTGCTCAGGGGAAAGCGAAAATCAGCGAACTCCTGGGTATCGGCCATGCGCCCGACCCGGTCGACACTTTTCACCAGGCGGTACTTCTCGATCACCGTGGCGCGGTCGACGTTTTTCGACGGCGAGAAGCGGTCCTTGATGATCTTGAACACCGTGTTGAAGCCCGGCAGGGTGAACACGCTCATGACCATGCCACGCACACCCGGGGCCATGATGAACTGGTCGTCGGTGTTCGCCAGGTGGTTGATCAACGCTCGATAGAACTCGGACTTGCCGTGCTTGTAGAAACCGATGGAGGTGTACAACTCGGCGATGTGCTTGCCCGGCAGGATACGCTTGAGAAAGCCGATGAATTCCGCCGGCACCGGCACGTCCACCATGAAGTACGAGCGGGTGAACGAGAAGATGATCGACACCTGCGCCTCGTCGGTGATCAGCGCATCGATCTGGATCCCCCGGCCCTCGCGGTGCAACAGCGGGATCACCAGCGGCCATTGGTCGTCGCGGGTGTAGATCCGGCCCACCAGGTAGGCGCCCTTGTTGCGATAGAGCACCGAAGAAAACAATTCCACCGTCAGCTCCGGGTCCTTGCAGACCCAGTCCGGCAGGTTCTCGCGCAACTGCGCTTCTAGGCGTGTCAGGTCGCCCGGCAGATCGGCGTAGTCCTCGCTGAAACGGTAATCGGCGAACACACTCGCCAGCATCCGGTCCAACTGCCCCTGGGGCTTGTAGATGCGGGTCTGGGCGGCGCGGGCCCGGCGCAGGCTGGGCCGGGTGGTGTGGATGAACATGGTGCCGTCGCTGATCAGGTCGTGACTGAACAGCCCGCAGAAGATCGAGTTGTACCAGGTTTCCGACAGTTCATCGTCAAAGCGCAGGTCGATCAGGCTGATGTAGGCGCTCTTGACCAGCGGCCAGCAGCTCACGTCCATCAGTGTTTCGTCATCGAAGGCCTGGTGCAGCCTGGCGACGGTTTCGAAAACTTTTTCTTCATACAAGTTGATGCGCGCCGCCGAAGCCGCTTGCGCTTCGAGCCACAGTGCCTGCTCGAACCGGGCGCGGGCGCCGTCGGTGATCTGCCGGAAATGCTCACGATAATCGTCGAAGCCGTCGAGGATCGAACGGGCGATTTCGATGGCGGGCCATGGCTGCGGCATAGGGTAAACCTCGGCGGGTCATGCTTGTTATGGGCGCCTGAGCTTAGAGGCCAATCACGCGGCAACGCAACCATTGCCATCGCTATTGAGGGCGGCGACACTTGCCGCCCAATCAAGGAAGGAATGACTCGTGAACCTCGTCGATATCCTGCGTTTACTGTCGCTGGCCGCTATCTGGGGCGCCAGTTTCCTGTTCATGCGCATTATCGCCCCCGTCATTGGCACAATCCCCACGGCCTTTTTTCGCGTGTCCATCGCCTTCGTCGGGCTGCTGGTGATCCTGGCCCTGATGCGCGTCGACTGGAATTTTCGCGGCAAGCTCAAAATCGTGATGGGGCTGGGCCTGATCAACTCGGGCATTCCGGCAACGTTCTATTCGTTGGCGGCCCAGGTGCTGCCGGCCGGTTACTCGGCGATCTTCAACGCCACCACGCCATTGATGGGGGTGTTGATCGGCGGCTTGTTCTTCAGCGAAAAACTCACCCCTGCCAAGGTCAGCGGTGTCTGCCTGGGGCTGTTCGGGGTCGGCATCCTGACCCGCGCCGGCCCGGTGGCGTTCGACCTGCAATTGCTGATGGGCGCCCTTGCCTGCCTGCTGGCCACGACCTGCTACGGCTTTGCCGGTTTCCTCACCCGTCGCTGGCTCGATCAGCAGGGGGGCTTGGACAGCCGTCTCTCGGCCTTGGGCAGCATGTTCGGCGCCACGGTGTTCTTGCTGCCGTTGTTCGGCTACAGCGTCATCAGCCAACCACCGGCCAGTTGGGGTGGCTGGAGCGTCTGGTTGTCACTGCTGGGGCTGGGGCTGGTGTGTACCGCGCTGGCGTACATCCTTTACTTCCGCCTGCTCAGCTCCATCGGCCCGGTCAAGTCCATGACCGTGACGTTCCTGATCCCGCCGTTCGGCGTGCTATGGGGGGCGTTGCTGCTGGATGAGCCGTTGGGGATGGCGCATGTGTATGGCGGGGTTTTGATTGCGGCGGCGTTGTGGCTGGTGTTGAAGCCTTCGGTAGCGAAATCGGCTGAAGCGTCTGTCCGGTAGTTCATCGGTGTGGCGCATGATGCCATCGCGGGCAAGCCTTGCTCCCACAAGGACTACACATAACCTGTAAGAGCAAGCCTTGCTCCCACAAGGCCTACCTCACCTGTGGAAGCAGAGGCTTGTACATAATCTGTGGGAGCAAGGCTTGCCCGCGATGGCGGCTGTTCAGTCAACGAGCAGCCAAAGCTCAGCGACTTTTACGAAACACAAACACCAACCCCACGATGATCAGCACCATCCCCAGCAAGCTCAACAACGCCAGCCGGTTGCCAAACACCAGGTAGTCCATGATGGCCGTCACCGCCGGCACCAGGTAGAACAGACTGGTGACATTTACCAGGTTGCCGCGGGCAATCAAACGGTACAGCAGCAACGTCGCCAGCACCGACACCACCAGCCCCATCCACAACACCGGCACGAAGAACCCTGCGCTGTATTCGAAATGGAACGGCTGGAACGGCACGAACACCGCGCACAACACCAGCCCGGCCAGGTACTGCACCGGCAGCGTGCCCAGTGGGTTGTCGGTAATGCGCTTCTGCATGATGGAACCGGCCGTCATGCTCACCAGTGCCAGCAACCCGCAGAGCATCCCGGCCAGGGACATGCCGGCCAGGCCGATGCCTTGGTACACCACCATGACCAACCCGACCAATCCCAGCATCAGGCCGAACATCCGCGACCAGGAACGCTGCCGTTCCATGAGCACCACGGTCAGGATCGGTTGCACGCCCATCAAGGTCGCCATGACCCCAGGCGTGACACTCATTTGCAGCGCCAGCAGATAAAAAATCTGATAGGCCCCCAACAGCACGAGCCCGGTGGTCGCCGCGTAGAGCATCGGCTTGCCGGTCTTGGGCCGTTTGAACTTGAGCAACGGAATCAACAGCACCAGCGCCGACAGCGCGATGGCAAAACGGATCAACAAAAAGGCGAAGGGGGAAGCGTGGGCCAGGCCCAGCTTGGAAAAGATCGCCCCGCTGCTCCACAGCAAAACGAACAGGCTCGTGGAAGCCGCCGCCAACAAGGCGTTTCTGGAAAGGGAAAACATGGATACCACCTGTAGTCAGGCAAAAAGCCAACTAAGCCGAGGCTGAAGTCCAGTAGTTTTTTTCAGGCGGGCACAGGGGATGGCAACCGTTGCCGATCAGCCCTGAATGCCAACACCCGGCGGTGATACGACGGCGTACACCGATGAGCTACGGACAGGTGGAGGGTATTGACCGATCTGCGCAGGCTGCTGGCTCCCACACGGCACGACGCCAGCGTTGAACGCTGGAACCACGACCGCGATGACAGGGGATGCAGGCATGAGCCGATCTCTTGAAGGAGCGGGTTCGAAACCCGAAGAGCGCTGACTATAACCAGCGCCCGATGGACTACGCAATGTTTAAACGAACAACCAATAGCCAAGCGCCGTCAGCACCACCACTGCCAACACGGGCCGCATCACCCGGTAGGCCTTGGGATACTTGCGCTTGAATTGCTTGACCCGGCCACTGATGCCATCGCTGAACGATTTGCTCCAGGCATAAGCCCGGTTGATGCCACCGACGTGTTCATCATCCAGGTTCTGTGGCGCCGTGGCGCGACCGAGGAACGCACTGATGGTGCGGTTGAGGCGGGTCATCAACCGGCTTTTCAAGGGCCGCTCGACATCACAGAACAGGATCACGCGGGTCTGTGGGGTTTCGTTCTTGACCCAGTGCACATAGGTTTCGTCGAACATGACATCTTCGCCGTCGCGCCAGGCGTAGATCTGGCCGTCGACGAAGATCCGGCAGTCGTCGGAATTGGGGGTGGACAGCCCCAGGTGATAACGCAACGAACCGGCGAAGGGGTCTCGGTGCGGATTCAAGTGGCTGTCACCCGGCAGCAGGGCAAACATGGCGCCCCGGACATTGGGGATCTGGCTGACCAGCGCGACCGTCCTGGGACACAGCAGCTCAGCCGAGGGCAGCGGTTTGTCGTACCACTTGAGGTAGAAACGCTTCCAGCCCTTCTTGAAGAACGAGCCGAAACCCGCGTCGTTGTTCTTCTCGGCTGCGCGAATGTAGCCCTCGTCGAACAGGTGCATGGCCTCGTCGCGAATGACTTGCCAATTGTCCTTGAGCACATCCAGTTCAGGGAACTTGCTGCGATCTAGGTAAGGCTTGGAGGGCACGCCGGAGAACAGGTACATCAAGGCGTTATAGGGGGCGAACAGCGCCGAGTGGTTGACGAACTGGCGCAACACCGGCAGACGTGCCTTGCCACGCAAATGCACATAAAGCGTACTGCCCAAAAACAGCAGCAACACCGAGGCCTTGGCGGCAAACGAAACGGTCATTTTACAACTCCTTGTCCAAGAACAACTGACGCAACGCCATCAGCCCGGCGCTGCGCGCGGCCATGTTATAGACCGTGGCATGGCCCGGAAACCGTCTGGCGCAACATTCACTGTTGAGGATTACGCAACAATGTCCTTATTTAACATCCGCGACCTGAACCTTGGCTGACGCCCGTCAACGACTTTCTCGAATGCGCTTGAACAGCCTCTTGTGGCGACCGCTGAACCGTGTAGGAACTATGCAGGAGCCGTATGGGAACTGTGTAGGAGCCGTATGGGAACTGTGTAGGAGCCGTATGGGAACTGTGTAGGAGCCGTATGGGAACTGTGTAGGAGCCGTATGGGAACTGTGTAGGAGCTGTGTAGGAGCTGTCGAGTGCAACGAGGCTGCGATCTTTCCAAAGACACTTGAATCCCAAGCGAAAGATCAAGATCAAGATCAAGATCAAGATCAAGATCAAGATCAAGATCAAGATCAAGATCAAGATCAAGATCAAGATCAAGATCAAAAGATCGCAGGCTTCGCCAGCTCCTACAGGGCCCAGCGGGAGCTGGCGGCCTTGCCATGTTCCGCAGGCGGTTACTGCTGGATCTCCTGGTCGGTAAACAGATCACTGAACAACATGCTCGACAAGTACCGCTCGCCCGAATCCGGCAGGATCACGACGATGGTCTTGCCCTGCATTTCCGGTTTTTCCGCCAGGCGCACGGCCACGGCCATCGCCGCGCCACAAGAGATCCCGCAGAGGATGCCCTCCTCCTGCATCAAGCGCAGGGCCATGGCCTTGGATTCGTCGTCAGTGACCCGCTCGACCAGGTCAACGATCGACAGATCGAGGTTCTTCGGCACGAACCCGGCACCGATCCCCTGGATCTTGTGAGGGCTGGGCTTGATCTCCTGGCCCGCCATCGCTTGGGTAATCACCGGCGAAACCTCGGGCTCGACCGCCACCGACAGGATCGGTTTGCCACAAACGTTCTTGATATACCGCGAAACCCCGGTAATGGTTCCGCCAGTGCCCACGCCCGCTACCAGCACGTCCACCGCACCGTCGGTATCGTTCCAGATTTCCGGGCCGGTGGTTTTTTCGTGGATCGCCGGGTTCGCCGGGTTATCGAACTGCTGCGGCATGAAGTATTTGGCTGGATCGCTGGCCATGATCTCGGTGGCTTTGTCGATCGCCCCCTTCATCCCCTTCGCCGGTTCGGTGAGCACCAGTTCCGCGCCCAGGGCCTTGAGCACCTTGCGCCGCTCGATGCTCATGGAGGCGGGCATGGTCAGCATCAGCTTGTAGCCACGGGCGGCAGCGACAAACGCCAGGCCGATCCCGGTGTTGCCCGAAGTCGGTTCGACGATGGTCATGCCCGGCTTGAGTTTGCCCGAGCTTTCAGCGTCCCAGATCATGTTCGCGCCGATCCGGCACTTGACCGAATACCCTGGGTTACGCCCCTCGATCTTGGCCAGGATGGTCACACCGCGCGGGGCAATGCGGTTGATCTGCACCAGCGGCGTATTACCGATGGAATGGGCGTTGTCAGCGAATATACGGCTCATGGCTGGGTCCTTGATGCAGCGGGAATGTAAGCCTTTAAAGGTATGCTTGTTGCCCATGGGCGTCCAGTTGCACCGAACGTTCCCGTTGTTGCGACAGTCAATGGCATTAGAAGGCGCTCCCTCAACAAACGCTGGAGACTGACTGACATGAAGCGTCGATACCGTTGGCCATTGTGGGTTTTCGCCGCCATCGCCGCGGTGCTGGTGGCCCTGCATTTCACCTTGCCTTACCTGGTACGCGACTACCTGAACGACAAACTGGCCGACATGGGCGATTATCGCGGCCAGATCACCGACGTGGACCTGGCCCTGTGGCGCGGTGCCTACCGGATCAACGGCCTGGAAATCGTCAAGGTCGATGGCAAGGTCCCGGTGCCGTTCGTCAGCGCGCCGCTGGTGGACCTGTCTGTGAGCTGGCATTCGCTTTGGTATGACCATGCGGTGGTCGCCGAGGTTGAATTCGCCCGCCCGGAAGTGAACTTCGTCGACGGCGGCGCCGACCGCCAGAACTCCCAGACCGGCCGGGGCACCAACTGGCGCGAGCAACTGGAAAAACTGCTGCCCATCACTTTCAACGAAGTGCGCATCAGGGACGGCAAGGTCACCTTTCGCAACTTCAACTCCAAGCCACCGGTCAACCTGCGGGCCACCGACGTCAACGCCAGCTTCTACAACCTGACCAACGTGGTCGACACCGAAGGCAAGCGCGACGCCCGTTTCGAAGGCAAGGCCCGGGTGGCCGGACATGCGCCGTTGGAAATGCAGGCCACCTTCGACCCGTTGAGCAACTTCGAGGATTTCGATTTCCGCCTGCGGGCCAGGAACATCGAGCTCAAGCGCCTGAACGATTTTGCCGCGGCTTATGGCAAATTCGATTTCAATGCCGGCCATGGCGACCTGGTGATCGAGGCCGAAGCCGATAACGCCAAGCTCAGCGGCTACATCAAGCCATTGCTGCACGATGTCGATGTGTTCGACTGGCAGCAGGACGTGGAAGACAAGAACAAGAACATCTTCCGCTCGGTCTGGGAAGCGCTGGTCGGCACAGGCGAAACGGCCCTCAAGAACCAGCGCAAGAACCAGTTCGCCACCCGGGTGGAGCTCAGCGGCAATGTTCACCAGCAGGACATCAGCGCCTTCGAAGCCTTCCTGCAGATCCTGCGCAACGGTTTCATCCAGGCCTTCAATGCCCGTTATGAACAGCCACCGCCGTCGGCCGATTAGGGCTTGCGGCTTTTTTGTGGCGAGGGGTGATGCCCCATAAGGTGATAGCCGAGACTGAGTCAACATGTGACGCCCCATTCAGAGACTGAATACAGCGTCTGCGTTCACAGTCGGCGGGGCGCCGCGTTATAGTCGGGCACGATATTTATTTCGCGCGCCCCGCCTCGCCGGGCCGGCGACACCGTTCGAGGAATTGCAGATGAAGTTCGAAGGCACCAGCGCCTACGTGGCCACCGATGACCTGAAACTGGCCGTGAACGCCGCCATCACCCTGGAGCGGCCATTGCTGGTCAAGGGCGAACCGGGCACCGGCAAGACCATGCTGGCCGAACAACTGGCCGAGTCCTTCGGCGCGCGCCTGATCACTTGGCACATCAAGTCCACCACCAAGGCCCACCAGGGCTTGTACGAGTACGATGCGGTCAGCCGCCTGCGGGACTCGCAGCTGGGCGTGGACAAGGTCCACGACGTGCGCAACTACCTGAAGAAAGGCAAGCTCTGGGAAGCGTTCGAGTCCGAGGAGCGGGTGATCCTGCTGATCGACGAAATCGACAAGGCCGACATCGAGTTCCCCAACGACCTGCTGCAAGAACTCGACAAGATGGAGTTCTACGTCTACGAGACCGATGAAACCATCAAGGCCAAGCAACGGCCGATCATCATCATTACCTCCAACAACGAAAAGGAACTGCCGGACGCGTTCCTGCGCCGCTGCTTCTTCCACTACATCGCCTTCCCCGACCGCGTCACCCTGCAGAAAATTGTCGATGTGCATTACCCGGACATCAAGAAGGACCTGGTCAGCGAAGCGCTGGACGTGTTCTTCGACGTGCGCAAGGTGCCGGGCCTGAAGAAAAAGCCTTCCACTTCCGAACTGGTGGACTGGCTCAAGCTGCTGATGGCCGACAACATCGGCGAAGCGGTACTGCGCGAACGTGATCCGACCAAAGCCATCCCGCCGCTGGCCGGCGCCCTGGTCAAGAACGAACAGGACGTGCAATTGCTTGAGCGCCTGGCGTTCATGAGCCGTCGCGGCACTCGCTGAGCCTCTTCGTCCAACAAGAGCGAGGGCGATTGCCATGCTGCTTAACCTGTTCAATGAGATGCGCGCCGCCAAGGTGCCCGTGTCGGTGCGTGAACTGCTGGACCTGATCAACGCGCTGAAACAGCGGGTGATCTTCGCCGACATGGACGAGTTCTATTACCTGTCCCGGGCGATCCTGGTGAAGGACGAACGGCATTTCGACAAGTTCGACCGAGCGTTCGCCGCTTACTTCAACGGCCTGGAGAAACTCGACGATCACCTCCAGGCGCTGATTCCCGAAGACTGGTTGCGCAAGGAGTTCGAGCGTTCGCTGACCGACGAAGAGCGGGCGCAGATCCAGTCCCTCGGTGGCCTGGACAAGCTGATCGAAGAATTCAAGAAACGCCTGGAAGAACAGAAGGAACGCCATGCCGGCGGCAACAAGTGGATCGGCACCGGCGGCACCAGCCCGTTCGGCTCCGGCGGCTTCAACCCCGAAGGCATCCGGGTCGGCGACGCCGGCAAGCGCCAGGGCAAGGCCGTGAAGGTCTGGGACCAGCGCGAGTACAAGAACCTCGACGACCAGGTGGAATTGGGCACCCGCAACATCAAGATCGCCCTGCGCCGCCTGCGCAAGTTCGCCCGCCAGGGTGCGGCCGAAGAGTTGGACATCGACGGCACCATCGACCACACCGCCCGCGACGCCGGCCTTTTGAACATCCAGATGCGCCCGGAACGACGCAACACCGTAAAGCTGTTGCTGCTGTTCGACATCGGCGGCTCGATGGATGCCCACGTGAAAATCTGCGAAGAACTGTTCTCGGCCTGCAAGACCGAGTTCAAGCACCTGGAGTATTTCTACTTCCACAACTTCGTCTACGAATCGGTGTGGAAGAACAACCTGCGCCGCACTTCGGAGCG
This sequence comes from Pseudomonas sp. PF05, assembly GCF_056521845.1. NCBI lineage: Bacteria > Pseudomonadati > Pseudomonadota > Gammaproteobacteria > Pseudomonadales > Pseudomonadaceae > Pseudomonas > Pseudomonas sp. PF05. Next base: position 112,679 of record NZ_JBWLPW010000014.1, on the reverse strand, counting down.
CACTTCGACCCAGGACCTGCTGCACAAATACGGTGCCGACTACAAAGTGATCTTCATCGGCGATGCCGCCATGGCGCCTTATGAAATCACCCAGGCCGGCGGCAGCGTCGAACACTGGAACGAAGAAGCCGGTTATGTGTGGATGCAGCGTTTCATGGAGAAGTACAAGAAGCTCATCTGGATCAACCCGTACCCCAAGGACACCTGGGGTTATACCGCCTCGACCAACATCGTGCGCGAACTGGTGGAAGACCGGATGTATCCGCTGACCTTGCGGGGGTTGGAGGAAGGGATGCGGTTTCTTTCCAAATGATCTTTGGTGCCCTTTAGGGCCTCATCGCGAGCAAGCTCGCTCCCACATTGACACGCGGTTTCCTGTGGGAGCGGGCTTGCTCGCGAAGCTTTTCAGCTTTTCAAAAACACCTGTAAACACTCAACCTGCTGCCGATGCGCAACCTCCTGCACCACCGGCCGCAACCGCACCTGCGCCCCCGGCAGGCATTGCGCCAGCCGGGCCAGGGCCAACGGAGTCAAGGCGCCCAGCCGTGGGTAGCCACCGATGGTTTGCCGGTCGTTGAGCAGCACAATTGGCTGGCCGTCCGGTGGCACCTGCACGGCGCCGAGCGGGATGCCCTCGGAAATCATCGCCGGTCCCTGATATTCCAACGCCGTGCCCAGCAAACGAATGCCCATGCGGTCGGCGCGACTGTCCAGGGTCCATGGGGTGTTGAACGCATCGAACAGGCTCTGCCCACTGAACGCACCGTTCTGCGCCCCCAGGATCAAGTCCAGCGGCTGCGCTTGCTGAAAATCCGGAATCCGCACGTGCGGCATGGGCCGAGGCGTCGGCGTGCCTGAATAGCTCAAGTGTGCGCCGCGACTCAGCGCCCGCCCTCGCCCATCCAGGCCACCGAGCTCCTCACGCACCACCGTCGCCCGGCTGCCCAGCACCGCAGGCGCATTGAAACCGCCGGGGGCCGCCAGGTAGGCCCGGGCACCGAGCACCGGCTGGGTGAGCGCCAGCACCTGGCCCTTGCGCAAGCTGAAGAAGCGCCACGACGCCACCCCCTGGCCGTCTATCCGCGCCCCCAGGTCCGCCCCGGCCAGGGCCAGCACGCAATCGTCTTCGGCCACCACCGTGAAACCGCCGAGGGTAATTTCCACCACCGCCGCGTCCGGGTGGTTGCCTAACATCCAGTTGGCCCAGGCCATCGACAACCAGTCCGCCGCGCCGCCCTGAGTCACGCCCAAATGCCTGACGCCGAAACGGCCGGTATCCTGCAACAGGCACAGCGGGGTGCTGGCCTCGATCAACAACCGGCTCATGCCTGGGCCTCCAACGGTGTGTCATCGCCACCCAGCGCGATGAATTCGGCATGGTCCACGGGGGCAAAACGCACCGTGTCCCCCGGCTGCATCAGGCTGTAGCCGTCACGCTCGCGATCGAAGAGTTTGGTCGGGGTGCGACCGATCAGGTTCCAGCCTCCGGGCGACACCACCGGATACGCCGCGGTCTGGCGCTCGGCAATGCCGACGCTGCCCGCTGCCACGCGCTTGCGCGGCGTGTCGAGGCGCGGTGCGGCCAGTTCCTCGTCCACCAGCCCCATGAAGGCGAAGCCAGGAGCGAAGCCCAGGGCAAACACCTGGTACTCGCGCTCGCTGTGGCGGCGGATCACCTGGGCGACCGTCAGCCCGCTGCGGCCTGCCAGCCGCTCCAGCTCCGGCCCGACACGGAGGTCGTACCACACCGGCAGGACGTGGCATTGGCCGGCGGACCGGGCATCCGGTGAAAGGTTATTCAACGCCTCGTCGATCAATTCGCGAGCCTGCACCGGGTTCAGGGCGAGCAAATCGTAGTGCACCATCAACGTGGTGTAGGACGGCACCAGGTCGATCAGATGTTCGGCAAACACCGCGCGCAGGCGTTCGCTGGCGGCGAGCATCCAGGGCATGTTGGCCTCGGCGATCTCATCGAACAGGCGCACCATCAAGCAGTCCACCGCCACCACTTCCAAGCGTGGTCTCATGGCGCACTCTGCCGGTCCAGGGCTTCGCGGATGCGTTGCACGGCCGCCACGGAGCTGGCGTTGTCGCCGTGTACGCACAAGGTGTTGGCCATAAGGTGCAAGGCGCTGCCGTCACTGGCGGTCAACGCATCGCCGCGGGCGATGGTCAGGGCCTGCCCGATAATCACCTCGGGATCGTGGTGCACCGCGCCCGGCGCTTGCCGCGAAACCAGGCGACCAGCACTGTCATAGGCGCGGTCGGCAAAGGCTTCGAACCACAGGGTCAGGCCGTACTCGTCGCCCAGGGCCTGGGCGGCGCTGTTGTCCCGGGTCGCCATGAGCATCAGCGGCAGTTGCCGATCATAGGCCGCAACGGCCTGGATCACCGCACGCAGTTGCGCCGGATTGGCCATCATGTCGTTGTACATCGCGCCGTGGGGCTTGACGTAGCTGACCCGCCCACCTTGCGCCCGGCAGATGCCGTCGAGGGCGCCGATCTGGTAGTGCAGCAGGTCCTGCAATTCCTGGGCGCCATAGGCCATGGAGCGTCGGCCGAAGCCCGCCAGGTCCTGATAGGCTGGGTGCGCGCCGATTCGCACGCCGTGGCTCAGGGCCAGGCTGACGGTCTTGCGCATGATGCTCGGGTCGCCGGCATGAAAGCCGCAGGCGATGTTGGCGCAATCGATGAAGGGCATGACCTCGGCGTCCAGACCCATGGTCCAACTGCCGAAGCTCTCGCCGATGTCGCAATTCAATAGCAGGCGGCTCACGGTAAACGCTCCTGTAGGTTCTTTCTTCGTTAACTGTGGGACATGCCCGCAGGTTATCAGTTACTCAGCTTCCAACTGCTTGCCTTGGGTTTCCGGCAGGCTCAGGGCCGCCAGGATCACCACGCCATAGGACACCGCTGCAAACGCACCGATACCCACGCTCAGCGGCACTTTCTGGCTCAGCAGGCCGATCAACAGCGGGAACGTTGCCGCCAACGCCCGACCGATGTTGTAGCAAAAACCCTGGCCCGAACCCCGAATGCGGGTCGGGAACAGCTCAGTGAGGAATGACCCCATGCCGCTGAACATGCCCGACGCGAAGAACCCCAGGGGAAAGCCCAGCCAGAGCATCACGTTATTGCTCACGTGCAGTTGGGTATACAACAGCACGATGGTGAAGGAGCCGACGGCATACAGGACGAAGTTCTTTTTCCGACCCAGGATGTCCGACAGGTACGCGCTGATGACGTAACCCACATAGGAACCGACGATGACCATCGCCAGATAGCCCCCGGTGCTCAATACGCTCAAGCCACGCTCGTTCTTCAGGAACGTTGGCAACCAGGAGGTGATGGCGTAGTAACCGCCCAAGGCACCGGTGGTCAGCAACGAGGCCCGAAGGGTGGTGAAGAGGATGCCGGGGGCGAATATCTCGTAGAACTTCGCCGGGTTGCTCGGTGTTTGTCGGGCCTTGGCCTGGCTATAGACTTCCGGATCCTTGACCAGGCGCCGGACGAATATCACGAATACCGCAGGGACAATGCCCAGGATAAACAAGGCGCGCCAGGCGTCTTCCGGCGGCAATACCGAGAACAGCAGCGCATACAGGATCGCCGTCATGCCCCAGCCCAGGGCCCAACCCGACTGCACCATGCCCACCGCCTTGCCGCGGTCCTTGGCGCGGATCACCTCGCCCATCAACACCGCGCCGGCAGTCCACTCGCCGCCGAAGCCAAAACCCATCAGCGTACGGGCGATCAACAGTTGTTCGTAGTTCTGGGCAAAGCCGCACAGGAAAGTGAAGAACGCGAACCACAGCACTGTCAGTTGCAACGTGCGCACTCGACCGATGCGGTCGGAAAGAATGCCGGCCACCCAGCCACCAAGGGCCGAAGCGATCAAGGTGCTGGTGTGAATCAGCCCTGCCTGTCCGGTGGTAATGCCCCACATCGCGATCAGGGTCGGCACCACGAAGCTGAGCATCTGCGTGTCCATGCCATCCAGGGCGTAGCCGATCTTGCAGCTCCAGAAGGTGCGACGCTCCTGCTGGTTGATGTTGCGATACCAATCGAACGGGCCGGAACGGGCCTGGGTTTGGGGGACGCCGAGCGTGTCGGGTGCACTCATGGTGGTTCTCCACGGTTTTATTGTTTTTGAGTCTCGACGACGCTGACGTGGAGACCGTTGCCCCGATTCTTGAACGCACGGCCGATCCCGTCCAACGAATAAAACCTTGGCTGGGTCATAAGAAAAACTTGATTGGGCAGAACATCGCCAGGACAGGCGGACCGCTTTTGTGGAGGGAGCTTGCTCCCGCTGGTCCCTGTAGGAGCTGGCGAAGCCTGCGATCTTTTGATCTTTTGATCTTTTGATCTTTCGCTTGAGATTCAAGTGTCTGGGGAAAGATCGCAGCCTCGTTGCACTCGACAGCTCCTACACAGCTCCATAGCTTCTACATAGCTTCTACATAGCTTCTACGCAGCTTCTACGGGCACAGAACAGCGGGAGCAAGCGCTCTCGCCACAAGAACGCGCTGTGGCGCTACAGCCCGCGCAAATCGCGCTCTTCAATCGGCCGCCCCTGGCGCAGGCGCTTGCCACCCAGCACCACCCAGTCGATCAGACGGAACAGGCATTCCAGGCCGAACGACAGCAACAACGCACCGCTGATGCCCCAGATCATGGCCTCGGGGGTCAACAGGATCTGGTAGCTGTAGCCGTTCCAGGTTTCCTTGCGAATGTCCGGATCGGCAGCCAGGGCCACTTGCAGCAAGCGGATGTACCACGGGCCTTGCATCGCCTGGAATTGCTTGTCCAGGGCCTGCTGGCGCACGAGTAAGGTGTTCAGGCTGTCGGCGTCGCTGCGAAAGATCGGGTCTTCGCTGGCGCGGTAATGGGCCACCAGGGCCTGCATGTCGCCCTTGAAGAACTGGTTGGCAGTGCCCTGGAACCCTTGCAGGCCGGTCTGCGCCTCGATCAGGTGCGCCTCGACCCGCTTGGCGTAGTCATTGATGAAGCCCGGCACCTGGACCCCAACCAACAGGCCCACCGCGAACAACACCAGCCGTAGATAACTGAGCAACATAGCGTGACGTCCTTATTCGGTCCGGCCGTGGCGGACGCATTCGCCGCGTCGCCACAGGCTCCATTGGCCCGGTTCGTAGCGGGTCCAGGTTTCGTTTTCGGTCAAGGGCTCGGTGGCGATCACCGTGACCACGTCGTTGGGCGTGGTTTCAGCCTGGAAATCGACAATCACATCCACATCCTTGAGGCGCGCCGGGCCGAACGGCGCGCGACGGGTGATCTGAGCCAGTTTGGTCGAGCAATAGCAGAACAGCCAGTCGCCATCGCTGAGCAGGCAGTTGAACACGCCTTTGCTGCGGTATTCGGTGCAGGCTTCGATCAACGTCGATAGCAATTGCTCCACCTCCACCGGCTCGGGGAAGGCCTGGCGCACGCGGTTGAGCAGATCGCAGAAAGCCGCTTCGCTGTCGGTATCGCCTACCGGGCGGTAGAAGCTCACGCCCGGCTGGAAATTGGCGAGCTGGCCGTTGTGGGCGAAACACCAGTTGCGGCCCCACAACTCACGCACGAACGGATGGGTGTTGGACAGGCAAACCTTGCCGACGTTGGCCTGGCGAATGTGCCCGATCACCACTTCGCTCTTGATCGGATAGCGCTGCACCAGGTTCGCAACTTCCGACTCGCTGCTGGCCGCCGGGTCCTGGAACAGGCGCAGGCCACGGCCTTCATAGAACGCGATGCCCCAGCCGTCCCGGTGCGGCCCGGTCTTGCCGCCGCGCTGCATCAGCCCGGTGAAGCTGAACACGATGTCGGTCGGCACATTGGCGCTCATGCCCAGTAACTCACACATGCTCGAACTCTCGCTTCAAGGGGCAGGCCCGGTTACAGGCGCGGTTCGATTCGCGAACGCTGGGGGTTGCTCGGCACGGGCGGGCGACCGTAACGGTCATCACCGGCCACGCCAAACGGCGGCACGTCCTCCGGCTCATCGGCCACGGCGGCGGCTTTTGCGGCGGCGGCCCGTTCCTTGCGAGCGTTGGCGGCACGCTCGATGGGGAAGCGGATCAACACGAAAATCAAGTAGATACCGAAGGCGATCATGCTGTACATGAGCAGATCGGAAGCCGCCCGCCAGACGTTGTTGCCGACTTTGAACAGCACGTCCAGGGCAACAATGGCCAGGGCCGGGGCGACCTTGTCCTTCACCGGATCAACGATGGTAGGGCAAAACAGCAACACCGCCATCAGCAACCGCAGCGGTTCGCGCAACCAGCGCCACATCCAGCGGGTCATGCGCATCCATACCAACAGGCAGCCCAGGGCGGCGAAGGCGTAGAGGCCCCAGGCGATCAGATAGTCATTCTCGGTCATGGTGTCCATGGCAAGGCAGGCAAAGAGACGCTTATAGTAACGGCTTTTCGCTCGTCAGGCTGCCCCGGCGTCTGGCGAATGGCCTGTTTGGTTGGTTCTGTCCAGGCCACGTGTCCCTTTTCGTACAACGTTCGAGAGCCTTTCATGTCCCTATCTGCCCACGTTTCCAACGCCCCGATTGCCCGCAGGGACGCCGGTGTTGACCCATACGCCTGGCTGCAGGAACGCGACACCGACGCCGTGCTCGACTACCTCAAGGCGGAAAACAGCTATCAGGAGGCGCAACTCGCCGACCAGGCCGATCTGCGCGAAACCCTGTTCCAGGAGATCAAGGGCCGGATCCTCGAGACCGACCTGTCGCTGCCCTCGCCCTGGGGCCCCTACCTGTATTACACCCGCACCACGGCCGGGGACGAATACCCACGCCACTACCGCTGCCCGCGCCCGGCCGATGACAGCCTGACTGTGGATGAAAGCCGTGAACAACTGCTGCTGGACCCGAACGCGTTGGCGGGCGGCGGTTTCTTTGCCCTGGGCGCCTTCAGCATCAGCCCCGACCACCAGCGCCTGGCCTACAGCCTGGACACCACGGGCGACGAGATCTACACCCTGTTCGTGAAGGAATTGTCCAACGACAAGGTCAGTGAATTGTCCTTCGATAATTGCGACGGCAGCATGACCTGGGCCAACGACAGTCTGACGCTGTTTTTTGGCGAGTTGGACGACACCCACCGCCCCCACAGGCTCTGGCGCTATCGCCTGGACGGCACGGCCGCTGAAGAGGTGTTCCATGAGCAGGACGGACGTTTCTTCCTGCATTGCTATCGTTCGAGTTCGGAAAGGCAGTTGATCCTGTCCTTGGGCAGCAAGACCACCAGCGAAGTCTGGGTGCTGGACGCCGCGCAACCGCAGCGCCCCTTTACCTGCCTGGCGCCCCGTGTGGAAAACCATGAATACGACGTCGACCACGGCCTGCTCGATGACCAATGGACCTGGTTGATCCGCAGCAACCGCGACGGAATCAACTTCGCGTTGTATCAGGCCGCCGACACGGGCGTAGCGCCGACCGAGGCCGACTGGCAGAACCTGATCCCCCACAGCGACACGGTGATGATCGACGGCTTGAGCCTGAATGCCGGGGCGATGACCTTGAGCCTGCGCGAAGGCGGCCTGCCGATCATCGAAGTTCACCCGCAAGGCTTGCCGGCGTATCGGGTGCAACTGCCGGATGCGGCCTACAGCCTGCATGTGCAAAACAGCCTGGAATTCGTCAGCGATCGCATCCGCCTGCGCTACGAGGCCCTGAACCGTCCGGCGCAGATCCGTCAGTTGGACCTGGCCAGCGGCGCACAGGTCGTGCTCAAGCAAACCCCGGTACTGGGGCCGTTCGACGCCGATGCCTACGTCAGCCAGCGGCTTTGGGCTACAGCACCGGACGGCACCCAGGTGCCCATCAGCCTGGTGGTCAAGCGCGAAGCCCTCGGCCGGCCGGTACCGCTGTACCTGTATGGCTACGGTGCTTATGGCGAAAGCCTCGATCCGTGGTTTTCCCATTCGCGGCTGAGCCTGCTTGACCGCGGCGTAGCGTTTGCCATCGCCCATGTGCGCGGCGGCGGCGAGCTGGGGGAAGCCTGGTATCGCGCCGGCAAGCAGGAACACAAGCACAACACGTTCAGCGACTTCATCGCTTGCGCCGAACATTTGATCGCCAACGGTTTCACCAGCGCCGAACAGCTGGCAATCAGCGGCGGCAGCGCCGGTGGCCTGCTGATTGGCGCGGTGCTCAATCAACGCCCGGAGCTGTTCAAGGTTGCGATTGCCGAGGTGCCGTTCGTCGACGTGCTCAACACCATGCTCGACCCGGACTTGCCACTGACCGTCACCGAATACGACGAATGGGGCAATCCAGAGGAACCGCAGGTTTATGATCGGATCCGGGCCTACGCCCCGTACGAAAACGTCCGCGCCCAGGCCTACCCGGCGCTGCTGGTGATCGCCGGTTACAACGACAGCCGAGTGCAGTACTGGGAAGCGGCCAAGTGGGTGGCGAAATTGCGGGCCACCAAGACCAATGACAACCCCCTGCTGCTCAAGACCGAACTGGGCGCCGGACATGGCGGGATGAGCGGGCGCTACCAGGGATTGCGTGACGTAGCGCTCGAATATGCATTTGTCTTGAAGGTTTTGGGGCGGGTCTGAGGAACTCTGTGGGATGGCCGGGTCTTAGCTCCATGCGCAAGGCCCTGATTTAACCCAGCCCAATGTGGGAAAGGCTTTGTGGGAGCAAGGCCTGTCCCAGGGATCTCTTACACCCAGGCCAGCCCGAACCTGTAACAAACACAAGAAAAAAGACCGTGCCAACATGTCAGAACCGACCTTACTGAACAAAGAAATCCGCGACTGGCTGATGGACTGCGGTCTGTTCGACCAGTTGCTGCCTGTCGACTTCGCCGCGGCATCGGGCTATTTCAGCATCAGCGCCATTGCCGAGGGCGAGGCGATTTTCCGCGAGGGCGATGCCGGTAGCTTCATGTGCATCATCCACACCGGCCAGGTGGCCGTGCAGAAAACCGGCCCCGACGGCCAACCTGTAACCATCGCCACGCTGCGCAGTGGCCGGGCATTCGGCGAAATGGCTGTGCTCGACGGCGAACGGCGCTCGGCCAGTTGCATCGCCGCCAGCAATTGCCAGTTGCTGAACCTGGGCAAGGACTCCCTGGAAAAAATGCTCAACGACGCCCCCAAGATCGCCGCCAAGATCATCCGCGCCCTCGCCGTCTCCCTGTCCAAGCGCCTGCGCATGGCTGATGGGCAGTTGTTGTCGCAGCAGGTCTGACCTCCCTCTGTCAGTTGAAAAACAGAACCTGTGGGAGCGAGCCTGTGGGAGCAAAGCTTGCTCGCGATAGCGGTGTTGCATATGCCGACGTCATCGCGAGCAAGCTTTGCTCCCACAGAGTTCACCGCAATGCCCGAACCCACAGGTTTTTATCATCCAGTTGTTTCACCGACAGGCTTGATGTCTACCCCCCCGGCGACTTGGCCTTCACCGGCTTGGGCTCCATGCCCGGTATCGGCTGGTCCTTGGGTGGCTTGGGCATTTCGATGGGGGGCAGCAACGGCGGCCCGCCGCTTCCGGGGCCAGCCTTGGGCACACTGTTGGGCGTGACCGGCGGATAGGGCATGGGAGTGGCAGTGCCTGGCGAGCCGGGAATGCTCGGCGGGTTGACCGGAATCGTCGGCTGCTGGGCCTGCGCGCAACTTATCGAGAGCGCCGCCAGGCCAATGGCCGTTAGAATGAGGCACTTCATCAATGGCTCCGTGGCTATTGTCTGCCTTCAGGCTAGTCCTTACCGCGTCGGTTTGCCCCTTCTCATGAGATTTCCATGAAACGTTTCGTTCTGCTCGATACCACGCCCATCCCTGATAACGGCGGTGCACTGTGCCTGTTCGAGTACGGTGACGACTTCGTCATCAAGATCCAGGGCGGTGACGGCGGGCAGTTGATGAACACCCGCATGCACGGTTCCGAAGATGCCCTGGCAGAGATTCCTTGCCGCAAGGTGGCCGGTCGTCCCGGCTCGCGCGTGCTGATCGGCGGCCTGGGCATGGGGTTCACCCTCGCCTCGGCCCTCAAGCACCTGGGCAAGACCGCCGAGGTGGTGGTGGCCGAACTGGTGCCCGGCGTGGTGGAGTGGAACCGTGGCCCCCTGGGTGAAAAGGCCGGGCGGCCGCTGTCGGACCCGCGCACGGTAATCCGCATGGAAGACGTGGCCAAGGTGCTGCAAGCCGAACCCCAGGGTTTCGACGCGATCATGCTCGATGTCGACAACGGCCCGGAAGGCCTGACCCAGAAAGCCAACAGTTGGCTGTATTCGGCTGGAGGCCTGGCCGCCTGCGCCAAGGCCCTGCGGCCCAAGGGCGTGCTGGCGGTGTGGTCGGCCAGCGCTGACCGGCAGTTTTCCGACAAGCTGAAGAAGGCCGGCTTCAAGGCCGAAGAGGTGCAAGTGTTCGCCCATGGCAACAAAGGCACCCGCCACACCATCTGGATTGCCGAGAAGCTCAAGGGCTGAGCTAAACTCTGTCCAACCGTCATCCGTCCTGTTTACAAAGGTGAACCCATGAGTTCGTCAACGCCACCGTCCAACACCGCCAAGCTGGACCGTATCCTCGCCGATGCCCAGCGCGACCGGGAGATGGGCTACCGCGACAAAGCCCTGAAAATGTACCCCCATGTCTGTGGCCGCTGCGCCCGTGAGTTTTCCGGCAAGCGCCTGAGCGAACTGACCGTTCACCACCGCGACCACAACCACGACAACAACCCGCAGGACGGTTCCAACTGGGAACTGCTGTGCCTGTACTGCCACGACAACGAACACTCGCGCTACACCGACCAGCAATATTTCGGCGACGGCTCCCTGAGCACTCCGAAAATCGCCAAGGCAACCCACAACCCCTTCGCCGCACTGGCCGGGTTGATGAAGAAGGACGAGTAATCAGCCGTTGTGGCGAGCGGGTTTATCTTGCGCTGCAAAGTGTTGCTCCACAGATCCAATCCCCTCACTCGACTGTGGAGCGGCGGCCTGAGCCGCTTTCATGGCCCCGCTGACAAATCTGCAATGTCCCCGTCAGATCGCTGACAGCTTCGTACCTTTAGCATGCCTGCCACATCCCTCATTTGCGGGGGAGTAAGCCAAGGTTGATGAATATCAATCCCCCAAGGCGCTCCCTGCCTATGCTGTGTTTATCGGTGGCGATGGCTCGCCCGGCCTGAAGGAGCGATACCATGAACACTCATCAACCCCCAGTTGCTGGCGCAACGTCATTCTGGCGGGGCAAGACCGGCATTGTATTGATCATGTTGCTGGTCATTGGCCTCTTCTATCTGGTGCGAGAACACTTCAGCCACATCACGGCGAATTGGCCGTACCTGATTCTCCTGATATGCCCCTTGATGCATGTCTTCGGGCACGGACACGGACGACATGGCGACTGAATACACCTGCCCCATGCACCCGGAAATACGCCAACCCGGCCCCGGCACCTGCCCCAAGTGCGGCATGACGCTGGAGCCGGTGATGCCCGCGCTGGAAGAAGAGGACAATCCAGAACTCAAGGACTTCACCCGCCGCTTCTGGTGGTCCTTGCCGTTGACGGTCATCGTGACCGTGCTCGCCATGGCGGGGCACGCCTTGTCGCTGTTTCACGGTGAAATGCAAAATTTCGTCGAGTTTTTCCTGGCGACACCCGTGGTCCTGTGGGCAGGCTGGCCGTTTTTTGTGCGAGCAGTGGTCTCTGTTCGCCAACGTAGCCCGAACATGTGGACCCTGATTGGCCTGGGCACCGCGGCGGCCTATCTCTACAGTGTCGCAGCCACGTTCTGGCCTGGAGGGTTTCCCGCCACGTTCCTGCAAGAGGGGCGGATCGGCGTCTACTTTGAAGCCGCCGCGGTGATCATCTCCCTCACCTTGCTGGGGCAGATGCTGGAGCTCAAGGCACGCTCGCAGACATCGGCCGCCATCAAGTCGCTGCTGGGGCTGTCACCCAAGACCGCGCGCCGGATCAACGCCGATGGCCAGGAACAGGACATCCCCCTGGCCCATGTCCATCAGGGTGACCGCCTGAGGATCAGGCCCGGTGAAAAGGTCCCGGTCGATGGTGCGGTACTCGAAGGTGAAAGTGCCGTTGACGAGTCGATGCTCACCGGCGAGCCGGTTCCGGTGATCAAACGCGCCGGGGACAGCCTGATCGGCGCCACGATCAACACCCACGGTAGCTTGGTGATGACGGCGCAGAAGGTCGGCGCCGAGACCGTCCTGGCGCAAATTGTTCAGATGGTCGCCCGGGCCCAGCGCTCCAAAGCCCCTATGCAGCGGATGGCCGACGTGATCGCTGGCTATTTCGTCATGGGCGTGATTGCCATCGCCGTACTGACTTTTTTCGGCTGGGGGCTGTTAGGTCCCGAGCCTGGCTGGGTCTTCGGGCTGATCAACGCCGTCGCCGTGCTGATCATTGCCTGCCCCTGTGCGCTGGGGCTCGCAACCCCCATGTCGATCATGGTGTCCACCGGCAAGGCTGCCAGCCTGGGCGTGCTTTTCCGGGACGCCAGCGCCATCGAGAACTTGTGCAAGATCGACACGCTGATCGTCGATAAGACCGGCACCCTGACCGAAGGGCGCCCGGCCTTTCACAGCGTGGAAGCCACCCAGGGCTTCGACGACCGCCAGGTGCTGCTATTGGCCGCCAGCCTGGACCAGGGCAGCGAACATCCCCTGGCCCACGCCATCGTCGATCACGCACGATCCGAGCAGCTTGAACTGATCAAGCCGGCTTCATTTGAATCCGGCAGCGGCATCGGTGTCAGTGGCCAGGTGGACGGCAAGCAGGTCCACTTGGGTAATACCGCCCTGATGAACGCTGCCAGTATCAGCGTCAGCCCGCTGCAACAACAGGCCGAGCAGCTACGCGCGCAAGGCATCAGCATTATCTACATGGCGGTCGACGGTGTGCTGGCCGGGCTGCTGGCCGTCTCGGACCCGATCAAGCCGACCTCCCGGGAAGCGGTCAACCGGCTCAAGGCTCACGACATAAAGATCATCATGGCCACCGGCGACGGCCTCACCACTGCACGCGCCGTGGCCAGGGAGATGGGCATCGAAGAGGTCCATGGCGAAGTCAAACCCGAGGACAAGGAGCGCCTGGTAGCGGACCTGCAGCGCGATGGCCGCCAGGTCGCGATGGCGGGTGACGGAATAAACGATGCTCCCGCCCTGGCTCGGGCGGACGTAGGCATTGCCATGGGTACGGGTACGGACGTGGCGATGAACAGCGCCCAACTGACCTTGGTAAAAGGCGATTTGATGGGGATCTTGCGGGCCCGCACCCTTTCGGTGGCAACCGTTAGAAACATGCGCCAGAACCTCGGCTTTGCCTTCCTCTATAACTCGATGGGGATTCCGCTGGCTGCCGGCCTGCTGTATCCCCTGACCGGTCACCTGCTCTCGCCCATGATCGCCGCCATCGCCATGAGCGTGAGTTCGGCGTCGGTGGTGTTCAATGCCTTGAGGCTGCGCAACGCGTCGGTGGAGTAAACCCAGGGCGGGCTAAAAAATGGCGCGATCGGTTCGCGTCTATCGACTGGCCAGCCACCCTCGATCGCCACACTGAACAACCAGGCTCAATCCCCGTATAATCGCGCCTTTTCCCCAAAGGCACCCCGCCCGTGGCCAACAAACGCTATAGCTGCATCGGTCTGTTCAACCCCAAGTCACCGGAAAACGTCGGCTCGGTCATGCGTGCCGCCGGCTGCTACGGCGTGGCGTCGGTGTTCTACACCGGCAAGCGCTATGAGCGCGCCGCCGACTTCGTCACCGACACCAAGAAAGTCCACTACGACATCCCGCTGATCGGTATCGACGACCTGAAGAAAATCCTGCCCTTGGGCTGTGTGCCAGTGGCCGTGGAACTGGTGGAAGGCGCCCGCCCTCTGCCCGAATACACGCACCCGGACCGGGCGCTGTACATTTTTGGCCCGGAAGATGGCTCCCTGGACAAGGACATCCGCGATTGGTGCGAGGACGTGGTGTACATCCCCACCACCGGCTGCATGAACCTGGCCGCTACCGTCAACGTCGTGCTGTATGACCGCATGGCCAAAGGCAACAACACCCGTTCGGGGCCGCAATTCCGCTGATCGGTGCAACATTCGATTGAACAAGGCAATCGCTCGGGCAGTCAGCTTTATACCAATCCCCACACTGGAGACAGATCATGAGCGACAACAATCCGTTCGAGCCGATCGAGACCACCCCTTTCCAATCCCATCCGCCACAAAACGTGCATGGCTGGGAACGCATTGGCTCACTGGCCGGCGGTGTGCTGATGATGGGCAAGGGTTTGCGCCGTGGCGGTGTGCTCGGCCTGGCTCAACTGGCGATCGGCGGCATGGCGCTGGCGCGGGGGATCACCGGGCATTGTTCGGCCAAGGCCTTGTTGGAAAAGAACCGGCAGAACCTCAGCAACGCCCGTGCCCGCATCGAACAGGCCGGTGATGAGCTGAGCCGCCTGAAGGCCAATGCCGAGGCGGCGACTGGCACGGCTACGGTGACGGGGAATGATTCGTTGGATTCGCCCAAAGTTGGGCTTTGATTCTTTGCGGTGAGGCTGATGGCCTCATCGCGGGCAAGCCTTGCTCCCACAGGATCGAGTCGTACCCAATATTTCATCCGGCGAAGATTCAGTGTGGGAGCAAGGCTTGCCCGCGATAGCGGTATTACTGAAGTAACTGGGTATCCAGAACGCTGGAGCCCCCACCCAGCACACTTTCACTGAGTTGCACAAACTCCTGGGTATCGACCGTCTCCAGCCGCATCGCCCCCTGCAACACATCATCCAGTGAACGCTTGTTGTGGGTTTTCAAGCGAATCTCGCGGTCCAGTTCCTGCAGCAGCAATACCGCCTTGGCCACTGCCGCGGTGCTGATTTGTTCGCCACGCAAGGTGGTGACGCCCTTGCTGTCGCGGGCGAGCCGGTCATTGAGGGTCTGATAGCGCTCATCGCTCAGACCGCCAGCGCGGCGCAGCAGTTCGATGGCGTAGTACTCTGTCAGCCCCTCGCTGATCCAGTCGCTGCGATCCTGATCATTGACCCGGGCCAGTGCCTGCACCAACTCGCGCAACAACGGGCTACTGCCCCGCTCGCTGACCAGCGGCGGACGGCTGTGCAAATAGATCGAGTCGTGGCCGGCCTGGGCGCCACGCCACAACGGATCACCGCCGCCGACAATCAGCAACTTGGAAGGATGGCGCGGCACCAGCGCTTGCACCTGCGGCCAGACGAACGTCAGCAGCGTCAGCACATCCATCCGGCGCATGCCCTGGCGCTGGGGCGAGGCCACCGTCACTTCGGTTTCGCCCAGGCGTGTGCGGCGGCTGCCCAGTTTGCCGGCGAGCATCCAGCCCGTGGGGCGGTCGAACAGGCGCGAGGGGTTGTCGATGCGAAAGCGTTGCTTGCCGATGCGCGGCCAGGGCGTCTCGATGCTTTTCCAGCCGGCGGGCAATTCAACGTCCAGACGGGCCACCAGTTCGACGCCGTCCTGCTGGTCGAGCTTGGCCGACGGTACCAGGTCGTCACCGCGCAGCAACGCCCACATCGGGGTCATGCGGGTTTCGAAGGTGGCGTTCTTGCGAGCATGGCTGATGCGCACGCGGTAGCTCAGGCTGGCCTTGTTGGCTGCTGGACGCCAGACACCTCGCACCTCCTTGCCGGGGGTGAGTTGCCATTGGCCGTCGGCCTTGAAATCGCTGTAGCGACTGCCGTCGCCGAGGTCGAAATCCAGGCTGCGCACCGCCGAACCCCGGGCCAGCGTCAGACGCACTTCGGCCTGATCGCTCTGCGGCAACAGGTGCACGTGATAATCCAGATCGACTTTCTGCGCCGCCCACAGCGGCCCGCCCATCGCCAGCAGTCCGGCGGCCAGCGTCCGTTTCAATCCTGCTGCCATGGGTTCTCCCTGGGGCGCGCCGTCCGGCGGCTCAGCCGGCGCGGAAAATCAGATGATCTTCCCAATCGTCTTCCGGCACGCTGCCTTCGGCCAACATACGCCCGGACTGGGAAATGCGTTCGTGGTGCACGGCATCGCGATCACCGCAGACCAAGTGGTGCCACAACGGCAAGTCCTTGCCCTCGCTGACCAGCCGATAACCGCAGGTCGGCGGCAGCCATTTGAACTCATCGGCCTTGCCCGGCGTGAGCTGGATGCAGTCGGGGACAAAGTCGCGGCGGTTGGGATAGTCGGTGCACTGGCAGGTTTTCAGGTCCAGCAGTTTGCAGGCGATGCGCGTGTAGTAGACGCTGTTGTCGTCTTCGTCTTCGAGTTTTTGCAGGCAGCACAGGCCGCAGCCGTCGCACAGCGATTCCCATTCCTGCAGATCGAGCTGATCGAGGGTTTTGCGTTTCCAGAACGGTTCGACTTTGGCGGCCATGGCTCAAGCATCAACATCAGGTGGTGAAAAGGCCGACAGTCTAGTGCCCGGGCCTCTTCAGGCCAAGCATTGGCGACTGTCGGTAGGCAGGGGCTTGTCAGGCCGGGCGGCGGGACGTAGGTTGCTTCATTGACTTTCCAAACCCCAGCCAGGTAAGCCCATGAGCGCCAATCCCCGCATTGCCGATTACGCGATTCACCCTCAATTCATCGAACGCTGGTCGCCCCGAGCCTTTACCGGCCAGGCCATTGCCGAAGAAACCCTGCTGGGCTTCTTCGAAGCTGCACGCTGGGCGCCGTCGGCGTACAACTCCCAGCCGTGGCGTTTCCTGTATGCGCGCCGCGACACGCCAAATTGGGAGCGCTTCCTGGGCCTGCTCAATGAATTCAACCGCGGCTGGGCGCAACACGCTTCGGCACTGGTGATCATTGTGTCGAAAACCACCTTCGCTGTGCCCGGCGCCACCGAAGAGACGCCAGCGCAGTCCCACACCTTCGACACAGGCGCGGCCTGGGGCCACCTGGCGCTGCAAGCCAGCCTCAGCGGCTGGCACACCCATGGCATGGCCGGTTTCGACCATGAGTTGACCCGCAAGGAACTGAAGATCCCGCAAGGCTACGCCCTGCACGCGGCCGTGGCGATTGGCAAGCTGGGGGACAAGTCGACACTGGCCGAGTACCTCCAGGCCCGCGAAACCCCGAGCCCGCGCCGGCCGTTGAGCGAACTGGTGGCAGAAGGCGATTTCAGCCTGTAACCCCAAACACTGCCCCCCCACGTTGTAGGAGCTGTCGAGTGCAACGAGGCTGCGATCTTTCCTCAGACACTTGAGTCTCGAGCTAAAGATCAAAAGATCAAAAGATCGCAGGCTTCGCCAGCTCCTACAGGGCCGGGCGGAGCATGTGCATCGCCAAGTCAGTAGCCCCTGCTGAAATCCACTTCCCCGCGCAGCGCGTCGCCCGCCTGATAGGCCCGCAGGTTTTCCAGGAACAACTGCACCATCATCGGTGGCGAGGTCGGTGCCGAGCTGTGGCCGGTCAGCAGCAGGCCCCAGGCGGTCCAGAACGGGTGGCGCTGCGGCAGCGGCTCCTGGCGGCAGACGTCGATCACCGCGCCGGCCAGGTGCCCGTCCTTCAGGGCTTGCACCAGGTCCGCATCCACCACCGCCACGCCGCGACCGACGTTGATGAACAACCCGGTCGGCTTGAATTGCTTGAACAGCGCCGCGTCGTACACATCATGGGTGTCGGGAGTGTTGGGTAGCAGGTTGATCACGTAATCGACCTCGCTCACCAGGCGCGGCAGGTCCTTCAGCGCCCCGACCTCGATGAACGGCGCCAACGCCCGCGCTTCGCGGGCAACGCCGTACAACTGCACACCAAACGGCACGAGGAACTGCGCCACACGCTGGCCGATATCCCCGGTCCCGACGATCAACACCTTGCGCCCGGCCAGGCTCTGCCCCTGGCGGTTGTCCCACTTGCGCTCGACCTGGCTGACCAATCGCGCCAGCACCTCGCGCTCATGACCGAGCATGTAAGCCAGCACGTACTCAGCCATCACCTGGCCGAAAATACCCACCGCACGGGTCAGGCGGTAATTGCGCGTCAAGCCCTCGGCCAGCAACGGCGTGATGCCCGCCCAGGTCGATTGCAGCCAGTTGGGTCTATGGCCTTGGCGCAACAGGGTAGCCAGCAGATCAGGCTGGCCGAGCCAGACCGGACAATCGGTGGCCAGTCGCGACAGTTCGGCAGAGTCGCCGCTGGTCAGGACTTCGATATCGGGTGCCGCCTGACGCAGAAGCTGGGCGTACACCGGGTGGTCGTGTTCGGCAATCAGAACGCGCATGAATCAAACCTTTCAAAAACAGTGCAGACAACCGCCGATAGAGTGTGTCGCTCCATCCATGCGATCGTCGTCAATAAACCATTCCAATGTTTTTCCAGAGGCACCCAGAACAGGTGCCTCAGAGACCGTCAGACCGGGTCGTTGCGGCGCAACAACTCTTCGGGCAAATGCTCGATGTACTCGTCTTCGGCCGGCGGCATTTGCAAGTGATAGCCCTGGGTGTCGAGGTTTTCCAGCACCTTGTTGATGTCTTCCCGAGACAGCGCCCGCTCAGGGCTCAGCACCAGGTCGAAGGCATGGATCGCCTTGCCAAAGGCGGCCATCAGCGGCTCAGGTACACGCTCCAGGGCATCGCTCTTGAGCACATACAGGTACATCTCGTTTTTCTTCGAGCTTCGGTAGATGGAGCAGATACGTTTCAAGGCTGTTCTCCGGCAGTGGCCAGGCTGTCGAGCAGCGCCTGGCCCATCAATTCGCGGCGCCAGCCACGCAGCGAATCAGGCAATTGGTAAGGGCCCTCGGGAAAGCCGCTCTTGATCAGCGCTTCGAGGGTTTTCTTGCGCAGCATCAGCTCCGGAGCAATCTCCAGGCGCTCGGCTTCAGCCTGCCCCAGCGCCCGCAGACGCTTGACCAAGGCCGAGGCCTCGATGGGCAGAGGCTCGGCCACGGCCGGCGGCCATTGCTCGGGCGGCACGCTGGCGGCGCGCTGGATCAGGTCCAGCAGAAACTGGCCGTCCTGGCGCACGGTGCGCGGGTGCATGTCTTCGATCTTCGCCAACGCGCCGAGGTTATCCGGCTGGGTACGGGCCAGGGGCCATAGCGAATGCTCGCGAATGATGCGATTGCGCGGCAGGTCACGAGCCCGCGCCTCGCGTTCGCGCCAGGCGCACAGCTCGCGCAGCACGGCCAATTGGGCGCGGGACAGTTTCCAGGCGAGCTTGGCCTCGCGGTAGACCTCGTATGGGTCGACTTCGCGACGCAGGTTGGCCACCAGTTCGGCGCCGTCCTCCAGGACCCAACGGTATTTTTCGTCGCAAAGTTTTGGACGCAGCAGTACGAAAACTTCCGCCAGGTGCACGGCATCCTCTGCCGCATAGCTGATCTGCGTCTCGGACAGGGGCCGCTGCAACCAGTCGGAACGGGTCTCACCCTTGGGCAACTCGATACCCAGCACTTCCTGCACCAGCCGCGAATAGCCCATGGAGAAGCCCAGGTTCAGGTAGGCGGCGGCCAGTTGAGTATCGAACAGCGGCGCAGGCAGGCTGCCGGTCAAGCGCAGCAGCACTTCAAGGTCTTCGCTGCAGGCGTGTAATACCTTGAGCACCGCCGGGTTTTCCAGCAGTGCGGCCAAGGGCTGCCAATTGTCGATGGTCAAGGGGTCGATCAGGTAGGCACGCTTGCCGTCGCCGATCTGCAATAAACCGGCAATAGGGTAAAAGGTGTCGACCCGCATGAATTCGGTATCGAGGGCGACGAATGGCAACTGCTGCCACTCGGCGCAAAACTGACCGAGGCTATCGTTGTCGCGAATCCAGTGAATATCGATGGCCACACGGCTCTCCCTTGAAGAATGGCGCGCAGTATATATCGCCGCTGGCGATTGCGAGCATCCATAGAGCAGCAGCCTAAGAGAAATCGCCTGCGAAAAAGCAAGAATAGTCCTACATCGGAACTTAACCGGTCTTACGCAATACATAAACACGCGTCAGCGCAAAACCGGGCAGGAAATCCTGATACCAGAGCACGCTGAAACCGGCCTGGCGAAACTCGGCTTCGACATCGGCCTTGTCGGCCAGGCTTCGTCGTGGCGCCTGGCCGATCTTGAGGCATCCTTCGATTTGCACCGAAACGATCACCGTGTCGCGACTGACCCGATGGAACTCGCGCAACAGCGCCAGGCGATGCTCGCTGGCGCCGACGTGGCGAAACAGTTGCAGACAACAAATACAATCCACCGCGTTGGCCGACAGCCCGATGGTAAACGCTGAACTCGGGAAGGTCTTGACCCGTTGGAGCAACGCGCCGCCATGGTGAGTGAGCGCATGTTCAAGCATGTCCGGCGACGGGTCCGCCGCCAGGATCACCCGGTTGGCATGCTCGGCCAGCACCGGCCAGAACCGTCCTGCGCCACAGGCCACATCCAGCACCAAACCGGGCTCGCCCGCCACCTTCAGGGCGTTGCGTACCATGTGTTCGTCGCGCCAGAACGCCAGGCGCAATCGTCGAGGTGCCGGCCGACAGCAGACCTGCGCATGTTCCTGGTCATGCTGCCTGGCAAACTCAAGCTCGACGGTGGAAGGGGGTAGCCCGGACATACGAACGGCTCTTGGAAAAGATTGGATGACAGGTTAACCAACACCGCGTGAAAAAAAAGTCACGCCATCACTGGCGCGCCAGGACACCGTCAATCACCGCGCCGCGACAGTTGGCAAACAGGTCCAGGTCGCGGTTGTAGACCTGGCTGTTGACTTCCAGCAGCCCGAGCATCGAGTGAAACAGGTTGTCTTGGCTCAAGGGCTTTTCCCGACTCAGTTGCAGGCAATGGGTGTCGACCGAAAAAGCCTTCTGATAGCTGTCAGAGAACCAGGCAAGCATCGCCACATGTTTCTGTTGCTCCGGGGCGAGCATGTAGGGCGTGCCATGGAGAAACAGGTTGTATTCGCCCAGGGACTCGCCATGGTCCGACAAGTACAGCATGGCCGTGTCGACCTTGTCCTGGTTGGCCCGCAGCAGATCGATCAGGGTCGAAAGCACATGATCGGTGTAC
This sequence comes from Pseudomonas sp. PF05, assembly GCF_056521845.1. Taxonomy (NCBI): domain Bacteria; kingdom Pseudomonadati; phylum Pseudomonadota; class Gammaproteobacteria; order Pseudomonadales; family Pseudomonadaceae; genus Pseudomonas; species Pseudomonas sp. PF05. The sequence goes on along the minus strand of NZ_JBWLPW010000014.1, from coordinate 91,697 downwards.
ACCAGCGTGTTGTCGTAGCCGTTGACGATGCTCTCGCGACTGCAATTGTTCAGCGCGTTGCTTTCGCACACCGGGGTGAAATGCTCGTACTCCTTGGGATAGCGCTTGAAGTATTCCGGCCCGTGGCTGCCCATCTGGTGCAGCACCAGCACGGTGTCCTTGTCGAGCGTGTCGATGAAATGCTGCAAACCCTGGAGCAGGATTTCGTCACGGCACTCGCTGCTCGCACACAGGGCTGGATCCTTCAGATTGCTCATATCCTGCACGGTGACCCGGTCGCAAGTGCCCTTGCAGCCGGACTGGTTGTCCCGCCAGATCACCTCCAGCCCGGCGCGCTTGAGCACATCCAGCAAACCCTCTTCATTCTTGGCGATACTGGCGTCGTAGTTCTTGCGCCCCATGTTGGAGAACATGCAAGGCACCGACACGGCGGTTTCAGTGCCGCAGGATTGCACGTCGGTGAAAGCGATCAGGCCGGCCTCTTTGTTCAGTGTCGGCGTGGTATCGCGGTTATAGCCGAGAATGCCGAAGTTCTCGGCCCGGGCACTTTCGCCCACCACCAGTACAGTCAGGGATTTGCGGCCGTGGGTTTGCCAGATGGGGTTGCGGCTCGCGTCCTCGCCCAACTTGGTGAACGGCTGCTTGGCCGACGCGACCTGCTCACGCAAGTAGCCGAACGAGGCACCGATGTAATTGCTCGGCACGACCATCAAGCGCAACTCGTGGTGGTTGCGAAACAATGAAGACAGGCCTTGGTAGTTGGCCAGGGCGACCACGCCAATCACCGCGACCGAGGCCACACCGACCAGCAACTTACTTAATAACTCTTTGGGCCAGCGACGGTAGTTGATCGGTGTCTTGAACAACAACCAGCAAGGCAATACCCCCAACAATCCGATATAAACAAACAACTTCAGCGACAACAGGTCGCGAACTTCCGTGGCATTGGTTTCAGCAAAGTTGCGCAACATGCCGGTGTCGATCAATACGCCGTATTGGCCCATGAAATACGCAACGCCGGCGCTGATCAGGAACAACAGCATCAGTACGGGCTTGAGCAGCGGACGGAAGGCCACGAGCGTCAACACCAGGTTGAACGCGCAGATAATCATCAGGCCAAACGCCACGCACATCAGCAGGCCCCGAGCGTCAGCCGTGGTGATCGCCAGCAAGTGTTGCCAGAGAACGATGTTAAAGCCCATTAATAAAAAGGCACTGGCGACCAGCGTCACCCACTCGGGGCGCACGGCTTTAATAGTCAGCATAATGGATGACGGTTTCCTGAAAGTTGCTCTTTTAAAAAGAAGTGCCGCAGGAAAATGTGAAAATTTCATTTCCTACGGCAGCACAAACTTTAGGTAGCTCACCATCAATTTTTCGTGAAAAACTTGCCACTAAATAATTATTTAAGGAACAGGCGGCCAACCGCTTTCAAGCCTGATTCAGATACCAGCGCCAGTCCTGCTCCCCGACTTCCCCCATGAATTGACGGTATTCCGCGCGCTTGACCGCCAGATAAACGCCAAGAAACTCATCGCCAAACGCCTCCCGCGCCCAGGCCGATGCTTCAAGGGCACGCAGGGTGGTGAGCCAATCGGTGGGCAGCAACTCGGTGGCCTGGGCGTAGCCGTTGCCTTCCACAGGTTTCCCGGGATCGCACTGTTCACGCAGGCCGCGATGAATGCCGGCCAATATCGCCGCCGCTGCCAGGTAAGGGTTGGCATCGGCGCCGCAGATACGATGCTCGATGTGCCGCGAGAACGCCGGGCCGCCCGGCACCCTCAAGCTCACGGTGCGGTTGTCCACGCCCCAGGTCGCCGCCAGCGGTGCGTAGCTGTTGCTTTGGAATCGCCGGTAGGAGTTGGCGTTCGGACAAAACATCAACAGCGAATCGAGCAAGGTGTCGAGCATCCCCCCCACTGCCTGGCGCAACAGCGGCGTGCCGTCTGCGGCTTCACTGGCAAACAAATTGTGGCCTTCGCGGTCCGCCAGGCTGACATGCATGTGCATGCCGGAGCCCGCCAAGTGATCGAACGGCTTGGCCATGAAACAGGCCTGCATGCCGTGCTTGTGGGCCACGCCCTTGACCAGTCGCTTGTAGCGCACCGCTTCATCCATGGCTTGCAAGGCATCGCTGCGATGTTCAAGGGTGATCTCCACTTGTCCCGGTGCGTATTCGGAAATGGCGGTCCGGGCCGCAATGCCTTGCAGCTTGCACGCGGTGTACAGGTCGGCCAGGAACGGCTCGATCTGCTCCAGCTCGCGCAAACCGTAGACCTGGGTCGCGCGCGGCCGGCCACCGTCGGCATCCCGCGCCGGTTGTGGCCGGCCTTGGCTGTCGCGTTGCGCGTCCAGCAGATAAAACTCCAGCTCCGCCGCCATCACCGGGTAATAGCCGTCGGCCTGCAAGGCCTCGATCACTTGGCTGAGCAGATAACGCGGATCGGCGATGGTCGCCGGCATGCCTTCCTGGGGATGCATGCTGACCTGCACGGCAGCCGTGGGAATCAGCCGCCATGGCATGCGCTGCAAGCTGCCGCTGAGGGGATAGGCACGGCAATCGATGTCACCGACGTCCCACACCAGTCCCGAGTTTTCCACATCATCGCCATTGATGGTCAGCCCGAGAATCGTACTGGGCAGTGGCCGGCCACTTTCGAAGACCGCCAGCAACTCGTCCCGATGCAACAACTTGCCCCGGGGCACGCCGTTGTTGTCGAGAATGAACAGCTCGAACAGTTCGATATCAGGGTTCTGCGCAAGGAACGCCTGGGCGTGTTGCACGGGTGCGAAAGAAAACTTGGCAAGGCTCATGAGAACGCTCGTATTTCCATGTCGGACGGGGGACAAGGCACCGTCAGTCTGTGCTCGCCATTGAGCGAGCACCGTGAATGATCAACAGGAAATACGCGTATCTGGAGGACGAGCGTGACGGCAATGCCAGAGCGCCCAAAAAGCCAGCTCGGAGGGCAACGCACTGAGGGTTGGGGCCATGGCAGGCGTGAACCGGCCCAGCGGATCGACCGCGGCAGATGAAGCGTATTGGAATGCCAGGGGCCAACCGTCCATGAGCGCATCACAGGAAATACATCGGGCAAGCGTCCCACGGCCCCCTTGGCGGTTAAACCTGGATTTGATGGAGCTTGGATCGCAGCGAGCTAAACATAGGCAAACCAAACAGTCGTTGATCGACACGTCGTATTCGCTACATTATCTGTCCCGTTCCCGACCATGAAAGCGCCTGCCCGGCATTCTCTTGGCACCATCGTTCCGTTAGGATCGTCAGCCTGGTTTGCGCAAAATCCGCGCAAGGAGCACAGCGAGAGACAGAACGGATGCTGAACAGTAACTCCCTCAGAAAGCTCGACATGCAGGACCTCATGGTATTTAGCGCCGTGTACGAGCAAAGCAGTGTCACTGGCGTGTCCGAGGCATTGTGCGTCAGTCAATCAACTGTCAGTTATTGCCTCAAGAAACTGCGAACCTGTTTCGAAGACGAGCTATTCATCAACACCCGCACCGGCATGCGCCCCACCTACAAGGCCGAGGGCATGTACGACCATGTGCGCGCCATTTTGCAAAGCATCAACCTGTGCCATGCCGGTACGCCCACCTTCGATCCGACCCGGCAAGCCATTACCTTCAATATTTGCGCACCGGAATATTTCGAACAGCTGATTCTGCCGCAACTGCTGCAAGGCTTCGATTACGCCAATCTGCCGGTGGTGGTGAACGTGCACAAGCTCGAAGCCGACATTCCCGCCGAAGAATTGCGCGACGGCAGCCTGGACCTGGTGATCTGCTTCGGCCCGAACTTCCACAGCAACCATGCCGATTTCAAATCCCGGCAGTTGCTGGAGGAAGACCTGGTTTGTGTCGTGGATAAACGAGCGACGCCACTCGAACCGCAACTGAGCCTTCAGTCTTTCGTACGGCGCCGACACGTATTTCCGACACCCTGGTCGTCAGCCACCAACATGGTGGACGGCTGGCTGTCGCAGCAGGCGCATCAACGCCAGATTGCCGCTCGCGCCAACAGCTACAGTGCTGCACTGAAGATGATCACCGGCACCGACTTCATCCTGACCCTGCCCCGCCGCATCCAGAAATTGCTGGCCAACGAGGCGATCTTCAATCACCACGAAGTGCCCCAGGGCCTGCCGGGGTTCACCCTGAACATGCAGTGGAGCCTGGCCGTCGATCAGGACAGTGCCAACGCCTGGCTGCGCGAACAGATCATAAAGGCCTGCGCCGCCCGCGACACCTGATCGTCATTGACCGATCAAGGCCTTGGCATACGGGCCTCGATCGATATCGAGGATTTCCACGCACAGTTGCACGCTAACGTCGGCCGGCCATGGCCCCAGCTCCTGGATCACGGCCAGCAGGCTATCGGCCAGTTGTTTCTTGACCTCCAGCGAGCGACCGCTCAGCAAGGCCAGCTTCACGTGCACGAAACCCCGCTCGCCCAACCCCGTGCCCACCCGGAAAGTCTCGAGCTTCACGGCCCGGCTCTTGATGTCCAGCTCGGCGGCAAATTGGCCAGAGGCCACCAGCGCATTGTTCAGGCGCAGCAATGCGACATCGGCCTTCAGCTCGGGCAGGTTGGCGGTGTACTCCATGTGCAGGTGAGGCATGTGTTCGACTCCGATTCGAAAATATGACGAGGGGATTTCAGCCGCCACAACCTTACCTCGACTTTAAACTTTGGGGCAGGTTTTGTTTCCTCGTTTCACGCGCTCAAGCTTGCGCCGAGACAACGCGCTCACCCATAAACGCCTCCAGCCGAGAGCGCAACCAGCGCTCGGCCGGGTCACTGTCGACATGGCTCAACCAGACCATGGACAAATCCAGGGTCGGGGTCTTGAAAGGAAAGGGTTCGTTGAACAGTTGCCCCGAGGCCGCCATGGCGGCGGCGGTATAGTCCGGCAGGCTGGCGATCAGGTCCGTGCCGGCCAGCAACGCCGGCAATGCGCTGTATTGCGGCACCGACAGCACGACCTGACGCGTGCGTCCGATCTCGGCCAGCCATTCATCGGCAAACCCGGCGACGTTCGCGGTATGGGACACCAACACATGAGGCCGCGCGCAATACTCGTCCAGCGTCAGCGGCGTGTCCGACACATCGGCACGCAACACGCGGGGCTCGATGTGCCGCAACAATTTGCGCTTGGCGTTGGCCGGTAGACCGCGGGTCTGGCTGATGCCCACGGTAATGTCGCCCGATGCCAGCAAATCGGGGATACGCCAGTAATCGACGTGCTGGACCACGAACACGATTTGCGGCGCTTCTTGCCGCAGGCTACTCAACAGGGGCGGCAACAGGCCGAACTCGACGTCATCCGACAGGCCGATGCGAAACGTCATGGTGCTGCTGGTGGGGTCGAAATCGTGGGTCAGGCTCAAGGCCACCGACAGCGAATCGAGCGCCGGTGATAGATGCCGGATGATTTCTTCAGCCCGGGCCGTCGGTTCCATGCGGTGGCCAACGCGAATGAACAATGGGTCGTTGAACATCTTGCGCAAACGATTGAGGGCCGAGCTGATGGTCGGTTGACCCAGGAACAGTTTTTCCGCCACCCGTGTCACGTTGCGCTCCAGCATCAGCGTTTCGAAAACCACCATCAGGTTGATATCGGCCTTGCGCAATTCGTTGCGGTTCATCCACTGCCCTCGATCCGTTGATTGGATGCAGTGTAGAAACGCCAGGGGTTGTGCGTCTATGCGCAAAAAGACTCACTTCACGGCCAGGGATTTCAGTCCCTGGGCTCTTTCGGTCAAGGCAAAGCAAGGACATAAACGGTCGCATGTTCGATCCAGACTCATGTCAGCAATATTTGATAACCAATGGAAACGAATTTCCTGTAGCCAAAACCACCCACTTGGCTAGGCTGGCAGCCACATGTCCAACGCATGTCTTGACTGAATGAATCGCAGGGAGCGAACCGATGTATTTTGAAATCTATCGACAGACCCGAGGCACCCCGAATACCGGAAAAGGCCAATGGCGCTGGCGCTTGAGAGCCGGCAACCACGAAACGATCGCCAGTGGCGAGTCCTATGTGAACAAGAGTGACTGCCTTCATGTCATCGGGTTGATCAAGAATGTCCAGGGCGAAACGCCCGTAAAGGAGATCTAACAGCGCCGCGTGGGCTCTGTAGGAGCTGGCGAAGGCTCGGGCCGCGTTCGGACGATCTTTTGATCTTGATCTTGATCTTTCGCTTGAGATTCAAGCGTCAGGGGAAAGATCGCAGCCTCGTTGCACTCGACAGCTCCTACGCCAGTTCAGCTTTTTTGCGGTAGGGTAGGCGGACAAAAGCAGGAGGCCGGTGCAATGACTCGATCCATCCATAATCGCGACTGGCTGGTGCGGGCGCCCGAGTCGAGGAAAATGGAGCGCATCGAAGCTTATTTCAGCGGGCATGGCTACACCACCCATCGCCATGACACCTACGCCATCGGCATCACGCTCTCCGGCGTGCAGAGCTTCAACTATCGCCACAGCAAACGCCACAGCCAGCCCGGCGGCACCATCGTCCTGCACCCGGACGAGGTGCACGATGGCGAAGCCGGGACGAGTGAGGGTTTCCGCTACAGGATGTTCTACATAGAACCGTCGTTGATCCAGCAAGTACTGGGGGGCAAGCCATTGCCCTTCATTGAAGGAGGGTTGTCCAGCGACCCTCGCCTCAACATCGCGACCCGCCGACTCTTGAACGGCCTGGATCATCCCCTCGATCCGCTGGAGGAAGAGGATGCCATCTACGACGTGGCCCAGGCACTCGACCTGGCGGCCGGCAGTCGACGTGGACGGCGGCTGATCGACTACCCGGCGGCGGAGCGAGCCCGCCTGTTCATCCACGATGCCCTCCACCAGTCGATCACCCTCGAAGACCTGGTGCAGGCCAGCGGTCGCGATCGATGGAGCCTCTCCCGGGATTTCCGGGCGCTGTACGGCACCAGCCCCTATCGCTACATCATCATGCGTCGCTTGAGCGAAGCCCGACGCCTGGCCTTCCACGGTACGCCATTGAGCGAAGTGGCCCTGGCCTGTGGTTTTTTCGATCAGAGCCACATGACCCGGTTGCATACCCAGGTCTTCGGTATTTCACCGGCACGCTGGCTGAACATGCTGCGCTAAGATAGCGACTGCGCGCCGCAAAAAAGTTGCACGATCATCCAATACGCAGCATCGGCTCGAACAATAAAGTAGGACGCACCACCCACCAAGGAGCATGCCTCGATGAACCGTTACGCCCCCATCAACTTCGCCCAGAAATACACCCTGTTCCAGGAACAGTGGACACCGAAAGTCGTGGCCGAAATGAATGACTACCAATTCAAGATCGCCCGGCTCGAAGGCGAATTCATCTGGCACGTCCACGCCGATACGGATGAAACCTTCATCGTGCTGGAGGGCGAGCTGCGTATCGACTTTCGCGATGGTGCAGTGACGATTGGCCCGGGCGAGATGTACGTGGTCAAAAAAGGTGTCGAACATAAGCCCAGCGCCGCCCAGGAAGTGAAACTGCTGTTGATCGAGCCTCGCGGCGTCATCAATACCGGCGAACAAACCAATGAGCGAACGGCGGTCAATGATGTGTGGATCTGACTGAGCTGGGCTCAATCGTATTCAGCTTCCTGGTGATCGCCCAACAACCGCCGCTGACGAGGTGTCGCGGCGGCCAAGACCACGGGGTTGAACTGCCAATGCAGATAGGGTGAGAACTTCTGCGCGACCATCCGCCGGCCATAGTGCACCTGGAGCATGTAACGCGTGCGGTCGGCGGTCCGGTTGTCGCTGCCGGCGTGCCATAACTCACTGCGCAGTATCAGCACATCGCCCGCCCGGCACAGCACCGGCTGCGCGGGGCGCCCTTGCCACTGCGTTTCGCCTTTCACCGGCGCCCGGCCGGCCTTGTGACTGCCGGCAATGACCTGTGTCGGGCTCAAGTCGGCGTCGATGTCATCCAGGTAAAACTGCGCGGTAAAAACTTGCATCGGCAGTTCAAAGGCAGGGTCGGCCAACAGGCTTGGCGGCAATTGCATCGCCAGATAATCCAGATGCAACGGCGCCCCGATAAAACCGGGATGGCAACGCCAGGCCGTCTGGCCGATGACATGGCAATCATCGCCCAGGGCCGCCTCTGCCAGTTCGATCACCCCGGCCACATCCAGGAAGGCCAGCCAGAACGGATCGCGATTGAACACACATTTGTAATGATCGATGACGCCGCTGTAGTCCCAATGCTGGGGCTTCAACTGGTCGATGGCATGGCGCAGGTCGGCGATCTGGCGAGCATCCAACACACCAGGCATCAGGACGAAACCGTCCTGATGCAGGGCTTGCAGTTGCTCGTCAGTGGACACGACACCCCCTGCTTCAGGTGCGGAAGCGGCCGGTCAGTTCTGCCAGGTTTCTCGACAGGCTGGACAGCTGTTGGCTGGCCTGCATGCTCTGGGCAGAATTGGATGCCGCCTCGTTGGACAGATCACGGATGTCAGAAATATTGCGGGCTATTTCCTCAGTGACGCTGCTCTGTTCCTCACATGCACTGGCGATTTGCGCGGCCATGTCGTTGATCCGCTGGATCGAACCGCCGGTACCGCTGAGCACCTGATCGACACCCGCTGCACGCTCGACACTGTCCCGGGCCTTGCTACTGCCCACATGCATGGCTTGAACAGCCTTGGCGACACCGCTCTGCAACCGCTCGATGCGAACCTGGATGTCCTTGGTCGAATCCTGTGTGCGCGCCGCAAGCGCCCTCACTTCGTCGGCCACCACGGCAAAACCACGGCCCTGCTCACCGGCCCGTGCGGCTTCGATGGCAGCGTTCAGCGCCAACAAGTTAGTCTGTTCGGCGATGCCACGTATCACCTCGAGCACGGCACCAATGCTGGAAGTTTCCTGGGCCAATGCCTCGATCGTGCCCGAAGCGCTCTCCACTTCCTGGGCCAACTGGCGGATCGACTCGATGGTGCTGCTGACCACCTCGGCGCCGTCACGAGACTGACTGCTCGCCTGTTGCGCGGCGCCCGAGGCGTTCGCCGCGTTATGCGCCACTTCGTGCACCGCCGCGCTCATCTGGGTGGCGGCGGTACTGACCTGATCGAGCGCCGCATGCTCGCTGCTGATCAACCGGTCATTCGTGGCGGCCATATCAGCCATGGCGCGCGCTGCGGAATCGACCTCCCCGGTGACCCGCCCAACTTCGGCAATCAACGGTTGCAGCTTGTCGAGAAAACGGTTGAAGGCACCGCTGAGCTGACCCAATTCATCGGCCGAACGTACCTCCAGACGCCCTTTCAAATCGCCACCACCCTCGGCAATCTGCTCGACGCGGTGCAGCAGTCGACGCATTGGGCTCAGCACCACAAGTGGCAGAACGAAAAGCACCAGGACGCAACTGAGCAGGCCGACCAGCAGAATCGCACCCTGTTGCATCCCAACTGCCTTGCCGTTATTGATCGCGGCGTCGCCTTCGCGATGCGACGCCGCATCTTCCAGCTCACCCAGCTTGTCGATGGAGTCGCGCATGGTTTCGAACAGGCGCTCACTGTCACCAAAACTCAGCGCGCTGGCACCCTGCGGATCGCCCACAGACAGCTCGAGGACCCGTCGCGACACCTGCATCCATTTCCCGAAGCTGTCATTGAACTGACTGACCAATGCCTGTGCTTCGGCACCGGGTTGCATCGCGGCATATTTTTGCACGCGGTCATAAGCCTGCTTCGCATTCTCGCCATGACTGGCGCTCAGCGCTTTCAGATGCTCGCTTGCATGACCATCAAGCAGACTGCGCTCGGCGACGAAAGCCTGATAAAGATCACGGTCGGCGTTGAGCAACAGGCTGATCGCCGGCAGATAACGCTTGGTCAGTTGCGTGCTCGATTCGGTCACCTGACCGATACCACGCATGCCCGACCACCCCATCAGCACCAACAACACAGCCAGGAATGCGATCGGAAGGGTGATTTTCCAGCGAAAGCCCAGATCGGCAAAAAACCGCAGCATGGTGTCACTCCTTACACGGGGGAATACCTGCCTATCGGCAGCCTTGTCTTGAGCTATAGACCATTAGTCTAATTGTTACAAAGCTTTGGGTCTGGCAGACACCGAGGTGATGCAGGTCGCGGAGGGGGTTGTGCGGGATAAAAAAGGCGGGGGAGGCAATTGCAGCGGGGATTTTTCTGACATTTCTCGCCCACATAATTTAGGGAATTTTCTGACTCATCATCTGATTGATGATTTCTCCGGCGAGGCCCTATAGTCCAAACGTCGTTCGTAAGAGCGGCTTGGGTTTGGCGACTCAATGACAAATGGTAAGAAAGCCCTCGATCAAGTGGAGTTTGAAATGAATAGATACATGGCCCTTACCAGCAATGCCGACGATCAACCCCTCTTCGTCGATACCTCTGCACCTTTGCACATCCTGCTCGACACGGCGGGCTATAGAATCCGCGCGGTCACCCAGCTTTTAGAGAACCTCGCCATGCGAGGAGACATTCCGAGCGACTCAGTGGTCCTTCAGGACTTCGCACAGCTGTGCTGCATTCCATTGAGGGATGGTTGCGACGTACTTGATGTCATAGCCCGACGATTGGATGCAGAGCCGGCCTAGTTCAAAGGGCCTCAACAAGGTGATGCCGATCAGCTAATCGATGCAGCCCCTGTGGCGAGGGGATTTATCCCCGCTGGGCTGTGAAGCAGCCCTAAAAGCCAGGCAACCAGGATTGTCTGGTTGATTGAGTTGAGGAACGAGGGGACAGACCACGATTTCGAGTTCACTTGTAATCGCCCCGATTCATAATCGTGGTCTGTCCCCGTTTTCACGCGACAAAACGCCAGAAACGAAAAAGCCCAGCGGATACGCCGGGCTTTTATGGGAAACGGATGGCTTTATTCTTCCTCCGTTCCTGTCGTAGAACTTCCATATTCCAAGACGCCGCAAGCCGCGATGAGGTCGGTGTAGGAATTAGGCATTTTTCCGTTTAGAAGCATTGCGGTAAAAACTGCATACACATCATTTTTATCGCCATCCTTCCTCAACGTTTTCTCATCATTGAGCCACGCGTAGATGATGGTCTTGGGCGCCTCTGATCTGAACTGAAAAAAAGGCGATACCGTGGAGGTATCCCTTGCTTCTTCACTCGAAACCAATGCTTGAAGTCACGCCCTAGCGTGTTCCCCTGGCGATAGCAGGTATGGGCCGGATCAGACGGAACATTTATCAGGATATTCGCGCTCACTGCATCGAAAAGCTTGTAGACCGGATGATGGTGAAAGCCTTCCGGGTCATTAGCCATCGCTCTCTCAACAGAGGCGGTGATTTCCTCAAGGCGCGCAATGAATAACGGGTGTGCATAAAGTGCCCACCCGTTTTCGATATGAATCGTGCTTTCGGTCACGCTTAGCCTTCTTGAAGCTCGCGGCGACGATTGTCGTCTGCCTGATTGCGAATTGCTTGAATTCGCTGCAGCAGGCCGCGAGGGATAGGCTGGATACCCTCAGGATTTTCCTTGATATCCCTATCAAGCAGATCAAGGAACTCGATACCTGCTTGAGTCTCTGCCTTTCTTTCGGTAAACGAGACGACATTGCCTTTAGACATGACTTCTCTCCATCGCAAATTTTCCTGCATTTTCAGCAGAACATGGCCTGAACGCTTCATGGCGAGCACGGCCTTATGGGGCATTTCCGTGCCCTCTGTAGGATCACTGTAGATCACTATGGTTCACGAGGAGTGCATTTAACACCATCAAAGCCGAATAAAGGAAGCGTGATGATGTAACAGATGGAGAAGCCTGTACGGATGACCAGACCAGACGAAAATGTCATATCAAACGTCGGCTTGCGAGTCTCTGTGCCGCAATACAAGTCGCGTACGATCAAGCTATGGCCCACCGAATACAATTATTTCTGACGGCCGGCCATACAGTGGTGCAACAGAAAGGGCCAAAGCAGCGAGGGGGCAGAGCCGAGGAAGATCCCAGCATGTTGGGGGAATGACATTCGCCCCCATTCCCCCAAAATCCCCCCAAATACAAAAAGCCCCGAGGCGGTTAAGCGCTCGGGGCTTTTAAATTTGGCGGAGAGATAGGGATTTGAACCCTAGGTACTGTCGCCAGTACAACGGATTTCGAATCCGTCCCGTTCGGCCACTCCGGCATCTCTCCAGTGGCGCGCATCATACCAGCACATTCGCCGGAAGCGAACCCCCGAGCGAAATTTTTTCCGTGCTATCAGATGCTTGCGTCGATTACAGCGGTACACCCAGACGCTTGGCGACTTCTTCGTAGGCTTCGATGACGTCACCGAGGCCCTGGCGGAAGCGGTCCTTGTCCATCTTCTTCTTGGTGTCCTTGTCCCACAGGCGGCAGCCGTCCGGGCTGAATTCGTCGCCCAGGACGATGGAGCCGTCGCTGAACACGCCGAATTCAAGCTTGAAGTCCACCAGCAGCAGGCCTGCGTCGTCGAACAGCTTGGTCAGCACTTCGTTGACCTTGAGGGACAACTCCTTCATGCGGGCCAGTTGCTCGGCGGTGCCCCAACCGAATGCCACGACGTGGGATTCGTTGATGAACGGGTCGCCCTTGGCGTCGTCCTTCAGGAACAGCTCGAAGGTGTAAGGGTTGAGCTTCATGCCCTCTTCCACGCCCAGACGCTTGACCAGGCTGCCGGCGGCGTAGTTACGCACGACGCATTCGACCGGGATCATGTCCAGCTTCTTGACCAGGCATTCGTTGTCGCCCAGCAGCTTGTCGAACTGGGTCGGCACGCCGGCGGCTTCGAGCTTTTGCATGATGAAGGCGTTGAACTTGTTGTTCACCATGCCCTTACGGTCCAGCTGTTCGATGCGCTTGCCGTCGAACGCCGAGGTGTCGTTGCGAAACAGCAGGATCAAGCGGTCAGCGTCGTCGGTCTTGTAAACCGACTTGGCTTTGCCGCGGTAGAGTTCTTCACGTTTTTCCATGATGGGCTCCGCTTGCTAAGTAGTGGGCTAGGCGATATGTCGCCAGTCGAGCCCTGAATCTTGATCGGCCAGTTGCAGCCAGTCCGGGTCGCACCCGAGGGTGTCGACAAAACATTGCCGGGCCAGCTGCGGCAGGTTGTTCTTGCTGCTCAGATGGGCCAGGACCAGGTGTTGCAGGCCTTGCCAGCCCAACTCGGCCACCAGGAACGCTGCCTGGTGGTTGTTCAAATGTCCGTGCTCCCCGCCTACCCGCTGCTTGAGGAAGTACGGGTAGTAACCACGCGCCAACATGTCGCGGCAGTGGTTGGACTCGATCATCAACGCATCGAGGTCCCGGTAACTGTCCATCACTCTGTCGCAATATGACCCAAGGTCGGTCAGCAGCCCAAAGCGCCGCTCGCCGTCGCTGAACACATATTGCGTGGGTTCTCGGGCATCGTGCGCCACGCTGACCACGCTGATGTCCAGGCAACCGATGCGCAATTGCTCGCCACCGGCCACAAAACCCGCCGGCTCGATGGGTTTGCGCAGGCCTTCCAGTGTTCCGCGGCTCAGGTACACCGGCAGATTGTAGCGCCGAGACAGCAAACCCACGCCATGCACGTGGTCGGCATGTTCGTGGGTCACGAGTATCGCGCTCAGTTGCGCCGGGTGCACACCCAGGCGCAACAGGCGCTTCTCGGTTTCCCGCAAGGAGAAACCACAATCGACCAACACGTACGTGCCGGCGCTGGCTACCAGCGTGCCGTTCCCCTGGCTACCGCTGCCGAGAACGGCAAAACGCATCGGATCAGCCCAGGTTGTCCTGAATCACGCCCAACACCTTGCGGGCCACATCGGCCGGCGCCACGGTGTTGATGTTCTTCTCGACGGTGACCTGGACGTTGTCGCCGACCTTGCTCAGGCGAACTTGGTAACGCTCGGCGCGGGCTTCGATTTCTTCCTTGTCCGGCTTGCTGCCGAACAGGCCACTGAAGAAGCCAGGCTTCTCGTCTTTCCTCTCGGCCTTTTCAGCGAGGTTGATGTAGTACAGGCCCAGGCTGCGGTTGATGTCTTCAACGCGCCACTCACCCTGCTCCAGCGCACGACCAACGCTCGACCAGGCACGGTCCAGGTCGGAGCCGACGTTTAGCACCGGGTTGCCGCTGCCGTCTTCGTTCAGGCTGACGCGGCTCGGCGCATCGAACTCCTTGGACGCCAGCATCGAGACCGAACCGCCCTGCTCTGCGGTACGGCTCATGCTGGCAAGCATGTCGTCCACCAGCGCAGCGTCGAGACCGGTATTGACCGAACGGTTGGTAAAGGCCACGTCGGCGGTGCTGCCGGCAGGCCGCTCGGCGCTGACCACATAGACTTCGCTGGTATTGCGCTGCACGCCCGGCTCGATACGCACCCGCACACGGGTTTCGCTGTCGGCCGCGACACCGGCGGCGCTCATGCGCTTGGCCATGCTCGCGGACAGTTCATCGGAGCGCTGCCAAGTGGTGGTGAACTCGCCGGTTTGCGGGCGCTGCTCGTCCAGGCGGAAACCGTTGTCCTGGAAGAACTGGATCGCCACAGGCCAGACTTCGGCCGGTGGATGCTGGCCCATGACCCAGCTGGAGTCGCCGCTCTTCTGCAGCGTGTAGTCGCTGGCATCGGCCACGGCCGACAGCGGCTGTGGACGTGGGACGATGTATTCGCCCTTGACGCTGTCGTCAGCTACGTTGCGCGGGATCGGCAGCAGCGGATCCAGGCGCTTGGCAACATTGACGTCTTGTGGCAGTTGCATCGGTGCAGTCTGTTGCGCCTGCAGGTAATCGCTACCACGGTCGCGGAAGTAACCTTCCGGCCCCCAGATCCATCCGCAGCCGCTGGTGCTGGAGATAATCAAGGCAAGTGCGGAAAGTCCGGCCATTCGCTTCATGCGTTGTACTTCCTCAATTAAACCAGGACGCCGGACTGGCGCATGGCCTGCCGCAGCGGTTCTTGACAGGGGGTGCTCAGCCAGGTCAGTGGCAGGCGGATGCCTTCGTGCATCAGGCCCATTTCAACCAAGGCCCACTTCACCGGAATCGGGTTGGCCTCGATGAACAGGTCCTTGTGCAACGGCATCAGTTTTTCGTTGATTGCCCGTGCAGTCTCGGCGTCGCCCTTGAGCGCGGCCTCGCACAGGTCGGCCATTTCGCGCGGGGCAACGTTGGCGGTGACGGAGATGTTGCCCTTGCCACCCAGCAGGATCAGCTCGACCGCTGTCGGATCATCGCCGGACAGCACGATGAAGTCCTTGCTCACGCCATCGAGGATGGCCTTGGCGCGCGTCATGTCGCCGGTGGCTTCCTTGATGCCGATGATGTTCGGCACGGTGGACAGGCGAATCACGGTCTCGGCCTGCATGTCGCAGGAGGTGCGGCCGGGAACGTTATAGAGGATCTGCGGGATGTCGACGGCTTCGGCAATGTGCTTGAAGTGCTGGTACAAGCCTTCCTGGGTCGGCTTGTTGTAATACGGGACGACCAGCAGGCAGGCGTCGGCACCGGCCTCCTTGGCGTTGCGGGTCAGCTCGACGGCCTCGCGGGTCGAGTTGGCGCCGGTGCCGGCGATGACGGGAATGCGACCGTTGACCTGCTTGACCACGGCACGGATGACTTCGATGTGCTCATTGACGTCGAGGGTTGCCGACTCGCCGGTGGTACCGACGGCGACAATGGCATGGGTGCCGTTCTCAAGGTGGAAGTCCACGAGTTTGCTGAGGCTGGCCCAGTCAAGATGCCCTTGTGCATCCATGGGTGTGACCAGTGCCACCATACTGCCCGCAATCATGAAACCGCTCCTGCCGGAAAAAGAGAGCGGTAATGGTACTGGCGCCAAGATGCTTGTACAAGCGAACTACCATTCCCCTTGGCGATGGTTTTCGCTACCCTTCAGGCTTTGATCGGTACCGACAAGCTCATACGCCGGTTTCCAGCCTCCGTTTTCGTCGCCGCAAGCCCCGATCCCGGGTTTGTCCCGGTGCATTCCTGCTTTCGTGGAATGCAGCGCAACTCCGGGCACAAGGCTTGAGCCGTTCGTTTTTCCGGGCCTGGCGCTGTGTCGAGCGGCAAAAGTACCGACCGCTCATCGCTTTAGGAATGCTGCATGTCCACCCCCACAGTCCGCGAACAATTCCTTGTTATCAGTGCCCTTGGCGCCAACCCCATGGAGCTGACTAACGTCCTGTGCCGCGCCAGCCATGAAAATCGCTGCGCCGTCGTGACCTCACGCCTGACCCGTCATGGCGAATGCAGTGCACTCGTGCTCGAGATCTCCGGCAGCTGGGACGCCCTGGCTCGCCTGGAAGGCAGCCTGCCGGTGCTGGCCAAGAAGCATGCCTTCACCGTCAACGTGGTGCGTAGCGCCGCGCTGGAGAACCGTCCCCAGGCCCTGCCCTACGTGGCCTACGTGAGCTCGGCCTACCGCCCGGACATCATCAACGAGCTGTGCCAGTTCTTCATGGACCATCACGTCGAGCTGGAAAACCTGACCTGCGACACCTACCAGGCTCCACAGACCGGCGGCACCATGCTTAATGCCACGTTCACCGTGACCCTGCCGGCCGGAACCCAGATCAGTTGGCTGCGCGATCAGTTCCTGGATTTCGCCGATGCGATGAACCTGGATGCCTTGATCGAACCGTGGCGCCCACAAAACCCAATGTAAGGAAACGTTCATGGCCGTTGCCGTCGACCAGCCGGTTACCGATTTCCAGGCACCCGCCACCAGCGGGCAGACCGTCAGCCTCGCCGCCCTCAAGGGCAAGCAGGTGGTGATCTACTTCTACCCCAAGGACAGCACCCCGGGCTGCACCACCGAAGGCCAGGGTTTTCGCGATCAGTACGCGCAGTTCCAGGCCGCCAACACCGAAGTGTTCGGCGTCTCGCGGGACAGCCTCAAGTCCCACGAGAACTTCAAGTGCAAACAGGAGTTCCCGTTCGAGCTGATCAGTGACAAGGACGAGGCCGTCTGCCAGCTGTTCGACGTGATCAAGCTGAAAAAACTCTACGGCAAGGAATACCTGGGCGTTGATCGCAGCACCTTCCTGATCGACAAGAACGGCGTGCTGCGCCAGGAATGGCGGGGCGTGAAGGTGCCAGGGCATGTGGATGCGGTGCTGGCGGCGGCTCAGGCCCTCAACAAGGCCTGACTTTACCTTGGGCCTGTCCAGGCCCTTCGCGAGCAAGCCCGCTCCCACAGGGGTTCTGTGTTGACCAAGTCACCGCAGATCCAATGTGGGAGCGGGCTTGCTCGCGAAGGGGTCATCAGCATCACCTGATTTATCAAGCTACAACAACGGCGCCACCACCGGCTCCTTGCTCGGCCACGCATCCAGCACCGCCTTGAACAGCGTCGCCAGGGGAATCGCGAAGAACACGCCCCAGAACCCCCACAGCCCGCCAAACAGCAGCACCGCACAGATGATCGCCACCGGATGCAGGTTCACCGCCTCGGAGAACAGCAGCGGGACCAGCACGTTGCCGTCCAGCGTCTGGATGATCCCGTAGACCGCCATCAGGTAGATGAACTGATCGCTCCAGCCCCACTGGAACAGCGCAATCAAGGCCACCGGCACGGTCACCACCACGGTGCCGACATAAGGCACCACCACTGAGATGCCCACCAGCAGCGCCAGCAAGGCGGCGTAATTGAGCCCCATGGTCACGAAACCGATGTAGGTCACGCCGCCGCAGATGAAAATCTCGATGACTTTGCCGCGAATGTAATTGGCGATCTGTCGATTCATCTCCTGGGCCACGTGGGTAATCAGCGTCCGCTCACGCGGCAGGTAGCCGCGGACCCAACGGCCGATCATTTCCCGGTCCTTGAGGAAGAAAAACACCAGGATCGGCACCAGCACCAGGTAGATCATGATGTTCACCAGAAGCGGCAGACTGGACAGCGAGAATGTCAGCGCCCACTGGCCGAACTTGCCGATCTGGCCGCGCACGACTTCAATGGCTTGCAACACCTGCTCGTCGGACACCAGGTGCGGATAACGCTCGGGCAACAGCAACAGCACGGACTGCCATTTGGCAAGCATCCCCGGCAACTCGTTGAAAAGCGTCACCAACTGGTGCCAGAGCAGCGGCACGATCACGATTATGAACACCAACAACAAGCCCATGAACAGGGCGAACACCAAGCCCACCGCCACCGCACCCGGCAATCGCATGCGCTCCAGCGTCGTGACCAACCCTTGCATCAGGTACGCCAGCACCATCCCCGCCAGCACCGGCGCCAGCATGCCGCCCAGGGTGAGCACGGCGGTAAAGGCCAGGAAAAGCAGCACTGCCAGGACCACCGCTTCTTCATCGGAGAAGTAGCGCTGAATCCAGTCGCGTAACACTTTGAACATTAAAAATCCTTAAGAGACGCTGTCGGTTTTCAGGCCTTTTTCAGCCAGTAACGGTAGACGCCGTTATCGTCTTCTTCACGCAGCAGCGTATGACCGGCCAATCGGGCGAAGGTGCGAAAATCACGTTGGGAGCCCGCATCCGTGGCGATCACCTTGAGCACACTGCCGCTGGCCAGGCGATTGAGTTCCAGCTTGGCCTTGAGCAACGGCAACGGACAGTTCAGGCCGCTGGCGTCCAGTTCGGCATCGTGGGCTACAGCATCAGTCATGGGTTCACTCCGCGGCAGATCGTTGAGCGGCCTAGAATATCTGGTCCCGGGCCCGGTGTCCGGCTACAGTAGGGTCTTTGTCAACGAAGGCCTCGTGCATGACATTTCTGCGCCCCACCCTGCTGACGCTTGCTTGCCTGCTTGCCTCACCGGGCTTCGCCGACGACTTGCCGTCACTTGGCGATGCCAGTTCTGCCATCGTCTCGCCAGAACAGGAGCACCAACTGGGCCGCGCCTGGCTGGCCCTGCTGCGCAGCCAGGTTTCACAGCTCAACGACCCGCAGCTCAAGGACTACGTCGAATCCAGCGTCTATAAACTGGTGGAAACCAGCCAGGTCAACGACCGGCGCCTGGAATTCATCCTGATCAACAGCCCGCAGCTCAACGCCTTCGCCGCACCTGGCGGAATCGTCGGGGTCAACGGCGGCCTGTTCCTCAACGCACAGACCGAAGGCGAATACGCCTCGGTCATGGCCCACGAACTGGCGCACTTGTCACAACGCCATTTCGCCCGCGGCGTCGAGGCCCAGCAACGCATGCAGGTGCCAATGATGGCCGCGCTGCTGGCCGGCATCGTGATCGCCGCCGCCGGTGGCGGTGACGCCGGGATCGCGGCCATCGCCGGGACCCAGGCCGCCGCTATCCAGGAACAACGGCGCTTTTCTCGCCAGAACGAACAGGAAGCCGACCGCATCGGCATTCAGAACCTGGAAAAGGCCGGCTACGATCCGCGGTCCATGCCGACCATGTTCGAACGTCTGATGCGCCAGTACCGGTTCGACGCCAAGCCCCCGGAATTCCTGCTGACTCACCCGGTGACCGAATCCCGGATCGCCGACACCCGCAACCGCGCCGAACAGGCCAAGCCGGGCGGCATCGAGGACAGTGTGCGCTATCAACTGATTCGAGCACGGGTGCAGTTGATCTATGAGCAAACCCCCGGCCTGGGCGCCAAGCGCTTCCGGGCACAGCTGGATGAGAACCCGAAGAACGACGTGGCACGCTATGGCCTGGCGATCGCGCAGATCAAGGGCGGCCAGTTGAATGAAGCACGGGAGAACCTCAAGGCGCTGCTGGCCAAATCGCCCAACGAGATCATCTACAACCTCGCCCAGGTGGACCTGGACATCACTAGCAACAAACTGGCCGACGCTCAATCGCGCGTCGACCGAATGCTGAGCCAATACCCGGGCAACTATCCGCTCAACCAGGTACGTGTCGATCTACTGCTCAAGCAGAACCGTCCCGCCGATGCCGAGAAGGCCCTGGAGAGCTTGCTCAAGACCCGTCCGGATGATCCGGACGTCTGGTACATGGTGGCCGAGACACGCGGGCTGTCAGGCAACATCATTGGCCTGCATCAGGCTCGTGCCGAGTACTTCGCACTGGTGGGCGACTACCGGCAAGCCATTCAACAATTGGACTTCGCCAAACGGCGCGCCGGCTCCAATTTCCCCCTGTCGTCACGCATCGATGCCCGGCAGCGGGAACTCATGGAGCAGGAACGCATGGTCAAGGACATGATGGGCTGAGCATTTGCCAGACAATAAAAAACCGCCTCTCTCGAGGCGGTTTTTTTTGAGCCGCTAACCGATCATTCGGCCAGCTTGAAGGTGATGAAGCTTGCACGCCCCTGGCGCAGGACCCGCATCGAGACCGAACGATTCTTCGGCAGCGCCTTGGCGATGTCGGTGAACTCCTTGGCCGAACCGATTGCCTGGTTGTTCAAGTGAGTGATGATGTCGCCTGGTTGCAGGCCGATCATGGCGGCAGGACCATCCTGCACTTCCTTGATCACCACCCCGCCCTGCAGCTCCAGGGTGCGCTTCTGCTCGTCGGTCAGCTCGACCACAGCCACACCCAGACGGTTGCTGCTGCGCTCCACGCCAGACTTGGGCAGCGAATCCAACTCCTTGCCCTCTTCAGGAATGGCGCCGACGGTCAATTCGACGTTCTTGCGCTTGCCTTCGCGAATCACCTCCAGATTGGCCTTGGCACCGGCCTTGAGGGCACCGACCAAATGCGGCAGGTCGGCAGACATGATGATCGGCTGACCATTCATGCTCAGGATCACGTCACCCACTTGCAGGCCGCCCTTGGCAGCCGGACCGCCTTCCTGGATCTGCGCCACCAGCGCACCGGCGGGTTTCTCCAGCCCGAACGACTCGGCCAGGTCCTTGTTCACTTCCTGGATGACCACGCCCAACCAGCCCCGGCTGACCTTGCCTTCGTTTTTCAGTTGATTGGACACGTCCATGGCAACGTCGATCGGAATCGCGAAGGACACCCCCATGAAGCCGCCCGAACGGGTATATATCTGGGAGTTGATGCCGACGACTTCACCCGCGAGGTTGAACAGCGGGCCACCGGAGTTACCCGGGTTGATCGGCACGTCGGTCTGGATGAACGGCACATAGTTTTCGTTCGGCAGGCTGCGACCGATGGCGCTGACAATACCCTGGGTCACGGTGTGGTCGAAGCCGAACGGCGAACCGATGGCCACGACCCATTGGCCGGCTTTCAGGTCCTGGGATTTGCCCAGCTTGAGCACGGGCAGATCCTTGCCTTCGATTTTCAACAGCGCCACGTCGGAACGTGGATCGGTGCCGACCAGCTTGGCCTTGAGCTCGCTGCGATCGGCCAGGCGTACCAGGATTTCGTCGGCATCGGCGATCACATGGTTATTGGTCAGGATGTAGCCGTCAGGCGAAATAATGAAACCTGAACCCAGGGATTGCGCTTCGCGCTGGCGACCACCGCCGGGCGAACGGGGTTGTTGCGGCATGCCGCGCTCGAAGAACTCACGCAGCATCGGCGGCAGGCCTTCCAGGTCCGGCATTTGCTGGTCCGATACGCGACGGTCCGGCAGTTTCTGGGTCGTGCTGATGTTCACCACGGCGGGCGAAGCCTGTTCGACCAATTGCGTAAAGTCGGGCAACTCGACCGCCACGGCAGGAACGGCCTGGCCGAGCACAAGCACGGTGGCAAGGATGGAAAGATAGGTTTTCAAGCGTGGTATCGACATACGGCTCCCGTTACGACGAGCATGGTTAAGCGATATGGAGCAAGGAATACCAGGAAAAGATACGCCGGTATTTTTGTTCCGGAAACAGACAAGGCCAGGGCCGAGCGGCTCTGACCTATAGAAAAAAAACTGAGTTTTGGCAAATGAAAATACTGACAGGAAGTGTCGGAATTTCGATCAAGCCCTGGCATTATCAGCCTCTCGCGCAATCGAACCACCCATCCAATCAAGCAGGCTATTGGGTCGCCGTGACGTCGGAGCGCATGGAAAGTGCGATCCGTTCCGCCGTACCGATAGGAATCTCACCGACCACCGTGACCATCATTTCGCCCTGGGGCGTCGTGAGCCTGCGGGAGACGGCAGCCGTCGGGCCGAGCTGAGTACGGGTATCGGTGGCGGTGGCGCCGTTCAACGGTTCCAGGAACACCGAGAAACGCGCCAAGCCATCGTCGTACATCAAGCTGCTGACTTGGACATGGGTGTCCGGATCCTTGCGCACAGCACTGCTGGTCAGCTCGAAGCCAGGCGGAAGCCAATCCGAGTGCCAGGCGGTTTTCACCGCGATGGCCTTGCCGGAATCCTGCGCGACAGCCTTGCATTCGGCGCTGGCTTGCAGATCGCCGTCTGTCGGCGCGGCGACATTCAAGCGGGTGAACTGGAAACGTTCGAGCAACTGGCCCTTGTCATTGAGCAACAGGGACTTGAGCGGCAGGCCGGTCTCTTTGTCCAGGTGCAGCTCGAAGCCATAGCGATGCTGGTCCTTGGGCGTCAACGCCACAATGACCGCTTGACGCCCGGCCACACGCGACTTGCCAATGACGGCCAGGTCATACCAATTCTTGAGTTTTTGCGGATCAAGCGTACGTGAGGTGCCGTCAGGCGTATTGCCCAGCCCCGCGATCAAGGAGCCACTGACGCATTGAGTATGCCCATCAATGCGCAGGACTTCCTGTGCCGAGCCGTCGAGTTGGAGTAACCGCTCGCGGACTTTTCCATCCTGGACGCGATGCCAGATGTTATGGGTAGAAAAACTACCGTTGCGCTCGTAAACGAAAGTGCCCTGGAAGCTCTGCTGCTGCTCGGCTTGACTCAGGCGATTCAACCAATCCTGAGCCTCATCGGCATGGGCTGGAATCGCACACCAGCCACCAAGCAGAAGCGTGAATAGAGGTATGGCGCGCAATGGTTTTCCTTATTAACGGTTTTCCAGGCTGGCTGCACGGGCGTAAGGCAGCGCGCTTTCAGTACCTTTCAGGGCAGCTTGCTGAGCATGCTGACGCAGGTAGTTTGGCAGACGCTGATCATGCCAGCCAGGTTGGCCTTGCAGAACACCGTTGACCATCGGGCCTGCGGTTTCCGAACCTTCGCTGTAACCGGCCAATACCGCTGGGCCCTTGACCTGTGGAGCCGTCAGACCTGGTTGGGTGGACTGCTGCGCCATTTGCACGCCGGCAATCTCATCCTGATTGTACAGGCGCACACCGGCCAGTACAGCCACGGTGACCGAAGCGGCTACCGCCAGGCGACCCAGGCTGCGCCATGGTCCGCGTGAAGCTTTAGCCGGTACGGCTTCGTCAGCCAATGCAGCAGAAACGGCCGCAGCGATGTCCAGGCGTGGAAGCAACAAGTCCTTGTGCATCACAGCCCGGGCGATCTGGTAACGAGCCCAGGTCTCACGGGTTTCAACATCGTCGAAGGCATTCAATACCCGACGTAACTCCAGTTCGTCCGCTTCGTTATCCATCACTGCGGACAGCGATTCCTGCAGGGCTTCACGACTCATGGCGTTCCTCTCTTGGCTGTCGCCGCTGTCTCTAGTTTTCCTGCAACAACGGTTGCAGGGCTTTATCAATGGCCTCCCGAGCGCGGAAAATCCGGGAGCGCACGGTGCCCACAGGACATTGCATGACGCTCGCAATGTCTTCGTAACTCAGACCGTCGAATTCACGTAAAGTTAAAGCCGTACGCAAATCTTCGGGCAATTGCTGGATGGTTCGATGGACAGTGCCTTCAATCTCATCCCGCAGCAACGCGCGTTCTGGTGACTCGAGATCCTTGAGGCCATGATCGCCATCATAGAACTCGGCATCTTCAGAACTTACATCGCTATCCGGCGGCCGGCGGCCGCGTGAAACCAGATAGTTTTTCGCCGTGTTGATGGCGATGCGGTAAAGCCACGTGTAAAACGCGCTGTCCCCGCGAAAATTACCAAGTGCGCGGTAGGCCTTGATGAAGGCTTCCTGAGCGACATCCTGCGCTTCATGGGTGTCGTGCACGAAACGCACGATCAACCCGAGAATTTTGTGCTGGTATTTCAGCACTAGCAGATCGAAAGCTCGCTTGTCGCCGCGTTGGACGCGCTCGACCAGCTGCTGATCCTCTTCCTGGGTTAGCATGAACACTCCTCGATAAGCTCGAAGGAGGCTTGCATTACTAATTGACCGGGCTTGCAACCATAGACTCGGGCTTTTCGCAAAAGTTCTCCCCCTTCCAAGCAAGTTTCCGGCGCGCTCTGATCTCGGCACGCACGAAAAACGCAGCAGGAGATTCCCCGGCTGCGCGAATAATCTGTCACCGGGCCTGACGGCAGAGACTCCAATCGAAATCTTGCACCAACCCGACGCTGCTCCCTTTTGCAGACAACCGTCTATTGAACGTAGGCGCTTGGCAAAAGTTCCCTCTATTTATTGCGTTGTACACTCAATATCAGCCAACCGTGACGAGATAAACAACGTTCGTCCTCGAAACGGTGGCCTTATCGACTTTGTACCAAAACCGGCGATCCGACGAAGCGTGTCGCTTTTCTGTCACGCTGGTTTCACATTGCCATGAATGCCCGGCTATTGTGCCGATCCCCCCCTCTATATACTAGTGGGCTGCGTGGCTGCCTGACCTGCTGAAGCGGTGTCTTGCGCCAACCCCGACCCGGGTCGCCTTGAGCGGAAACCATTCGAATGAGCCAACAATTTCAACACGATGTTCTGGTAATCGGCAGCGGAGCCGCTGGATTGAGCCTTGCACTGACCTTGCCTGGGCATTTGCGCATTGCAGTGCTGAGCAAGGGTGACCTGGCCAACGGTTCGACCTTCTGGGCCCAGGGCGGCGTCGCAGCCGTGCTGGACGATACCGACACCATTGAATCCCATGTCAACGACACCCTCAACGCCGGCGGTGGCCTTTGCAATCCACAAGCGGTGCGTTTCACCGTGGAACACAGCCGGGAAGCGATCCAGTGGCTGATCGACCAGGGCGTGCCGTTTACCCGTGACGAACAATCGGGTACCGAAGACGGCGGTTTCGAGTTCCACCTGACGCGCGAAGGCGGTCACAGCCATCGGCGCATTATCCACGCGGCCGACGCCACTGGCGCAGCGATCTTCAAGACCCTGCTCACCCAGGCGCGACAACGGCCAAACATCGAATTGCTGGAACAGCGCGTCGCGGTCGACCTGATCACCGAAAAACGCCTGGGCCTGGACGGTGATCGCTGCCTCGGTGCCTACGTGCTCAATCGCGGCACTGGCGAAGTCGACACCTACGGCGCGCGCTTCGTCATCCTGGCGTCTGGCGGCGCAGCGAAAGTCTACCTTTATACCAGCAACCCCGACGGTGCCTGCGGCGATGGCATCGCCATGGCCTGGCGTTCGGGTTGCCGGGTGGCGAACCTGGAGTTCAACCAGTTCCACCCGACCTGCCTCTATCACCCACTGGCCAAGAGCTTCCTGGTGACCGAAGCCCTGCGTGGCGAAGGGGCCCTCTTGAAGCTCCCCAACGGCGAACGCTTCATGCAGCGCTTCGATCCGCGCGCCGAACTGGCCCCGCGGGACATCGTCGCCCGGGCCATCGACCATGAAATGAAGCGCCTGGGTATCGATTGCGTTTACCTGGACATCAGCCACAAGCCCGAAGCGTTCATCAAGAGCCACTTCCCGACGGTGTACGAACGCTGCCTGGAGTTTTCCATCGACATCACCAAGCAACCGATCCCGGTGGTGCCAGCCGCGCACTACACCTGCGGTGGCGTGATGGTCGACCAACAGGGCCGCACCGACGTACCCGGGCTGTATGCCATTGGCGAAACCAGCTTCACCGGCCTGCACGGCGCCAACCGCATGGCCAGCAACTCGCTGCTGGAATGTTTCGTCTACGCCCGCTCGGCGGCGGCAGACATCCTGGCGCAATTGCCGCAGATCGCCATTCCTGCCGCCCTGCCCTCGTGGGACGCCAGCCAGGTCACCGACTCGGACGAAGATGTGATCATCGCCCACAACTGGGACGAACTGCGGCGATTCATGTGGGACTATGTGGGCATCGTGCGCACCAACAAGCGCCTGCAACGGGCCCAACATCGGGTGCGCTTGCTGCTGGATGAAATCGACGAGTTCTACAGCAACTATAAAGTCAGTCGCGACCTGATCGAGCTGCGCAACCTGGCCCAGGTGGCCGAACTGATGATTCGCTCGGCCATGGCGCGCAAGGAAAGCCGGGGGCTGCATTACACCTTGGACTACCCGGACCTGCTGCCCGAGGCACTGGACACTATCCTGGTGCCGCCCACCTACGCCGACTGAACCTGAGCCGCACCCGCAGGCGCCGATGAATATCCGGCGCCAGCGCGTCGCGCGGCACGCACAGCGAGCGGACCCGCCACTCACCCTGCAAGCGAAAACGCAGCACGATGATCATCGGCAGCGCCAAGCTATCGGGGCGCAGCTGCACAGCCCGCCACCCATCGGCCCGGCTCCAGAGTTGCCAGCCAGCGTCATTACGACGCAACCCGCAGAAAGCCCGACGATGGGTCAGCACTACATATCGGGGGATCACCCAGGCGCCATGGGCCAGGCACAATACAACGCCAAGCGCCACGACCCAGGAGGGGGCGGACAACAGGAACAATGCCCCCAGGGCAAACACCTGGGCCAGCAGATAGGCCGCCAGCAGTTGCCCGGAGGCCTGCCAGCGGCATTCGAAGCGATTACTTGGGCTGGACACGGTCCAGGATCATCCGGACCATGCGCTGCAGCTCAGGGTCTTCGGATTCGCTGCGCTCCATGAACCAGCCAAACATGTCCTGATCCTCGCATTCGAGCAGGCGGACATAGCACGCACGGTCGACTTCATTGAGATGGGGATAAACCTCTTTGACGAATGGCACCAGCAACACGTCCAGCTCAAGCATGCCGCGGCGGCTGTGCCAGTAGAGGCGATTCAGTTCTACATCTTCGACCATGGAGCGCTCCTCAAATAGAGCGCAAGTATACAGGCCCCGCTGCCGCGCAACAGACAGCTTTGGTCGGGCACCACCGATCCTTTGTGAACTACCCATTTCAAGGGCGTCCCCTTATGATGTCTGCCAGACTTTTTATCCTGCGATGACCCATGGCTGATTCCGCTTTTTTCTGCACCCTGTCCCACGAAGGCGTTCTCGCGGTCCGCGGCGTGGATGCCGGCAAATTCCTGCAAGGCCAATTGACCTGCAACCTCGACTACCTGAGCGACAGCCGGGCCAGCCTCGGCGCCCGCTGCACCCAGAAAGGCCGGATGCAATCGAGCTTCCGCATCCTGCTCCAAGGCGACGGCGTGTTGATGGCCATGGCCACCGAACTGCTCGAACCGCAACTGGCCGACCTGAAAAAATATGCCGTGTTCTCCAAATCCAAGCTCACCGACGAAAGCGCGGCCTGGGTTCGCTTCGGCCTGGAAAACGCCGACAAGGCGCTGGCCGGCCTGGGCCTCGAACTGCCGAGCGACACCGACAGCGTGGCACGCCATGACGCCTTGATCGCCATCCGCGTATCTCCCGGCCGCGCTGAACTGTGGGTCCCCGCCGAACAGTCACAGACATTGCAAGCCCGCCTGGGCGCAGAACTGACCGAGGCGGACCTCAACCCCTGGCTGCTGGGCCAGATTCGCGCCGGGATCGGCCAGGTCATGCCGGCCACCCGCGAACTGTTCATCCCACAGATGCTCAACCTGCAAGCCGTCGGCGGCGTCAGTTTCAAGAAAGGCTGCTACACCGGCCAGGAAATCGTCGCCCGCATGCAATACCTGGGCAAGCTCAAGCGACGCCTGTATCGCCTGCAGCTGGACGCCAGCGAACTGCCAGAACCCGGCACAGCGCTGTTCTCCCCCACTCACGGCAGTTCCATCGGCGAAGTGGTGATTGCCGCTCGATCCGAGCGATACATTGAACTGCTGGCGGTCTTGCAGGCCGAAGCAGCAGTAGAGGGCGACATTCACCTCGGCGCTTTGGAAGGCCCTGCGTTGCAGTTGCTTGACCTGCCTTACGAACTGGACCGCGACCGCGAAATCCAGCGTTGATCGCAGCATTTGTCGCAACACCCTAGAGAACCGAAATGAGCGATTTGGCGGATAAGGTCCAACGGGATTTGGTGCAGGCCATCGATAACGATGACTTGGTTCTGCCAACATTACCGGAAGTGGCCCTGCAGATTCGCCGGGCCGCCGAAGACCCGGAAATCAGCGTCAGCAACCTGAGCAAAGTGATCGGTCGCGACACGGCCCTCTCGGCACGCCTGATAAAAGTGGTCAACAGCCCGTTGTTGCGCGCCACCCAGGAAGTCACCGACTTGCACACGGCCATCACCCGACTGGGCGTCAACTACAGCAGCAACCTGGCCATCGGCCTGGTCATGGAGCAGATTTTCCACGCCCGCTCCGAGGTGGTGGAATTGAAGATGCGCGAAGTCTGGCGCAAGAGCCTGGAGATCGCCGGCGTCAGCTATGCACTGTGTCGCGGTTATACCCAACTCAAGCCCGACCAGGCCGCGCTGGGTGGGCTGGTGCACCAGATCGGCGTGCTGCCGATCCTGACCTATGCACAAGACAACAATGAACTGCTGTCGGACCCGGTCAGCCTCAACCATGTCATCGAAACGATTCACCCGGTGCTGGGGGACAAATTACTCAGTGTCTGGGAGTTTCCGGAGCGATTGGTGAAACTGCCAGGGCTGTATCTGGATTTCACCCGGGACTCCACGCAAATCGATTATGTCGACCTGGTGCAGGTCGCAGCGCTGTATTGCTACAAGGACACCGATCATCCCCTGAGCAAGATTGACGTGTTTGGGGTTCCGGCCTTCAAGAAACTGGGCATCGACCCGGAGAACAAGGCCCGGTGTGCGGATATCGAAGAAGCGCGGTCGATGTTCTATTAACAACCAATGAATTTGAGCCAGGCACTCAACCTGTGGCGAGGGGATTTATCCCCGCTGAGCTGCGAAGCAGCCCCCGGATTTATCTGTCACCGCGGTATCTCAGCCGAGTCGTAGGGGGCCGCTTCGCGACCCAGCGGGGATAAATCCCCTCGCCACAAAAGAGCCAGCTCTGGATCAGTCTGCGCCTGGGATAAAACTCACCCGCACCTTCAACCCGTGCTCCTGCCCGTCGTGCAAGGTGATCTGCGCCAAGTGCGCACGGCAGATTTCACCGACGATCGCCAATCCCAGCCCCGAACCGGCCACTTGCTGGTTGCGTCGATAGAAGCGCTCGAACACCCGGTCCCGTTCGTGCAGTGGAATGCCTGGGCCATCGTCCTCGACTTCCAGCACGGCCGGCGCAGAAACCCGCAGGATCACATTGCCGCCCGATGGGGTATGGGCCAGGGCGTTGTCCACCAGGTTGCTCAATAACTCGTTCAACAAGGTCGGCTCGCCCCGCAGCCATACCGGCTCGTCGGCTTCCAGGGCCAGTGCCACCCCCCGGGCATGGGCCAGTGGAGCCATGGCCATGCCCAGCTCACGGGCCAACTGAGTGAGATCAAGCAGTTGCGCACCGCCCTCGGCAATGGCCCGGGCGCCGTTTTCCACACGCGCCAAGGACAGCAGTTGGTTGGCCAGGTGGGTTAGCCGGTCAGTGCCCTGGGCCGCCGCTTCCAAGGTTTCACGCCAGGTCGCCGGTTCACTGGCACGCAAGCCCAGCTCAAGACGCGCCTTGAGCGCGGCCAAGGGCGTGCGCAGCTCATGGGCGGCATCGGCGATGAACTGCGCCTGACGCTCGAACTGCCCGCGCAGACGCTCGGTGAAATGGTTGAGGGCCCGCACCAGCGGCCATAATTCGTGCTGCACTTCCACCAGCGGCAACGGTCGCAGATCATCCGGCTGGCGTTCCTCCACCGCCGTGCGCAGGCGCTCCAACGGGCGCAATGCCGCGCTGACCGCAAACCACACCAACAACAGCGCGCCCACGGCCAGCATGCCCAGGCGCAACAGCGTGTCGGCCATCAACCCGCGGGCCATCCTGACCCGCGCCTCTTCAGTCTCCGCCACGCGTATTTCCGCCATGCCGTTCATGTTCGGCTCGCTCACGGCCTTGAGCAGGCTCACCACCCGCACGTCCTGGCCCTGATAGCGAGCGTTGTAAAAGCGCGCCAGGGCTGGGTAATCGTCCGTGCGGGGCGTCCCGGGCGGCGGGCCGGGGAGGTTTTCGTAGCCGGAAATCAGCTTCTTGTTGATGTCATTGACCTGGTAATAAATGCGTCCGGCGCTGTCGTAGGCGAAAGTGTCCAGGGCCACGTAGGGCACATCTGCGCTGAGGCTGCCGTCACGCGCCGAAAGGCCCGCGGCGATGGTCCGGGCCGAGGCCAGCAGGGTTCGATCGTAGGCAGTGTCGGCAGCCTCGCGACCATTCCAGTAGGCGCTCAAGCCGCTGGCGAGCATCAGTACCACCAGCAGCAATGCGAGGTTGCGAAGCAGCCGCCAGCGCAGGCTGTCGGGCTTATGCATTGCGATTTTCCAGCAGGTAGCCCAGGCCGCGGAACGTCACGATCGCCACCGCGTGACCATCGAGTTTCTTGCGCAAGCGATGGACATAGATTTCGATGGCGTCGGGGCTGGCCTCTTCGTCCAGGCCGAACACCTGGGCCGCCAGTTGCTCCTTGCTCATCACCCGCCCCGGCCGGGCGATCAACGCCTCCAGCACGGCTTGCTCACGGGACGTCAGGGTCAACAGTTCATCGTCAAGGGTGAAGCGGCGGGTATCCAGGTCATAGACCAGTCCGCCACAGCGCTGCTGGCGTTCGCCGCCCAGCACGCTACGGCGCAACAGTGCCTTGACCCGGGCCTCCAGTTCAGTGAGCTCGAATGGCTTGGCCAGGTAATCGTCGGCACCGAGGTTCAGGCCATGGACGCGGTCCTTGACGTCGCTGCGGGCGGTCAACATCAGTACCGGCAAAGTCTTGCCACGGGCCCGCAAACGCGCCAGCACCTCGAAACCGTCCATGCGCGGCAGCCCGACATCAAGCACCGCCACGGCGTATTCCTCGCTGCTCAAGGCCAGGTCGGCCGCGACACCGTCGTGCAGCACGTCCACAGTCAAACCCGTGCTCTTGAGCGCCTGGGCAACGCTTTCGGCGAGCTGCAAATGGTCTTCGACGAGCAGGACACGCATGGGTTATTCCTCGGTTCAGGGATGGCCGACGCCATTCTTTGGCGCGGAGTTTACAGCCGCATCCGCCACTGTGAAGCCAAAAAACACGCTGAAAGCTTTTGAAAGGTTAGCGAAAGGTTGGGCCATTAGAGTGCCTTTACGGGATAGTTTCGACTGACCGCCGCGACGCCTGATCGCGAATGAAAAATGCCACGAAGCGTTTTCATCCTGAATAAGAAAAATAAAAGCGGAGTATTCACCATGCTGTCCATGCAGCTCCAGGCCCCAGCGCCTGCTCGCCCTCCTCGCTTCAACCAGACCGCCTTGGGCGATGTCGCCCTGTATTCAATCCCGGAAACGACCTGCGCGCGCCATCAGCGATGACTTGGGCGGGATCCGTCAACGACAAATTTTCACCACACACAACAACAATCCTGTGGAGACAACAATGAACCTATCACTGCGTAAAGTAGCCCTGGCCGCCGGATGCCTGATGTTCGCCGGGCAGTTGCTCGCCGCTGATCCAGCCAAAGAGCCCAAGCGTCCCGAGTGCATCGCCCCGGCGGCACCGGGCGGCGGTTTCGACCTGACATGCAAACTGGCGCAAAGCGCGCTGGTCAACGAGAAACTGCTGACCAAACCCATGCGGGTGACCTACATGCCCGGCGGTGTCGGCGCGGTGGCCTACAACGCAGTGGTCGCCCAGCGTCCGGCCGACGCCGGTACGCTGGTGGCCTGGTCCAGCGGTTCGCTGTTGAACCTGGCGCAAGGCAAGTTCGGTCGTTTCGATGAAAACGCCGTGCGCTGGCTGGCGGCCGTTGGTACCAGCTACGGTGCCATCGCGGTGAAGAGCGATTCGCCCTACAAGAACCTCGACGACCTGGTAAAGGCCCTGAAGAAAGATCCAGGCTCGGTGGTGATCGGCTCCGGCGGTACCGTCGGCAGCCAGGACTGGATGCAAACCGCCCTGATCGCCAAGGCCGCCGGTATCGACCCGCGCAAACTGCGCTACGTGGCCCTCGAAGGCGGCGGTGAAATCGCCACTGCCCTGCTCGGTGGCCATATCCAGGTGGGCAGTACCGACATCTCCGACTCCATGCCGCACATCATGAGCGGCGACATGCGCCTGCTGGCCGTGTTCGCCGAGAAGCGCCTGGAGCAACCGGAAATGAAGGACATCCCGACCGCTCGCGAGCAAGGCTACGACATCCTCTGGCCGGTGGTGCGTGGCTTCTACCTCGGGCCAAAGGTCAGCGACGAAGACTACGCCTGGTGGAAAAACGCCTTCGACAAACTGCTGGCTTCCGAAGAGTTCGCCAAGCTGCGTGACCAGCGCGAGCTGTTCCCGTTTGCCATGACCGGCCCGGAACTGGACACCTACGTGAAGAAGCAAGTGGCTGATTACAAGGTGCTGGCCAAAGAGTTCGGCCTGATTCAGTAATCGTCTCTGTTCTCGCGGCGGCGCTGGCCCTGCCGGCGCCGCCCAGGAGTTAGTCATGCTCACCATCCAACGTATTTTTGCCGCGGTGTTGCTACTGGTCTGTATCGGCCTGGCGCTGATGGCTTGGCCCTATCAAGCCGCCTTTTCCTACGAACCGGTCGGTCCCCGCGCCTTTCCCTTGCTGATGATCGGGCTGATGGGGCTGGCATTGCTGTACATGCTGTTTCGCCCGACGCCCATCGTGCACAGCGATGACGATCCGCAACTGGACCGCGAAACCCTGCAGAAAATCGGCATCTGCGTGGCATTGCTGCTGGTATTCGCCGGGACCTTCGAACCCCTGGGCTTCATCCTTGCCAGCATCCTGACCGGCGTGCCGATGGCGCGCCTTTACGGCGGTCGTTGGGTGCCGAGCGTGGTGATCATCAGCCTGATGGCCATCGGTCTTTATCTGTTGTTCGACAAGCTGATGGACGTGCCGCTGCCCCTGGGCCTGCTCGACGTCCTGGAGAATTGATATGGATACCCTGAATTATCTCGGCCAGGGTTTTGGCGTTGCACTGACCCCCTACAACCTGGTCACGGCATTGACCGGCACCCTGATCGGCACCGTGGTCGGCCTGCTGCCGGGCCTGGGCCCGATCAACGGCGTGGCGCTGCTGATCCCGATTGCCTTTGCCCTGGGGCTGCCGCCGGAATCGGCGCTGATCCTGTTGGCCGCGGTGTACTTGGGTTGCGAGTACGGCGGACGTATCAGCTCGATCCTGCTCAACATCCCCGGTGAAGCCTCTACCGTGATGACCACCCTCGACGGCTACCCGATGGCCCGCCAGGGCCTGGCCGGCGTAGCGTTGTCGCTGTCGGCGTGGAGTTCGTTCATCGGCGCGTTCATCGCCACCTGCGGCATGGTGTTGTTCGCACCGCTGTTGGCCAAATGGGCGATCGCCTTCGGGCCGGCGGAATATTTCGTCCTGATGGTGTTCGCCATTGTCTGCCTCGGCGGCATGGCCGGCGACCGGCCGCTCAAGACGTTTATCGCGGCGCTGATCGGCTTGTTCCTGTCTTGCGTCGGGATCGATGCCAACAGCGGCGTGTACCGCTTCACCGGTGACAACATCCACCTGACCGACGGCATCCAGTTCGTCGTGCTGGTGCTGGGCCTGTTCTCCATCAGCGAAATCCTGTTGCTGCTGGAAAAAACCCATCGCGGCCAGGAAGCGGTAAAGGCCACCGGGCGGATGATGTTCAACTTCAAGGAAGCGGCGTCGGTCTTCACCGTGAACCTGCGCTGCGGCGTGCTCGGTTTCATCATGGGCGTGCTGCCGGGTGCTGGTGCGACGCTGGCCAGTGCCGTGGCCTACATGACTGAAAAACGCATTGCCGGCACGAGCGGCACGTTCGGCCAGGGTGACAAGCGCGGCCTCGCCGCCCCGGAAACCGCCATCGGCGGCGCGGCCTGCGGTGCGCTGGTGCCGATGCTGACCCTCGGCGTTCCCGGCTCGGGCACCACTGCGGTGATGATCGGCGCCCTGTCGCTGTACAACATCACCCCTGGCCCGCTGCTGTTCCAGCAACAGCCGGACATCGTCTGGGGCCTGATCGCGTCGTTGTTCGTCGCCAACGTCATGCTGGTGGTCCTCAACATCCCGATGATCCGCGTCTTCACCCGCATCCTGGCCGTGCCGAACTGGGCATTGGTACCGGTCATCGCGATCATCACCGGCATCGGTGTCTATGCGGTGCATGCCACCACGTTCGACCTGTTCCTGATGATCGGCATCGGTATCTTCGGTTACATCCTGCGCAAGTTGGAATTCCCGCTGTCGCCGGTGCTGCTGGGCTTCATCCTCGGTGGCCTGATGGAGCAGAACCTGCGCCGTGCGCTGTCGATTTCCAATGGTGCACTGGAAATCCTCTGGTCGAGCCCGATCACCCTCGGTTGCTGGATCCTGACGGTGATCATGCTGTTGATGCCAGTGGTGCGGATCTGGCGTCGCCGCAGTGCGCAACGTCGCGCCCTGGCCAATGTCTGAGGCAACCTTCAGACAGTGGTGGGGAACACCGCTGGTCGGCCTCGCCGGCGGTTTCCTGGCCAGCCTGATCGGCTGGCCTTTGCCCTGGATGGTCGGCTCGTTGCTGGCGATCATCCTGGTGCGCTGTCTCACGCCGTGGCAATTGATGGAAATCCCCGGCGGCCGTAAATGCGGCCAATGGGTAGTGGGCATCGGCATCGGCCTGCACTTCACCCCCGTGGTGATGGAGCAGGTACTGAGCCACTTCGGCCTGATCTTCTTCGGCGCGCTGATCACCAGCGTGTCCAGTGTGGTGAGTGTCTGGCTGATGCGTCGCACCGGCGAGGACCGCGCCACCGCGTTCTTCTCGAGCATGCCGGGCGGTTCCGGCGAAATGGTCAACCTCGGCGCCCGCAACGGTGCGGACCTCAGTCGTGTTGCGGCGGGCCAGAGCCTGCGGGTGCTGGTGGTGGTGCTGTGCGTACCGGCCGCCTTCAAGTACCTGTTGGGCGAAGGCGCGCCGGTGCAACACGCCACGACGGTGGACTGGCTGTGGCTGGCACTCCTGTTTCCGGCTGGCGCCCTGCTCGCCTGGGTCTGGGGGCGCTTGCGCCAACCCAATCCCTGGCTGTTCGGGCCATTGCTGGTCAGTGCGGCGGTAAGCGTCGGTTGGGACCTGCACATCGGCCTGCCCAACGGCGCCAGCCAAGTCGGCCAGTGGTTGATCGGCAGCGGATTGGGTTGTCATTTCAACCGGCAGTTCTTTCGTCGGGCGCCATCGTTCATGGGCCGCACCTTGGTGGGTACGGTGTTGACGATGCTGATCGCCACCCTGGCGGCCTTGGGCCTGAGCACCTTGACCCACCTGGACCTGCGCTCACTGACCCTCGGCATGATGCCCGGCGGTATCGCGGAAATGAGCCTGACGGCCGAGACGTTGCAACTGTCGGTGCCATTGGTGACGGCGTTGCAGGTGATGCGATTGCTGTTCGTGCTGTTTCTGGCGGAGCCGTTGTTCAGGTACTGGAACCGGTAGGAGCTGCCGAAGGCTGCGATCTTTTGATCTTTATCTTTCGCTTGGGATTCAACAGGCAGTGAAAAGATCGCTGGCTTCGCCAGCGCCTACAGCGGCGGCAACCGCCAATCGATAGGCGCCTCGCCATGTTGCTCGAGGAACTTGTTGGTCCGACTGAAATGCCCGCACCCCAAAAAACCACGATAAGCCGACAACGGCGACGGGTGGACTGAGGTCAGCACCAAATGCTTGGTGGCGTCGATCAGCTTCTGTTTGCTCTGGGCATGGGCGCCCCACAGCAGGAAGACCAGGTTCGGCTGGTGTTCGCTGACCACTTCGATGACCCGGTCGGTGAAATGCTGCCAGCCCTTGCCTGCGTGGGCATTGGCGTTGGCACGTTCCACGGTCATGGTGGTGTTGAGCAGCAACACGCCTTGGTCGGCCCAGCTTTGCAGATAGCCATGGTTGGGAATATCGATGTTCAGGTCGCGCTTCAATTCCTTGTAGATGTTCACCAGCGACGGCGGCGCTGGCACACCCGGTTGTACCGAAAAGCACAAGCCATGGGCCTGGCCCGGGCCGTGGTACGGGTCCTGGCCGAGGATCACCACCTTGACCTTATCCAGCGGCGTGGAATTGAGGGCATTGAAAATCAGCGGTGCCGGTGGGTAAATCTCCTTGCCGGCGGCGTATTCACTGCGCAGGAATTCGCGCAACTCTGCCATGTAGGGCTGGTCGAACTCGGCACGCAGTGCCTGCTTCCAGCTCGGTTCGAGTTTGATACGGTCGTCGGCAGTCATGGTTGCATCCGGTAAAAACAATGGGCGCACCCTAGGAAAGGCTACATGGCTTGTCAATTGATCTGACACAGAACCGGCACTTTCCCACGCAGCGGTCATACTGATTATTCAAATTTCTGATCGAGGTCACGATGAATCTGCACTTCGAAGAGCTCACCGGCATCGACGGTGCCCGTATCGGCATCGCCACCCTGGACGCCGAAAAATCCCTGAATGCCCTGTCCCTGCCGATGATCAACGCCTTGCGTGATCGTCTCGATGCCTGGGCCCGGGAGCCGCAGGTCGTCTGTGTGTTATTGCGCGGCAATGGCGCCAAGGCATTTTGCGCCGGCGGTGAAGTGCGCAGCCTGGTGGAGGCCTGCCGTGCCCATCCCGGCGAAGTGCCACCGCTGGCTGCACAATTCTTCGCGGCGGAATACCGCTTGGACTTCAACCTGCACACCTACCCCAAACCCCTGCTGTGTTGGGGCCACGGCTATGTACTGGGCGGCGGCATGGGGCTGTTGCAAGGCGCCAGTACCCGCATCGTCACACCAAGCAGTCGCCTGGCAATGCCAGAGATCAGCATCGGCCTGTACCCGGATGTCGGCGCCAGCTGGTTCCTGTCGCGCCTGCCCGGCAAGCTCGGCCTGTTTCTCGGCCTGACCGGCGCCCACATGAATGCCCGGGACGCCATTGACCTGGGCCTGGCCGACCGCTTTTTGCTGGATGAACAACAGGACGACCTGATCGAAGGCCTGCTGCAACTCAATTGGCAGGAACAGACCGAGATGCAGCTCAACAGCCTGCTCAAGGCCCTGCAGCAGGAAGCGGTCGGCCAAATGCCCGAAGCCCAATGGCTGCCACGTCGACAGAAAATCGATGAATGGCTGGATGTCAGCGATGTGCGCTGCGCCTGGAAAGCCCTCAGCCTGCTGGTGGACAACCCGGATCCGTTGATCGCCCGGGCGGCCAAGACCATGACCGAAGGCTCGCCGCTGACCGCTTATCTGGTCTGGGAACAGATCGCCCGGGCCCGGCATTTGTCCTTGGCCGGCGTGTTCAGGATGGAATACACCCTGAGCCTCAACTGCTGCCGCCATCCGGAATTCAGTGAAGGCGTGCGCGCGCGGCTGATCGACAAGGACCACAAACCCCATTGGCACTGGCCGGACATCAACCATGTGCCCGAAGCGACGGTCGAGGCGCATTTTCACAAAGCATGGGAGGGACGGCATCCATTGGCGGACTTGTCCAATGAGTAACGCCCCTGGCGTGACATTCTGTGAGAGTGACATTTGTGGAATGTGACATCTGTGGAATGTGACATCTGTGGGATGTGACATCTGTGGGATGTGACATCTGTGGGAGCAAAGCTTGCTCGCGATAGCGGTCTGTCACTCACAGGGAAGCCGTCTGCTCCCCTCTCATCGCGAGCAAGCTTTGCTCCCACAGTGTTATCCCATCGGGTTTATTGCAGGCACAAAAAAAGCGGCGCTCAATGCGCCGCTTTTTTCTGCCCTGGTATCAGCGGTGGCTGTTGCGTCCATCGCGATCGCCACGTCCACGATCGCGATCGCCGCGTCCCCAATGATCACGTCCGCCTCGACCACGCCGGTCATCATTCCAGCCGCCCCGGTTATGGCCGTCCCAGCCACCCCGATTCGGATAAGACCGGTACGCTGCTCGCGGTGGCGAGTAGTAGCGTGGGCCTTGTTGGTAGTAACGCGGTGCCGAGTAATAGCGCGGCGCCGGTTGGTAATACCGCGGAGCGTAATAGCCACGCGGTGCCGAATAGTAACTCCCGCCACCGCTGTAATAGACCGGCGCCGGTGAGGTGTAGACCTCGGAACGGTAGTAGCTCGAGTCTGCGTCGTAATAAGGCACGCATGCCGAAAGAGTCAAACCGAGAAACGCAATGAGCAGCAGTCGTCGATACATGGCGGCCTCCTGGACCGCGAATGGGCCACATCAGCGACGCTGATGGGCGGCAGTCAACGTTGTGTGACTGACAACTACTCAGACAGCGAAATCGGAATCTGGTGCGATGGGGCAATAACTAGAAACATGTCGCTCGTCGCCCTCTTCCGGTGCGCGATGGCACCACAAGCAAGCACAAATCGGCTCACCGCTCATCCCTCCCCAACACTGACCCTCTCTGGTCCGGGCCTTTGCCCGAATTGGCACGGCTCTCGCTTTAACAAATTCCGTGCAGGAGTCATCACAGGTTCGCGGCACCACAATTTGCAATGGCTGACTAGGGTTCCGGCTCGCTTCTGGCGAGTGGCTGGTCCGAGAGTTGGCGACCTCCAGTTGAGGTTACACGGCGGGACAAAAGCCCGGGAGACAAGCCACCGTTCGCGGTGCCGCGTTGCTCCTGTCCGCCCTTGATCAACTGGAGAACCACCATGCTCAAGCTTCGTCTGTCCGCCCTGCTCCTCGCCGCCCTCTCGGCCCTCGCGAGCCTCTCGTCCGTCGCCGCGCAAAAAGACCACTTCAGCGTCTGCTGGACCATTTACGCCGGCTGGATGCCCTGGGAATACGCTGGTAGCCAAGGCATCGTCGATAAATGGGCGAAAAAATACGGCATCAAGATCGATGTCGTGCAGCTCAACGATTACGTCGAATCCATCAACCAGTACACCGCCGGTCAGTTCGACGGCTGCACCATGACCAACATGGACGCCCTGACCATTCCCGCTGCCGGTGGTGTGGACAGCACCGCGCTGATCGTCAGCGATTTCTCCAACGGCAACGACGGCATCGTCCTCAAGGGCGAGGGCAAGAAAGTGGCCGACCTCAAGGGCATGGACGTCAACCTGGTGGAACTGTCGGTGTCCCATTATCTGCTGGCCCGCGCCCTGGATTCGGTTGGCCTTGCCGAGAAAGACCTGAAAGTCGTCAACACCTCCGACGCCGACATCTCCGCCGCCTTCAACACCGACCAGGTCAAGGCCGTCACCACCTGGAACCCGATGCTCTCGGACATCAAGGCCCAGCCAGGCGTGAGCGAAGTGTTCAATTCCAGCCAGGTTCCCGGCGAGATCATGGACATGATGGTGGTCAACACCCAGACCCTCCAGGACAACCCAGCCCTGGGCAAAGCGTTGACCGGCGCCTGGTTCGAAGTGGTGGCGCTGATGAACGCGAAAAACGCCGCCAGCCAGGCCGCGCTGGAGCACATGGCCAAAGCCTCGGGCACCGACCTGGCCGGTTTCCAGGCACAACTGGACACCACCAAGCTGTTCGCCACGCCCAAGGAAGCCCTGAGTTTCGCCACCAGTGAACAACTGCCCGCCACCATGGGCAAGGTGGCCCAGTTCTCGTTCCAGCACGGCTTGCTGGGCGAAGGCGCCAAGAGCACCGACGCGGTCGGCATGACGTTCGCCAATGGCGTGACCCGCGGCGACAAGGCCAACCTCAAGCTGCGCTTTGACCCGACCTACGTACAGCTGGCCGCCGACGCCAAGCTGTAAACCGGAGGACCTGGCATGCGCCTGATCAACCGCTACCCGGATCGTCCCAGCCGCTTGTTGCTGGTGATCCTGCCATTCGCGCTGGTGTTGTTCGCCTACTTCATGGGCTCGGCCGAACGGTTGACGGACAACCCCAACGACAAACTGCTGCCCAGTGCCGTGCAGATGGCCGATGCGGTGAAACGCCTGGCCTTCACCGCCGACGCCCGCAGTGGCGATTACTTGCTCTGGCAAGACACCGCCTCGAGCCTGCGTCGGTTGGCCATCGGCCTGGGCATCAGCGCCCTGGCCGGGCTGTGCCTGGGCATAGCCGCCGGTACGTTGCCGCTGTTTGGCGCACCGCTGTCGCCGTTGCTCACCGTAGTGTCGATGGTGCCGCCGCTGGCCATCCTGCCGATCCTGTTCATCGTCTTCGGCCTGGGAGAACTGTCGAAAGTGATGCTGATTGTGATTGGCATCACCCCGTGCCTGGCCCGCGACCTGGAACAGCGCGCCCGGGAGATTCCGCCCGAGCTGCTGATCAAGGCCCAGACTCTCGGCGCTTCGACCTGGACCCTGCTGCTGCGGGTGGTGCTGCCGCAACTGCTGCCGCGCCTGTTGATTTCCCTGCGGCTGATGCTGGGTTCGGCCTGGCTGTTTCTGATCGCCGCCGAAGCCATCGCCTCTACGGATGGGCTGGGCTATCGGATTTTCCTGGTGCGACGTTACCTGGCGATGGACGTGATCTTGCCGTATGTGGTGTGGATCACCCTGCTCGCCTGGCTGATGGACTGGGGCCTCAAGCGCCTGACCCGCCGAGCGTTCCCCTGGTACGAGGGGGCGAAGGCATGAGCTTCATTACAGTGAAC
Organism: Pseudomonas sp. PF05; assembly: GCF_056521845.1. Lineage (NCBI taxonomy): Bacteria > Pseudomonadati > Pseudomonadota > Gammaproteobacteria > Pseudomonadales > Pseudomonadaceae > Pseudomonas > Pseudomonas sp. PF05. The sequence continues at coordinate 51,096 of NZ_JBWLPW010000014.1, read as the reverse complement.
AACATCTGGCAACAGTATGCCGATCAGGTGGTGCTGGAGCGTTTGAACCTGAGCGTCTCTGAGGGCGAGTTCTGTACGCTGGTGGGGGCCTCGGGTTGCGGCAAGTCGACCTTCCTGCGGTTGCTGCTGGGCCAGGAACGCGCCAGTCGCGGGCACATTCTCCTGGACGGCGAACCCTTGGCCGGCGAACCGGATGCCAGCCGCGGTGTGGTGTTCCAGCGTTACTCGGTGTTCCCGCACCTGAGCGTGCTGGACAACGTGACCCTGGGCCTGGAGTTGCCGCGCTCACCACTGTTGGGACGGCTGTTTGGCAGCGCCAAGCGCCAGGCCCGCGAAGAAGCCGCGCAACTGCTGGACAAGGTCGGCCTCGGCCATGCGCTGGACAAATACCCGGCGCAACTGTCCGGCGGCATGCAACAGCGGCTGGCGATCGCCCAGGCACTGATCATGAAGCCGCGTGTCCTGCTGCTGGACGAGCCCTTCGGTGCCCTCGACCCGGGCATTCGCAAAGACATGCATGCCTTGTTGCTGGAGCTGTGGCGCGAAACCCGGCTGACGGTGTTCATGGTCACCCATGACCTGTCCGAAGGTTTCAGCCTCGGCACGCGCCTGCTGGTGTTCGACAAGGTCCGTGTCGACCCGCACGCCCCCGGCGCCTATGGCGCGCGCATTACCTACGACATTCCATTGAACAGCGACCGCCGCACCGCCCGTGCCGCCGTCGACGCCCTGCCCGCCGAACTGGCCGGCACGTTGCGTATCGCTTGAAAGGAGTTTTTTCCATGACCGACTCGACCCAATTGTTTGCACCTTTCGCCGAAGAACTGCTGCCCGGTGGCGGCCACCGTTCCTTCGTGCTCAAGCGCGGCCAACTGCTGCGCCTGACCGACCTGCGCGGCGGGGCCAACGTGAGCCTGACGCTGCTCAACGCCAACGAGAAAACCGAACGCCTGAACCTGCCCGACAGCCTCAAATGCCAACACACCGCCAAGCTCACCGCCGGCCATTGCCTCTACTCCGACATGGGCCGGGTGCTGGCGGCCATCACCGCCGACACCTGCGGCTGGAGCGACAGCCTGGGCGGCGTGCTCTGCGCCGAGGAAGTCGCTGAAAAATACGGTCAGGGCCGTTATCAGGAACTGCGCAACGGCTTCTTTCGCAACGGCACCGACAACCTGCTGGTGGAACTGGGCAAGTGGGGGCTGGGCCTGTCCGACCTGCTGATGACCCTCAACCTGTTCAGCCGGGTCGATGTCGATGAGGCCGGAGGCTTTCACTTCGTTGAAGGCAACTCCCGGGCCGGCGACTACATCGAGCTGTACGCGCCGATGGACACCCTGGTGGTGCTGACCGCGCTGCAACACCCGATGGATCCGAACCCGCACTACGCCCCGCAACCGCTCAAGCTCAGTTGGATGAACGCGGACGCCAGCGTCGCCGAGCACTGTCGCCATTCGCGCCCGGAAAACCAGCGCGGCTTCATCAACACCGACCGCCTGTTCGCCTGAGGATCGCTGCCATGTCACTCGCCATCGCCACCGTACAAAAGCTGCCTGACGCCGCCATCTATCGCGCCACCATCCCCGCCGGGGAACCATGGCTGGTGGAGGTCAAGGCAGGCCAGACCCTGCGCATTCTCGACCTGGAAGGCAACCAGGCGGTCGATACGCTGTTCTACAGCCTGGCCAACCCCAAGGAACGCTACGACGTGCAGCGCACCCTGCGCCGGCAGAACAGCGTGTACCTGAGCACCGGCAGCGTGCTGTATTCCAACCTAGGCCAGCCGATGCTGACCATCGTCGAAGACACTTGCGGACGCCACGACACCCTCGGCGGCGCCTGCGCCCAGGAAAGCAACACCGTGCGCTACGCCCTGGAAAAACGCTACATGCACAGCTGCCGCGACAACTACCTGCGGGCCTGCGCCCACGACGGTCGGCTGGGCAAGGGCGACATCGGGCCGAACATCAACTTCTTCATGAACGTGCCGGTCACCGCCGATGGCGGCCTGACCTTCGAAGACGGGATCTCGGCGCCCGGCAAATACGTCGACCTGCGGGCCGAGATGGACGTGATCGTGTTGATCTCCAACTGTCCGCAACTGAACAACCCGTGCAACGCCTACAACCCCACGCCAGCGGAGCTCTTGATATGGAACTGAAACTTACCCGCCTGCGGCGCTGGTTGTTTGTGTTGTGCCAGAGCCGGTCGGGGCAGTGCATCAAATAGCACTAACACCCGCTCCCACAGGGTTCAGCGGTGTTTGTAAGGTTGATTATTTCGCTCACGGGGACGACCCCGTTGGCCATCGAAAACTGCGGGACGGCCCGCATCCCAGTTCAGGCAGTACGCATGCCTGAGGGGCCAATGCCATGTTCGAAAAAATCCTGATCGCCAACCGTGGCGCCATCGCCTGCCGCATCCTGCGGACCTTGCGTGAGCTGAAGGTCGAGGGCGTTGCGGTGTATTCCCAGGCCGACGCCGCCAGCTTGCATATCCTCCAGGCCGATGAAGCCCACTGCCTGGGCGAAGGCGCGGCGGCCGGTACTTATCTGGCGGTGGACAAGCTTTTGGCCATTGCCAAAAGCAGCGGCGCGACCGCGATCCATCCCGGCTACGGCTTTCTCTCGGAAAACGCTGCCTTCGCGCAAGCGTGCGAAGCTGCCGGTATTGCCTTCATCGGTCCGACGCCAGAGCAACTGCGCGTGTTCGGCCTCAAGCACACCGCCCGCGACCTGGCCCGCCGACACGGCGTGCCACTGCTCGAAGGCACTGAACTGCTCGACAGCCTCGACGCCGCGCTATTGGCGGGCACACAGCTCGGCTATCCGGTAATGCTCAAAAGTACCGCGGGCGGCGGCGGTATCGGCATGCGCGTGTGTCGCAGCGCCGCCGACCTGAGCGAATCCTTCGAAGCGGTCAAGCGCCTGGGTCAGAACAACTTCAGCGACGCCGGAGTGTTCATCGAAAAATACATCGAACGCGCGCGGCATCTGGAAGTGCAGGTCTTCGGCGACGGCCTGGGACAGGTGATCGCCCTGGGCGTGCGCGACTGCTCGGTGCAACGGCGCAACCAGAAAGTCCTCGAAGAAACCCCGGCGCCGAACCTGCCCGAGGGCATGGCCGACGAACTCTGCGCAGCGGCGATCCAACTGGCCCAGGCCGTGAACTATCGCAGCGCCGGCACCGTGGAGTTCGTGTTCGACAGCGACGCGGGGCGCTTCTACTTCCTGGAAGTGAACACCCGCCTGCAAGTGGAGCACGGCGTCACCGAACAGGTGTGGAACGTGGACCTGGTGCGCTGGATGGTGCAACTGGCGGCCGGTGATTTGCCGCCACTGAACGAGTTGAGCCAGGGTTTGAAGGCCGAGGGCCACGCAATCCAGGCGCGCCTGTATGCCGAAGACCCAGGCCGGGATTTCCAGCCAAGCCCGGGGATGCTGAGCGCCGTGAGATTCCCGCAGGCCGATGGTAAACAGTTGCGCATCGACACCTGGGTCGAGGCCGGTTGCCAGATCCCGCCCTACTTCGACCCGATGATCGCCAAGGTCATTCGCTGGGCGCCGACCCGCGAGCAGGCACGGCTGGGCTTGCATCAGGCGCTGGAGGAAAGCCTGCTGTATGGGGTGGAGACCAACCGCCAATACCTGCAACAGATTCTCCTCGACACACCGTTTGCCAGTGGCCAGCCCTGGACCCGCTGCCTGGAAGCGTTGGTCTATCGCGCCAACACCGTTGAAGTGCTCAGCCCCGGCACCCAGACCAGCGTCCAGGACTATCCCGGCCGCCTCGGTTATTGGGCGGTGGGGGTGCCGCCGTCGGGGCCGATGGACAGCCGTTCGCTGCGCCTGGGCAATCGCCTCTTGGGCAACGAAGAAGGTGCGCCGGCATTGGAAATCACCATGAACGGGCCGCTGCTGCGTTTCAACTGCAATGCCCGGGTGGCGGTGACCGGTGCGGCGATTGCCCTCACGCTCGACGGCGAAGCAGTGCCGATGAACACACCGTTGTCGATTGCTGCTGGCGCCACCCTCGCCATCGGCCATATCTCTGGCGCCGGGGCGCGCAGCTACCTGTGCCTGCAAGGTGGCGTGCAAGTGCCGGATTACCTGGGCAGTAAAAGCACCTTCACCCTCGGCCAGTTTGGCGGCCACGGCGGACGCGCGTTGTGCACCGGTGACGTATTGCACCTGGCGCCGCTGGACGCGCACATGACGCTGCCGCCAACGAGCGCGCCGATCCTGGAACTGCCAAGCGTGCGGCAGATCCGCGTGATCTACGGTCCCCACGGCGCGCCGGAATATTTCACCGAGCGCTACATCCAGACCTTCTTCGACACGGCCTGGGAAGTGCACTTCAACTCCAGCCGCACTGGCGTGCGCCTGATCGGGCCGAAACCCGAATGGGTCCGCGCCGACGGCGGCGAGGCCGGGCTGCACCCTTCCAACATCCATGACAACCCCTACGCCATCGGCGCCGTGGACTTCACCGGCGACATGCCCGTCATTCTCGGCCCCGACGGCCCGAGCCTGGGCGGTTTCGTCTGCCCGGTGACGGTGATAGAAGCGGACCTGTGGCAGTTGGGGCAGCTCAAGGCGGGGGACAAGGTGCGGTTCGTGCCGGTGGATATCTCCACCGCCCGATCACTGGCCCTGCAATGGCCCCCCTGTGGGAGCGAGCTTGCTCGCGATAGCGGTCTGTCAGTCCCATCGATTTTGGATGTCCCGCCGCTTTCGCGAGCAAGCCCGCTCCCACAGGTGATTGTGTCGCCTGTGGTGTTGGATATCGGCCAGGACGACACCCGCCTGGTGGCGAGATTGGCCGGCGACACCCACCTGCTGCTGGAAATCGGCGCCCCCGAATTGGACCTGGTGCTGCGCTTTCGCGCCCATGCCTTGATGCAGGCGTTGGAACACAAACACCTGCCCGGCGTGATCGACCTCACGCCAGGCATTCGCTCGCTGCAAGTGCACTATCAACCCGAGCTAATGCCCCTGGCCGACCTGCTGCCCCTCATCGTCGGTGAATGGGACGCGGTGTGCGCCGCGCAGGACCTGCAAGTGCCGTCGCGCATCGTCCACCTGCCGCTGTCCTGGGATGATCCGGCCTGTCAGTTGGCCATCGAAAAATACATGACCACGGTGCGCAAGGACGCGCCCTGGTGCCCGAGCAACCTGGAGTTCATCCGACGCATCAACGACCTGCCCAACCTCGATGAAGTGCAACGCACGGTGTTTGATGCCAGCTACCTGGTGATGGGCCTGGGGGACGTCTACCTCGGCGCGCCGGTCGCCACGCCGCTCGACCCACGCCATCGACTGGTGACCACCAAATACAACCCGGCCCGAACCTGGACCGCGGAAAACTCGGTGGGCATCGGCGGCGCCTACATGTGCGTGTACGGCATGGAAGGTCCTGGCGGCTATCAGTTCGTCGGGCGCACGTTGCAGATGTGGAACCGTTATCGGGACGTTGCCGCCTTCGACGGCAAGCCCTGGCTGCTGCGGTTCTTCGACCAGATCCGCTTCTACCCGGTCAGCGCCGACGAACTGCTGCGCATCCGTCGGGACTTCCCCCTGGGCCGCTTCGATCTGGAGATCGAGCACAGCCAGCTCAACCTCGCTGACTACCAGCGCTTCCTGGCGCAGGAGGCCAACAGCATCGCCGCGTTCCGACAACAGCAACAAGGTGCCTTCGACGCCGAGCGTGAGCGTTGGATCGCCAGTGACCAGGCGCACTTCGACAGTGAAGAACCGGCCATCGCACCGAGCGAAGATTCGCCGCTGACTGACGGTCAACTGAGTGTCGACAGCCACATCGCCGGCAACCTCTGGCAGGTGCAGGTAGACGTTGGCGCACGGGTCGCCGCCGGTGATGTGCTGGTCATCCTGGAGTCGATGAAAATGGAAATCCCGCTGCTTGCGCCCTCGGCCGGCGTGGTGCGCGAGGTGCGCGTCCAGCCAGGTTCTGCGGTGCGCGCCGGACAGCGCGTCGTGGTGCTGGACCGTGACTGAACTCAATCAAAGGATTAACACCATGAACTTCTCTCTTCGCTTGGACGACCTGCGTAACACCTACCGCAGCGGCGAACTGACGCCACGCCAATTGCTGCTGGGCCTGCGGGAAAAAGCCGCGGCGCTGAACCCGGACTATCACCTGTTCATCCACCTGCTGACGGCCGAAGAACTGGAACCCTACCTGGCCGCATTGGAAAGCCGCGACCTGGAGAGCCTGCCGCTGTACGGCGTACCTTTTGCCATCAAGGACAACATCGACCTGGCCGGCATTCCAACCACCGCCGCCTGTCCGGCATTTGCCTACGTGCCGCACCGTTCGGCGACCATTGTCGAGCAGTTGCTGGCACTGGGGGCGATCCCCCTGGGCAAGACCAACCTCGACCAATTCGCCACCGGGCTCAACGGCACCCGCTCGCCCTACGGCGCCTGCCGCAACAGCGTGTTGCCCGACTATCCGGCCGGCGGCTCGAGCGCCGGCTCGTCGCTGGCCGTGGCCTTGGGCGTGGCAAGTTTTGCCTTGGGCACTGACACCGCCGGCTCCGGTCGAGTGCCCGCAGCGCTGAACAATCTGGTGGGGTTGAAGGCCACGCTGGGGTTGATCTCCACGGCGGGCGTGGTCCCGGCCTGTCGCACGCTGGATTGCGTCACGACCTTCACGGCAACGGCCAAAGAAGCCAGTCAGCTATTGGCGCTGACGGCCCGTTCGGACCCGCGTGACGACTACAGCCGCCACAACCCGCAGTGGAACGACGGCGCCGCGTTCGGCACACCCCGGCGCTTTCGCTTCGGGGTGCCGCGCCAGCAGGACCTGGCATTTTTCGGCTGCCAGGAAGGTCCGCAACTGTTTCAGGAAGCCATCGAGCGGCTCGAACGCCTGGGCGGCGAAGCCGTGGAACTGGACTTGTCGCCATTCCTGGAAGCGGCGCGGCTGCTTTATGAAGGCCCCTGGGTGGCCGAACGCTACAGCGTTGCCGGCCCCTTGATGGAACGCGAGCCAGAGGCCGTACTGCCGGTCATCCGCGCCGTCCTGGCGAAAGCACCTACGGTAGATGGCGTACAAACCTTCCGCGCCCGCTACCGTTTGCAAGCCCTCAAGGCCCAGTGCGACCGGGCCATGGACGCGCTCGATTGCGTAATCACCCCGACCATCGGCCGGCCGGTGACCCTCGCCGAACTGGCCGCCGAACCAGTGCTGCGCAACTCGGAGCTGGGGTACTACACCAATTTCATGAACCTGCTGGACTACGCCGCCGTCGCCGTTCCCAGTGCGTTCATGGCCAACGGCTTGCCCTGGGGCGTGACGCTGTTCGGTCGAGCCTTCACCGATCAATACCTCTTGAGCGTGGCCGATGCCTTGCAGCGTCAACAGGACACGACTTTACCAGCGCCCGCCCACCCGGCACGACACGACCGGGCGCGGCTGGTCGTGTGTGGCGCACACCTGGACGGGTTGGCGCTGAACGGGCAGCTCAAGCAACGCGGTGCGCGGATGATCGAGGCCACCCAAAGCTCACCGGACTACCGCCTCCATGCCTTGGCCGGCGGCCCACCCCTGCGCCCCGGCATGCTTCGGGTCAGTGAAGGCGGCGTGGCAATCGAGGTGGAGGTCTGGGAACTGCCGAGCAGCGAACTGGGTTCATTCCTGACCGGCATCCCCGCACCGTTAGGGCTGGGCAAGGTGCAACTGGCCGATGGTCGCTGGGAAAGCGGATTCATCTGCGAGTCCTATGGCCTGGAAGGCGCACGGGACATCAGTCACCTGGGGGGATGGCGGGCATATCTGCGTAGCCTGGAATAAGGCCGAACCTGGGGTGAGGGAGCCTGTTCCCTCACCATGGCCCTACAAACCTGCAAATCCGAATGTCTTTTCCCACAAGGCCACTAAACTGACTTCATTGGGTCTGCGCCAAGGGAAACGCCATGTCGCTCCGTTCGTCGTTGTATTCCCAGCACAAGCCGCTCCTGGCCGTGGTGGCGCTGCTCGGTACAGGTTTCCTGATCATTGCGTTGCTGGGCTATTACGCAGCCCAGGCCTCGGTACGCGATAACCTCCTCAAGACGTTGTATCTGAACCTGCTGATCGGCGTGCTCGTGACGCTGGCCGTCCTGGCAATCCTCTATCGGTTGATCAACAGCTACCAACAACGCATCGACGCCCAGGCCACCCTCGACAGCCTGACCGAATTGCCGAATCGCCATGGCTTCGACCTACTGGCCGTGCAAGCCCTGCATGAAGCCCAGCGCGAGCCCAAACCCTTGACGGCGCTGCTGGTGGAACTGGACGATTTCAAGCGGCTGGACACCACCCATGGTCATATCGCCACCGATCAGCTGCTGACCGGGTTCGCCCGCGACCTGACGCAAAGCCTGCGGCATTCGGACATCGTGTGTCGCTGGGGCACTGAAGCCTTTGCCGTCCTGCTCAAGGACACCGACGGACAGACCGGTCTGAAAATCGCTGAGAAAATTCGTCAGCACATCGAAAAGCAGTGCTATTTCTGCAGCGGAAAACAATTGCGGGTCACCGTCAGCCTCGGCCTCACCACCTTGCAGGACGAAGACACCTTGCACAGCCTGCTGTCGCGGACCGATCATGCGCTGCAACGCGCCCGGCAGACCGGGTGCAATCGAACCTGCGTGGAAATGCCTCACTCCAGTTATGAATAAACCCGACCTTTGCCCGGCTTGCGGCGGCACCAACGACTGCACCCTGGCCGACCCACGAACCGCCGACCGGGCCTGCTGGTGTTACGGCGTGAGCATCGACCCGGCCGTGCTCGAAGCATTGCCGGCCGAGCTGCGTGACCGGTCCTGCCTGTGCCCACGCTGTGCCCAGGTCGAAGCCCAGTTGCGCGCCAAGCCCCAGCCGATCGCGTAAGATGCCCGCCCTCCGTTGCCTTGCCTGAACTGTCCATGCGCGTCGACCGTTTCCTCAGTAATCTGCCGCGATTCAATCGCCAACAAGTGCGCCTGCTGCTGGTGGAACGCCGGGTGCGTATCGACGGCCAGACCGTCAGCGATCCCCATGCCCAAGTCCGAGAGTTCAGTCGCGTTGAAGTCGACGACCAAGTGCTGCAAGCAGGCCGACCGGCGCGCTATTTCATGCTGCACAAGCCGCCCGGCTGTGTCAGTGCGACCCGCGATCCGCAACACCCCACCGTCCTCGATTGGCTGGACGAACCGGACAAGGACGACCTGCACATCGCCGGGCGCCTGGACTTCAACACCACCGGACTGATGCTGATCACCAATGACGGCAGCTGGTCGCGGCGCCTGACCCAACCGCAGACCAAACTGCCCAAGGTCTACTACGTCGAAACCGAGCAAATCATCACGGCCGAATACGCCGACACCTTCGCCCGGGGCCTGTACTTTGCCTTCGAGGACCTCACCACCCAGCCAGCCGAGCTGACGCTGCTGGGGCCCAGATCGGCGCGCTTGAGCATCGTTGAAGGGCGCTATCACCAAGTCAAGCGCATGTTCGGTCACTTCAACAACAAGGTGCTGCGCCTGCACCGCGAACGCATGGGCCCGATGACGTTGGACGCCCATCTCGAGCCGGGCCAATACCGCGCCTTGAGCCTTGAAGAAGTCCGTTTCATCTGAGCCCGCTACCGCTGGGCAGAAGTGTCGAACAATTTTCCGATAGGTACTTGCGCAACGGTCGCCCCCCTGCTTGAATCAAACCGTCGGCCGAAATGTGACCGATGAGTCACAACATACTTCCAAGAAACCTTTTGCCGGCTGGAACCCTCAGGTTCCGCCTTGTCCCGCCGGCAAACTGCCCGCCTATAACAACACCCGTCGACCGTTTTTTTTGGATCGACATGGGCTTTATCTTCCAGGCGTATGCCTACCTGTCACATTGCCCGTGCAATCTCATTGCGCGCATACCCGCTTGCCAGGAGTCTTATGACATGAGGCCAGAAATCGCTGTGCTGGATATACAGGGTCAGTATCGGGTTTACACGGAGTTCTATCGCGCAGACGCCGCACAAAAGACCATCATTCTGGTCAACGGCTCAATGGCCACCACCGCGTCGTTTGCACAGACCGCCAAAAACCTCTACCCGCAATTCAATGTTGTGCTGTACGACCAACCCTACGCGGGCAAGTCAAAGGCTCACAATCGACATGAGCAAATGCTGACGAAAGAGATCGAGGGCCAGATTCTCCTGGAACTGATCGACCACTTCGCCGCCGAGCATGTGCTGTCGTTTTCCTGGGGCGGCGCCGCCACGCTGACCGCCTTGGCGCAGCAGCCACGGCGCATCGAAAAAGCGGTGATCAGCTCGTTCTCGCCGGTACTCAATGCGCCAATGCGCGACTACCTGGAACGCGGTGTGGATTATCTGGGCAGCCTGGACGGCGACCGTGTCGGGCACCTGGTCAACAGCACCATCGGCAAGCACTTGCCGCCGCTGTTCAAGCGCTTCAACTATCGCCACGTCAGCAGTTTGGCCGAGCACGAGTACGGGCAGATGCACTTCCACATCAGCGATGTGCTCCACAGCGATCAGTTGTGCTATGTCAACGCCGCGAAAAAAATCAATGTACCGGTGTTGTTCCTGAACGGCGAATGGGACGAATACACCGCGGCCGACGACGCCAGGCTCTTTGCCGATCACGTGCAGCACAGCAGCTTCAGCACGCTGCAAGCCACCGGGCACTTCCTGGACATGGAACACAAAGCCGCCTGCCGCGACAGCCGTAACGCCTTGATGGGTTTCCTCACACCGGAACACCACGAAAGCCGACCGCGCTATAGCTACGTGCAGGGCCATCATGCACTGGCCATCTGAAACCGAGTCCTGGCGAGCAAGCCCCTTTGCGCCTTCAGCAACGGGGCCTGCCCGCCAGTGACCGCTCTGGTTTGAGGCTCGCATAGACGACTGACCGCACGTTGCATGAAGAAAAACTTCAAATCCGTGCCCACATCTGGTACAAAGTCAGCCGCTCTGAGCGGGTGTCGTATAATGGCATTACTCCAGCTTCCCAAGCTGATAACGAGGGTTCGATTCCCTTCACCCGCTCCAATCGAATTCTGGTCCTGCGTCGTATGTTTTTTGGCGAGGGATTAAAAAACCGGCTCTTGGTGGCCGGTTTTTTTTTGGTCTGGAATCTGGTGGGATTTGCGCCCGAGTACCTATGGAGGAGAGCAAGGATGCACCTGATTGACTCATATCTGCCTACGTATCAGTTTAGTGAATTGCATACCGTGGACATCCCCGTAGAGCCTTCCCATGCCATGGCGGCAATCCTCGCCCACCGCCCCGAAGACGACCGTTTTTTTCGGTATGCAATCAAGCTTCGCGAACTCCCCATGCGCCTGTTGGGTCGATCTCGGCATGCAGGCGCTGATCAACGCGCTTCATTCGGCATGGATAATTTCACGTTGCTTCAGCGCAACGGCGACGTAGAGGTCGCTTACGGGCTCGCCGGCAAACTGTGGAAAGCCGACTACGGCCAAGTTGTTGTCGCGGATGCCGAAGCGTTCGAGCTATTCAATGAACCGGGGAATGTGAAACTGGTCATCAGTTTCAGCTGCCAGTTGCTGCGACCGGGCTTGACGAGGGTCACCACGCAAACGCGGGTGCATTGCCTCGACGCGGATGCGTTGCGAAGTTTTACGTCGTATTGGTATTTGATTCGCCCGGTCAGCGGGCTTATCCGTCGACGCATGCTCAAAGCTATTGCGAGGCGTTGTGCAGCAGGCGCTTTTTAAATTCTTCATCGCAATACAGATCTGTTGTCACCAAGAGACGCTCAAAATTGAGCCATTGACTGAGGCGGATCTCTGCGTCATGTCATGTGACGCACATCTCGATTCATCACCTACCAGCTATGCGAAGCGCACCGGCCAATGGGGCCTTGCCACCTCTAGGTTAGAAACACTTGGACAAGGTCAACGCGGCGGATTACGCCGTAATTTCCCCTCCCAGGTGTCGCATGCGGTACGGTAAAACCCGGAGCACAAACGGCAAATCACCAGTCACTCGAAGAGGGTTCGCATCCAGTGCAAGAAGACAAAAGGCTTGGAATGACGAGAGAAGAGCAGGCCATCTGGGATGACGCGATCAGGTTTTCCCGATCAAACAAGAAGGCTATTGGCAAGCGGCTCACGGATCAGACCAAGTATCCACCCGAAAAAGAACCTGTTTCGGTTTTCATGGCTGGATCGCCGGGTGCTGGCAAAACAGAAGCATCCTTAGCGCTGCTGAACCTTTTCTGTGATACGCCCATCCTACGAATTGATCCAGACGAACTCAGAAACGAATTTGAAGCGTACCAAGGTGGCAATGCCTGGCTTTTCCAAGGTGCCGTTTCAATTCTTGTTGAGAAGCTGATTGACCTCGCCCTAGATCGAAAGCAATCTTTTCTGCTGGATGGGACTCTTTCAAATATAGATATCGCGAGGAAAAATGTGCAGCGGTGCCTCGACAAGGGGAGATTTGTACAAATACTCTACGTCTATCAAGATCCTAGGCTTGCTTGGGCCTTTGTAACGGCCCGTGAGGAAGCCGAAGGACGGAGGATTCGACCTGAGCATTTCGTCGACCAATACTTTGCAGCACGTGACGCGGTAAACACGCTTAAGCTAGAGTTTGGCAAGGATCTACATGTCGATCTGCTTGTGAAGCACATTGATAATTCTGGACGCCTCTACAAGGCTGGCGTTGACAAGATCGACTACCATATCCCCGAGAAGCATACGCGACACGAACTGATGGCCATGCTTGGGATAAATGACGGAGCAACCCCATGTTTACCATGAAACTCGGATCCACAAAGGAGTCCACGAGTCCATTCGCAGACTTCATTCGTAATGCGAAATCGGAAGAAAAAAAACGCGTCTACAGTGAAGTGCTGACCGAAGCCACCAAAAAACAGAATGAAGTGATGCTGGCGGCGCGTGAAAAGCAAGCCTGATTACGTTACTGGATTCCAAAACTGCCCGGCCGAACGCCGGGCTTTTTCATTCTGTCGTCACCCTGCTTTTCGCGCTCTGGCGCCTACAGGCTCGCCGGCAATCTTTGGAAAGCCGACTACGCCCAACGAGACGTTGCGCACCTCAACAACGGGACCGTTAAGGAAAGATAGACAATAGTCCTGAGAAAAAATGAGTCCCGTGGCGAGGGAGCTTGCTCCCGCTTGAGTGCGAAGCGCTCACAAGAGGGGCCACTGCGCAGCCCAGCGGGAGCAAGCTCCCTCGCCACGTATTGCATGGCCCCGGGATATTTGTAGGCAAAATCCGAGAATTGCGTAGGGGGTGCGCTTACGTTGCTTTTCGGCGAGTTTTCGCCTTGTTGCCCTTGTCCTTCGATGGCTACTCTCCAGACGTCGCTGCAAATTCAGCGACCGGGCCTAGGAACCCGTTGAATTCAAGGCGCACAGCGCCCATAAAATTGCAGGCGTTTTTTGTGTTTGCGATGATGTTTTATGGCGGCTGTGCGTGGGACACCCTCGGGTGTGCCGGGTGCCTTGATTCCCGGTTCCTAGCCCACGTACGGCCGCCACCCGAATCTAGGAAAGGATGGCGGCGGTTTCTCAAGTCAAGGAGTGAAACTATGCGAAACGTAATTCCATCTTATTTCCACGCTGACCGAACCAAGCCTCAGCTTGGGGCCAACGACCTTCCGTCCTTCGGAGGCAGGCCATGAACGAAAACACTGAGCTAAAAACCATCGGCTACACCCCCTTCAACTATTCCGCTGATCGAGCGCTGTTCCGTGTCAACGGCGGCGTCCCCATCCAAGAAGCATTGGAGCGGGCATCGGACCTTTTGCATCTCGCTCACCGGCTTGCCGAAGACGCGGCGTTTGAAAAGAGCACCGACCGATACGCCTGGGCTGCGCACTTTTTGTTGGAGATGAGCAAGGCGGTGATTGATGACGTTGTGAAAGTCATTACGCCAAGACCAGCAGCTGAGTCCAAGAAAAAATCCGAGGCGCAGTAGATCGACAGTAAGTCCTGAGCATGGGGACATAGGGAACCCCATCCGACAGACAGCGCTAAGCCCTGCTTCTTTCGCAGCGGGGCTTAGCAATACCGACGTCCCTAGAGGCTCAAGCATGGGAAGCGTTCGAAAAACTATAACCGTTGCCAATCAGCGCGCTCAGGAACGTAATGCCGAACTGAAGGATATCCGCTCGGCCCTTGAAGACGGTGAGTCCAGCGGCCCCCCTCGCCCATTCAATCCCGACGCATTCAAACAGCGAATGTTATTAGGACGTGGATAAATCCCCATCGTAAAAACTATTCAGCCCCAGGCAAATGCCCCAACGGCAACGCCCCCGGCGTCTTCACCGTATTAATCGCAAAGTTACTCCGGATATCGCTGATGCCGGGCAATTTCAACAAATGCCCCGTGACAAAACGGTCATAAGCCCGCAGGTCCGGCACCACGACTTGCAGTAGAAAATCCGACTCGCCCGATACCAGGAACGCCGAGATCACTTCGGGCAATGCCGTCACTGCCTGGCGAAATGCTTCGGCTCGCTCGTCGTTGTGCCGTTCGACCTTGACGCCGACGAAGATCGTCAGCCCGAGGCCCACTTCGTCGCGGTCCAGGACGGCTTGGTAACCACGAATCACCCCCGCCTCTTCGAGCATTCGCACGCGGCGCAAGCAGGGCGACGGGGACAGGCCGATTTCTTCGGCCAGTTGCACGTTGCTCAGGCGGCCGTCGCGTTGCAGCGCGACGAGGATTTTGCGGTCAAAGGCGTCCAGTTTCATAAGTTGGCATTTTCCGATTGGATGATGCAGATATGTGGCAGGTTATGCCAATTCCCTAAGCTTTAGAAGCTGACTTCGCAACCACCTGCCCCGCCCCTCCGCCATAGACTGGTCACTTGCGAATCGTTGATGAAGGGGTGTGGCATGGCAGAGCTCGGGTTGTTTTTGATGGCGTTGGCGGTGGCGTATCTGTTGCCCGGGCCGGACATGATTCTGCTGCTGCAAACCGGTGCCCGTCAGGGCAGGGGCGCAGCGCTGGCGACGGCGTTGGGCCTGGGGGTTGCTCGTGGGTGTCATGTCGCATTGGCGGCGTTGGGGCTTTCGGCCTTGTTCAAGACCGCGCCGTGGACGTTCGATGTCGTGCGTCTGGCCGGGGCGGCCTACTTGTTATGGATCGGTTTTCAATGCCTGCGGACCACCTTGTTGCCGAATTTTGAAAACGCCGCTGTCGAGGCCGGAAAGCGGCGTTGGCACCAGGCGACTCGACGTGGGCTGCTGACCAATCTACTCAATCCCAAGGCCTTGCTGTTTTGCTCGGTGCTGTTGCCGCAGTTCATCGATCCACAAGGCGGGCCGGTGCTGGGGCAGTTTGCGACCCTGGGCGTGGTACTGGTCGGCGTCGGCCTGCTGTTCGATAGCGCCTATGCGTTGGTGGGTGTTGCACTGGGTCGCTGGCTTCAGCGTTCCCCTTCGGCCCAGCGCGTGCAGCAGTGGTTGTTTGGGAGTCTTTTGATTGGGTTTGCGGTGCGGCTGACGTTTGTGCAGCAGTCATAGCGACCGAAGTTTCGCGAAGTGGCCCCTGGTATTTGAGCTGTAAATCCAGGGCTGCTTCAGCCCAGCGGGAGCAAGCTCCCTCACCACACAAGTATTTTCGTCCGGCTTCACATCCCGAAATAAACCCACCCCGCCCCTCTGCCGCCCTTGTACCACGCCGCTTCTAGACTTCGTTGCAGTGACCACGCGAGTCCACCGATGTCGAACTTGGTGGTTATAGTGTTGATCATTCATTCTAAGTAGGTATAGTACCCACCAAGCGCACCACACGGAGGTGTTGTGAATAGCCGATTTTTGATAAGCCAGATCATTGCAGACGGTTGGTATCTGGTGCGGGTTCGGGGCAGCCACCATCATTTCAAGCACCCGACCAAACCGGGGTTGGTCACGGTTCCTCATCCGAAGAAGGACCTGCTCAAGAAAACGGCCATCAGTATTTTGCAACAGGCGCTGCTTCAGCCGGCCCGTTGCGCGACGTTCCCGGAGGACGATGAATATGCTTTACCCGATTGCGATTTCCATGGGCGATGACAAGCACGCCTGGGGTGTTGAAGTGCCGGATATCCCCGGTTGTTTTTCCGCAGGCGACGACCTGGACGAGGCCATGGCGATGGCGCGTGAGGCCATCGAGGGTCACTTCGAGATTCTGGCTGAAGACGGCTCGCCGATTCCGCCGGCCAATACTGTGACGCTGCACGCAGCCAATCCGAAATATGCTGGCTGCACCTGGGCACTGGTGGACATCGATGTGACCAAGTACCTGGGCAAGGCGCAGAAACTCAACATCACGTTGCCCGGCTACCTGCTCAATCGTATTGATGAATATGTGTTGCACCATCCTGAAGAGAAGAGCCGTTCCGGCTTCCTGGCTTCGGCGGCGCTGAAGGTGTTGCAACAAGGGCGCTGAGACGCCACCACCAACTGTGCGAGCTTGCTCGCGATAGCGGTGTGTCAGGCACCCATGATATCGCTGAGCCGACGCCATCGCGAGCAAGCTCGCTCCCACAGGGTTGAGCTAGACGACTATTTGTTTTCCGTTCCAGACTCTTGCATCTGCACCGAAGACTTGGTGCCGTCGGTGTTGTCCTTGGTCTCGTTATCCGAGTTGTCGAAACAGCCTTGCAGGGCGAACAAAGCGCAGGCGAGGTAAAAAGTGCGGGCGAAATTCATGATGTATTCCGATGCTGAGGGCTTTAAGCAGAGACCTGCGAGCGTGGCAATGGTTGCGACTGTCATCGCGCCGGACGATGAACGTCGACGGATGCTTGCAACTGAAATGTAAGTAGAATTTTCACCATCTCGTTGCTGTCACACCAGACAGGTGCATCCCATAAGGAAACACAGCAATGACGTTCGCAAAAATCGCTCAAAAACTGGCCCTCTGGGCGGGGAGCCCCAAGACATTCCTGGGCGCCATCGTCTTGTTGGCGCTCTGGGCCCTCAGCGGACCTCTTTTCGACTTCAATGACACATGGCAACTGATCATCAATACATCAACGACGATCATTACCTTCCTGATGGTGTTCCTGATTCAAAACACGCAGAACCGCGATACCGACATCTTGCACCTCAAGGTCGATGAGTTATTGCGCGCGACCAAGGAGGCACAGAATGCGATGCTCGGCCTTGAGTCGCTGGACCTCAAGCAACTGGAAGCGCTGAGAAAGCATTACCAGGCCATGGGCCAGGGCGAAGCCAAGAGTCTTGAAGGGCTGGAAGAAAAGAACAAGGTAGACCTGAACCAGTGCTGACGCAGACGCGCTGGAAGCGCTCTCCTTCTGGCGGGCAAAAATCAGCCGGGACGCGAACGTCCCGGCCCTGAATACAAAAACGCAGCAGATCAACGGCTGGCCTGCAGCGCCCTGGCCATCTCGAGGTGGGTCTGCAGTTTAGGCAGGGTTTCATCGGCGAAGGCCTTGATCTCCGGCACTTCGGTGGTCTGGGCCTCCTGCTGGATCTGCGCAATGGCCTCCTCGGTGGCCTTGACCTGGCTGGCGGCATACGCAGCCTCGAACGACTCGCCTTCCTTGACTTGCGGCATCAGGGCCTTGGCCTTGTCAGCCACTTCTTCCCGGGGAGCGACGGGCAAGTCAAGCTTCTTGGCGATCTTCGCCAGGTGTTGATTGGCCGTGGTGCGGTCGTTGATCACCATGATGGTGTAGTCCTTGACCTCCCTGGATTCGGCTTTCCCGTGGGCCATGCGACTTGTCTCGATGTCGGCCATGCCTTTGGCTGAAGCATCGTTGATGAATTCGGCAGGCGATTGGGCCCAGGCACTGTTGGCACCCAGGCCCATCAGCACGACGACACTGGTGATGCGAAAAAAGCTGGCCATACGGCTCATGGTCGCGCCCTCCTCTGATGAAAATTCTGGCGGGTTCTCCGCCTCTGAATCAGAACCACCCCAAATGATCAGGCGAAACGCCTGACCCCGTTGCGGCCAGTTCCGGCTTTCGCCGGGCATCTGTCGACAGCCGCGAGGGTGGTTCTCCCACTTCTGCGACCCGCTGCAGACACCTTCGTTCGATCGTGAGTGATGTTTCCGGCGAGCGGGCCTCACCTGACATTTGAAACGAGCAAAGCCCGAAAGGTTGAAAAAACGTCCAGCACCACGACGAACGGTGGCGCGCTATCCGATATCCAACACCCTGTGATTCCGGCGTTTGGCGGCATACATCGCCTCGTCGGCGTGGCGGAACAGGGCAACATCTTCAGTGCCATGATCGGGGAAACAGGCCACACCGATGCTCGGCTCGATGCTCAGGCAGTGCCCGTCCAGACGCAGCGGCTGGGCCAGTGCATGGCGGATTTTCTCCTGTACGCTTTGGGCATCCTCCAAGGCATGGATGCTGTGCAGCAGGACCACGAACTCGTCCCCGCCAATACGTGCCACGGTGTCAGTGTCGCGGATACAGCCCTTGAGACGCTTGGCCACCGCTTGTAGCAACATGTCGCCAACCCCGTGGCCATAGGTGTCGTTGACCTGCTTGAAACGGTCCAGGTCGATGTACAGCAAGGCCATGCGCCCGGACGCAGCACGGGCGGTGGTCAGTGCGCACTTGAACCGTTCACGAAGTAATTCGCGGTTGGGCACCTGGGTCAGTTGATCGTACTGAGCCATATGCTGCAACCGGGCATGCAACTGCTTGCGCTCGATGGCGACGGTGATCTGGACGCAGACGTATTGCAGCAGCTCCTTGTCCTGCTCGGTGTAGCGCACGTTGTTCGGCGCACTCTTGACGATCAGCGCGCCAATCGTGCCACTCTGCGAGTTCAGCGGCACGCCCAGCCAACAAGGCGCGTCTGGCTGCGCCACAAGGTCGTCGAACCCCGGCGGCAAGTGACTGCCACCGGGCGTCAGCAGGATAGGCTGGCCACTGCGAATCACCTCGGCGCACAAACGCCCGGTGACCGTGCCCGGCAATTCGGGCTGCCTTTCCCGGTCATCGACGTGATAGGGGAAGTTAAGCTGCGAACATTGTTCGTCATACAGCGCCACCGAAAAATTCAGCGCCGGCAACCACTCGCCAATAATCAGGTGGATGCGCTTGAACAGCGCCATCAGGTCCGCCGCGGCATGGGCCGCCTCGGAAATCGCATACAACGCCGCCTGCCGGGACTCCGCCTGCTTGCGTTCGGTGATGTCCCGAGCCACGGCGATGCGCAGTTGGTCCGCCGGCGACCAGCGCGCCGACCACAGGATGTGCACCACTCGACCGTCCTTGCGCAGGTAACGGTTCTCGAAATTGAGCTTGGGCTCGCCATCCATGATCTCCCGCGCCGCCTCAAGGGTCCGCTGGCGGTCGGCAGGGTGCACCAGATCGATCATCGGCTGGCCGATCAGTTCCTGCGGGGTGTAGCCAAAAATTTCTTCACAGGCAGCGCTGACAAACACGAAACGCCCTTGGCCGTCGACGGCACACACCGCGTCCAGCAGAAGGTCGATGTAGCTGGCCAGCGGCGCGGAACTTCGAGTGTCCATGGGGCTGGAGGTCATCCGGATAATGCAGCGGTAAACGAAGCGGGTAATCGTCAGTTCGTGACGCCGATACAACGAGCGAGACTGACGCCCCCAGTACCGATGAGGATAGCGTAGGCGATCAACTGTAGGGAATGAAACGCCCAGTAGGCGCAGCAACTCGATCCGACGCTGCCCCATCACGGCTCGGTAAAAAACACCATGCCGACATACGGTGCCTGCCGACAGGCCTTCAACCGCGACGCCAGGTCGCCCACATGGACTTCGAACTTGTGCCCGTCCGGGTCGAGAAAGTAGAACGAATCACCCTCGCTACGGTTGTCTCGCCACGATGACACCCGGGCCGCGTTCAGCCGCGCCACCAGCACCGGGAAATCCTCGGCATCGATGCTCAAAGCATAATGAGTGTAGTCCGCCGCCGGCTCGGGCCTGCGCAATGGGTCGAGAGACAGGCACAACCACAAACCCGGCAGCGATAAATAGGCCCCGCTGTTCCACTTGGCTTCAAGACGCAGCTGCAATAGCTCGTTATAAAAAGCCACACTGCGATCCAGCTCGGTGACAGCAAGGGTCAGGTGATTGAGGCCTGTGAGCATGAGTGAGCAACCTTCAGAAAAGAGTGATAACCCAGCGGGCTTGGGGCAAACCCCTGGTATTCCCAAGCTCCGACATCGCCGATGGATTCCCCGTCCAAGGCCCTAGGCAAAGTCCTACACAGAACTCTCCCGTAACGCTCAAACACACCGGAAACGGCCGATTCAAAGCCCTGCACAACAATCTGTAAAGTCTGGAAACACACCGCTATCGAAACAGCCCACGGACAGAACCACTCACCAAGGAATGTAATCGCACCATGAACCAGACGGCTCAAGCGCCCCATCACTTCACCCACTACCGCAAGATGATTTCCCTCGCAGACCAGAACTGGCAGGGCACCGAAGCCGGAAAAATCTCAGGCCTGAATGTCGAGGTCAAGACACCCAATGTGCTGGTCGATCAATACGGCCGCACCTTTCATCACTTCTGTACCACGTCCTACCTGGGCCTGGACTATCACCCCGCGTTGCTGGACGGTGCCATGACTGCCCTGTGGGAAACCGGCACCCTGCGGGTCGCCAACTCAAGAAATCGCTGCAAGCTGGCGATCCTGGACCAGTACGAAACCCAATTGTCGGAACTGTTTGGCGCCAGTTGCCTCAGTGCCCTGTCGTGCAGTGCTGCAAGCGCCGGAATCCTGCCGCTGCTGGCCAGCGGCGCGTTCACCAACCAGTGTTCGCCGGTCATGGTGTTCGACAAACACGCCCATTACTCGATGAACCACAGCAAGGCCGCCTGCGCCGATGAAACCCAGGTCATCACCTGCCCGCACAACGACATGGATTTCATTGAAGACTTGTGCAAACGCCAGCGCAGCGTGGCTTACGTAGCCGACAGTGCCTACAGCATGGGCGGATTGGCGGACCTGGACAGCCTGATGTATCTCAAGCAGCGCTATGGCCTGTTTCTCTATCTGGATGACTCCCACGCACTGTCTACGGTCGGGGAGTCCGGCGCAGGCCTGGTCCGTTCGCGCATCCCTGCCGTGGACGAGCGCACCCTTATCGTTGCTTCACTGGCCAAGTCATTCGGCGCCAGTGGCGGGCTGGTCATGTTTGGCAGTGAACGGCACAAAGCGCTGGTGCAGCGTTACGGTGGGCCGAGCAATTGGTCCCAGAGCCTGAACGCTGCGGCCATCGGCGCCGGCATGGCCTCGATCCGCCTTCACCGCAGCCGAGAATTCAGCGCCTTGCAGGAGCGTTTGCAGGCTAACATCCGCTTCTTCGACAGCCTCGTGCGCACCGAACAGCGCGGCAGTCCCATGGCAATCCGTATGGTGCCCTGCGGTGAAGCGACGCTGGCCAACAGCCTGGCCGTCGAACTGGCCGAACTGGGGTATTTCACCTCGGCGGTTTTTTTCCCCGTGTTGCCGCAAGGCAAGGCCGCTATTCGCATTACCCTGCGCGCCGACATGGAGTCGAAAGTAATTCGCTCGTTTTGCGAAAAGGTCACCGAACTGCTGCTGAGCCACGGGCGTGACATCCGCCCTTGAGACGGGACGCTTGATGAAAAATCGTACAACCCTGATCGTCACCTGCACCACCGTCTTCCTGGCCCAACTGGGCATGAGCATTTACTTGCCGGCCCTGCCCGATATCGCCCGGGATCTGGGCGCCGATGCGGGCCGGGTTTCCTGGGGCTTGTCGGTGTACCTGATCGGCATGGCGCTGCCCATGTTGCTCTGGGGCAGCCTGAGCCAGCGCCTGGGGCGCAAGCCGGTCTTGCTGGCGGCTCTGGGGCTGTATGGCCTGGGCAACCTGGCCCTGCCGCTGGGCACGACAGTGGAGGCGTTCCTGACACTCAGGTTGATCCAAGGCATCGGTGCCAGCGGAATCTCGGTGATGGCACGGGTCTTGATTCGTGACAGCTTCAGCGGCGACTTGTTGGCCAAGGCGCTGTCATGGATATCGATCGCCTTTGTGATTGCCCTAGGTATCGGCCAGTACCTGGGCTCGCTGATCCAGGCTGCTTTCGGGTGGGAGGCGATTTTCCAAGGCTTGGGTGCCGTCAGCCTGACCATGGCTGCGGCGGTGTCCCGGGCCAGGTTCCCGGTGCTGGTGCAAGCCGGCAATGGGCAATCGGCATGGGGCATCTACGGGCAAATACTCCAGCAACGGGCGTTCCTGCTGCCAGCCTTGGCCGGTGGGCTGGGTTACGGCGTGATCGTCGCCTTCAATACCGCAGCGCCGCTGATCCTGCAGGAGAGCTTCCACTGGTCGCCCATTGAATACGGCCTGCTGGGTTGGCCAGTCAGTGCGGCGTATTTGCTTGGGGCGCTGGTGGTGAACGCTTTTGTACTGCGTACCGGTCAACGGCGAATGATGGGTTGGGGCATCGTCCTGGTACTGGGCGGGTGCATGACCATGCTGGCAGGCAGCCTCACCTTGAGCGGCATCGCGTTGCTCTTCTGGCTGCCGTATTGCTTCGCGGTGTTTGGCCAGTCGTTGATCTACCCCATCAGCCTGTCCCTGGCCAACGAAGGCTCACCGGTGGCCGGCGCTTATGCCATGGCGTTGAGTGGGTTCCTGCACCAACTGATGGCCTCGGTAATCGGCGCCATGGCCAGCCTGTTGTTGAGCCAACAGGCCTGGCCGCTGGCGGCATTGTGTGCGCTGCTGGGCGCGGCGGCGATGCTCTGTGTGAGGTTCGTGCCGCCCCGGGTCGCTTAGAACGCGCTGCGGAAAATCTCTTCGATCTGCCGCTGGTCCGCTGCCCGTGGGTTGGTCAGGCCGCAGGCGTCTTTCAAGGCATTGGCAGCCAGCACCGGCACGTCGTTGAGGCGTACGCCCAGCTCGCGCAAGCCGGTCGGAATGTTCACGTCATGGGCCAGTTTGCGGATCGCCGCAATGGCGTCCCGGGCCCCCTCTTCCGGGCTGAAGCCGCGCGTATCGGCGCCCATGGCATGGGCCACGTCGGTCAGGCGAACGGCGCACACCAAAGCGTTGAAGCTCTGCACGTGAGGCAACAGCACCGCGTTGCACACCCCGTGAGGCAGGTCGTAGAAGCCACCCAGCTGATGCGCCATCGCGTGCACGAAACCTAATGATGCATTGTTGAACGCCATCCCCGCGAGAAACTGCGCGTAGGCCATGTTCTCCCGCGCCGTCAGGTCATTGCCGTCACGCACGGCCAGGCGCAGGTTGTTGCTGATCAGGGTGATGGCCTTCAGGGCGCAGGCATCGGTGATGGGGTTGGCGGCGGTGGAGACATAAGCCTCGATCGCGTGGGTCAGTGCATCCATGCCGGTGGCGGCCGTCAGGCCCTTGGGCATCGCCACCATCAGCGCCGGGTCGTTCACCGACATCAATGGGGTCACGTTGCGATCGACAATCGCCATTTTCACGTGGCGTGTCTCGTCGGTGATGATGCAAAAACGGGTCATTTCGCTGGCAGTGCCCGCCGTGGTGTTGATGGCGATCAACGGCAATTGCGGCTTGCTCGAACGGTCGACGCCTTCATAGTCGCGAATCTGCCCGCCGTTGGTGGCGCACAGCGCGATGCCCTTGGCGCAATCGTGGGGCGAACCGCCGCCCAGCGACACGATGAAATCGCACCGGCTCTCCTTCAACAGCCCCAGCCCGAGCTCGACATTGGCAATGCTTGGGTTGGGCTTGGCACCGTCGAAAATCACGGAATCGATGTCCTGCAGCGCCAGTTGCTCGGTCACCATGTTGGCGACGCCGGCCTTGGCCAGCCCCGCGTCGGTGACGATCAGGGCTTTGCGAAAGCCGTAGTTGCGAATAGCGGTCATCGCTTCATCGAGGCAGCCCAGCCCCATGATGTTCACGGCGGGAATGAAAAAAGTGCTGCTCATGGGGTCACGCTCCTGGTTGAGGCCGGATCGGCAGGGCCTACAGAATGACCGAGTAGTCATGACGCATCTTGATCTGGCTCAAGACTGGGTCGTGATAAAGTCGCGCCCTGCCTTTGCCACGTTTTGAGATGATCCTTGCGATGACCGATTTCCAGGAATACGACAGCCGGCTTGAAGACTGGGAGGCCGTGCGCGCCGACACCGCCTTCAGCGGCCTGCTGGTGGGCAATGGGGCCAGCCGCGCGGTGTGGGACGATTTCGGCTATGACTCGCTGTTCGAAAACGCCCGTACCGTCGAGGAAAAACCCCTGACACCGTCGGAACTGAGCGTGTTCGACGCGATGCAGACGCGCAGTTTCGAACAGGTGCTCGCGGCGCTGAAAACCACCAGCCGGGTCAACAAGGCCCTGGCCGTCAGCTCCGCCGCGCCACGCAATCGCTATTACGCGATCAAGGAAGCGCTGATCAACACCGTGCATGCGGTGCACATCCCGTGGCGCCTGGTGCAACCGGCGACCCTGGCGACGCTCAACCAGGAGCTGAGCCGCTACCGCACGGTGTTCACCACCAACTACGACCTGCTCAACTACTGGGCGATCCAGCAGGCGCCCGAGACCATCAGCGACCTGTTCTTCGGTGAAGACCATAGTTTCGACCTGAGCCAGGCGACCACAGACAAACCGCGCCTGCTGTACCTGCACGGCGGCCTGCACCTGGTGCGCAACCAGGACGGCACGGCGCGCAAGCTCACCTCCACCGAAGGCACCTTGTTGGGCAGTTTCGCCATCAACAACACGATCAAGACCCTCGACGACGTGCCTTTATTCGTCAATGAAGGCCCGAGCCAGGACAAGCTCAAGACCATCCGCAGCAGCGATTACCTGTCGTTCTGCTACGACCAGTTGCTGCAGCACGGCGACAACCTGTGCCTGTTCGGCCACGCCCTGGGCGAGCAGGACCACCACATCGTGCGAGCCCTGCGCCTGGCCGCACCGAAAACCGTGGCGATTTCGATCTACCCCCGTAGCCAGGCGTTCATCCAGCATCAGAAGCGGCATTACGCCAAGGTGTTCCAGGGGCTGAAGGTGCAATTGCGCTTCTTCGATGCCAAGAGCCATCCGCTGGGCGATCCGAAGTTGTCGGTGCCGGTGGAGGTTTAAAGGCAGGTTAAAAACGCGTGGCGAGGGGATCTATGTGTGAGAGCAAAGCTTGCTCGCGATGAACGATGACTCGGTTAGCCTGCACAACCGCAGCGCCTGCATCGCGAGCAAGCTTTGCTCCCACACATGATTTCTCGTCCACAGGCTGGGCGCCCTTATTGCTGTGCCTTCAGAGCGCAGCCACGGTCTTGTCCTTGATGACCGTCGTCGGTCCATTGGCCTTGACGCTGGCGATGCCTTTGTCCCGGGCCGCGTCCGATGAATAAGCTTCACTGCTGCCAATCACCTCATGGTTGGCAGCCTTGAGGTTGAAGTACGGATGGCCGTCCTTGGTGCTCTTGAGTTCATAGCGCTCGGCCAACGGACTGTTTTTCTGCACCGAAACAATGCCGCTGTCGGCACCGCTGCGGGTGGTGTACAGCTCACTGGTCAAGATTGTCTCGGCGTTGGCTGCCTTGAGCACAAACCGAAACTGGCCGCTGCTGCTTTTGCTGATTTCGTACCATCCGGACATGATTTTTTCTCCTGGCAATGAAAACATGCCCCGAGAGTAAAGACCCGCTGCGCTTGCCCTGCCAGTCTGGTGTGCAGCGTTATTACAAAGTGATGGCCGTGCCCAGCAGCGTCAGGAACCCCGCCAGCCAGTTCGGGTGCGCAGGCCAGGCCGGTGCGGTCGCCAAGTTGCCCTGCACATGGCCTTGGGTCACGGGAATGTCGATGTAGGTCCCGCCCGCCAGCCGTACTTCCGGGGCACATGCCGGGTAGGCGCTGCATTCACGCCCTTCGAGGATGCCCGCCGCCGCCAGCAATTGTGCACCGTGGCACACCGCGGCAATCGGCTTGCCCGCCAGATCGAAATCGCGCACCAACTGCAAGACGGTTTCATTCAGGCGCAGGTATTCCGGCGCTCGTCCACCCGGCACCAGCAGCGCGTCGTAGTCGGCGGCCTGGACGTTGGCGAAGTCATGGTTGAGGGCAAACAAGTGCCCCGGCTTTTCACTGTAGGTCTGGTCGCCTTCAAAGTCGTGGATCGCTGTGCGCACCGTCTGCCCGGCGGTTTTGTCCGGGCACACGGCGTGCACGGTGTGACCGACCATCTGCAAAGCCTGGAACGGCACCATGACTTCATAATCTTCGACGTAATCGCCGACCAGCATGAGGATTTTCTTGGCAGCCATGGGAAGGGCTCCTTTGGGGATGCGTGAATGGTTAACGCATTAAAGGTAGACCGGAGTGTTGGCAGGCGAGCGATAACCGCTGATTACCTGACGGGATGCATACCCAAAGATACAAATTCCCCTGTGGGAGCAAAGCTTGCTCGCGATGAGGGCGACACGGTTCAACTGCCAGAACCGCGTCATCGCGAGCAAGCTTTGCTCCCACAGCGTTCGGTATAGCTGCTTCAGGCGAGGTATCCATCCGCCCGCAGCAGCGTTTCGAGGCAGTGCTCGGTGATGTGGTAGAAGGCCTTGAGTTCCTGGATCTTGGCCAGCAGCTCGGTGGGGTCCACCGGTTCGGCGCGTTTGACGGCCAGGATCATCTTGTTCTTGTTGGTGTGGTCCAGTGAGATGAACTCGAAGACCTTGGTCTCGTAGCCGCAAGCTTCCAGGAACAGCGCCCGCAAGCTGTCGGTGACCATTTCCGCCTGCTGGCCCAGGTGCAGGCCGTATTGCAGCATGGGCTTGAGCAAGGCCGGGCTCTGGATCTGCAAGCGGATCTGCTTGTGGCAGCACGGCGAGCACATGATGATCGAGGCGCCCGAGCGTATGCCCATGTGGATCGCGTAGTCGGTGGCGATATCGCAGGCGTGCAAGGCGATCATCACATCCACCGCGCTTGGCGCCACGCTGCGCACGTCACCGTGCTGGAAGCTCAGGCCCGGGTGTTCCAGCCGCGCGGCGGCTTCGTTGCACAGCTTGACCATGTCTTCGCGCAGCTCGACACCGGTCACCACGCCTTCGGCCTGCAAGGTGTTGCGCAGGTAATCGTGGATGGCGAACGTCAGGTAGCCTTTGCCCGAACCGAAATCCGAGACCCGCACTGGTTTATCCAGGGCCAGCGGCGAGGATGTCAGCGCATGGCTGAAGACTTCGATGAACTTGTTGATCTGCTTCCACTTGCGCGACATCGCCGGAATCAGCTCGTGCTTGTGGTTGGTCACGCCCAGGTCGGCCAAAAATGGCCGGTTCAGGTCGAGGAAGCGATTCTTCTCACGGTTGTGCTCGGCCGATGGCACTTCCCGCAGTTGCTGGGGCTTGCTCTTGAACAGCGAGCTCTTGCCCTTCTTGCTGTACTCCAGTTGCGCCTCGTCGGTGACCGCCAGCAAATGCGCGTTCTTGAACGATGCCGGCAACAGCGCGGCAATGGTTTGCACCCCTTCGGCCAGCGGGAAATTCTTGGTGATATCGCGGGTCTTGTAGCGGTAGACGAAGGACAGGCACGGCTGGTCCTTGACCGTCAGCTGCTTGATGATCAGCCGCTGGAGGTCTGCTTCGTCACCCACGTACTTGGCCAGCACCAGTTTGATGAAGCCGTTCTGCTCGAGGCTGGTGCGCAGCAGCTCGATGAACTGGGCGTGGTGATCCGGCGCGGGACGGATGGGCGTTGCGGTGGCAGACATGAAAAAACGGCCTCGGGGCGGCGAATCGGGAATGGCGGTATTTTAGGGGGGATGGGCAGCGAGGGCACGGAAAAGTTCGTTTGGCGACCAGTAGCCTCTGTGGGAGCAAGGCTTGCCCGCGATGAATACATCGCGATTCAGCAGGCTAAACCGAGCCATTGTTCATCGCGAGCAAGCTTTGCTCCCACAGGCTTGTGCTGGCAGGAGATTTTCAGCCCAGCACCACCAATCGATTGGGCAGTTCATTGCGCTCTTGGGTCACCGGCACGTGCTCCTTGAGCAATTCGCCGCAAGCTTCGATGCAGGTCACGAAACCCTGCAAGGTCTGGCCCTGGCGAACCTGCTGGGTGAACGTTGCGACGATGGCATCCCAGCATTTGTTGTCCAGGCGCTTGGAAATACCTTCATCGACCAGGATTTCCACGTAGCGCTCAGCCTCGCAGACAAAAATCAGCACGCCTGTGCTGCCCACGGTGTGGTGCAGGTTCTGTTCGAGGAATTGCCGGCGCGCCAGGTTGGAGGCCCGCCAGTGACGAACGGAACGAGGGATCAGGTGTGTGGTGATCCTGGGGATGCGAAACACCAGGCATAACACGATGAAGCTGACCCACTGCACCAGCAACAGGCTGTGCATGGCCAGCCAGCCGGTGAGGTAATGGACCACGCCGGGCACCACCAGGGCCAGCAGGCTGGCCCATAGCAGCGGGATATAGGCGTAGTCGTCGGCGCGGGCGGCCAGCACCGTGACCAGTTCAGCGTCGGTATACCGCTCGACCCGGGCGATGGCCTCGGCGACCTTGCGTTGTTCGTGTTCAGTCAGTAGTGCCATGGTTAAAAGTGCCTGCTCATTATTATTGTCACCAGCCGCCCGACGAACCGCCGCCCCCGAAACTGCCACCACCACCGCTGAAGCCCCCGCCGCCTCCGCCACCGAAGCCTCCACCGAAACCACCGGAACCGCGCGAGCCGCGGGAGCCGCCGCTTCCGGTCGGCAGGATACCGAGCATCTGACAGACCAATACCGTCAAAATAAACAGGATCACCAGGAAGACGAACAGCCCTGGATGGCGCTCGACATAATCGCCCTGCTCCTGCTGCCCATCGGCACT
This sequence comes from Pseudomonas sp. PF05, assembly GCF_056521845.1. Classification (NCBI taxonomy): domain Bacteria; kingdom Pseudomonadati; phylum Pseudomonadota; class Gammaproteobacteria; order Pseudomonadales; family Pseudomonadaceae; genus Pseudomonas; species Pseudomonas sp. PF05. The sequence continues at coordinate 22,290 of NZ_JBWLPW010000014.1, read as the reverse complement.
GTATGCCGGCGCCGGCTCATCCAACGGGCTGCCGCCCAGCACCACCAGCATCGCCGCGACGCCGTCGCTGATGCCTTTGTTGAAGTTGCCGGTCTTGAAGGCCGGGGTAATCACCTGGTTGATGATCACCGAACTCTGCGCGTCGGTCAGGCGATCTTCCAGGCCATAGCCCACCTCGATGCGCAGTTTACGGTCATCCCGGGCGACAATCAGCAGCGCGCCGTTGTTTTTATCCTTCTGCCCGATGCCCCAGTGGCGCCCCAGTTGATAGCCGAAGTCTTCGATGCTGCTGCCCTGCAGGTCCGCCAGCGTGACCACCACGACCTGTTCGCCGGTGGCCTGTTCATGGGCCTTGAGCTGCGCTTGCAGTTGCGTGCGTACCGATGGCTCAAGCATCTGGGCGGCGTCCACCACCCGCCCGGTCAATGCCGGAAACTTCAGCTCGGCCTGGGCCGTGATGGCAAACACCCAGAGCAACAGCACCAGGCCAAATTTCAACACGCGCATTGGAACTCCAGTGTGGGAGCGAGCTCGCTCCCACAGTTTGTTCAGAACTTCACTTCAGGGGCTTTTTCGGCATTGGGGCTGGTGGCCTCGAAGGTCTCGCGGATCGGCAGGTCGCTGTACAGCACGCTGTGCCACAGGCGTCCCGGGAACGTGCGGATCTCGGTGTTGTATTTCTGCACGGCCAGGATGAAGTCGCGGCGGGCCACGGCGATGCGGTTCTCGGTGCCTTCGAGCTGCGATTGCAACGCCAGGAAATTCTGGTTGGCCTTGAGGTCCGGATAACGCTCGACCACCACCATCAGCCGGCTCAACGCGCCGCTCAACTGGTCCTGGGCCTGCTGGAACTGCTTGAGTCTTTCGGGATTGTCCAGGGTGCTGGCGTCGACCTGGATCGACGTCGCCTTGGCCCGCGCTTCAATCACAGCGGTGAGGGTTTCCTGCTCGTGCTGGGCGTAGCCCTTGACGGTTTCCACCAGGTTGGGAATCAGGTCGGCGCGCCGCTGGTACTGGTTCTGCACCTGGCCCCAGGCAGCCTTGGCCTGTTCGTCCAGGGTCGGGATGTTATTGATGCCGCAACCGGCCAGCAACGTGGTGAGCAGCATCAGGGCCAGCATCGGCAGGCTGCGAAGGTGGTTCAGTCGTGGATTCATCGGGTGGAACTCTCCCTTGCATGACATGGAAAAACACGGCCACCTATCTCACCGGCGCCTGGGGCATAATTTGCCGCCGCACTGGATTGAAACGGGTCGATGGGCTAAAAGATGCGCAGTGCGAAACTAAGTTCAGCCCAATGGGTTCGAAAGTGTGCTGCATTTAACTGAACAACAATAGCCGCTCCTCACATTTTGGCTGACCGGCGTGGTGTGATCCCCGCCCTTTAGGCTTGCGAGAAAATTATTCATGAAGAAGCTGTGTATGCTGGGCCTGTTTATCAGTCTGGCCAGTCAATCCGTATTTGCCGACAACCTGCCAGCCCCCATAGAGAACAAGGACGCGTTCATCAGCAACCTGATGAAGCAGATGACCCTCGAAGAGAAGATCGGCCAATTGCGCCTGATCAGCATCGGCCCGGAAATGCCCCGGGAGATGATTCGCAAGGAAATCGCCGCCGGCAACATCGGTGGCACGTTCAACTCCATCACGCGCGCTGAAAACCGTCCGATGCAGGACGCGGCCATGCGCAGCCGGTTGAAGATCCCGATGTTCTTCGCCTATGACGTGATCCACGGCCACCGCACGATTTTCCCGATCCCCCTGGCACTGGCCTCGAGCTGGGACATGGACGCGATCTACCACTCCGGCCGCATCGCGGCCAAGGAAGCGGCCGCCGACAGCCTGGACATCACCTTCGCGCCGATGGTCGACATTTCCCGCGACCCACGCTGGGGCCGAACCTCCGAAGGTTTCGGCGAGGACACCTACCTGGTGTCGCGCATCGCCGGGGTGATGGTCAAGGCGTTCCAGGGCAACGGCGCCAACGCGGCCGACAGCATCATGGCCAGCGTCAAGCACTTCGCCCTGTACGGCGCGGTGGAAGGCGGCCGGGACTACAACATCGTGGACATGAGTCCGTTGAAAATGTACCAGGACTACCTGCCACCCTACCGCGCCGCCATCGACGCCGGTGCCGGCGGGGTGATGGTCGCGTTGAACTCCATCAACGGCGTACCGGCCACGGCCAACACCTGGCTGATGAATGACCTGCTGCGCAAGGAATGGGGCTTCAAGGGCCTGGCTGTCAGTGATCACGGCGCGATCTTCGAACTGATCAACCACGGCGTAGCCAAGGACGGTCGCGAAGCGGCGAAACTGGCGATCAAGGCCGGCATCGACATGAGCATGAACGACTCGCTCTATGGCAAGGAACTGCCAGGCTTGCTCAAGGCCGGTGAAATCGAGCAGAGCGACATCGACAACGCGGTGCGCGAAGTGCTCGCGGCGAAATATGACATGGGCCTGTTCAAGGATCCGTACCTGCGCATCGGCAAGGCCGAGGATGATCCGGCCGACACCTACGCCGAAAGCCGCCTGCACCGCGCCGACGCCCGTGACGTGGCGCGCCGCAGCCTGGTCCTGCTGGAAAACCGCAACCAGACCCTGCCCTTGAAGAAGACGGCGAAGATCGCCCTGGTCGGCCCGCTGGCCAAGGCACCGATCGACATGATGGGCAGTTGGGCCGCCGCCGGGCGTCCTGCGCAATCGGTCACCCTGTTCGACGGCATGACCCGCGTCCTGGGCGCTGACTCGAAGCTGATCTACGCCCGTGGCGCCAATATCACCGACGACAAGAAGGTGCTCGACTACCTGAACTTCCTCAACTTCGATGCCCCGGAAGTGGTGGACGACCCGCGCCCGGCCCAAGTGCTGATCGACGAAGCGGTAAACGCCGCCAAGGACGCCGATGTGGTGGTGGCCGCCGTGGGCGAGTCCCGTGGCATGTCCCATGAATCGTCGAGCCGTACCGACCTGAACATTCCGGCCAGCCAACGCGAGCTGATCAAGGCCCTGAAGGCCACCGGCAAGCCGCTGGTGCTGGTGCTGATGAATGGCCGGCCGCTGTCGTTGCTGGAAGAAAAGCAGCAGGCCGATGCGATCCTGGAAACCTGGTTCAGCGGCACCGAAGGCGGCAACGCCATCGCTGATGTGCTGTTCGGCGACTACAACCCATCGGGCAAACTGCCGATCACCTTCCCACGCTCGGTGGGGCAGATTCCGACCTACTACAACCACCTGAGCATCGGCCGGCCATTCACCCCGGGTAAGCCGGGCAACTACACCTCGCAGTACTTCGATGACACCACCGGCCCGCTCTATCCGTTCGGCTACGGCCTGAGCTACACCGAGTTCAGCCTGTCGGACATGGTCCTGTCGTCGACCACGCTGAACAAGACCGGCAAGCTCGATGCCAGCGTGACGCTGGAAAACACTGGCAAGCGTGACGGCGAAACCGTGGTGCAGTTGTACATCCAGGACGTGACCGGCTCGGTCATTCGCCCGGTGAAGGAACTGAAGAACTTCCGCAAGGTGATGCTCAAGGCCGGCGAGAAGAAAGTCATCCACTTCACCATCACCGAAGACGACCTGAAGTTCTTCAATGCCCAGCTCCAGTACGCTGCGGAGCCGGGCAAGTTCAACGTACAGATCGGCCTGGATTCCCAGGATGTGAAGCAGCAGAGTTTTGAGTTGCTCTGATCCCAGGCAACACAAAACCCATGTGTGGAGCTTGCTCGCGATAGCGTCAGATCAGTCACATTGATATCGACTGACACTCCGCCATCGCGAGCAAGCTCGCTCCCACAGTTGTATCTGGGTGTTCGGGCTAGCCCCGGCGATCCAACAGGTTCACCACCAACCGATCCACCAACCCCCACACCCGCTGCTTGAAGCGCTTCCACAACGGCCGGCGCTGCCAGGCGTCGAGGCTGACTTGCAGGCTCTGGGTGAAGTCCCGCTCGAAACTGGCCGCCACTGCACTGCTGAGCCTGGAGTCCAGGGCTTCGAGGTTGGCCTCCAGGTTGAAACGCAGGTTCCAGTGATCGAAGTTGCAGGAGCCGATGCTGACCCAGTCGTCCACCAGCACCATCTTCAGGTGCAGGAAACACGGCTGGTATTCGAAGATTTTCACGCCAGCCTTGAGCAGTCGCGGGTAGTAACGGTGCCCGGCGTAGCGCACGGACGGGTGATCGGTGCGCGGGCCGGTCAGCAGCAGGCGCACGTCGATGCCGCGGGCGGCGGCCTTGCGCAAGGAACGGCGCACGTTCCAGGTCGGCAGGAAATACGGTGTCGCCATCCAGATGCGTTTCTGGCCGCTGTTCAATGCCCGCGACAGCGATTGCAGGATGTCGCGATGCTGGCGGGCGTCGGCATACGCCACCCGGCCCATGCCCTCGCCCACCGGCGGTACGCGCGGCAGGCGTGGCAAGCCGAAGTTGGACGCCGGTTTCCAGGCTCGCCGATGGCGGTTGGCGAGCCATTGGCGGTCGAACAGCAACTGCCAGTCGAGCACCAGCGGGCCGACGATTTCCACCATCACTTCGTGCCACTCACTGCGGTCGTCGAGGGGGTTCCAGAATTCATCGGTCACCCCGGTGCCGCCGACCACGGCCAGGCGTTGGTCCACCAGCAGCAGCTTGCGGTGATCCCGATAGAGGTTGCGCACCCAGCGGCGCCAGCTCAGGCGATTGTAGAAACGCAACTCCACCCCGGCGTCGGTCAGACGCTTGCGCAGGGCCAGGGTAAACGCCAGGCTGCCGTAGTCATCGAACAGGCACCGCACGCGAACACCACGCTCGGCGGCCTGGACCAGTGCTTGGACCATCGCCTCGGCGCAAGTGCCTGCCTCCACCAGATAGAGTTCCAGCTCGACCTGTTCCAGGGCTCGGGCGATTTCCACCAGCATGCGCGGGAAGAACTGCGGGCCATCGACCAACAGCTCGAAGCGATTGCCTTCACGCCAGGGAAATACCGGGCCGCTCATGTCAGCGCGCCGTGAAAATCAGCACCGCACTCACCGGCACCGAGAGGCTGATGGCTGATAACCCAGCCAGGTTTCGCAGCTTTTCCAGCCCCGGTGCCAGATCGAAATCCGCCGCGTTGAGCACCACCGGTTCCAGGGTCACCACTTGGAAACGTCGCTCGTCCAGGCGCGTGGCCAGCAGTTCGACCGGGTACTCATGCTGCTTGCCGTGCAGGTCCACCGTCAGTGGCAGGCGCAATTCCAACTGCGCGCCGTTGGCCAGATCCTGGATCGGCACCAGGTCGATCTTTGCGGTGACAGTGGCTTCGGCAAATTGCTTGATCTCGAACAACTCGGCCCGCATGCGCTCATCGCGCAGGGGAATGCCGCTGTTGATGGATTCCAGTTCCACTTCCAGGCGCGCCAAGCCCTCGGGCTGGACTTGACCGTGCAACACCAGGAAACGCTGGACCTCGGAGACATTGCCGTTTTTGCTGCTGATGAATGACAGCCGCGACGATTCGCTGTCCAGGTACCAGTCAGCCTGGGCCGGCAGCGCGGCGCAGGCCAGCAGCAAGCTGGCGGCAGCGTGAGGGAAAAACCGCTTGAACATACACACTCGGAGGGTAGATAAACCTGTGGCGAACCTTAACCGGGCCGAGGGCGCTTGCAAACTGTCTGGTGCAACAACGGCCAGGAAGACACAGAACCTGTGGTCAAGGGACTCATTTGTGGGAGCAAGGCTTGCCCGCGATGGCGTTCTCGGAATCGCCATCGCGGGCAAGCCTTGCTCCCACACTAGGATCGGCGTCAGGCCTTGTTCCCAACAGTTAGCTCAGGGCTCCAACCGACACCCCTGCCGCTCCCCCATCCACCGCGCACTGTTGCTACGCCCCAACCCGCTGACGGTGATGCGTTTGGCTTCAGCGGTCTCGAGAAAATCGCTGATGGGCACCGACTGCTTCACATAGCCACGGCAGTAGTCCGCCGATTGCTCCATCACGTAGCGGCACGAGCAGTACTCCTTGGCGGTGTAGGCACTGATGATGTCGGGGAAAGCCCGCAATGCCACCCGCTCCAGCCAAACCCAACTGAACAGGGCAACGAGCAGCACCGACAGCAGGCTGAGCAACACTTTGCGCTTCATGGCTGCACCGCCCCGGCGAACGCCGCCATGGTGCGCTTGAGCAATTCGTTATGGCGATAGCTGCCGTCGCGGTCGTCGCCATAGCGCACGATCACCAGTTTGGCGCTGGGGATGACGTACAGCGCCTGGCCCCAATGGCCCAGCGCGGCAAAGGTATCCGGCGGCGCATCGGGCCAGGGATGGATTGCCGGATCGGCGGCGCGGTTGAGCCACCAATGCCCGCCGGGCACGGCTTCGTCCTGGCCAGCCTGGAAGTAGGCGAACGGCTGGCGATTGAACGCGACCCAAGCCTTGGGGATCAGTTGCCGTTCGCCCCAGCGACCGTCCCGCTGCATCAACAACCCGACACGCGCCAGGTCTCGCGCGGTGAGGTAGGCATAGGACGATCCAACGAACGTGCCGCTGGCATCGGTTTCCCAGGTGGCGTGGTGGATGCCCAGGGGGTCGAACAATGCCGTCCAGGGATAGTCGGGGTAGCGCGCCGGGCCGACGATGGTTCTCAAGGCCGCCGCCAGCAGGTTGCTGTCACCGCTGGAATAACGGAACGCCTGCCCCGGCGGGCTGGCGCTTTCATGCTGCGCAGTGAACGCCGCCATGTCATGACGCCCACGGGTATAGAGCATCGCCACCACCGAAGAGTTGAGCGGCGCGTATTCGTAGTCCTCCTGCCAGTCCAGGCCTGAGGCCCAGTGGAAAAGATCGGCCAGGGTCAGGCCCGGGTGCCGGCTCAGTGGCGGGTAGTACTTGGCTGCCGGATCATCCAGGGCAAAGCGCTTTTCCCCGTAGGCCACGCCAAACACTGTTGCCAGCAGGCTTTTGCTGATGGACCAGGTCAGGTGCGGAGTCTGGGCAGTGGTCGGCCCGGCGTAACGTTCATAGGCCAGCCGACCGTCCTGGATCACCAGCAGCGCATCGGTGCGGATGCCCTCGCGGCTCGCATCGTCCCGGGGTGGGAAGGCGTATTGCTCCAAGGCTTCGATGGCCGGCCCGCTCGGGGTCGGGCCAATGGGCCATTGCTCGCCGGGCCAATCTTCGGCGTGGGCGCTCAGGTTGAGCAAGAGCAGCGGGATCAGGAACCAGCCTTTGGACATGCTTGAGGCTCGCAGGATTGAACCTTCAGAGCCTATTCAGACTTGATGACAGTTTCGAGGCTTGTATCGACAGTACCAACGCCATCGCGGGCAAGCCTTGCTCCCACAGGTGCAATGCCAAATGACAGTCTGTTGTAGACCTGTGGGAGCAAGGCCTGCTCCCACAGGCTCAGTGCCAAATGACAGACTGTTGTAGACCTGTGGGAGCAAGGCCTGCTCCCACAGGCTCAGTGTCAAATGACAGACTGTTGTAGACCTGTGGCAGCAAGGCCTGCTCCCACAGGCTCAGTGCCAAATGACAGACTGGTGTAGACCTGTGGGAGCAAGGCCTGCTCCCACAGGCTCAGTGCCAAATGACAGACTGGTGTAGACCTGTGGGAGCAAGGCCTGCTCCCACAGGCTCAGTGCCAAATGACAGACTGTTGTAGACCTGTGGGAGCAAGGCCTGCTCCCACAGGCTCAATGCCAAATGACAGACTGTTGTAGACCTGTGGGAGCAAGGCTTGCCCGCGATGAGGGCCTTCAAATCAATGAGGATCCCAACGCCTTGGCCAACCGCTTGGCCCGCGCCCCCGCCCCAATCTCCATCACTCCTTTGTCCCGCGTCCACATCTCGCGCCACGCCGCAGGCCCAGCGTTCAACGCATCGTTCAGTTCACCATCGAGCCCCTGGAATTGAGCGAACAACCCGCCCAGCAGCACATGCCCGACCGCACTGGAAGGGTTATGCCGACTCACCTCCGCGCAGCCGGCGAGCAACGCCAGCAGGCGCAATTGCAACGCCTGGGGCCAGGCACATTCCTGCCCGACGCCATACAACCAGGCGGTCATCGCACTGAGCACATAAAGGTCTTCCAGGGTGCGGAACGGTTTGACGTAGGCGTCCCACCCGTCGCCCGCCAGCAACTCGCACAGCGCGCCGTCAAGCAGGACGCGGCCATGGCTGATGTCCGGCATCAGGGCAATGGCGGGCAGTTTTTCCAGGGTCACGCCGGGCTCACCCGCATAGGCCACTGCCAGGTTCAGCCGTGGCGTTTCACCGGGTGCTTCGCAGCGAGCGGCAATCAGCAGCCACTCGGCGGCGTCGCCGGCGGTGACGAAATCCTTGCGTCCGCTCAGGCGCAAATCGTCGAGACGGGTTTGCATGTCTGCCGGGCGCAGGCTGCGCTGTTCGGTGGCACACAAGGCGCCGAGGCTCTGGGGCGCGCTGGGCCACAGCACCCGCAGCGCCGCCTGGTAACCCACCAGGAACGCCAGGCCCGGTGTCGCCATCAACCGCGCCCCGGTGACGGCCAGTTCGAACGGCGTTACCGGCCCCAAGCGTTGCAACAACGCTGAATATCCTTCGGCCAGGTCCGGATGGGCGGGCAGGCGCTCGCCGCGTTCGATCAGGGTGTGCCAGGGCATGGGGGGCTCCTCGAGGGCTGTCATATAAGCATCACCAAAGCTTCATGGCGATGACACCGGGGCTACATAGCCTGACTTTGCACAACATGGCTGCATAAAGAAAGTCGATTGGCTCAACCCAAGACGGGAGCACATCCCGCACGGAGATTCGCTATGACCCAGATCGCCCGCATCAGCGACACCGGCAATGAACGCCGCCTGCAAGCCGAACGCCTGATCGGCGCCCAAGCCTTGCAAGAAGCACAGGCCCTGCGTTTCAACGTCTTCAGCGGCGAATTCAACGCCAAGCTCAAGGGCGCGGAAATGGGTCTGGACATGGATGACTATGATGTTCACTGCGCCCACATTGGCGTACGCGACCTGAACACCGGCCGCCTCGTGGCGACCACTCGCCTGCTCGACCACCAGGCCGCCAGCAGCCTGGGCCGGTTCTACAGCGAAGAAGAATTCAGCCTCCACGGCCTGGTCCATCTCAAGGGCCCGATCCTGGAAATCGGCCGTACCTGCGTCGACCCGGCCTACCGCAACGGCGGCACCATCGCCGTGCTCTGGGGCGAACTGGCCGAAGTCCTGAACGAAGGCGGCTACAGCTACCTGATGGGCTGCGCGAGCATTCCGATGCAGGACGGCGGTATCCAGGCCCAGGCGATCATGCAACGCCTGCGCGAACGCTACCTGTGCACCGAACACCTGCAAGCCGTACCGAAAAAACCCTTGCCGACCCTGGACGTGCCGTCCAACGTCATCGCCGAGATGCCGCCGCTGCTCAAGGCCTACATGCGCCTGGGCGCGAAGATTTGCGGCGAGCCGTGCTGGGACGAGGATTTCCAGGTGGCCGACGTGTTCATCCTGCTCAAGCGCGACGAGCTCTGCCCGCGCTACGCCCGCCACTTCAAGGCAGCGGTCTGATGAGCCGGCTGCGGGTGTACGCGCGAATCGCGCGAGTATTGCTGGTGGTGGCGCTGGGCCTGAGCATGGCCAGCGTGTTCGGCCTGTTCGAACGTGCTGGGATCGCCCACTCGATGGTCCGTCGCCAGCGCTGGTCGCGGTTCTTCATGGCACGGCTGAGCCGTGCCCTGCCCTTTTCAGTCACCGTCCACGGTCAACTGCCGCATCGGCCGATGCTGTGGGTCAGCAACCATGTGTCCTGGACCGACATCCCGTTGCTGGGGATGCTCACGCCGCTGTCGTTCCTGTCCAAGGCCGAAGTGCGCACCTGGCCGGTGGCCGGATGGTTGGCAGCCAAGGCCGGCAGCCTGTTTATCCGGCGCGGTTCGGGTGACAGCCAGTTGATCCGCAAGCAAATGAGCCGCCACCTGGAACAGGCCCATCCGCTGTTGATGTTTCCGGAAGGCACTACCACCGATGGCCGTACCTTGCGCACCTTCCACGGTCGCTTGTTGTCGGCGGCCATCGATGCCGATGTCGCGTTGCAGCCGGTGGCGATCCGTTACCTGCGCAACGGTGAACCGGATTCACTGGCGCCGTTCATTGGCGATGATGATTTGCTGTCGCACCTGATGCGCTTGTTTGCCAATGATCGGGGCGAGGTGGAAATCCATCTGCTGGAACCGATTGCCTGCCACGGCCAGGAACGCGCGGCACTGGCCTTCCAGGCGCAGCAGGCGGTGCACAAGGCTTTGTTCGGGGCACTTCCAGAGAAACAGCAAGCGCCGATGCGACCTGCTGCGATTGCGGCCTGATCCTGGATCTCCGTGGAGCCCCCTGTGGGAGCGAGCTTGCTCGCTCCCACATTTATTCCTGCGGTGTGACTTGGTTTTGAGCAAAATCCTGCAGTTGCGGGTAGAACAACCGAAAGTCTTCGCTCAACGGCTCATAGAGCCTGATCAACTCCGGCATCGCTCCGGCCAGCTCCTCGGGGCGGGACAGGCGGCGGGAAATGCCGCGCAGTACCTGCCCAAGCACCTCGAACTCCCGATAAGACCCCAGCCAGTCATCCGCCGCCATAAACGGCGCGATGTGCGCCAGGCGTCCCGGCAGCTGCGGTTCGGTGCCGAGTACCTGGTACACCCGGGAAGTGAAGTCCAGCAGCGGCCCTTCACCGTACAACGGCCAGTCCCGGGCCAGGCAGTGGTCGAAAAACACGTCGAGCACGATCCCGGCATAGCGCCGTCGCACCGTGGAAAAGCGCGACAGGGCGATGTCCACCAAGGGATGGCGGTCGGTGTACATGTCGATGCGCCGATGCAGGGCAATCGCCGCTTCGATTCGTGAGTCATAGAGCCCTTGCAGCGGGCCCTTGACGAAGTCGCCGTAGAGGCTGCCGAGCAGTTGTTCCCGGCCAGGGCCGCCGAGGTGCAGGTGCGCGAGATAGTTCATGGCCGCAGCTTAGCACCACCACGCCAATATCGTTATAACCCGATATAGCGATTTGTTCGATATTCAGATCAAATCCATATTGGTATATCGCAAAATAACGATTTAAGGTTCGCTCCATCGCGATATAGCGTTTTACTCACTCCGAGCTGCCACCATGACCCTCGACCTCGACGAAATAATAAAAGCCCTGGCACACCCAGTACGGCGAGACATCCTCAACTGGCTCAAAGACCCCAAGGTCCAGTTCCCTGAACAGTTGCACAACCACGAATTCGGCATTTGCGCCGGGCAGATCGACCAGCGTTGCGGCCTGTCGCAATCCACGGTGTCTGCGCACTTGGCGGTGTTGCAACGGGCGGGGCTGATCACCAGCCAGAAGGTCGGTCAATGGCACTTCTTCAAACGCAACGAGGACGTGATCCAGCAGTTCCTCAAGCAAATGAGCCAAGAGCTCTGACCCGACAAGGACCCATCATGCCCCTCTCACTCCTGATCCTGGCCCTGAGCGCCTTCGCCATCGGCACCACCGAGTTCGTCATCATGGGCCTGCTGCCCGACGTGGCGGCCGACCTGGGCGTGTCGATTCCTGGCGCCGGCTGGCTGGTGACCGGCTACGCCCTGGGCGTGGCCATCGGTGCGCCGTTCATGGCCCTGGCCACCGCGCGGCTGCCGCGCAAGGCTGCCCTCGTGGTGTTGATGGGGATTTTCATCGTAGGCAACCTGCTCTGCGCCATCGCCAGCGACTACAACGTGCTGATGTTCGCCCGGGTCGTCACGGCCCTGTGCCACGGCGCGTTCTTCGGTATCGGTTCGGTGGTGGCTGCCGGCCTGGTGGCGCCCAACAAGCGCGCCTCGGCCGTGGCCTTGATGTTCACCGGCCTGACCCTGGCCAACGTGCTCGGCGTACCACTGGGCACCGCACTGGGCCAGGAAGCCGGCTGGCGTTCGACTTTCTGGGCAGTGACTGTCATTGGCGTAATTGCGCTGATCGGCCTGATCCGCTTCCTGCCGGCCAAGCGCGATGAAGAAACACTCGACATGCGCTCGGAACTGGTGGCGCTCAAAGGGGCCGGCCTGTGGCTGTCCCTGAGCATGACCGCGCTGTTCTCCGCCTCGGTGTTCACCCTGTTCACCTATGTCGCCCCGCTGCTGGGTGAAGTGACCGGCGTATCGCCCCGAGGCGTGACCTGGACCCTGGTGCTGATCGGCCTGGGCCTGACCCTGGGCAACATCATCGGCGGCAAGCTGGCGGACAAGAGCCTGGCGAACACGCTGATGGGCGTCTTCCTCACCATGGCCGTGGTGTCCACCGTACTGAGTTGGACCAGCGTGGCGTTGATCCCCAGCGAAATCACCCTGTTCCTCTGGGCCACTGCCTGCTTCGCCGCCGTGCCGGCCCTGCAAGTCAACGTGGTGACCTTCGGCAAAGATGCGCCCAACCTGGTGTCCACCCTGAACATCGGCGCCTTCAACATTGGCAACGCCCTGGGCGCCTGGGTCGGCGGCAGTGTCATCGACCATGGCCTGGGCCTGACCTCCGTGCCCCTGGCCGCCGGCGCGCTGGCCGTGCTGGCGCTGCTGGTCACCCTGATCACTTTCCGCCAGGGCGGCAATGCCGACCTGGCACCGGCAACTCACTGACTTTTAATCCTTCCACTTTCGAGGTTGTATTTCATGGCGACTATTTTCGACCCCATCAAACTCGGCGACATCGAGCTGAAGAACCGCATCATCATGGCCCCGCTCACCCGCTGCCGCGCCGATGCAGGCCGCGTGCCCAACGCGCTGATGGCCGAGTACTACGTGCAACGCGCATCCGCCGGCCTGATCCTCAGCGAAGCAACCTCGGTCACACCGATGGGCGTAGGCTATCCGGACACCCCGGGCATCTGGTCCAACGACCAGGTGCGCGGCTGGTCCAACGTCACCAAGGCGATCCACGGCGCCGGCGGCAAGATCTTCCTGCAACTGTGGCATGTGGGCCGGATCTCCCACCCGTCGTACCTGAACGGCGAAACCCCGGTGGCGCCCAGCGCGATCCAGCCCAAGGGCCACGTAAGCCTGGTCCGTCCGCTGGCCGACTACCCGACCCCACGCGCGCTGGAAACCGCTGAAATCGCCGACATCGTCGATGCGTACCGCGTCGGTGCCGAGAATGCCAAGGCCGCCGGTTTCGACGGCGTGGAAATCCACGGCGCCAACGGCTACCTGCTCGATCAGTTCCTGCAAAGCAGCACCAACCAGCGCACCGACAACTACGGCGGCTCCCTGGAAAACCGTGCCCGCCTGCTGCTGGAAGTGACCGACGCGGCCATTGAAGTCTGGGGTGCCGGCCGGGTTGGCGTGCACCTGGCGCCACGCGCCGACTCCCATGACATGGGTGACGAGAACCGCCTGGAAACCTTCAGCTACGTGGCTCGCGAGCTGGGCAAGCGTGGCATCGCCTTTATCTGCTCCCGTGAGAAAGAAGGCGATGACAGCATCGGCCCGCAACTCAAGCAGGCTTTCGGCGGCCCGTACATCGCCAATGAACGCTTCACCAAGGACAGCGCCAATGCCTGGCTGGCCGAGGGCAAGGCCGATGCCGTTGCCTTCGGAGTGCCGTTCATTGCCAACCCGGACCTGCCGGCACGCTTGAAAGCCGATGCACCGCTGAACGAGGCGCATCCGGAAACGTTCTATGGCAAAGGACCGGTAGGCTACATTGATTACCCGGTAATGTAAGTGCTCCGCTGCCTTATATGAAGAAAGCCTCGGCATCAAAAAACGCCGGGGCTTTTTTATGTTTAAAAAACGGAGTAAACCGACAACAAAAATTCACCACCAACGTTGCGACACATAAAAAAACAACCCGAAAGGTCGGCACTATAGATTGACACCTCTAATCACGCCAATAATAGAAACGCTGAACAGCGACAAATATAAAACCATGTCGCTGGCAACCACCTGACAATATTTAATCAAACATATCATGCAGACCCAAACATATCTGCGCTCACGGAAGAGCCCATCATGACCCACATTAAGCGTTTTATCCTGGCTGCTGCATTGGCTCCGGCATTTATCACCAGCGCCATGGCGGACACAGCCGTGCTCGTTCAGGTCACGAACAACACTTCAGATACTTTGAAGCTGAAACACCTCTCGGTCCTCCCACCCGATTACCCAATCTCAGATTATGACGTATCGCCGAAAAAGTTACGGAATATAAACATCCCCTTCCAAAGGGGATTCACTTACCCAGCGTCCGGCTGGCAACCCACACTAAGAAGAATATCGCCCATCCAGCTCAACCTGGCTTATGAAGTCAACGGCCATATCTGCCAACTTGCCACTCAACTCGAAGTTCCCATTATTCCTGGTTGGTCGGAGCCCAGCTACAGCCCTCACTGGAGCAAAACAGTCAACTCTTCTGGTAATAACAACTACAGTTGCAAAGCCGTCATTTCCCAAAAAATGTCTGAAGTGCCGTTCAGCTACACCGTTAATCTGACGATCGACGAAAACAACCCGACCTGATCAGACTCACCTAGGGAGGGTGACCGAGACGCGACTTAACCAATGCGCAACAATTTCCCTACAAAATAGCCGATTCGCCGCCTGTCAAAGACGCTGCGGTGCCTATATAAAGTACCCCGCCGGGATGAGTGCCCAGCGAGGTACCTCTGGATCGGCTATTGACACAAACCGACGCAATCACCCATTTTGTTTCATTTGCGCAGGCTGGGGCTCAAGTGCAGCATGTCCAGCCCGATCTCCACCCAGCGCTCGGCCTCAGCCGCCAGGGCAAAACTGTCCGGGGCCAGTAGCCACTGGTACAAGATGCCGTCGATGTAGGCATGCATGGCAACTGCCGCCCTTTCGGGATCCAGATCATCCGGCAACTGGCCGCGTTTCATCGCATTGCGCAACGACAGGGCGATGCGCACATTGCAGTCGAGACTCACCTCGCGTCGCTGCTGTCGCAAATCGCACATTTCATCGGTGAATTCACACTTATGGAACAGGATCTCATTAATGCGTCGGGTTTTCGGGTCAAGGGCCACTTGCTGGAACAACCGGACCAACAGCTTGCGAATACAGCCCAGCGGATCAAGCTCCTCTTCACTCTCACTGGCACGGGCCAACTCATCGAGCGGCTCGTGCAGGGTATCGAGCATGGCCTGGAGCAGGTCCGCCTTGTTGCTGAAATGCCAATAGATGGCACCACGCGTCACACCAGCCAGTGTCGCGATATCGGCCAGGGTCGTGCGCGCCACGCCTCGCTCGAAAAACGCCTTTTCGGCGGCTTCAAGTATCTGGCTGCGAGTCTCCTGGGCTTCCTCTTTGGTACGACGGACCATGGCAGTAAACACCTCAAGCAGGATGCGTCAGCAATGCGTAAGAATCAGCTGAACAAAATATGAGGCGACGTCTCTTGGAGCGCGCCTCTGATCTATACAGGCCTTTGTCAGGCTTTTGTAAATACGGATGTTACGCAATTGGGCTGTTTACAAACAACCATGTACGTAAGTATATTTCTTAGCATCCTACTAATTGAAATAGTGCGCCTTTTACCTTTCCACCTTTCGAGTGCGCCAGTTGCGCGCCTGGACCCGAGGATTTCCATGCAATTCAAGCCAGCTGTTACTGCCCTGGTTACCGCCATCGCCCTGGCATCGCTGCTCAGCGGATGCAAAAAGGAAGAGGCTGCACCTGCTCCTCCGCCGCCTCAGGTTGGCGTCGTAACCCTCAAGACCCAGCCCTTCACCCTGACGTCGGAGCTTCCGGGGCGCACCAGCGCATTCCGCATCGCGGAAGTACGGCCACAGGTCAACGGCATCATTCTCAAGCGCCTGTTCAAGGAAGGCGCTGACGTCAAGGCCGGCCAGCAGTTGTACCAGATCGACCCGGCCGTCTATGAAGCGAACCTCAAGAGTGCCGAGGCCAACCTGCGCTCCACCAAGTCGATTGCAGACCGCTACAAGCAACTGGTGGATGAACAGGCGGTGAGCCGTCAGGAATACGACACCGCCGTGGCCAACCGCCTGGAGTCGGAAGCCAACCTGCAGACAGCCCGGATCAACGTGCGCTACACCAAGGTCTACGCGCCGATCTCCGGCCGTATCGGTCGTTCCTCGGTGACCGAGGGCGCGTTGGTGAGCAATGGTCAGGCCGACGCCCTGGCAACCATCCAGCAACTGGACCCGATCTACGTCGACGTGACACAGAGTTCGGTCGAGTTGCTGCAACTGCGCCGTGAGCTGAAGAGTGGTCGTTTGCAGAAGGCCGGTGACAATGCCGCCATGGTCAAGCTGACCCTGGAAGACGGCAGCCAATACCCACACGAAGGCAAGCTGGAATTCTCCGAAGTGTCGGTCGACCAGACCACCGGTTCGGTGACCTTGCGCGCCGTGTTCCCGAACCCGGACCACACGCTGCTGCCGGGGATGTTCGTCCATGCACAACTGCAGGCCGGTGTGAACAGCGCAGCGATCCTCGCCCCGCAGCAAGGCGTGACCCGCGACCTCAAAGGCATGCCAACTGCCCTGGTGGTAGGCCCGGACAACAAGGTCGAGTTGCGTCAGCTCAAGGCCAGCCGCACTGTCGGCAGCCAGTGGCTGATCGAAGACGGGCTCAAGGCCGGCGACCGCCTGATCACCGAAGGGTTGCAATACGTACGGCCGGGGGTGGAAGTCAAAGCCACCGAAGCCACCAACGTCGATACCAAGAACCCGGCCCCCGCTCAGGCAGCTGATAAAGCAGCCGGCGGTAAAGGGGAGTAAACCATGTCGAAATTTTTTATCGACCGTCCGATTTTCGCCTGGGTGATTGCCCTGGTGATCATGCTGGTCGGGGCTCTATCGATCCTCAAATTGCCGATCAACCAGTACCCGAGTATCGCGCCACCGGCCATTGCGATCCAGGTGACCTATCCGGGTGCGTCCGCGCAAACCGTGCAGGACACCGTGGTGCAGGTGATCGAGCAGCAGCTCAACGGTATCGACAACCTGCGTTATGTCTCGTCGGAAAGTAACTCCGACGGCAGCATGACCATCACCGCGACCTTCGAGCAGGGCACCAACTCCGATACCGCGCAGGTCCAGGTCCAGAACAAGCTGAACCTGGCCACCCCGCTGCTGCCGCAAGAAGTGCAGCAGCAGGGTATCCGCGTGACCAAGGCCGTGAAGAACTTCCTGATGGTGATCGGCGTGGTGTCGCGCGATGGCAGCATGACCAAGGACGACTTGGCCAACTACATCGTGTCCAACCTGCAAGACCCTATCTCGCGTACCGCCGGTGTCGGTGACTTCCAGGTCTTCGGTGCCCAGTACGCCATGCGGATCTGGCTCGACCCGGCCAAGCTGAACAATTTCAACCTGACGCCGGTGGACGTGAAAAACGCCATTGCCGCGCAAAACGTCCAGGTCTCGTCCGGCCAGCTCGGCGGCTTGCCTGCCCTGCCCGGCCAGCAACTGAACGCCACCATCATCGGCAAGACTCGTCTGCAGACCGCCGAGCAGTTCAAGGCGATCCTGCTCAAGGTCAACCCGGACGGTTCGCAAGTACGCGTCGGCGATGTTGCCGATGTGGGCCTGGGTGGTGAGAACTACAGCGTCAGCGCCCAGTTCAATGGCGCCCCGGCGTCGGGCCTGGCGGTAAAGCTGGCCAACGGCGCCAATGCCCTCGACACGGCCAAGGCCCTGCGCAAGACCATCGACGACCTCAAGCCATTCTTCCCGCAGGGCATGGAAGTGGTGTTCCCCTACGACACCACGCCGGTGGTGAGCGAGTCGATCAAGGGTGTGGTTGAAACCCTGGTCGAAGCGGTCGTGCTGGTGTTCCTGGTGATGTTCCTGTTCCTGCAGAACTTCCGCGCCACCATCATCACCACGATGACCGTGCCGGTAGTACTGCTGGGTACTTTCGGGATCCTCGCGGCATTCGGCTTCAGCATCAACACCCTGACCATGTTCGGCATGGTGCTGGCTATCGGCTTGCTGGTGGACGACGCCATCGTCGTGGTGGAAAACGTCGAACGGGTGATGAGCGAAGAAGGCCTGTCACCCAAGGAAGCCACCAAGAAATCCATGGGCCAGATCCAGGGCGCCCTGGTGGGTATCGCCCTGGTGCTTTCGGCGGTACTGCTGCCGATGGCGTTCTTCAGCGGTTCCACCGGGGTGATCTACAAGCAGTTCTCCATCACCATCGTCTCGGCCATGGCCCTATCGGTCATGGTGGCTTTGATCTTCACCCCGGCCCTGTGCGCCACCATGCTCAAGGCGATCCCCAAGGGTGAGCATGGCACACCGAAACGCGGTTTCTTCGGCTGGTTCAACCGCAACTTCGACCGTGGCGTACGCAGCTACGAGCGCGGTGTGGGCAATATGCTCAAGCACAAGGCCCCATACCTGCTGGCCTACGTGCTCATCGTGGTTGGCATGATCTGGCTGTTCACCCGCATCCCGACGGCGTTCCTGCCGGAAGAAGACCAGGGCGTACTGTTTGCCCAGGTACAAACGCCGGCGGGCTCCAGTGCCGAGCGTACCCAGGTTGTGGTGGACAAGATGCGTGAGTTCCTGCTGCGTCCCAGCAAGGACGGCGGTGAAGGCGATGCCGTGGCCTCGGTATTTACCGTGACTGGCTTCAACTTCGCCGGTCGCGGCCAGAGCTCCGGCATGGCGTTCATCATGCTCAAGCCGTGGGACGAGCGTAACGCCGACAACAGCGTGTTCAAGCTCGCCGCCCGCGCCCAACAGCACTTCTTCACGTTCCGTGATGCCATGGTGTTCGCCTTTGCTCCGCCAGCGGTATTGGAGCTGGGTAACGCCACCGGTTTCGACGTGTTCCTGCAGGACCGTGCCGGCATTGGCCACGACAAGCTGATGGAGGCACGCAACCAGTTCCTGGGGATGGCTTCGCAGAGCAAGATCCTGTCCCAGGTGCGTCCAAACGGCCTGAACGACGAGCCGCAGTACCAACTGGAAATCGATGACGAGAAGGCCAGCGCGCTGGGCATCACCTTGTCGGACATCAACAACACCCTGTCGATTGCCCTGGGCAGTAGCTACGTGAACGACTTCATCGACCGTGGTCGGGTGAAGAAGGTGTATGTGCAGGGTCAACCCAGCTCTCGCATGAGCCCGGAGGACCTGAAGAAATGGTACGTGCGCAACAGCGCCGGGACCATGGTGCCGTTCACCGCGTTCGCCAAGGGCGAGTGGGTCTATGGCTCGCCCAAACTGGCCCGATACAACGGCGTGGAAGCGATGGAAATACTGGGCGCCCCCGCCCCGGGTTATTCCACTGGCGAAGCCATGGCCGAAGTCGAAGCCATCGCCAAGAAGCTGCCGGCCGGTGTTGGTATTTCCTGGACGGGCCTGTCCTACGAGGAACGTCTATCGGGCTCCCAGGCGCCAGCGTTGTACGCCTTGTCGCTGCTGATGGTGTTCTTGTGCCTGGCAGCGCTGTATGAGAGCTGGTCGATTCCGATCGCGGTCATGCTCGTGGTCCCCCTGGGGATCATCGGTGCCCTGATGGCGACCAGCCTGCGCGGCCTGTCCAACGACGTTTACTTCCAGGTTGGCCTGTTGACAACCATCGGCCTGGCGGCGAAAAACGCCATTCTGATCGTCGAGTTTGCCAAGGAACTTCATGAGCAGGGCCGCACACTGGTGGAAGCCGCCATCGAAGCCTGCAGGATGCGTCTGCGGCCAATCATCATGACGTCCCTGGCATTCGTCCTCGGGGTAGTCCCGCTGGCCATCTCCACCGGAGCCGGCTCGGGCAGCCAGCACGCCATCGGTACCGGCGTGATTGGCGGTATGCTCACCGCTACCATCCTGGCAATCTTCTGGGTGCCATTGTTCTTCGTGACGGTGTCGTCAATGGGTCGTCGCAAACCTATCGACCAGGACGACACTCCTGAAACTTCTAAAGAGGCTGGCCAATGAGCAAGTCGCTACTCTCCCTGACCATCGCCGCCGTCGTGCTCAGCGGCTGCTCGCTGATCCCCGACTATCAGCGGCCCGACGCACCGGTCGCGGCGCAATACCCGCAAGGCCCGGCCTACGAGTCGGCCAATGCGCCTGGCCAGGCCGCCGCCGAGCAAGGCTGGAAACAGTTTTTCCATGACCCGGCGTTGCAACAGCTGATCCAGGTCGCCTTGGAAAACAACCGCGACCTGCGCGTCGCGGCGCTGAACATCGATGCCTACGCCGCGCAATACCGCATCCAGCGCGCTGACCTGTTCCCGGCGGTCTCGGCCACCGGCTCCGGCAGCCGTCAGCGGGTACCGGCACGGGCTTCGCAAACCGGTGAAGCGGCCATCAGCAGTTCGTACTCGGCGACCTTGGGCATCAGCGCCTATGAACTGGACCTGTTCGGTCGGGTTCGCAGCCTGAGCGAGCAAGCGCTGCAAAGCTACTTCGCCACCGAAGAAGCCCGTCGCAGTACGCAGATCAGCCTGGTAGCCAACGTCGCCAATGCCTATCTGACCTGGCAGGCCGACAAGGAACTGCTCAAGCTGACCCAGGAAACCCTTGGAACCTACGAGCAAAGCTTGAAGCTGACCTCGCGCAGTGCCGAAGTCGGCGTGGCCTCGGCCCTGGACCTGAGCCAGGCGCGCACCGCCGTGGAAAACGCCCGTGTGCAACTGGCGCGCTACACCCGCCAGGTCGCCCAGGACGAAAACAGCCTGACCCTGCTGCTGGGCACCGGGCTGCCGGCCAACCTGAACTCGCAACCGCTGAGCGATGACCTGCTCAGCGAAGTGCCGGCCGGGCTGCCGTCGGACCTGCTGCAACGTCGTCCGGACATCCTCCAGGCCGAACGCAACCTGCTGGCCGCCAACGCCAACATCGGCGCCGCACGGGCCGCGTTCTTCCCGAGCATCAGCCTGACGGCCAACGCCGGCACCTTGAGCCCGGACCTGTCCGGCCTGTTCAAGGGCGGCTCGGGCACCTGGACCTTCGCGCCGCAAATCAACCTGCCGATCTTCAACGCCGGCAGCCTGCGTGCGAGCCTGGACTACGCCAAGATCCAGAAAGACATCAACGTCGCGCAGTATGAGAAGTCGATTCAGACAGCGTTCCAGGAAGTCTCCGACGGCCTGGCCGCGCGCCAGACCTACAACGAACAGTTGCAGGCCCAGACCGACTTCGTCACCGCCAACCAGGACTACTACCGCCTGGCCGAGCGTCGCTACCGCATCGGCGTCGACAGCAACCTGACCTTCCTCGATGCCCAACGCCAGTTGTTCAGCGCGCAACAATCGCTGATCACTGACCGTCTTGCGCAACTGACCAGTGAGGTCAATTTGTACAAGGCACTGGGCGGTGGTTGGAATGCCCAGACGGGCAAGAACGAACCGGTGAAAGAAGAAGCGCCGAAGATGAAGCTGTTCTGATTGATGTTTGAACGCTGAACATGAAGCCCACCGAAAGGTGGGCTTTTTGTTTGTGCGCGCTTTAATGCCAGCCTATGTGGGAGCAAGGCTTGCCCGCGATGGAGGCGATGCGGTCTTTCAGGAACCGAGGCGCCTGTTTCGCGAGCAAGCTTTACTCCCACAGCCCAGCGGGGCGATACGACGTTTCGCTAAATCCCCTCGCCAAACTTGGTTAACGCGGGTCGACGATATCCAGCGCTCGATTGGCCAACAGCTCACTCAAGTCAATCATCTGCGCCACACCGAGCGCGACATGCCGCCGCGAGCCTTCCAGATCGAACGCCAGGTCGTTGACCATGGCACTGGCTGAGGCCAGGGTTTCGCTGAGATTTGCTAGCAGGCATTCGGTGTCGAGGGTATCGATGACGGTGAACACTTGAGTTGAGGTTTTGGGTTTGGGATCAGGGTGGGTGCCCAGATGGTAATCGAGTGCTCGGTCTGCGGCCTCTTGGAGCTTTTCCGGATCGGGGTCGTTGTAGGGGAAGGTGCTCTCTGATGGCGAAGAAGGATGATGTTTTTTCATAACGGCGCTCCTGCATCAATTGGAGCCCGAGACGTGGGTCCGGGCGCTGGCGCCTAACGAATTCGGCGGGCTTGCAGTCCCGGTCGCTGGATTGGCAGCGACACGTACAAGCTAGAGATACCGCTTCCGAGCAGCAACCTTAAAACCTCGTCGGAAAAATCGCCGCGTCTGTCAGACCGGCCACAAATCCTGTGGGAGCAAGGCTTGCCCACGATGGCGGCCTTACGGCTGGCCAAGATTTTGTTGATCGGGTACATATCCATTGCTGCGGTAACGGCTGCTTAGGGTTCCGCCCTTACGGCGGCTCACTTTTGAAGAGCCCGGAAGCCGGCCCAGTCAAAAGTAAGCAAAACGCTCCTGCCCCACCACTCGGTGCCTCGCCTAGGCTCGGCA
>NZ_JBWLPW010000013.1:0-190544 GCF_056521845.1 Pseudomonas sp. PF05 | reverse complement strand
CCCTACTTTCACCTTTATTCAGATTTCAGCGTAATACGCGCGAAAGCCTTCTTGCCAGCCTGGCATACATGAGTAGAACCCAGCTCATATATATAGGTGCGATCCACAACCTCACCATCTATACGCACACCACCCGAACCCAGGAGGTCTCGCGCCACCGCCGCGTTCTTGACCAGACCCGCCTTGTTAAGAACTGCCGCAATCGGCATATCCTCGGCTGCAGTCAGCTCGATCTCCGGCAAATCGTCCGGAAGCTCGCCATCCTTCATACGATTACCCGCCGCACGATGGGCATTGGCCGCAGCCTCTTCACCATGGAAACGAGCAACGATCTCTTCGGCCAGCTTGATCTTGATGTCTCGCGGATTGGCCCCTGCCTCTACATCGACACGGAACGCATTGATCTCATCCATGGACCGGAAGCTCAACAACTCGAAGTAGCGCCACATCAACACATCGGGAATGGAGACCAGTTTGCTGTACATGACGCCCGGCGCTTCCTGGATGCCTACGTAGTTGCCCAGCGACTTGGACATCTTCTTCACGCCATCCAGACCTTCGAGCAGTGGCATGGTCAGGATGCACTGCGCCTCCTGCCCATAACCGCGCTGCAGTTCACGCCCCATCAACAGATTGAACTTCTGGTCTGTACCGCCGAGTTCAACGTCCGCGCGCAACGCGACCGAGTCATAACCCTGTACAAGCGGGTAAAGAAACTCATGAATGGCAATTGGCTGATTGGTTTTATAGCGCTTGTCGAAATCATCGCGCTCGAGCATACGGGCCACGGTGTACTGGGACGTCAGGCGAATGAAATCCGCCGGCCCCATCTGATCCATCCAAGTGGAGTTGAAAGCCACTTCGGTCTTGGCCGGATCAAGAATCTTGAAAACCTGAGTCTTGTAGGTCTCGGCGTTATCGAGAACCTGCTCACGGGTCAGCGGCGGGCGCGTAGCGCTCTTGCCACTCGGATCACCGATCATCCCGGTGAAGTCACCTATAAGGAAGATGACCTGGTGCCCCAGATCCTGGAACTGGCGCAGCTTATTAATAAGCACGGTATGACCCAGGTGCAGATCGGGTGCCGTCGGATCGAAACCAGCCTTGATACGCAGCGGCTGCCCGCGCTTGAGCTTTTCGATCAGCTCGGACTCGACCAACAGTTCTTCCGCACCACGTTTGATCAGCGCTAGCTGCTCTTCAACCGACTTCATAACAGACCCGTAAGGCTCAGATTCAAAGGGCCCCAACCATACAAGATCGCGCACCAAATACAAGGTTTGCCCGGCGCGCGTACACCAATCCACAGAACAGAGCGTCCGCGGGCTTGCTTCGCAGGGGTTTTGGTTATATTTTATACAGTTATTTCATCTTCATCATGTCATTCATCTTTTCCAATCCATCTTTTCAAAAGTCAAAATTACCTATGACCACAGAACCGTCTAAAGCGCCACCGCTTTACCCAAAGACCCACCTGCTTGCCGCAAGCGGTATTGCAGCCCTCCTTAGCCTGGCGCTCCTGGTGTTTCCCTCCAGCGATGTTGAAGCCAAAAAGACGACTCTGAGTCTTGAACTGGAAAGCCCTGCTGATCAACTGACACAAGAACAAGACGCCGCCGAAGCCGTTCAAGCCACAAACGAAGCGGCCGCCTCTCCCTTTGCGCAGATTGAAAACAGCCCAGAGGCCACCGCCCAGGCAGAAGCGCCTGTGGCAGAAGAAAAGAAAGGACCGGACCATCGCGAAGTGATTGTTGCCAAGGGCGACACACTATCCACCCTCTTCGAAAAGGTTGGCCTACCCCCAACCTCGGTCCATGAAGTCCTGGCCAGCAACAAGCAAGCCAAGCAGTTCACTCAACTGCAACGCGGCCAGAAACTTGAATTCGAACTCAGTCCAGACGGACAGCTGAATAACCTGCACACCCAGCTGAGCGATCTGGAAAGCATCACCGTAACCAGAAACGACAAGGGTTACGCATTCAACCGCGTCATTACCAAACCTACCGTCCGCTCGGCCTATGCTCATGGTGTCATTAACAGCTCATTATCTCAGTCGGCCGCACGCGCCGGCCTTTCCCACAGCCTGACCATGGACATGGCCAACGTATTCGGCTACGACATCGACTTCGCCCAGGACATTCGCCAGGGAGACGAATTCGACGTCATCTATGAGCAGAAAATGGTCAATGGAAAGAGCGTCGGCAACGGCCCGATTCTCTCTGCGCGCTTCACCAACCGCGGCAAGACATATACCGCCGTGCGCTACACCAACAAGCAAGGCAACAGCAGCTACTACACCGCCGATGGCAACAGCATGCGCAAGGCGTTCATCCGTACGCCGGTTGATTTCGCTCGCATCAGCTCGAAGTTCTCCGTGGGCCGCAAGCATCCGATCCTGAACAAGATTCGCGCCCATAAAGGTGTCGACTACGCAGCTCCCCGTGGCACGCCAATCAAGGCCGCCGGCGACGGCAAGGTGTTGCTGGCCGGCCGTCGCGGCGGTTATGGCAATACCGTGATCATCCAGCATGGCAATACCTACCGCACGCTGTACGGCCACATGCAAGGTTTTGCCAAAGGCGTGAAGACAGGCGGCACCGTCAAGCAAGGCCAGATCATCGGATACATCGGCACTACCGGCCTGTCCACCGGCCCGCACTTGCACTATGAGTTCCAGGTCAATGGGGTCCACGTCGATCCGCTTGGCCAGAAATTGCCGATGGCCGATCCGATCGCCAAAGCTGAGCGCGCACGCTTTTTGGCCCAAAGCCAACCCTTGATGGCGCGTATGGATCAAGAGAAAGCCACCATGCTGGCCTCGAGCAAGCGCTAAGCATGGCGCTCTATATCGGCGTGATGTCCGGGACCAGCCTGGATGGCCTGGATATCGCACTGATCGAACTGACCCCGGCGATCAAATTGATCGCCACGCACTACATCCCGATGCCCGCCACCCTGCACACCGAATTGCTCGGTTTGTGCAGCAGCGGACCCGACGAGATCGCTCGATCCGCCGTTGCCCAGCAAAGCTGGGTAAAACTGGCCGCACAGGGTATCCATACCCTGCTCGATGAACAGAAACTCAAGCCTGACGACATCACAGCGGTTGGCAGCCACGGCCAGACCATCCGCCATGAACCAGCCCGCGGATTTACCGTACAGATCGGCAATCCAGCCTTATTGAGCGAGTTGACCGGCATCGCCGTCGTCAGCGATTTCCGCAGTCGTGATGTCGCCGCTGGCGGACAAGGCGCACCACTGGTTCCGGCGTTTCACGAAGCATTGTTCGAAGAACGAGTCGGCAATCGCGCCGTGCTGAATGTCGGCGGTTTCAGCAATCTCAGCCTGATAGAGCCCGCAAAACCTGTAGCCGGTTTCGACTGTGGCCCAGGCAACGTATTGCTCGATGCCTGGATACATCAACAACGAGGCGACCGTTTCGATCGCGACGGTCAATGGGCTGCCAGCGGGAAGGTCGAGCCAGTTCTACTCAAGACGCTGCTCAACGACCCCTTCTTCGTCACCAAGGGTCCGAAAAGTACCGGGCGCGAAGTATTCAACCTGCCTTGGCTGATACAGCATTTGTCTCAGTTGCCAGCCTTCGCCCCGGAAGACGTGCAGGCAACGTTGCTCGAACTGACAGCCCTGACCATCGTCGAATCACTCCAACATGCCCAGCCCGATACTCAGGAGTTGCTGGTCTGTGGCGGCGGTGCGCACAACCAGGCGCTCATGAGGCGCTTGGCTGACTTGCTGCCGGATGCCAAAGTCAGCAGTACGGCGGTGTACGGCGTAGACCCGGATTGGGTTGAAGCCATGGCTTTCGCCTGGCTTGCCCATTGTTGCCTTGAAGGTATTCCAGGCAACCGCCCAAGTGTCACCGGCGCCCGTGGGCTGCGCGTACTCGGCGCTATCTATCCGGCCTGAATCCGTTATTGCGGACAAAAAAACGCCGCAGGACCTTAAGGCACTGCGGCATTTTTATTGAAGCGCTCAGATCGAGAATGAAGAACCGCACCCACAGGTCGTGGTCGCGTTAGGGTTCTTGATCACGAAACGCGAGCCTTCCAGGCCTTCCTGATAATCCACCTCGGCACCTGCCAGGTACTGGAAGCTCATCGGATCGACCACCAGGCTGACCCCTTCGCGCTCGACGATGGTGTCATCTTCGGCCACTTCTTCATCAAAAGTGAAGCCGTACTGAAAACCGGAACAACCGCCGCCCGTTACAAACACGCGCAGCTTCAAACGATCATTGCCCTCTTCATCGACCAGGCTCTTCACCTTGTGCGCGGCACCGTGGGTGAATTGCAAAGCCGTGGGGGTGAAGGTTTCGACGCTCATGCTGAATATCTCCCGGCGCTTACGCCGCCATAATGCGTGATGGCGGGCATTATCCGCTTCTCCTAGAAAATCGGTCAACTATTTAGAAGAGCAGCGGCAAACTACAAGCTCAAGCGTGTAGCTGCCAACTTGAAGCGTGTGACTACCGTTACGGCAGCATCCCCGCGTGGGACAGCCCCAGGCGCTCATCCAGCCCGAACAGGATGTTCAAGTTCTGCACTGCCTGGCCAGACGCGCCCTTGACCAAGTTATCGATGACTGACAACACCACCACCAGATCGCCGTCCTGCGGACGATGCACAGCGATCCGGCAAACGTTCGCACCGCGCACACTGCGGGTTTCTGGATGGCTGCCGGCCGGCATCACGTCGACGAACGGTTCGTTGGCGTAACGCTTTTCAAACAAAGCCTGCAGGTCCACCGACCGATCGACGACGGTTGCATAAAGAGTGGAGTGGATGCCACGAATCATCGGCGTCAGGTGAGGCACGAAGGTCAGCCCGACGTCCTTGCCCGCGGCCCGGCGCAATCCCTGGCGAATTTCCGGGAGGTGGCGATGCCCCTTGACCGCGTATGCCTTCATGCTTTCCGACGTCTCGGAGTACAGCGAGCCGACACTGGCTCCGCGCCCGGCACCGCTGACACCGGATTTGCAATCGGCAATCAGACGCGAAGCATCGGCAAGACCGGCCTCAAGCAGCGGCAGGAACCCCAACTGTGTGGCCGTCGGATAGCAACCCGGCACGGCGATCAATCGTGCCTGTTTGATTTTCTCGCGATTGACTTCCGGCAACCCATAGACCGCCTCGTCGAGCAGATCTGGCGCACCGTGAGGCTGGCCATACCACTTGGCCCATTCATCGGCGTCCTGCAGGCGGAAGTCCGCCGACAGGTCGATGACCTTGGTCCCGGCTGCCAGCAGTTCACCTGCCAAGGCATGGGCGACGCCATGGGGCGTGGCGAAGAACACTACATCGCAGGCACCGAGGGTCTTGATGTCCGGAACGCTGAACGCCAGGCCGTCGTAATGGCCTCGCAGGTTCGGGTACATGTCGGCGACGGCCAGGCCGGCCTCGGATCGGGAGGTGATGACCACCACCTCAGCCTGCGGGTGCTGTGCCAGCAGACGCAGCAGTTCGACACCGGTGTAACCCGTGCCGCCGACGATACCGACCTTGACCATAAACCTGCCCTCAACGAACCCACTGGAAAGCCGTCGATGATAGGGGCCGCAAGGCGCGGCGACAACCGTCAAGGTGACGTGTGGCCGCTCTAACCTCTACTATCAGGCTACCGTGAATTCTGGGAATAACTAAAAATGCTCTATCTGTGGCTCAAAGCACTTCACATCGTCAGCATGGTCTGCTGGTTCGCCGGTCTGTTCTACCTGCCTCGCCTGTTTGTCTATCACGCCCAAAGCGAGGACAGCGTCAGCAAAGAACGTTTCAGCGTCATGGAGCGCAAGTTGTACCGCGGCATCATGGGTCCGGCGATGATTGCCACCCTGGTATTCGGCATCTGGCTGCTCAGCCTCAACGCCAGCGCCTACTTCACCCAAGGTGGCTGGATGCACGCCAAGCTGACCCTGGTCGTGCTGCTAATCGGTTACCACCATATGTGCGGCGCCCAGGTGAAGCGTTTCGCCCGTGGCGAAAACACCCGCAGCCATGTCTTTTATCGCTGGTTCAATGAAGTGCCGGTTCTGATATTGCTGGCTATCGTAATTCTGGTCGTGGTCCGGCCGTTCTAAACTCCAATCTGCATCCATTATCCGGGGTACTTGCCATGTCGTTGCCCGCTCTGCTTGAACAACGCTTGCGCCTGCCCATCGTGGCGGCGCCAATGTTCCTGATTTCCAATCCGCAACTGGTACTGGCTTGCTGCCGCAACGGTATCGTCGGCAGTTTTCCGGCGTTGAACCAGCGCGAAAGCAGTGGTTTCAAGACCTGGCTGGAGGAAATCGAAGCAGGCCTGGCGACCCTGGAAAATCCGGCCCCCTACGCCGTGAACCTGATCGTCCATCACAGCAATCCGCGACTTCAGGCCGACTTGGCCATCTGCATCGAACACAAGGTGCCGATCATCATCACCAGCCTGGGCGCGGTGAAAGAGTTGGTGGACGCGGTTCACGGTTACGGCGGCCTGGTGTTCCACGACGTAACGACCCGGCGCCATGCCGAGAAAGCAGCAGAAGCTGGTGTCGATGGCTTGATCGCCGTTGCCGCCGGTGCAGGCGGGCACGCCGGGACCTGGAGCCCGTTTTCGCTGATTGCCGAGATACGCCAGTTTTTCGATAAGACCTTGCTGCTTGCGGGATGCCTGAACCATGGCCATCAGATTTTGGCCGCACAATTGCTCGGCGCCGATCTGGCCTATTTTGGTACACGCTTTATCGCTACGAGCGAAAGCCACGCCCCTGACGCTTATAAAGAGATGTTGCTCACATCCAGAGCCGCAGACATCGTGCATACTCCCGCTGTATCCGGGGTACCGGCCAGTTTCATGCGCCAGAGCCTGGAGAACGCCGGTTTCGATCTGGCCGTTCTGCAGAACAAAGGCGAGGTGGATTTTGGCTCGAAACTCAAACCGCTGAACGATGAAGCCAAGGCCTGGAAAACCGTATGGTCCGCTGGCCAGGGCGTGGGTGAAATCGATGATTTGCCCAGCGTCGATCAGTTGGTGGCACGCCTGGATGAAGAATACCGTCAGGCACATGCCCGGGCGGCGCAGCTTGGCGGGCAATGGCCCCGCTGAAGCAGCCTATAAAACAGTTACTTAATTTTCAGAGACAAGGATGCCGGGCATGAGCGAAACCCGTTTCAACATAGTATTCGACGGAGGCCTGATGCCGGGCGTCGACAGCACCACGGCCAAACTCAACCTCGCCGAACTGTTCAAAAGTGATATCAGCGCCATTGAACGGCTGTTCAGTGGTCGCAAGATTGCCCTTAAAAGCAACCTGTCCCAGAGTGAAGCCCAACAGTACCTGGAAGCGCTCAACAAGAGCGGAATCGATGCCCGAATCGAAGCCGAACCCACCCTCCAGCTGAGTCTTGGCGAAGTACAGGAGTCGCCACAACAGCCGGGTGGACGCCATCCAGAGTCGATCGTCGACCCCGTCTCGCCGTACGCGCCTCCCCGGGCCGAAGTGGGTGATACGCTCGCCGAGTACAGCACGCTCAAGCCGTTCAGCTTCGATGGGCGTATCGGGCGTTTGCGCTACCTGGCCTGGACCATGGTGTTGACCCTGGCCATGCTACCTTTGGTCGGCCTGGGCTTCTGGTTGGCCACGGCCTGGCTGCTGGTTTCAGACTCGATAGCTGCACTGGTCGTCGGCGGCCTGCTCGGCGCAGCCGTCGTACTTGCCTTTGCCTTCGTGAGCATCCAGTTCAACGTCCAGCGCCTGCATGACCTCGGCTGGTCGGGGTGGTTGTGGCTGGTCAACCTCGTTCCATTTGTGGGCAGCATCTTCCCCTTCATCCTCATCATCGCTCCGGGCAATAACGGCGCAAACCAGTATGGCCCGCCGCCACCGCGCAATACCACGGCGGTCAAATTGCTGGCGTCGCTCTGGCTTGTGATGATCGTCTTGATTTTCCTGGCTACCTTTGCCGGCATCTTCGGAGCCCTTCAAGAGGACTACGACAGCAGCAGCCTGAGCAGCTATGAAAGCAGCGAGTACAGCAACGAAACCGTCGAAGAACCCGCTGTCGAGGCAGCCGAGCCCGCCTCGCCTTCTGTAGACTATGAAGAAGAGGAACAATAAGCGCGCTTCATGCCGGTGACAGCCCAGTCGCCTGGCGGCGGGCTGTTGCGATGGAGAACTGCATGACCCGTTACGCACTGATCACTGGCGCTTCCAGCGGCATTGGCTTGGCCATGGCCGAAGCGCTGGCCCGGCGCGGCCGCAACCTGATACTGGTGGCTCGACAGCGTGATCGGCTGGAAAGTATTGCGATCGAACTGACTCAGCGGTTTGGCGTGGAGGTGCTGTTCCGGGCATGCGACCTGGGAGAGCCGCTGAGGCTTTCAGGCTTTCTCCTGGAACTGGAGGAAGGTGAGCGACAGATCGACCTGCTGGTCAATTGTGCAGGCATCGGCACCAGCGGGCCGTTCCTGGGCCAGGACTGGATGACCGAACAGGACCTGATCGAAGTCAACATCCTCGCCCTGACACGGCTTTGTCATGCCATCGGTAACAGCATGGCGCTACTTGGCGGCGGCCAGATCCTCAACGTCGCCTCGATTGCCGCGTTCCAGCCCGGCCCATGGATGAGTACCTATTACGCCAGCAAGGCCTATGTGCTGCACTTCTCCGAAGCCCTGCGGGTCGAGCTGAAGAAATGCGCGATCAAGGTCTCGGTGCTTTGCCCGGGCCCGACCCGGACCGGCTTCTTTTCCAAGGCGCAGATGGACGAACAGAAACTCATCGACAGCAAGTTGCTGATGAGCCCGGAAGAAGTGGCCCTGTACGCCGTGCGCGCGCTGGACCGCAACCGCGCCATCATCATTCCCGGACGCCGCAACCGCTGGCTGGCCGCATTGCCACGACTGGGGTCGCGATGGCTGGTCCGAACCATCGCCGGCATGATCAACAAGGCCTATTGCCCGCGCTGATCCCTTCAATTTGAACTACCAGGCGCCTCAACCGGAGCCTTCACGCCCTCGACCTCGACGAACCCAATGGAGAAAACCGCTGTGGATACTCTGTTCACCAAGATCATCAACCGGGAAATCCCGGCGAAGATCATTTACGAGGATGACCAGGTATTGGCCTTCCACGACATCGCCCCACAGGCGCCTGTACATTTTTTGGTCATACCGAAAAAACCGATCCGCACCCTCAATGACCTGACCGAAGAAGACAAAGGCCTGGCTGGACACATCTTGTTCACTGCTCAGCGCCTGGCGCTTGAATTGGGCTGTGAAGAAGGTTTTCGCGTGGTGATGAACTGCAATGAACTGGGTGGACAAACGGTCTATCACATTCATATGCATGTGCTGGGGCAGCGCCAGATGAACTGGCCGCCGGGCTGATACCCCTGACCCAACGCAAATCTTCGGCGGTCGATTGGGTTAAACTGGCCGCTGTGATTTTTCCCGGAGGTAAGCATGACTACCCAACGTCACTACTCGCCGATTGACCGTTTGTTGCTGCAAGCTGATACCGCGATGCGCACACTGCTGCCCTTCAGTGGCCAGCCGTACCGCCCTTCACCGGCTATCGTGCAGCCGGACGCGCAACTGAGTGACGAGCAAACCCGCCACGTCGCCGGACTGATGCGCATCAACCACACCGGTGAAGTCTGTGCCCAGGCGCTGTACCAAGGCCAGGCGCTGACAGCGAAGCTGCCACAAGTGCGAGAGGCAATGGAGCATGCCGCCGAGGAAGAAATCGACCATCTGGTCTGGTGTGAACAACGGATTCGCCAGTTGGGCAGCCACACCAGCGTCCTGAACCCGCTGTTCTATGGGATGTCATTCGGAATCGGCGCCGTTGCCGGGCTGAT
This sequence comes from Pseudomonas sp. PF05, assembly GCF_056521845.1. NCBI lineage: Bacteria > Pseudomonadati > Pseudomonadota > Gammaproteobacteria > Pseudomonadales > Pseudomonadaceae > Pseudomonas > Pseudomonas sp. PF05. Next base: position 180,690 of record NZ_JBWLPW010000013.1, on the reverse strand, counting down.
CAGCGACAAAGTCAGCCTCGGCTTCGTTGCGGCGACCGAGCATCAGGTGTGCAAACACTTGAATGAACACCTCGAACAACTGCCGGCCGAAGATGAAAAATCCCGGGCGATCCTTGAGCAGATGCGCGTGGACGAGGAACACCATGCCGAGAGTGCGCTAGAGGCCGGAGGCTTCCGATTTCCGGCCCCGGTAAAGTTCGGCATGAGCCTGCTGGCCAAAGTCATGACCAAGAGCACTTATCGGATCTGACGGCGATGGGGACTGAATAGCTCGTCCTCATGCCCACGGAAATTAAAAAGGCGGCTCCCCCAGGGGAAGTCGCCTTTTTTCCATCCGAAAACTCAATACAGCCAGTCGCAGGCCGTTGCTATTGGCTATCGACTCACCCCAACTCGATGATTTCATAATCGTGGGTGATTTCGACCCCGGCGGCACCGAGCATGATCGAAGCCGAGCAGTATTTCTCGGCGGACAGCTCAATGGCGCGCTTGACCTGGGCTTCCTTCAGGGCTCGTCCCTTCACTACGAAGTGCATGTGGATCTTGGTAAACACTTTTGGATCTTCGGTGGCACGTTCTGCCTCCAGGAAGGCTTCACAGCTTTCGACGGCCTGGCGGGACTTTTTAAGAATGCTGACCACGTCGAAGTTGCTGCAACCGCCTACGCCCAACAGGAGCATTTCCATCGGCCGAACACCCAGGTTCCGCCCACCGGCCTCTGGCGGGCCGTCCATGACGACCACATGACCACTGCCTGACTCACCGAGGAACATGGCTTCGCCAGCCCATTGGATGCGTGCCTTCATCGCCAAGACTCCACTGTTAAAAAAGGGTTGCCAGCTTAGCACAGCACTCCGGAATGACCGCTCTGCGTCTTAGGAGACCTGACCTGCCAGCATGTAGGTAAATTCTCAAATCAATTAAGAACGCCTCTGTTAAGCTGGCGCCAACTCGCTGGCGTATGGCCAGCTTTTAGCGATAACCCTTCGCGCCTATAAAAAAAAAACCAAACCATCACACTGCGCAGTCTTTCGGGATACAACCATGGTTGCCGTTACTCCCACGTTCAAGATCAAGAATCTCGACAAGCTCTTGATGCATTGCCAGCGCCGCCGCTATCCAGCCAAACACAACATCATTTGTGCGGGAGATCGTTCCGACACGCTGTTTTTCATCATCAAGGGCTCGGTCACTATCCTGATAGAAGATGACGACGGTCGGGAAATGATCATCGCCTACCTCAACTCCGGAGATTTTTTCGGCGAGTTGGGGTTGTTCGAACAGGCGGGCAAGGAACAGGAGCGCAGTGCCTGGGTGCGGACCAAGATTGAATGTGAAGTCGCAGAAATCAGCTACGCCAAATTCCGAGAACTGTCCCTGCAAGACCCGGACATTCTTTACGTCCTCAGTGGACAAATCGCACAACGCCTGCGTAATACCACCCGCAAGGTGGGTGATCTTGCGTTTTTCGACGTCACCGGACGTGTCGCGCGTTGCCTGTTGGAACTGTGCAAGCAGCCCGATGCCATGACCCACCCCGACGGCATGCAGATCAAGGTGACCCGCCAGGAGATCGGTCGGATTGTCGGTTGTTCGCGTGAAATGGTCGGTCGCGTACTCAAGGATCTTGAAGAGCGCAACCTGGTCAGCGTCAAAGGCAAGACCATGGTGGTGTTCGGAACGCGTTAAGCGCCCAGCAGATTGGTCAGCAGCTCCCGGTACAAAGCCTCGAGTCGCTCCAGCGCGTGAGGCGCCGGGAATTTTTCATGCAAGGCAATATGGCTCTCGGCCCGCACTCGCTGCTCCAGGCCGCCAGCCTCATTGAAGCGATTGACTGCCGCGACCATGGACTCGCGCTCGTTCTGCAGCAAAAGCGCGCCATGGACCAAGCCCACCGGCCGTTGACCGCCCTTGCTCTGACGCCAGCGCTGAGCGGTACCCACCATTTTCCGGCCGTCGAGGTTGACGTTGAAGCGCCCGTCACAAAAAGCCCCTTGCACCTCTCCCAGCGAAGCCACCCCACCCAGCTCGTCCAACAGCTGACAGATGGGATCGCACAATCGGCGATACCCGGTTTCGATACGTCCGTGGTCACCTTCGCTGCGCGGTGGTGCATAGACCAGGGCAATATTGACGGTAGCGCCCGACTGCGGCACCGGTTCGCCACCCGTTTCACGCAGCAAGACAGGCCAGCCATGGGCGGCTGATACTTCACAGGCGTGTGCAAACCCCGGCAGGCGACTCAAGCGACGCGGCATCACCAGCGCACGATCGTTGGGCTGCCAGAACAGCAGGCCGAACTCTGCGTCGCCTGCACAGATGCTGGCCAGCAGTTCCTGTTCGGCTTGCAGGCCAGCTTCGACGGTCAGTGAAATCACAGGCGACATGGATCAGTCCAGCGTCGAGCCGCTCACCGGCAAGCCTCGTTCAGGAAAGAACAGTCGCTGCAATTCCGTACCCGGGTTCTCGGCCCGCATGAACGCTTCGCCCACCAGGAACGAGTACACATCGCTGACTTCCATCAGTTCGACATCGGCCCGGTTGAGGATGCCGCTTTCGGTGATGACCAAGCGATCGCGCGGGATGCGCGGCAACAGGTCCAGGGTGGTTTCCAGGTTGACTTCGAAAGTGTGCAGGTTGCGATTGTTCACGCCGACCAGCTTGGTATCGAGGGTCTTCAGGGCTCGCTCCAACTCGTCACCGTCGTGGACTTCCACCAGGACATCCAGCCCGACGCTTTTGGCAACGGCCGCCAGCTCGGCCATTTTCACGTCGTCCAAGGCGGAAACGATCAACAGTACGCAATCGGCGCCCAACGCACGCGCCTCGATGATCTGGTACGGGTCGATCATGAAATCCTTGCGGATCACCGGCAGCTTGCACGCCGCCCGTGCTTGCTTCAGATAGTCGTCGGCCCCTTGAAAAAAGTCGACGTCGGTCAGCACCGAGAGGCAGGTCGCACCGCCCTTTTCGTAGCTTCGCGCGATCTCGGCCGGAACGAAATGCTCACGAATCACGCCTTTGCTGGGGGATGCCTTCTTGATTTCGGCAATCACCGCCGGTTGTTTTTTCTTGGCCTGATCGATCAGGGCCTGGGCAAAGCCACGCGGCGCATCCGCTGAACGCGCCAGGCCTTCCAACTCGGCCAGACTGACCCGGGCGCTGCGCTCGGCCACTTCCTGGGCCTTGCGAGCCAGAATGTTTTCCAGAACCGTTGGCACGCTCATCCTTCGTTCTCCACTTTGAATACGGCAGTAAATGCACCTAACTCTTCGAGCTTTTCCCTGGCCAGGCCGGTATGCAGTGCGTCATGGGCCAACTCCACGCCTTGCTTGAGGCTGCTGGCGTGGTCGGCGGCGTACAACGCGGCACCGGCATTGAGCACGATCATCTCAGCGGCTTTCTGGCCATTCTCGGTCTTGCGGCGACCCAAGGCATCACGGATCAGTTCCAGCGATTGGGCCGGGCTGTCGACCGCCAGCCCGTGCAGGCTCTGGCTCTTCATGCCGAGGTCTTCAGGTTCGACCCAATACTCGCTGATCTGATCATTTTTTAGTTCGGCCACGAATGTTGGCGCCGCCAGGCTGAACTCATCCAGGCCATCCTTCGAATGGACCACCAGCACGTGCTTGCTGCCCAGGCGTTGCAGGACTTCAGCCAATGGCCGGCACAACGCCTGGCTGAACACTCCGACCACCTGATGTTTCACGCCGGCCGGATTCGTAAGCGGGCCGAGCATATTGAACAGCGTGCGCAGCCCCAGATCACGACGGGGGGCCGCGGCGTGTTTCATGGCGCTATGGTGGGTCTGGGCAAACATGAAACCGATGCCGACGTTATCGATGCAGCGTGCCACCTGGATCGGCGTCAGGTTCAGGTAGATACCGGCCGCCTCCAGCAGATCGGCACTGCCGCTCTTGCCGGAAACTGCCCGATTGCCGTGCTTGGCAACGGTGCAACCCGCCGCCGCGACGACAAACGACGAGGCAGTGGAAACGTTGAAGATATTGGCGCCGTCACCGCCGGTACCGACCACATCCACCACACCGTCCAGCGTCTTGAGTTCGACCTTGTCCGCCAGCTCGCGCATCGCCGAAACCGCACCAACGATTTCATCGATGCTCTCACTCTTCATGCGCATGGCCATCATGAACGCGCCGATCTGCGCATCCGTGCATTGGCCGGTCATGATTTCGCGCATCACATCGCGCATCTCGTCGGTGCTCAGGTCGAGATGGCCGACGATACGGCTCAGGGCTGTCTTGATATCCATAAAAAGTCCTTAGCGCGTGCCGCCGGTTTGTTTGAGAAAGTTGGCGAACAGTTCGTGGCCCTGTTCGGTGAGAATAGACTCGGGATGAAATTGCACACCCTCGATATTCAGCGTCTTGTGGCGCAGCCCCATGATCTCATCGACCGAGCCGTCTTCAAGTTGGGTCCAGGCCGTCAATTCCAGGCAGTCAGGCAGAGTTTCGCGCTTGACCACCAGGGAATGGTAGCGGGTTACGGTAAGCGGATGATTCAGCCCCTCGAACACGCCCTTGTCCTCGTGGAATACCGGGCTAGTCTTACCGTGCATGACTTGTCGGGCGCGCACCACGTCACCGCCGAACGCCTGGCCAATCGACTGATGTCCCAGGCAAACACCCAGGATCGGCAGCTTGCCGGCGAAATACTTGATGGCCTCGATGGAAATGCCCGCCTCGGTCGGCGTGCACGGGCCGGGCGAAACCACGATGCGCTCAGGCTTGAGGGCTTCGATTTCGGCGATGGTCAGTTCGTCGTTGCGCACGACCTTGACCTCGGAGCCCAGCTCGCCGAGGTACTGCACAACGTTGTAGGTAAAAGAGTCGTAGTTATCGATCATCAGCAACATGGCGTAAGCAACCTATTGAATTCACTGACTTTAAATACAACCTTCAGAGAGTGACCCGCACGCTGCTGCGCTTGGCGAGGCAAGTGATGCCCCTGCGAAGCGGCTCTACAAGCGGGTAAAGAAGGCAAATCGGTACAGGTCCGGCGAGGCCGGCGGAGAATGTTCAGGCGCGCCAACGCCAGCGGGCGTGTGCCTTGATCATTTGATCCAGAAGTTTGCTGACAATCGACACAGGGAAAGTCTCGTTCATACGTCCCGGCACAGTAGCTTAGCTGGGCGGAGCACGCAATATGACCGTTCCCGAAGGGCTTTGAAACAATCGCGACGTTCAAGATGGATGGCAAGACGCCGGAAGTTTTTGGTACTGTCGTTTCGTTTTCTAACAAAAATAAGATAAAAACGGACTTTCTCATGATCAAAAAGACCTTGTTCGTACCGATTGCCGGTTGCCTGCTGGCAATAGCCTGCGCCCAGGCGAGCGCCGCTCCCAACCCTTATTCCAAGTTCATCGTGTTCGGCGACAGCCTCAACGACGCTGGTCAGTTCGCCGACCCGAATGGTCCGCCCGGCTCGACCGAGCGCTATACCAACCGAACCGGTCCGATCTATACCGATGGCAGCGGCGAAGCCTACTCCGCCAACTCCACCCAGTTGCTCGGTGGGCGCCTGGGTTATTCCGCCGACGAGACCGCTGCTTCCACTTCGGCTGTCCGCGCCAGCGAGGGGCTGGCAGACGGCAACAACTGGGCGGTGGGCGGTTATCGTACCGACCAGATCCTCGAATCGATTACCGGCGTGTCCGACACCGGCGAGCGCAGCCGTCCCGGCTACCTGCAGTCCAATGGCCTGCGAGCCGATCCGAATGCGCTGTATTACATTTCCGGTGGCGGCAACGACTTCCTTCAAGGCTTGGTGCTGAACCCCGCACAAGCGAACGCCGCCGCAGACCGCCTGGCCGACAGCGTCCAGGTGCTGCAAACGGCCGGTGCCCGCTATGTGATGGTCTGGTTGTTGCCCGACCTGGGTCTGACTCCGGCCCTCAACGGCGGTCCTTTGCAAGACGCCTTTTCGCAACTGGGCAACCAGTTCAACCAACAGCTGATCACGCGATTGCAAGGCATCGACGCTGAAATCATTCCATTGAACATTCCGCTTTTGCTGAAGGAAAGCTTCGCCGACCCGGCAAGATTTGGCCTCGCCACCGGTGAGAACCTCACCGCGACCTGCTTCAGCGGCAATGGCTGCACGGAAAACGCCACCTATGGCATCAACAGTGCCACGCCTGATCCCAGCAAGCTGATCTACAACGACGCGGTCCACCCAACCGAAACCGGGCAGAAGCTGATCGCCGACTACGCCTATTCCCTGCTCGCGGCGCCATGGGAGCTGACGTTGCTGCCGGAAATGGCCCACTCGACCCTACGCGCCCACCAGGACGAGTTACGCAGCCAGTGGCAATCGGATTGGGAGAACTGGCAGGCCGTCGGCCAGTGGCGAGCTATCGTCGCAGGCGGCGGCCAGCATCTGGACCTGGACAGCCAGAGCAGCGGCGCCAGCGCCGACGGCAGCGGCTACAGCCTGAATATTGGCGGCAGCTATCGCCTCAACGACGCCTGGCGCATGGGTGTCGCCGCCGGTCTCTACCGCCAGGACATGGAGGCAGGCCATAACGATTCGGACTACAAGCTCAACAGCTACCTGGCGACCGCTTTCGCCCAGTTCCAGCAAAACCGCTGGTGGGCCGATGCCGCACTGACCGCAGGCAAGCTCGACTACGACAACCTGGAACGCAAGTTCGACCTGGGCGTCAACGAAGCGCAGGAGAAAGGCGACACGGACGGTCATCTATGGGCATTGAGCACGCGGCTGGGCTACGACATCGCCCAACCGGGCAGCGAGTGGCACCTCTCGCCGTTTGTCAGCGCTGACTATGCGAAGGTGGAAGTCGATGGTTATTCGGAAAAGAGCAACCGCTCCACGGCCCTGACCTTCGATGACCAGACCCGTGATTCAAAACGCCTGGGCATCGGCTTGCAAGGCAAATACAACATCACCCGCCAGACCCAGGTATTTGGCGAATATGCCCACGAACGTGAATACGAAGACGACACGCAAAAGGTCAACATCGCGCTCAACAGCTTGCCCGCCAACGACTTCACGCTGGAAGGCTACACGCCACAGAGCCACCTGAATCGCCTGAGCCTGGGGGTCAGCCACAAGTTGACCAACGACTTGGCGCTGCGGGGCGGTTATACGCTGCGCAAGGATGATGACCTCACCCAGCAAGGAGTAAGCCTGGGGGTCAGCCTGGATTTCTAACGAAGGGGCGGCTTGCTTCTGCAGGAGCTGCCGGAGGCTGCGATCTTTTGATCTTTCGCTTGAGATTCAAGTGTTGTGGGAAAGATCGCAGCCTCGTTGCACTCGACAGCTCCTACACAGCTCCTACACAACGCCTACACAGCGCCTATGTCGTGTCAGGTGGATCAGTTGCTGGGGGTCTGCTCGGCCAGTGCCACGGCGCGGAACATCGCTCGACGCTTGTTCAGGGTTTCTTCCCACTCCAGCGCCGGCACCGAGTCGGCGACGATGCCGCCGCCAGCCTGCACGTGCAGTTCGCCGTTCTTGATGACGGCGGTGCGAATGGCAATGGCGGTATCCATGTTGCCGTTCCAGGCGAAGTAACCCACGGCCCCGCCGTACACACCCCGCTTGACTGGCTCCAGTTCGTCGATGATTTCCATCGCGCGGATTTTCGGCGCGCCGGACAAGGTGCCGGCCGGCAGGATCGCCCGCAAGGCGTCCATCGCTGTCAGTCCGGCCTTCAACTGGCCCGTGACGTTGGAGACGATGTGCATCACATTGGAATAGCGCTCGATGACCATCTTCTCGGTGAGTTTCACCGACCCGATTTCCGAGACCCGCCCGGTGTCGTTGCGCCCCAGGTCGATCAGCATCAGGTGCTCGGCGATCTCCTTGTCATCCGACAGCAGGTCCTTTTCCAAGGCCCGGTCAGCTTCCTCCGTGGCGCCACGGGGGCGAGTGCCGGCGATCGGTCGCACGGTGATCAGGTTGTCTTCGACCCGTACCAGCACTTCCGGCGAACTGCCCACGACATGGAAGTCGCCAAAGTTGAAGAAGTACATATACGGCGTCGGGTTGAAACAGCGCAGCGCCCGATAGAGATCGATGGGCGCTGCCTTGAAGTCGATGGACATCCGTTGCGACGGCACTACTTGCATGCAGTCACCGGCGAGGATGTACTCCTTGATGGTATCGACGGCCCGCTCGTAATCGTCCTGGGTGAAACTGGAACGGAACACCGGGTCGGCCGCCGACTGCTTGCTGAAGTCCAGGCCGGGACGCGGAGCGATCGGCTGACGTAACTTTTCCAACAGTGCTTGCAGGCTTTGTTGACCTTGCTCGTAGGCACCTTCCTGGGACGGATCGGCCAGGACGATGGCGTGCATCTTGCCGGCGAGGTTATCGAAGACCACGACCGCGTCGGAGACCATCAGCAAAATGTCCGGCACACCCAGCGGATCGGGGTTCGGGCAGGTGCCCAGGCGTTTCTCCACGTAGCGCACGCAGTCGTAGCCGAAATAACCCACCAGGCCGCCGTTGAAGCGCGGCAAGCCAGGGATGGTTGGCACGTTGTAACGAGCCTTGAAGGTTTCGACGAAGGCCAGCGGGTCTTCGACTTCGAGGCTTTCGATTTCGACACCGTCGTGGGTCACGCTGATGCGATGGTCATGGACCCGCAGCACTGTACGGCACGGCAGGCCGATGATGGAGTAACGGCCCCATTTCTCGCCGCCCTGCACCGATTCGAGCAAGTAGGAGTTGGGCTGGTCGGCCAGCTTGAGGTAGATCGACAGCGGCGTGTCGAAGTCGGCCAGGGTTTCACAGGCAAGGGGGATGCGGTTGTAGCCGGCAGCGGCTAGACGCAGGAATTCTTCACGGATCATGGGGGTGCCTCGTGGCAAGAGGAGCTGACAGTCAGGTATGCAAACGCGCCGGATAACCGGCCAGGATCACGTCAGGTGCGCCAACGCCAGCGGGCCAGGGCCTTCATGACTTTCATCCAGAGCTTGCGAGTGACCACCACGATGGCGTTTCCAGAAGAGGATTGAACAGCGTCGGGCAACGTTATCTCAGCGGCCGGGTCCAGGCAACCGGGAATTAACAGGCGCAAATCGTCGATCACCAGCGTTGGAAACTCTTCGGCGATCGGCCGACCATGGTTGTAGCCATAACTCAACGCCACACATTTGACCCCAGCCGCTTTCGCCGCCAGCACATCGCTGCGCGAGTCGCCGACGAACAACGATTGGGAGGCCGGGATGTTGGCCATTTTCATCACGAAGAACAGCGCGGCCGGGTCCGGTTTTTTCTGCGGCAAGGTGTCGCCGCCGATGATCCAGCGGAAATAACGGCCGATTTTCATCTGGTCCAGCAACGGCGCAACGAAGCGCTCCGGCTTGTTGGTAATCAGGGCCATTTCCACGCCCTGTTTTTGCAGCCACTTGAGGGTGGAGCGCACGCCGGGATAGACCACCGTCAGTTGGTGATTGTCTTCGTAGGCGTCATTGAACAACGCCAGCGCCCGCTCGGCCTCGGCATCATCGACACCTTGGGCGTCGATGTCATTGGCCAGGGCCCGGCGCACCAGCATCGGCGCGCCATTACCGACCCAATGGCGTACCGAATCGAGGCCGGCAGGCGGGCGTCCAAGCTTGAGCAGCATCGTGTCCACCGCCGCCGCAAGGTCCGGGACCGAATCGACCAATGTGCCATCGAGGTCGAACATCACCAGACGCGGCAAGCTGCCGGGGAACAGCTGCTCGAAGCCGCTCATGGGCGCGCCAGGGCCAGTTCGGCGCGCATTTTTGCAATCACCTCTTTGTAGTCGGGTGCATTGAAGATCGCCGAACCCGCGACGAACGTGTCGGCGCCGGCCGCGGCGATTTCACGGATATTGTTCACGTTCACGCCACCGTCGATTTCCAGGCGGATATCACGGCCCGAGGCATCGATCAGCGCACGGGCTTCGCGCAGCTTGTCGAGGGTGCCCGGGATGAACTTCTGCCCGCCGAAGCCAGGGTTGACGCTCATCAGCAGGATCATGTCGACCTTGTCCATCACGTACTTGAGCACGTCCAGGGGCGTGGCCGGGTTGAACACCAGGCCGGCCTTGCAACCGCCTTCGCGGATCAGCTGCAGGGAGCGATCGATGTGCAGCGTGGCTTCCGGGTGGAAGGTGATGTAGGTGGCGCCGGCTTCGATGAAGTCACCGACAATGCGGTCCACCGGGCTGACCATCAGGTGCGCATCGATCGGCGCGGTGACGCCGTACTTGCGCAGCGCCGCGCAGACCATCGGGCCGATGGTCAGGTTGGGTACGTAGTGGTTGTCCATGACATCGAAGTGCACGATGTCGGCCCCGGCGGCCAGAACGTTGTCCACTTCCTCGCCCAGGCGGGCGAAGTCGGCAGAGAGAATCGACGGAGCAATAGCGAAGGGCTGCATGACGCACCTGTTTTGAGCGAAATCACGATGGCGCGCATTGTATACCTCAAGATTTGGCGCGCCCACCGCGACAATCGATCAATACGCTGCGCGGTAGATTTCCTCGATATCGGCAGCGCTCAGTTTGCGCGGATTGTTGCGCATCAGCCGTTCTATTCCCGCCGCTTCCACCGCCATGGATGGAATCACCTCCTCGGTCACGCCCAGGCTGCTGAGGCCCTTGGGTATTTCCACCGCGGCACACAGCGTTGCCATGGCCTCCACAGCCTCGTCGGCAGCCTCAAGATCGCTCAGGTGAGCGGTCTTGAGGCCCATGGCCTCGGCGATGTCACGCATGCGTTCGACACACGCCATCTTGTTCCAAGCCATGACGTACGGCAGCAACAAGGCGTTGGCCACGCCATGGGACACGTGAAAGCGCCCGCCCAACGGATAGGCCAGCGCATGCACCGCTCCAACTCCGGCATTGCCAAATGCCATGCCGGCCATCAGGCTGGCCGTGGCCATGTCTTCACGGGCTTGCAAGTGAGCCGGGTTGGCATAGGCCTTGGGCAGCGCGCGGGTGATCAGCTTGATTGCGCCTATGGCCAGGGCATCGGTGATCGGCGAAGCATTGAGCGACAGGTAGGCCTCGATGGCGTGGACCAGCGCATCAACGCCACTGGCAGCCGTGACGCTGCGCGGGCATGTGAGGGTCATCTGCGGGCTGACCAGCGCCACGTCCGGCAACAGATAATCGCTGACGATGCCTTTTTTCAACTGCGCGGCCTTGTCGGAGAGGATCGCCACGTTGGTGACTTCCGAACCGGTACCGGCCGTGGTGGGGATGGCAATCATCGGCGGGCCTTTGCGCGGCACCTGATCGACGCCGAACATATCTTGCAACTCGCCGTGGTACCCGGCATAGACCCCCACGCACTTGGCGATGTCGATGGCACTGCCGCCACCCAGGCCAATCAGGCCGTCATGACCACCGTCGCGGTAGGCTTGCATGCAGTCTTCGACAATGGCGATTTCCGGGTCCGGCATGACCCGGTCGAAAATCTCGTAGTCCCGTCCACCCAGATGTTGCAGGGCCAGCTCAACAGTGCCGGACTTGACGAGCGCGGCATCGGTGACGATCAGCGGGTTGTCGACATCCAGCCGGGTCAGCTCAGCCGCCAGTTGCTCGATGGCAGCGGCACCGGTGATCAGTTTGTGGGCGATCTTGAATGAGGAAAGACTCATGTGCGCGGCCTCTTATTCGAGTATGGGCTGGCACAAGGATAGCTCGGTATTGAGGGTTGTCTGCTATTCAGCGCATGAATACACCCCAGCCCCCCGTGGGAGCGAGCAAGCCCGCTCCCACAGGGACCAACGCTGGCCTCAGACTTGGGCAGTGCGCAGTTTCTCGCTGCGCCCACGCAACCATTCCAGGGTCAGCAGCAGGATCACCGAGAAGGCGATCAGCAGCGTCGCCGCCGCCGCGATGGTGGGGCTGAGGTTTTCGCGGATGCCGCTGAACATCTGCCGTGGCAGGGTTACCTGCTCGGGACCCGCCAGGAACAGGGTCACCACCACTTCATCGAACGACGTCGCGAAGGCAAACAGTGCGCCGGAGATCACCCCCGGGGCGATCAACGGCAGGGTCACCCGACGAAACGCCGTCAGTGGCGAAGCCCCAAGGCTGGCGGCGGCCCGAACCAGGTTGTAGTTGAACCCCTGCAGGGTCGCCGACACCGTGATGATCACGAACGGTACGCCCAGCACGGCGTGGACCACGATCAGCGAGACGAAACTGTTGCCCATCCCCAGTGGCGCGAAAAACAGGTAACTGGCCACGCCGATGATCACCACCGGCACCACCATCGGCGAGATCACCAGGGCCATCACCAGCGCCTTGCCTGGGAAGTCGCCACGGGTCAGGCCGATGGCCGCCAGTGTGCCGAAGATCATCGCCAGAAACGTCGCCGCCGGGGCCACGATGATGCTGTTTTTCAGCGCCCGCATCCATTCGGCCGAGGCGAAGAAATCGTGGTACCACTGCAGCGAAAAGCCTTGCAGCGGGTACACCAGGAAACTGCCGGAGTTGAACGACAGTGGGATGATCACCAGCACTGGCAAAATCAGGAACAGCAGGATCAGCCCGCAGAGTGTGCGCAAGCTGTAGAACCACACCCGTTCGACGGGAGACATGTAAGGACTCAGCATTTCAATCTCCCCTTAGCTCAGGCGCAGGCGACTGGCGCCCACCAGCCAGTTGTAAATCAGGTAAAGCACGACGGTCGCCAGCAACAGCAACCCGCCGAGCGCCGTGGCCATGCCCCAGTTGATACTGGTGTTGGTGTAGAACGCGACAAAATAGCTGACCATCTGATCGCTCGGGCTGCCCAGCAGCGCCGGGGTGATGTAGTAGCCGATGGCGAGGATGAACACCAACAGGCAACCCGCGCCGACACCGGCATAGGTCTGCGGGAAGTACACGCGCCAGAAACTGGCAAACGGATGGCACCCCAGGGAAATCGCCGCACGCATGTAAGTCGGCGAGATGCCTTTCATCACGCTGTAAATCGGCAGGATCATGAACGGCAGCAGGATATGGACCATGGAGATGTACACACCGGCGCGATTGAACACCAGTTCCAGAGGCTTATCGATGATACCCATGGCCATCAGGCCACTGTTGATCAATCCGCCCGATTGCAGCAGCACAATCCACGCTGCCACCCGCACCAGGATCGACGTCCAGAACGGCAACAGCACCAAAATCATCAGCAGGTTGCTCTGGCGTGACGGCAGGTTCGCCAGCAGGTACGCCAACGGATAGGCCAGCACCAGGCAGATCGTGGTAATCACCAGGCCCATCCAGAACGTACGGGCAAAAATATCCAGGTAGATCGCCTGATCGGGGGTGGCCGGGGCCAGTTCACCGAGGTCATCGATGCGATGATCGACAGCCGCCAGCAGGTAGTACGGGGTGACATCACTGGTGTTGCGGCGGATCACCTGCCAATACGCCGGATCGCCCCAGCGTTCGTCGAGGTTCTCCATCGCTTCTTTATAAGAGGCCGGCTCAGTGGCGAACGGCAGCGCACGGGCGGTCTTGGTCATCAGGCTGCGATAGCCGGCCAGTTCCATGTTCAGGCGCTTGGACAAATCGCCCAAGGTCTGATTCTTGCGGGCTTCGGCCAGGTCTTCGCTGGCGGCCTTGTATACCGGCTCGCCTGGCAACCCACGTCCGTCCCAGGCAGCGACCGCAGCGACGGTGCGCGGCATGCCATTGACCACTTCCGGATTGCTGACACTTTTGAACAGCAGCGCCACGATCGGCACCAGGAACACCAGCAACAGAAACAACACCAGCGGCGCGATCAAGGCCTGGGCCTTCCAGCGGTTGACCCGCTCGGCGCGCTTGAGCCGTTGCTTGAGGGTGGGGCTGGTGCCCGCGTTCAGTGGAACGGCGATGGCCATGGCGAACTCCGCAAATCTTTTTGATCGTTACAGCGGCGGCGAACCGCCACTGTTTATGGTGAAACGCAAATCCTGTAGGAGCTGGCGCAGCCTGCGATCTTTTGAGGCCCTCATGGACACTGAAGATCAAAAGATCGCAGCCTTCGGCAGCGCCTACTTGGCCGCCCAGGAGTTGAAGCGCTGTTCCAGTTGCTCACCGTTGTCAGCCCAGAAGCTGACGTCGATCTGCACTTGGTTGGCGATGTTTTCCGGAGTGGTCGGCATGTCTTTCAGAACATCCTTGGCCAGCAACGGTACTGCCTGGGTGTTGGCCGGGCCGTAGGCGATGTTTTCCGAGTAGGTCTTCTGCTGCTGCGGTGCCACCGAGAAGGCGATGAACTTCTTCGCCGCTTCCGCCCGGGTCTTGTCCAGGCCACGCGGAATGGCCCAAGCGTCGAAGTCGTAGATGCCGCCGTTCCACACCACTTTCAGGTTGCTTTCTTTCTGTACCGCGGCGATCCGGCCGTTGTAGGCCGAGCTCATGACTACGTCACCGGACGCCAGGTACTGCGGCGGCTGGGCGCCAGCTTCCCACCACTGGATGTTCGGCTTGAGCTCATCGAGCTTCTTGAACGCACGGTCCTGACCGTTTTTGCCAGCCAGCACTTTGTAGACGTCTTTCGGTGCGACACCATCGGCCATCAGGGCGAATTCCAAGGTGTACTTGGCGCCTTTGCGCAGGCCGCGCTTGCCTGGGAATTGCTTGGTGTCCCAGAAGTCCGCCCAACTGGTCGGCGCGGTTTTCAGTTTGTCAGCGTTGTAGGCCAGCACGGTCGACCACACGAAGAAGCCCACGCCGCAAGGCTGGATGGCGCCCTTGACGTAGTCTTCGGCCTTGCCGAACAGGGCCGGGTCCAGTTGTTCGAACATGTCTTCGTCACAACCACGGGACAATTCCGGGGACTCGACTTCTACCAGGTCCCAGGAAACGCTCTTGGTATCGACCATGGCCTTGACCTTGGCCATTTCGCCGTTGTATTCGCCAGCGATAATTTTACCGTTACCGGCCGCTTCCCACGGTGCGTAGAAGGCTTTGACCTGAGCCGCCTTGTTCGCCCCGCCAAAAGACACCACGGTCAGGTCCGGGCCCGCCGCCATCGCGCTTGCCGCACCCATCATGCCCAGGGTCAGGGCTGTGAACTTCAGGGATCTCAACATTTATTGTTCTCTCCACGTGCAGGGTTGGTGTTGGTACAGCAGGGGGCGATCAATTCGCCTCTAGAAGGGGATCGAGCGCACGCACATGCTCGACTTGCCAGCCAAGCGGAACCACGTCCCCGACAGCGAGCTCGGGGTCGAGCTCGGCAATCGGTTGTTTCACGAAGAAGTCATTCTTGCCGCAGACTTCCAGGCGAACCCGGACGTGGTCGCCCAGATAGATGAATTCCGCCACCCTCCCTGAGAAGCGGTTGACACATTGTTCGCTTGCGCCGTTGAGGCTCACCCGCTCCGGACGGATCGACAGGGTCACCGGCTCGCCGGGCTTGCCGACATTCACCGCCAGTGCCTCGACCTTCTCACCGCGCCCCAGCTCCACCAGGCAGCGCTCGCCGGTTTGACTGTGCAGACGACCATTGAGACGGTTGTTCTCGCCGATGAAGTTGGCGACGAAGGTGTTTTTCGGCTCTTCATACAGGGTACGCGGCGGGGCGATCTGCTGGATCTCGCCCTGGTGGAATACCGCCACGCGGTCGGACATGGTCAGGGCTTCGCCCTGGTCGTGGGTCACGTAGACCACCGTCACGCCAAGGCGCTGGTGCAGGTGTTTGATTTCCATCTGCATGTGCTCGCGCAATTGCTTGTCCAGCGCACCCAAGGGTTCGTCCATCAGCACCAGCTGCGGCTCGAACACCAGGGCCCGGGCCAGGGCTACCCGTTGCTGCTGGCCACCGGACAGTTGCGCCGGGTAGCGCTGGGCGAAGCTGTCCAACTGGACCATGCTCAAGACGCGCTTGACCCGATCACTCACGTCGCTCTTGTTCAGGCCACGCACAGTAAGCGGGAACGCCAGGTTCTCGGCGACGGTCATGTGAGGGAACAAGGCGTAGTTCTGGAACACCATGCCGATGTCGCGCTTGTGCGGTGGCACATTGTTGATCGAGCGCCCGGCCAGCAGGATCTCACCGGCGGTTGGGGTTTCAAACCCGGCGAGCATCATCAGGCTGGTGGTCTTGCCGGAGCCGGAAGGCCCGAGCAGGGTCAGGAATTCGCCTTTGCGAATATCCAGGTTGAGGTCCTTGACGATCAGGTTCTCGCCGTCGTAGCTCTTTTGCACACCACGAAAGCTGACCAGCACATCACTGGCCCCCGCGCTTGAATCGACCTGGCTCATACCCGCACCTTTTGTATTGATGACTGCTTGTGAATCAAGCCTAGTGGACCCTGGGAGCCGCGCAAATCGGGAGGCAGGAGAGAATCGCCTCAGCCGGATGGAAGAGTCGGGGTAGGGATTGCCCTACAAGGATGGCGGGATTGGGTAAATGCAGCGGCGAGTTGTAAGCGGCAAGCTGCAAGTAGGGGCAAAAAGCGCTGTTGGGGTGTGTCGCAAATGGATATGCCGACACATTTCCCGTGGGAGCGAGCTTGCTCGCGATAGCGCCGTGTCAGCCGACATCAATATTGAATGTGCCGCCGCCATCACGAGCAAGCTCGCTCCCAGGGGGGAATTGCGGGGTTCAGAGCAACTTGTGCTCCATCGCATATTTCACCAACTCTGCCAATGAGGTGATGTTGAGCTTCTGCATCAGCCGCGCCTTGTGGGTGCTGATGGTCTTGCTGCTCAGGGCCAGTTGCTGGGCGATGTCGTTGACGTTGGCGCCCTGGGCCAATCGTTCGAAGACTGAGAACTCACGCTCGGACAGCAGCGAGTGCAACGGCCGCGTGTCGGTCAGGCCGACTTCAAAGACCATGCGGTCGGCCAGGTCCGGGTCGATATAGCGTCCGCCGGCCGCGACCTTGCGAATCGCCATGAGCAGCAGGGCCGGGTCGCTGTCCTTGGTCGCGTAGCCGGCGGCGCCGACCTTCAGGGCGCGGGCAGCCATTTGCGCCTCGTCATGCATCGACAACACCAGGATGGCCGGCGGATTGTTCAGCGCCCGGATCCGTGGGATTGCCTCCAGGCCGTTGACGCCCGGCATGGAAATGTCCAACAGCACCACCTCGCAGGGCACGTGGCGCAAGGTCTCGAGCAACTGTTCGCCATTGCTCGCCTCCCCTACCACCACCAGATCCTTGGCCAGGCCGATCAACTGCTTGATGCCTTCACGGACGATGGTGTGGTCTTCGGCTACCAGTACACGGATCACGTTGTTCTCCAGATTCAGGATCTCATCGCGAGCAAGCTCGCTCCCCCAGGGTCATGTGTACATCTCAATCAATGTGGGAGCGAGCTGGCTCGGGCCCGCCCAGGCAACCCACCCCATCAGACCTCATGCAACGGCACCCGCACCGACAGGGTCGTGCCCTCCCCCGGTTCACTCTCCAGGGTCAACTGCCCGCCCATGATCAGCACCCGCTCACGCATGCCGACCAGGCCAAAGGAGGTTGGCCGACCCGTATCGGCAATAAATCCTACACCGTCGTCGCTGACGGTCAGGCACAATTCGTCGCCCTCCTGAACCAGCGTCAGCTCTACAGTATGCGCTTGGGCGTGGCGCATCACGTTGGTCAGCGCTTCCTGGAGAATCCGGAACAGGCCAATGGCCTTGGCATCGCTCAGGGCCGGCAGGTTGTCCGGCACCTGCACCAGGCATGGAATCTGCGTACGCGCCTCGAAACGCCGAGCCTGCCATTCGATGGCCGAGGCAATGCCAGCATCCAGGATCGGCGGGCGCAGCGCCGTTGCCACGTCCCGCACCAGTTGGAACAACTGGGCAATCAGGCGCTTCATGCTGTTGAGCCGCTCATGCAGGCCCGGGTCGAGTTGCGCGTAGGCCAATTCACACATGGATGTTTCTAGCTTCAACACCGTCAGCATCTGGCCCAGCTCGTCGTGAACTTCCCGGGCAATGCGTGCCTTTTCCTCTTCCCGCACGCTTTCCAGGTGCGCCGACAACTCGCGCAACTGCTCCCGGGAGCTGGCCAGTTCCAGTTCGATGCGCTTGCTTTCGGTGATGTCCCAGACGATCCCGTCCCAGACGTAGGCGCCATCTTCCAGGCGACGGGTGATCGCCTTGATCTCGGCCCAACGCTCCTGGCCTTCGCGGGTCAGGATGCGGCCCTGCCACGACCAGTCACTGTCGGTGTCCAGCGCCTGGTCCTGGGTGCGGTGGTAATCGGCCTTGTCCTGCGGGTGCACCAGGCTGCGCAGCCCGGTGTCGCTGCGGGCCAGGGTTGCAGGGGAATAACCCACCAGGCTTTCGCTGCCTTCACTGATGTAGGCAAAGTCGATCTGGCCGGTCACTGGCGCCCGCTCCAGGCGAAAGACCAGGCCTGGCACATTAGCGGCGATACCTTGCAACCGCGCTTCGCTTTCGCGCAACGCCGCCAGCGCACGTCGACGTTCGGTCACGTCGTTGAGGTAGACCACCAGGTATTCGGCGTCGCGAAAACGCAGGAAACTCAGGGAAACGTCGGCCGGCAGAATGCTGCCGTCGGCTCGCACGCACTCGGTCTCGAAACTCTGCGGCCGGTCTTCACTGGCCCGGGCGCGCTTCCACAGGTTCAGCCAACGATCCATGTGCAAGCCCGGCTCGAAGTCGATCAAGGGACGGTCGATGATGGCGCCCGAGGCATAGCCGAGCATGGTTTCAGCCGCTCGGTTGGCATAGCGCACGTGGCTGTCCCAATTGACCCAGAGGATGCCGACCGTGCTTTGATCGATGGAAAACTGCGTCAGGCGCAAGGCTTCCTCGCTGGCAGCACGCTGGGCGATGTCCTCCTTCGCGGCCCGTAGACGGCGTTCCAGTGCGCGTTGCTGGCGGCGCTGCCAGAACACGATGGCGATGCTGCTGAGCAGCAGGGCCAGAATCAACAGGGTCAAGTTCTGCCAGAAACCCGGGGTCTCGGTCAGGCGCGGGTATTTCGGCTTGAGCCAGCGGCTGTGCAGTTGCTCCAGCTCCTTGGCCGGAATTGCCTGCAAACCGCTCTCGATGATATCGGCCAGTTCCGGCCAGTCCCGGCGCGTGGCAACCCGCAGCAACTGCGGCAGGCCGATGTCGCCCACCACCGCCAGCTCGGCGAATTCGGGCTCGACCATCAGCCGCCCGAGCTGAGCCTCATCGACCACCGCATATCGAGCCTGCTGGGTCAGCAACAATTGCAGGGCCGCGCGCTCCATCGGCACGCCTTGCAGATTCAGCATCGGGTAGTTGCTGCGCAGGTAATCGGCCGTGGCGCTGGGCATGCGCACCGCGACCCGGGCCTGGGTGTCGAGTTTTTCCAACTCCACCCCCTCGGCCCCCTTCTGCGCACCGACGATCAATTGCGGCACGCGCATGTAGGGATCGGAAAACTGCCAGAGCTTGAGCCCGCTCGGAGATTGGCTCAGGCCCGGAGCAACGTCCACTTCGCCAGCGCGCACCGCCGCTTCCAGTTGCGCCAGGTCCTGGAAATTGCGCCAGGTGAGTTCGACGTTCAACGCCTTGCCCAGCCATTGCATCAACTCGACGTTGGTGCCGGACAACCGCTGCAAGCGCCGGTCGTATTGCGCATAGGGCGCCTGCAATACCAGGCCGACCCGCCATTGCGGATGCTGCGCCAACCACTGGCGCTGCCCTGCATTCAATTGCACCCCGTGCGCCGACGGCGCGGGCGCGGCCCACGCCATCAAGGGAAGCCATAAACAGCCGATAACCCACAGGCAGCAAAAACGCATCATCGAAGTCTCATGCACTGACAAATACTGACCAACCCATTAGGCTGCCGGAAATACTTCTGGTCATGGAATATCCGATGCCCTCTGTTTATCGCCTGGCGTTGCCAGCATTGTGCCTGTCGCTGATCCTGCCAAGTGCCTTTTCTGTGCAGGCCAGCGAAACGGCACCCGCCGCGCAGCAACCTGCCGAGGAAAAACCCGTCGAGCGCCAACCCTTGCTCGAGCGTAGCCAGGAAGAAGCGATCGCACTTGAGCGAACGATCCCACTTCAGGAACAACAACAGTTGCAGACCGGCAGCGATACCTTCCTGGCGCTGTGGAAACCGGCCAATACCAGCGACCCCAAGGGCGCAGTCATCATAGTCCCCGGCGCCGGCGAAACAGCTGACTGGCCTCAAGCTATCGGCCCGTTGCGTAAAAAATTGCCCGATGTTGAATGGAGCAGCCTGAGTATCACCCTGCCGGACCTGCAAAGCGACGTCATTGCACCGCGCGTGATGGAAACACCTCCCGAAACCAAGCCGGCCGACACCGCTGCGGCAGCACCGGATGCCACCACCGCGGCGCCGATCGAACAGGTCGCGGGCGGCGAAGCAGATGCGGCAGATCCAATCGTTCCCCAAACTGATGAAGAACACGCCAAGGCCGATGCCGAGCGCATCTTCGCCCGTATCGATGCAGCGCTGGCCTACGCCGAACAACAAAGCGCGCGCCGCATCGTGCTGCTGGGCCATGGCACTGGCGCCTATTGGGTAGCGCGTTACTTGAGTGAAAAACAACCCTCGCAAGTCGAACGCTTCGTGATGGTGGCCGCCCAGACCCCGGTCACCGCCAAGCCGGCCCTGGCCGAACTGACCTCGACCTTGAAACTGGCGACCGCCGACATTTTCTACATGGACAAGCCGCTGGATCGCAACGCGGCGCTGGAGCGCTTGCAAGCGAGCAAACGCTTGAAAGGCTCGACCTTCAGCCAAGTGTCCCTCAAGGCCCTGCCGAACCCGGCGGCGGAGCAGGAGCAACTGTTCCGTCGGGTTCGGGGTTGGTTGAGTCCGCAGAAAGCCGGGGAGTAAGGCTGACTATGGCCCCACCCACCGTGGTGGGGGAGCTTGCTCCCATTGGACCACGCTGTAGGAGCTGCCGAGCGAAGCGAGGCTGCGATCTTTCCAAGGCCAGTTGAGTCTCAGGCGAAATATCAAGATCGCAGCCTTCGGCAGCGCCTACCGCAGGCCAGCGGGCTACCGAAAATCCCGCCGCTCGCGAATCAGTCGATAGGCATTGTGCAGCTCCCGGGTTCTGTCGGTGGCCTCACGCACCTGCAAGGGCGTTGCCCCGCTACCGGCAATCTTGTCCGGATGATGACGACTGAGCAGACGCCGGTAAGCACGCTTGATCTGTGACGGTTCGCTGGTGGCCGAAACACCCAACAAGCGCAAGGCTTCCTGATAGGTCACGCCGCTGTTGGGCCGCGACAGTTTCTGCGGTTCGTAATCAGCCGCCAGCGCTTGGACCTGTTGCGGCGTCCAGCCCAGCCACCGGCCCCACTGCGCCACCAGTTCTCGCTCGTTGACACCGGCACGCCCATCGGCCCAGACCATCCGCCAACACGCGCGCAATACCCCTTCAGCCGCATGAGGCTGGACGGCCAGGCGCCGCATATAACCGCGCAAGCGATCATTTGCGGACTTGCCCCGGTTGAACGCCGCGATCGCCCGGCGCTGCGCCGACTCGCTCAAGTCCAGCGCACGCATTTCCTGGCGAGCCTGCTGGATGTGGCCATCGACCACACGCCCATCACTTTTCGCCAACCGCCCCAGCAATACAAACAACAACTCATCGTTGCGTAACGCCGGGCGCCCACCCAGGCGCTCACGTACCTGCGCCCAGCCCTGCAGGTTCAGGCGCCGATCCAGCGCCTGTCCCAACAACGCCCCAAGCATGGCCCCCGGGATGCTGGCTATGGCAAAGCCAGCCCCGGCTCCAATCAGAGTCCCTGGCCACCACATATCAACCGCTCGCTTCTATCAAGGTTTCGACCTGCGCCAAACGTTCATGGGTGCCGACATCGACCCAATGCCCTTTGAGGTGCTCGCCACTGACGCGTCCCTCGGCCATGGCCGCGCGCAACAGCGGTGCGAGCTTGAACGCACCGGCCGAGCAACCGTCGAACAAGCGCGGGTGCAGGACGGCGATGCCGCTATAGGTCAGGTTGTCGGCAGGTGCGCGCCTATCGTGAACCTTTCCGTCGGCCAGGACGAAATCGCCGTCCGGGTGATGCTCGGGATTATCGACGAGCACCAGGTGCGCCAGCCCCTCGATCGGCCGGCGCAACGCGCTGAAATCGTAGTCGGTCCAGACATCGCCGTTCACCACCACAAACGCTTCATCGCCCAGCAGCGGCAAGGCCCTGAAGATTCCGCCGCCGGTCTCCAGCGGCTCGCCTTCGGGGGAAAACCGAATGCTCACGCCAAACCGCGAACCATCCCCCAGGTGATCTTCGATCTGCTGACCGAGCCAGGCGTGATTGATCACGATCTCGGTGAAGCCGGCCCTGGCCAGCGCCCGCAAGTGGTATTCGATCAAGGGAACACCCCCCACGCGAATCAACGGCTTTGGCGTGGTCAGGGTCAAGGGCCGCATGCGTTCGCCCTTGCCTGCCGCCAGGATCATCGCCTTCATGCCGTTGCTCCGGCCGATTGCCGCAGGCTGCCCAGCAATTCACCGAGCGGTGCCAGTTCCGGACGACGGGCAATGACCGCTTCTATATAGGCAAAGAAGCGCGGCACATCGCCGAGGTAGCGTGGCTTGCCATCACGATGGCAAATGCGCGCGAAGATCCCGATGACCTTGAGATGGCGCTGCACGCCCATCAAGTCGCTGGCCCGCAGGAAGTCCTCAAGGTCCGGCTGGACGGGAATGCCAAGGGCGCCGGCCTGCTGCCAGTAATTCTCCAGCCAGCCGCGCACGCGCGCCTCGGGCCAACTGAGGAAGGCGTCCTTGAACAGACAGGTCACGTCGTAGGTGACGGGGCCATAGACCGCATCCTGAAAATCCAGCACACCGGGGTTCGGCACGCTGAGCATCAGGTTGCGCGGCATGTAGTCGCGGTGCACCAGCACTTTGGGCTGGGCCAGGGCGCTGTCGATCAGCAATTCGCTGGCCTGCTGCCAGAGTTGCTGCTGGGCCGAATCCAATTCGATACCCAGCTCGCGCTTGACGTACCACTCGGGGAACAATTCCAGCTCCCGGCGCAGCAACGCGACATCGTAGCTCGGCAACGGCGCAACCATCGGCAGTTGCTGGAAAGCCAGCAAGGCTTGCAGGGCATCGCGGAATAAATCGTCGGCATTTTCGCCGTTGATCACGTCCAGATAGGTCTGGTTGCCCAAGTCATTGAGCAAAAGAAAGCCGCGATCGAGGTCTTCGGCATAAATTTTTGGCACGTTAATGCCGGATTTCGCCAGCAAAAAAGCAATATCCACGAAGGGTTTGCAGTTTTCCTGGGGCGGCGGCGCATCCATTACGATCAAACTGCGACCCTCGCCTTCCCAGCGGAAATAACGCCGGAAACTCGCGTCACTGCTGGCGGCGGTCAACGTGGCCGGGGGTACGACTCCCCAGCCCTGTTGAGTAAAAAGGATAGGCAGTTGTTCATCGAGCCAAACTTTCAGGTGTTGCAAGCGTACATCTTGGTCGGGCATTGCAAGGGTCTCCGACGGCGCTAGCCGTCAAGCGGGTCATGCTTTATTATCCAGCATCTTGTGCGACACGCGTAGCGTGCCTCCAGCTTCGCGATGAGGAGTCATCGTGAAGGGTTCTTGCAAAGGAACCAACAGCCCGGCAGCCAATTCGGGAAACAAAACCGCCCAAGGAGTCCTTCGCTTAAAAAGACTCGTTGTCGCTGCGGCGCAATAGCGAACCCAAAACCACTTAGCACTCGGAAGCGTGGTTATGGTCCGGATTTCGGACTGGGAGTGCTTACTTCATCACATCGGCCCCATGGCCTTACTCTGACGGGAAGAATCCCCGCAGGGGTTCCTCCTTCTGCAAATAGGGGGAACATCACCCAGACAAGCCGTTTTCCTACGGTCCTTGTCCATTTCAACTGGAGACATGAGCGAAAGTTCTGTCTGTCATTGTCCAACTGTTGCAGTCACTGAACAGTAGCGGACTCGTTGTGCGACCAACGATAGCCTAGGAAGACATGCGTCACTGGTAACGGTGGGGTATGAAGCTCTTCCGACAATGTAGCCCCCGTCAGGGCGTGATCTTGCTGCGAGGCAAGTCATGGATGCTCGGAGCAGTACCGGGTTGAGGCGCTAGGCTGGCTGGCAAGGGCAACGTAAGTGAACTGCTGATAAACGCCGTAAGGATAACCATGCCCAAACTGCTGTCAGGCATGAACCAAAAGGTACGAGGCCAGATATTCCTGTGGGATGTGGGAATACGTCGCTGCACAAGCCTCCGGCGAAAAGGCAGGTCCTAAACCAGTCGTGTGACAGTCAGGGAACGTGGTAAGCCCGTATGGCTGCCTTCGGGCAGGCAAACCGCAAGGTGAACTGTTGGCTGTGCGGGTATGGGATCGCAGAGAAAGCGAACGCCGGGCTGTAATGGTTCGGATAGGGATTGGAACATTATCCCACGGGAAACCGGGCAGACTTCTGCGTGGTCTTTCGTCGCATGAATGCTGATTGAGCCTGTTTCAATGAACTTCGAGGTCCAGAAATACCGGACCTTCCAATAGTCCAACCCTGACGGGAGCGCCCCTCCTCATCAGGGGATGCGTACGTCTTTTGCTCAGGGTCATCTGAGAGGAAGGCAGCATGATAGAACACAGCCAAATGGCCGTGTCTGCGCCTTCCGACGTTCCGCAGCAATGGCACGACATCGACTGGTGTCGCGTTCAGCGGAACGTTCGGGCAATGCAGATACGGATTGCGAAGGCTTGTCGGGAAGGCAACTGGCGCAGGGTGAAAGCCTTGCAACGGATGCTGACCCGCTCACGCTCGGCCAGATACTTGGCCGTACGGCGAGTCACTGAAAACCAGGGTAAGCGCACGGCGGGAGTCGACCGCGTGCTCTGGGATACACCGGATGCCAAATGGAAAGCGGCAGATGGATTGAAGCGCCACGGGTATAAACCTCGGCCGCTACGGCGAGTGTTTATCCCAAAGTCGAATGGAAAGGAGCGCCCTTTGGGCATCCCGACCATGACTGACAGGGCAATGCAGGCGTTGTACTTGCTTGCTCTGGCGCCCATCGCAGAAACCACGGGTGATCCCAATAGCTACGGCTTCAGGATCGAACGCTCGACGGCGGATGCGATGGGGCAGTTGTTCGTTTGCCTGTCCAAGAGGCTATCGGCCAAATGGGTTTTGGAAGCGGACATCAAGGGCTGCTTTGACCATATCAACCACGACTGGCTGATCCACCACGTCCCTACGGACAAAATGGTTCTTCGCAAATGGTTGAAAGCAGGCGTGATCCATAAAGGCCAGCTTCAGGCAACGGATGCCGGTACACCTCAAGGCGGGATTATCTCGCCGACCTTGGCAAATATGGTGCTGGATGGCCTGGAAACACAGCTCAAGCGATATCTGGGCGTGACACGGGCCAAGAAGCTGAAAATCAATGTAGTGCGATATGCGGACGATTTTGTGATCACTGGCGAATCGAAAGAGGTGCTCGATAGCGAAGTCAAACCTTGGGTGGAGCAGTTCCTCGCGGTGCGCGGATTGCAGTTATCCCCTGAGAAAACCCATGTCGTCCATATAGATGAAGGCTTTGACTTTCTGGGTTGGAATTTCCGCAAGTACGGCGGGAAGCTTCTGATCAAGCCGAGCAAGAAAAACGTGAAAGCGTTCTATCGCAAGGCCAAGGAGGTCATCAGCACCAACAAAGCGGTGACGCAAGAGGATCTGATCCGATTGCTGAACCCGATGCTGCGAGGCTGGGCGTTCTATCACCAGCCAGTAGTCGCCAAGAAGGCGTACAGCCGCATGGACTTTCAAATATTCCAAGCGCTATGGCGCTGGGCAAAACGGCGACACCCGAACAAAAACCTCGACTGGATCAGGAAGAAGTATTTCCAACTCATCGAGGGTCGAAACTGGGTGTTCTGCACCACGTTACTGACAGAGACTGGGGACAAAGAGGAGATCAGGCTATACACCCTTGAGGCTACGCCGATCGAGAGGCACAGAAAAATCAGCGGGGAGTACAACCCGTTCGATCCTTCGATGGAGGAAATGGGCGAGAAACTGCGGATGTCCCGGATGCTCGGGAAGCTGAAATACCGTAAACAAGTATCAAACCTGTTTCAATCGCAAAAAGGTCTGTGTTTACTGTGCAAGAACCCGATAATCAGGGAGACGGGGTGGCACGACCACCACATCATTTATCGCTCACAAGGCGGTGGTGACTCGCTAAGCAACCGGGTACTATTGCATCCCATTTGCCACCAGCAGCTTCATGCTCGTGGGCTAACAGTGAACAAACCGGCTCCCGATTTCGGGGGTTAAGTAGAGACTTGAGCCGTATGCGCTGAAAGGCGCACGTACGGTTTTTAGGGGGGAGCAGGCCAGAAATGGTCTGCTCCTACCCAACTTTCAGACCATCGAGAGGCGTGCGGCCCACACCGCGGGCAGATGGCACGCAGGAAGCCCGGACTAATAAGATGGCATTGAAATCCCCCGCGTTTCGTAAAAAATTTCCGTTGCTGGTCACCGGCAGTCTGCTGGCCCTGCAACCCCTGGCCTCTTCATTCGTCGTCGCGGCGCAGCAGTATGACTGCTCCGTCTCCGCTTCGGGTGCCTGGGACTGTGCGCCCAAGACACCGGCCGCCGCGTTGCCGCCGCGTCCCGTGCATGACGGCAGCGCGGTTTCCGACAGCGGCGCAACTGCAGCCGACAGCAGCTCGGGCGAGGAAGCCGGCGAAAAGCCGATGCTCGTTACCGAAGCCAAGGGCCGTGGCCTGAAGTCGCGCAGTGCAGACTACAGTCACCTGGATTGGGTTCCACGAGAGAACCTCACCCCCGCGCAATTGGCTGAAACCGGGCCTTACTGCGCGGGTGCCTATATCGAGCCGACCCGTCCTGGCATGAACGACAAGACGGCCAAGAGCGACGCCCCCACCTTCCTCGGCGCCAAGGCTTCACGCTATCAACAGGAAGAACAGGTGGCGACCCTGGCCGGTGACGTGGTCATGCGCCAGGGCAGCATGCAGGTCGAGGCCGACGAGGCCAACCTGTACCAGGCCGAGAACCGTGGCGAGCTGAGCGGCAACGTGCGGGTTCGCGACAACGGGGCGCTGATCGTCGGCGATCACGCCGATGTACAGCTGGACACCGGCGAAGCCAAGGTCGACAACGCCGAATACGTGATGCACAAGTCGCGCATCCGCGGTAACGCGCTGTACGCCAAGCGCGCCGAGAACGCGATCATCCGCCTCAAGGACGGCACGTACACCACGTGTGAACCGAACAGCAACGCCTGGACCCTCAAGGGCAACAACATCACCCTGAACCCAGCCACCGGCTTCGGTACCGCGACCAACGTGACGCTTCGGGTCAAGGACATTCCAGTCCTGTACACGCCTTATATTTACTTCCCGATCGACGACCGTCGCCAGTCCGGCTTCCTGCCACCAACCATCGGCAGCGGCAGCGATACCGGCTTCCTGCTGGTCACGCCGTACTACTTCAACCTGGCGCCGAACTACGATGCCACGTTGTACCCGCGCTACATGAGCAAGCGTGGCCTGTTGATGGAAGGCGAGTTCCGCTACCTGACCAAGTCCAGCGAAGGTCAGTTCGGCGCGGCGTATCTCAACGACGAAGAAGACGAACGCGCCAAGCAGTCCGACTACAGCAAGACCCGCTACATGTACAACTGGCAGCACAAGGGCGGCCTCGACTCGCGCGTGCTGACGGAAGTCGACTACACCAAGATCAGCGACCCTTACTACTTCCAGGATTTGCAGACCGACCAGATCGGTGTCGAGTCCAGGGATTATGTAAACCAGCAAGGGGCCGTCAGCTATCGAGGGGACAACTACGTTGCCCGCTTGAATGCCCAGGCTTACCAGATGGCGACGATTTCCAAGGTCACGCCCTATGATCGTTTGCCGCAGATCACCTTCAACGGTGCGTTGCCACAGCATCCATATGGCCTGGATTTCGCTTACCAAACAGAACTGGTCCGATTTGATCGAAACTTGAGAAATGGCCTGTATAGCAACGACGAAGGCGTTACATCGCCGTGGCTGGACAACAACATCCGCGGCCTTGCGCGAGCGAACGGCAATCGCCTGAATTTGGCGCCGGTCATGAGCTTGCCGATGGAGGCGAGCTACGGCTACATCAAGCCATCCTTGAAATACCAGTACACCCAGTATGACCTGGATCTGGATGGCAGAGGCAAATCGCAAATTGCGGCACAGAGCGCCGAGGCCGATCGCCTGCGCGGCACCTATAGCAGCAGCCAGAGCCGTGGCGTTCCAATAGCCAGCATCGACAGCGGCTTGTATTTTGACCGCGATACCCAATGGTTCGGCACCAACTATCGCCAGACCCTGGAACCACGCCTGTTCTACCTCTACGTACCGGAGAAGGATCAGAGCGATATCCCGGTCTTCGATACCAGTGAATCGACCTTCAGCTATTCCTCGCTGTTCCGGGACAACCGCTTTACCGGCTCCGACCGTGTCGGCGACGAAAACAAGCTGTCCCTGGGCGTAACCAGCCGCTGGATCGAAGAAAACGGTTTCGAACGCCAGCGTATCAGCGTCGGCCAGGCCCTGTACTTCAAGGATCGCGAAGTTCAGTTGCCAGGCATCGACTTCAAGACACGTGAGGACGCCAAGTCGGACGTTTCCCCGTACGCACTGGAATACGAGTACCGCTGGAACCGCGATTGGCGCACCACCGCCAACTACAACTGGGACCCGGATACCCACAGCCCCCGTTCGGGCAGCGCGATGTTTCACTACCAGCCGGAAGACAACCCGAACAAGGTCATCAACGCTGGCTATCGCTATCGCAACGACCTGGTCCGCTACGATGAAACCACTGGCCAGTGGCAAGTGGGCGGTGGCGACTACGGCACCCCGGGTACTCCTGGCTACGTGAAGGACTACTACAAAATCAAGCAGCACGACTTCTCGGTCATCTGGCCGATCGTGCCGCAGTGGAACGTAATCAGCCGCTGGCAGTATGACTACAACCGCAACCGCACCCTGGAAGCCTTCGGTGGTTTCGAATATGACAACTGCTGCTGGAAACTGCGCCTGATCAACCGTTACTGGGTCGACTATGAAGAATTCAGTCAAGCCGCCCCGGAAAACGAAAAAGGCGACCACGGCGTCTTCCTCCAAATTGTTCTGAAGGGACTCGGCGGCCTGACTGGCGCCAAGGTAGAGAGCTTCCTCGACAAAGGCATCCAAGGTTATCGTGAACGTGAAGACCAAGCTTTCTGATTGTCTGCGCCCGCTGATGCTGGGCGCGCTGTTCCTGGGTACTGCGGCCAACGCCGCGGTACAGCCCATCGATAAAGTGGTGGCCATCGTCGACAACGACGTGGTCATGCAGAGCCAGCTGGACCAGCGCGTCCATGAAGTGCAGCAAACCATCGCCAAGCGCGGTGGTGGCCTGCCGCCGCCAGGCGTGCTGGACCAGCAAGTGCTCGAACGCCTGATCGTC
Source organism: Pseudomonas sp. PF05 (assembly GCF_056521845.1). Taxonomy (NCBI): domain Bacteria; kingdom Pseudomonadati; phylum Pseudomonadota; class Gammaproteobacteria; order Pseudomonadales; family Pseudomonadaceae; genus Pseudomonas; species Pseudomonas sp. PF05. Next base: position 151,289 of record NZ_JBWLPW010000013.1, on the reverse strand, counting down.
GAAAACCTGCAGTTGCAGATCGGCGAACGTTCCGGCATTCGCATCACCGATGAAGAACTGAACCAGGCCGTTGGCACCATTGCCCAGCGCAATAACATGAGCGTCGACCAGTTCCGTGCCGCCCTGGCTCGCGACGGCCTCTCCTACGAGGACGCCCGCGATCAGATCCGCCGCGAAATGATCATCAGCCGTGTGCGCCAACGCCGTGTAGCCGAACGCATCCAGGTGTCAGAGCAGGAAGTGAAGAACTTCCTCGCCTCTGACCTGGGCAAGATGCAGCTTTCCGAAGAACTGCACCTGGCGAACATCCTGATTCCTACCCCGGAAAGCGCCAACTCCGAAGCGATCCAGAGCGCTTATCGACAGGCGATGGATGTCTACCAACAGCTCAAGCAAGGCGCTGATTTCGGTCAGATGGCCATTGCCAAGTCGGGCAGCGACAACGCCTTGGAAGGCGGCGACATGGGCTGGCGCAAACCCGCTCAACTGCCGCCTCCGTTCGACCGCGAACTGAGCGCCATGGCCGTGGGCGACATCACCCAGCCAGCGCGCACGCCAGGCGGCTTCATCATCCTGAAAGTGCTGGAAAAACGCGGTGGCGGAACCCAGGTGCGTGACGAAGTGCATGTTCGCCACATCCTGATCAAGCCCAGCGAGATTCGCAGCGAAGCCGAGACCAAGCGCCTGGCGGAGAAACTCTACGATCGCATCGAAGCGGGCGAAGACTTCGCCGAACTGGCCAAGAGTTTCTCGGAAGACCCGGGCTCGGCCCTCAACGGCGGCGACCTGAACTGGGTCGACCCCAATGCATTGGTTCCTGAATTCCGCCAGGTCATGGCCAACACGCCGCAAGGCCAGCTGTCCAAGCCGTTCAAGAGCCCTTATGGCTGGCACGTGCTGGAAGTCCTTGGCCGCCGCGCCACCGACAGTACCACCCAGGCTCGTGAACAGCAGGCGATGACGGTCTTGCGCAACCGCAAATACGACGAAGAGCTGCAAACCTGGCTGCGGCAGATTCGCGACGAAGCCTACGTTGAAATCAAACTTCCTGGTGCAGACCAGGCAGCGCAGTGAAACCCAAGCGTTTTGCGCTGACACCCGGCGAACCAGCCGGCATCGGTCCCGACCTGTGCCTGCTGCTCGCCTCGCAAGCCCAGCCATATCCCCTGATTGCCATCACCAGTCGCGACCTGCTCCTTGAGCGGGCCGCGCAACTGGGGGTGGTCGTCAAGCTGTTGCCCGTGACACCGCAGGCCTGGCCGGATGTCCCGGCACCCGCCAATAGCCTGTATGTCTGGGATACGCCCCTGGGCGCTCCGGTCGTCACAGGGCATCTGGACAAGGCCAACGCCGCATTCGTCCTCGAGACCCTGACCCGCGCCGGCCAGGGCTGCCTGGACGGCGCGTTCGCCGGCATGATCACTGCCCCCGTGCACAAAGGCGTGATCAACGAATCCGGGATTGCCTTTTCCGGGCACACCGAATTCCTGGCTGAGCTGACCCACACCCCGCAAGTGGTGATGATGCTCGCCACCCGAGGCTTGCGCGTGGCCCTGGTGACCACTCACCTGCCCTTGCGGGACATCGCCGACGCCATCACCGCACAACGCCTGGAGCGGGTCACGCGCATCCTGCACGCCGACCTGCAGGAAAAATTCGGCATCGCCCGGCCACGCCTCCTCGTCTGCGGGCTCAATCCCCATGCCGGCGAAGGCGGACACCTGGGCCGTGAAGAAATCGACATCATCGAACCCACCTTGGAGCGCTTGCGCAGCGAGGGCATGGACCTGCGTGGCCCGCTGCCTGCCGACACTCTGTTTACCCCAAAATATCTGGAGCACTGCGACGCGGTGCTGGCGATGTACCACGACCAGGGCCTGCCCGTGCTGAAGTACAAAGGCTTTGGCGCGGCGGTCAACGTGACGCTGGGCCTGCCGATCATCCGCACCTCCGTGGACCATGGCACCGCCCTGGATCTGGCCGGCAGCGGCAAGATCGATACCGGCAGCCTGCAAGTCGCCCTGGAAACCGCCTACCAGATGGCCGAGACCCATTTATGACCGAGCAATACCAACACCGCGCGCGCAAGCGTTTCGGCCAGAACTTCCTGCATGACGCCGGCGTGATCGATCGCATCCTGCGTTCCATCCGGGCCAAGCCCGACGACCGCCTGCTGGAAATCGGCCCGGGCCAGGGCGCCCTGACCGAGGGCCTGCTCAACAGCGGCGCGCAACTGGACGTGGTGGAACTGGACAAGGACCTGGTCCCGATCCTTAACCAGCAGTTCGCCGGCAGGAGCAATTTCAACCTGCACCAGGGCGACGCGCTGAAGTTCGACTTCAATAGCCTGAACGCCGCGCCGAACAGCCTGCGGGTAGTGGGCAACCTGCCGTACAACATCTCCACGCCGCTGATCTTCCACCTGCTGAGCAACGCCGGCCTGATCCGCGACATGCACTTCATGCTGCAAAAAGAAGTGGTCGAGCGCCTCGCCGCCGGCCCGGGCGGGGGTGACTGGGGCCGCCTGTCGATCATGGTCCAGTACCATTGCCGGGTCGAGCACCTGTTCAACGTAGGCCCGGGGGCCTTCAACCCGCCGCCCAAAGTCGATTCGGCTATCGTCCGCCTGGTACCCCACGCCGTCCTGCCGCACCCGGCCAAGGATCATCGCCTGCTGGAACGTGTGGTGCGCGAAGCGTTCAACCAGCGCCGCAAAACCTTGCGCAACACCTTGAAACTGCTGCTCAGCAGCGCCGAAATCGAAGCCGCCGGCGTCGATGGCAGCCTGCGCCCAGAGCAGTTGGACCTGGCAGCGTTCGTGCGCCTGGCCGACAAACTCAGTGAACAGGTCGCCCCGCAAGTCGACGCCAACTGAACGAGTGACGATCGCTATCGGGCAGTACGCCAGTCTGGTCTACTACCCGATACTTGGCCTAGACTGATCCCTTGAGTCGCGCCCGCGTCCCGCTTCGCTTTTAAGGCCTTTTTGCATGTCCGATCCTCGTTACCAGGTCGACGTCAGCGTCACCACCCGTTTTCTGGCAGAACAGTCGCAACCCGAGCATGACCGCTTCGCCTTCGCCTACAGCATTACCGTGCGCAACAACGGCTCCCTGCCGGCCAGGCTGCTGTCGCGGCACTGGATCATCACCGACGGCGATGGCCATGTCGAAGAAGTGCGTGGCGAAGGTGTGGTCGGCCAGCAGCCATTGATCGACGCTGGCAAAAGCCACAGCTACAGCAGCGGCACAGTGATGACGACCAAGGTCGGCACCATGCAGGGCACCTACCAGATGCAGGCCGAGGACGGCAAACGCTTCGACGCCGTCATAAAGCCTTTCCGCCTGGCCGTGCCCGGAGCCCTGCACTGATGGCTACGTATGCGGTCGGCGACCTGCAAGGCTGCCTCGACCCGCTCCAGTGCCTGCTGGAGCACGTTGCCTTCGATCCTCAAAAAGACACGCTGTGGCTGGTGGGCGACCTGGTCAACCGTGGCCCGCAATCCCTTGAGACGTTGCGTTTTCTCTACAGCATCCGCCAGTCGCTGGTGTGCGTGCTCGGTAACCACGACCTGCATCTGCTGGCTGCCTGGCAGAACATCGAGCGCCTGAAAAAATCCGACACCTTGAGTGAAATTCTCGACGCCCACGATTGCGTTGAACTGCTGGAGTGGCTGCGCCAACAGAAGCTCATGCATTACGACGAGGCGCGCAACCTGGCGCTGGTCCATGCTGGCATCCCGCCCCAATGGTCCTTGCGCAAGGCGCTCAAGTGCGCCGGCGAAGTCGAACAGGCATTGCGCGACGACAATCTATTGGCCCCTTACCTGGATGGCATGTACGGCAACGAGCCTGTCAAGTGGGACAATGACCTTACCGGCAGCGCCCGTCTTCGCATCATTACTAATTATTTCACGCGCATGCGCTTCTGCACCCGCGACGGCAAGCTCGATCTCAAGGGCAAGGAAGGCATCGAGACGGCACCGCCCGGCTATGCCCCCTGGTTCAAGCACAGTGAGCGCAAGACCCGTAACCTGAAGATCATTTTCGGGCACTGGGCGGCACTGGGTGGCCAATGCGACGAACCCGGCGTCTTTGCCCTCGATACCGGTTGCGTGTGGGGCAGCGCCATGACGCTGATGAACGTCGACACCGGCGAGCAACTGCGTTGCGATTGCGACGAACAGGGCCACGCCAAAACCCATCAACCGACCACTGCACCATTGCCGGCCGGCACTGCCGTTTGACCGGCGTTGCGCTTGAGCCACAGGAGCCCTTCATGAGCGAATTCAAACGCATCCCCCCGGAACAGGCCCAGGCCTTGCGCGAGCAAGGCGCGGTCGTCGTCGATGTCCGCGACCCAGCCACTTTCGCGGCTTCGCATATCAGTGGCTCCCGGCATCTGGATAACCATTCCATCGCCGACTTCATCCATGCCGCCGACCTCGATGCGCCTACAGTCGTGGTCTGCTATCACGGCAACTCCAGCCAGAGCGCAGCCGCCTATCTGGTCAGCCAGGGCTTCAGCGACGTCTATAGCCTGGACGGCGGTTTTGAGTTGTGGCGTGCGACTTATCCTGCAGAAACAGCGCAAGACAATCAGGAATAATTTTTTATGTTGTCCAAGCCCGCGTGAACCGTGGGCTTGAGCGATCGCGGACAAACGGTCTGCCATAACTAATTACGTATTCCACCTTTACCTCCGCGATTCCGAACTATCCTTAGCCTCAGGCCATCCAAAACAGGGGAGAGCCGGTACACCGGCGCGCGGGTCATCGGGAGTCAGCTTTCAAGAGCCTGCATTCTTGAAAGCATTCTGGGGGGTAAACGGCAACTGGGTTCCCAGCGGCTGTCCAGCATCGACTGATTGATCCGACACCGGCTCCACGTATCGAGCGAGGTGACGTCATGAGCATTTTTAGCCACTTCCAGCAACGTTTCGAGTCCACGCGGCAGGAGGAATACTCGCTGCAGGAATACCTCGAACTCTGCAAGCAGGACCGCAGTGCTTATGCATCGGCTGCGGAACGTCTGTTGCTGGCAATCGGAGAACCGGAGCTGCTGGATACCTCGACCAACTCGAGGCTCTCGCGAATCTTCTCCAACAAGGTGATTCGCCGCTATCCGGCCTTTGCAGACTTCCACGGGATGGAAGAATGCATCGAACAAATCGTGTCCTATTTCCGCCATGCCGCCCAAGGCCTGGAAGAGAAAAAACAAATCCTTTATCTGCTTGGCCCCGTGGGTGGTGGTAAATCATCCCTGGCCGAGAAGCTCAAGCAATTGATCGAAAAAGTGCCCTTCTTTGCCATCAAGGGCTCACCGGTGTTCGAATCGCCCCTGGGGCTGTTCAACGCCACCGAGGATGGCGAGATCCTCGAGGAAGATTTCGGCATCCCACGCCGCTACCTCAATACCATCATGTCGCCATGGGCGACCAAGCGCCTGGCCGAGTTCGGCGGTGACATCAGCCAGTTCCGGGTGGTCAAGCTCTACCCATCGATCCTCAACCAGATCGCAGTGGCCAAGACCGAACCGGGTGACGAAAACAACCAGGATATTTCCGCCCTGGTGGGCAAGGTCGATATCCGTAAACTGGAAGAATTTCCACAGAACGACGCCGACGCCTACAGCTATTCAGGTGCACTGTGCCGGGCCAACCAGGGCCTGATGGAATTCGTCGAGATGTTTAAGGCGCCCATCAAGGTGCTGCACCCGCTGCTGACCGCCACCCAGGAAGGCAACTACAACAGCACCGAGGGCCTGGGGGCCATTCCGTTCACCGGCATCCTGCTGGCCCACTCCAACGAATCGGAATGGCATACCTTCCGCAACAACAAGAACAACGAGGCCTTCATCGACCGGATCTACATCGTCAAGGTCCCGTACTGCCTGCGAGTGAGCGATGAGGTGAAGATCTACGACAAGCTGCTGTTCAACAGTTCGCTGTCCAAGGCTCATTGCGCCCCCGACACCCTGAAGATGCTTGCCCAGTTCACGGTGCTGTCGCGCCTCAAGGAGCCGGAAAACTCCAACATCTATTCGAAGATGCGCGTGTACGACGGTGAAAACCTCAAGGACACCGATCCGAAGGCCAAGTCGATCCAGGAATACCGCGACAACGCGGGGGTCGACGAGGGGATGAACGGGCTGTCTACACGTTTTGCGTTCAAGATCCTGTCCAAGGTCTTCAACTTCGACCCTCACGAGATCGCGGCCAACCCGGTTCACCTGCTGTATGTGCTGGAACAGCAGATCGAGCAAGAGCAATTCCAGGCCGAAACCCGCGAGCGTTACCTGCGCTTCCTCAAGGAATACCTGGCCCCGCGCTACATCGAGTTCATCGGCAAGGAAATCCAGACGGCGTACCTGGAGTCCTACAGCGAGTACGGCCAGAACATCTTCGACCGCTACGTGCTGTACGCAGACTTCTGGATCCAGGACCAGGAATACCGCGACCCGGAAACCGGCGAAATACTCAATCGCGTGGCCCTCAACGAGGAACTTGAGAAAATCGAGAAACCGGCGGGCATCAGCAATCCGAAGGACTTCCGCAACGAGATCGTCAACTTCGTGCTCCGCGCCCGGGCCAACAACAACGGCAAGAACCCAACCTGGCTGAGCTATGAAAAGCTGCGGGTGGTCATCGAGAAGAAAATGTTCTCCAACACCGAAGACCTGCTGCCAGTCATCAGCTTCAACGCCAAGGCCAGCAAGGAGGACCAGCAAAAACACAACGATTTCGTCACACGCATGGTCGAACGTGGCTACACCGACAAACAGGTACGACTGCTCTCCGAGTGGTATCTGCGGGTCCGGAAATCGCAGTAAGCAGCGGCAAGCTTCTAGCTACAGCCTGCAAGGGAACGGCGTTGAGCCACGGCTCGACGCCACGCCCCTTGCAGCTTGAGGCTTACGACTTGAAGCTCCCTCGGAGGGGCCTATGAGCTATGTGATCGACCGACGCCTTAATGGCAAGAACAAGAGCACGGTGAACCGCCAGCGATTTCTGCGGCGTTACCGTGACCACATCAAGAAGGCCGTTGAAGAGGCGGTCAGCCGGCGCTCCATTACCGACATGGAGCACGGCGAACAGATCAGTATCCCCGGCCGCGACATCGACGAGCCGGTGCTCCACCATGGTCGCGGCGGCAAACAGACCGTCGTGCACCCCGGCAACAAGGAATTCACCAGTGGTGAGCACATCCCCCGTCCCCAGGGCGGAGGCGGCGGCAAGGGGCCCGGCAAGGCCGGCAACTCCGGCGAAGGCATGGATGAGTTCGTGTTCCAGATTACCCAGGAGGAATTCCTGGAGTTCATGTTCGAGGACCTGGAACTGCCCAACCTGGTCAAGCGCAACCTGACTGGCACCGACACCTTCAAGACCGTGCGTGCTGGTATCAGCAATGAAGGCAATCCATCACGTATCAACATCATCCGCACCCTTCGTTCAGCCCACGCCCGGCGCATCGCGCTGTCGGGCAGCAGCCGGGCAAAACTACGCGAGGCCAAGGAAGAACTGGCCCGCCTGAAACGCGAAGAACCTGACAATTTCGGCGACATTCAGGACCTTGAAGCGGAAATCGAGAAACTCAGCGCCCGCATCCACCGCGTACCGTTCCTCGACACGTTCGACCTCAAGTACAACCTGCTGGTGAAACAGCCAAACCCCAGCTCCAAGGCGGTGATGTTCTGCCTGATGGACGTCTCCGGTTCCATGACCCAGGCCACCAAGGACATCGCCAAGCGCTTCTTCATCCTGTTGTACCTGTTCCTGAAACGGAACTACGACAAGATCGATGTAGTGTTCATCCGCCATCACACCAGTGCCAGGGAAGTGGACGAAGAGGAGTTTTTCTACTCCAGGGAAACCGGCGGCACCATTGTCTCCAGCGCCCTGAAGCTGATGCAGGAGATCATGGCCGAACGCTACCCCGCCAACGAATGGAACATCTATGCAGCCCAGGCGTCGGACGGCGACAACTGGAACGACGATTCACCGATCTGCCGTGACATCCTGATCAACCAGATCATGCCGTTCGTCCAGTACTACACCTATGTGGAAATCACTCCACGCGAACACCAGGCCTTGTGGTACGAATATGAACGGATTGCCGAAGCTTTTTCCGACACATTTGCCCAACAGCAATTGGTCTCGGCCGGGGATATCTACCCGGTCTTCCGTGAACTCTTCCAGCGCAGGTTAGTGACATGACCGCCAAAAAAGAGCAGAAGCGCCAGCCCATTTCCACCGGCTCCGAATGGACGTTCGAGCTGATCAAGGCCTACGACCGCGAAATCAGCCGTATCGCGGACCGTTATGCCCTCGACACCTACCCAAACCAGATCGAAGTGATCACCGCCGAGCAAATGATGGACGCCTATGCGTCGGTCGGCATGCCGCTGGGCTATCACCACTGGTCCTACGGCAAGCACTTCCTCAGTACCGAAAAATCCTACAGCCGCGGCCAGATGGGGCTGGCCTATGAGATCGTCATCAACTCCGATCCTTGCATCGCCTACCTGATGGAAGAAAACACCATCTGCATGCAAGCCCTGGTGGTGGCGCACGCCTGTTATGGGCACAACAGCTTCTTCAAGGGCAACTATCTGTTCCGCACCTGGACCGATGCCAGCTCGATCATCGATTACCTGGTGTTCGCCAAGCAGTACATCATGCAATGCGAGGAACGCCACGGCATCGACGCGGTGGAGGACTTGCTGGACTCCTGCCACGCCTTGATGAACTACGGCGTGGACCGCTACAAGCGGCCGTATCCGATTTCCGCCGAAGAAGAACGCCGGCGCCAGAAGGATCGCGAAGAGCACCTGCAAAAACAGATCAATGATCTGTGGCGCACCATTCCCAAAGGTGCAGACAAGTACAACGAAAAAGACAATGCCCGCTTCCCTGCCGAGCCCCAGGAAAACATTCTCTATTTCATTGAAAAACATGCGCCGTTGCTGGAGCCGTGGCAGCGGGAAATCGTGCGCATCGTGCGCAAGATCGCCCAATACTTCTATCCACAACGCCAGACCCAGGTCATGAACGAGGGCTGGGCCACGTTCTGGCACTACACGCTGATGAACGACCTGTACGACGAGGGCCTGGTCACCGACGGCTTCATGATGGAGTTCCTGACGTCCCACACCAGCGTGGTGTTCCAGCCTGGCTTCGACAGCCCGTACTACAGCGGTATCAACCCCTACGCCCTGGGCTTCGCCATGTACCGCGACATCCGGCGCATGTGCGAAAACCCTACCGAGGAAGATCGTCGCTGGTTCCCGGAAATCGCCGGTTCGGACTGGTTGTCCGCCATTAAATTCGCCATGAGCAGTTTCAAGGACGAAAGCTTCATCCTGCAGTACCTCTCGCCCAAGGTGATCCGCGACCTGAAACTGTTCAGCATCCTCGATGATGACCAGAAAGATGACCTGGTAGTACCTGCCATTCACGATGAGAGCGGCTACCGCATCATCCGCGAAACCCTGGCGGCGCAATACAACCTGGGCAATCGCGAACCCAACGTGCAGATCTACAGCATTGACCGCCGCGGTGATCGCTCGCTGACGCTGCGGCACCAGGCGCATGACCGCAAGCCACTGGGCGACTCCACCGACGAAGTGCTCAAGCACCTGCATCGCCTCTGGGGTTTCGATATCCACTTGGAAACCCTGCAAGGCGACCAGGTGATGAAAACCCATCACGTACCTCCCAGAGGCGAACAAGCCGAAGGAGACTATGGCCGCCTGGACCTGGCCGTCATTCATCTTTGATCCCGTTTTCCCCTCCGGACGTCCGACGCAAAGGTTATCCTGTCGGACCAACGGAGGTTTTTTATGCAGATCTATAAAGTCGGCGGCGCCGTTCGCGACCGCCTGCTAGGCATTCCCGTCACCGACGTCGATCGGGTCGTGGTGGGGGCCACCGCCGAGGAAATGCTCGCCAAGGGTTTTCGCCCCGTGGGGGCCGATTTTCCGGTATTCCTCGACCCGAAGACCGGCGAGGAATACGCCCTCGCCCGCACCGAACGCAAAAGCGGCCGAGGCTATGGCGGCTTCGTGTTCCATGCCAGCCCTGAAGTGACCCTGGAGGAGGACCTGGTTCGTCGGGACTTGACGATCAACGCCATGGCTGAAGATGACCACGGCAACCTGACCGATCCGTACCACGGTCAGCGCGACCTGGAAGCCCGGGTCCTACGTCACGTTTCCCCCGCTTTCGCCGAAGATCCCCTCCGAGTCCTGAGGGTTGCCCGCTTTGCCGCGCGTTATGCTCCATTGGGTTTCAAGGTGGCGGACGAAACCCTGGAACTGATGCGCCAACTCAGCGACTCCGGCGAGCTGGAAGCACTGACGGCCGAGCGCAGCTGGAAGGAAATTTCTCGCGCTCTCATGGAGAAACAGCCACAGGTGTTTATCCAGGTCTTGCGCGACTGCACGGCCCTCAAGGTCCTGATGCCCGAAGTCGATGCGTTGTTTGGCGTGCCCCAGCCCGAAGCCCATCATCCGGAAATCGATACCGGCGTCCATACCCTGAGCGTGCTGGAACAAGCCGCCCTGCACCGACAACCGCTGACGGTCCGCTGGGCCTGCCTGCTCCATGACCTGGGCAAAGGCCTGACGCCCCAACACGAATGGCCGCGACACATCGCCCACGAGCACACGGGGTTGAGGCTGATCAAAGCGGTCAATGAGCGCTTCAAGGCGCCTCGCGACTGCCAGGAACTGGCGTTATTGGTTGGCCAGTACCACACCCATGGCCATCGCGCGCTGGAGTTGAAGGCGTCTACCCTGCTTGAACTGCTGCAAAGTTTCGATGTGTACCGCCGACCTCAGCGCTTCGAGGAGTTCATCGCAGCCTGTGAGATGGATGCACGGGGACGCAAAGGGCTTGAAGAGCGAAGTTATCCACAGGCTGATTATCTGCGGGGCGCAGCGGCAGCGGCCCGCGCAGTGGCGGTACAGCCTTTGCTGGAGAAGGGTTTCAAGGGGCCGGAGCTGGGTGAGGCGATCAAGCGTGAGCGTCTCAGGGCGTTGAAGGCCTACAAGGAAGCGGCGAACTGACGCTGAGTTTCGGGTCAGCTTGCATTTTTGCCGGATATACCGCCGTCATCGCGAGCAAGCTCGCTCACAGTGGATCTTGGCTGAACACAAAATATGTGCCCGCTGAAACTCCAATGTGGGAGCGTACTTGCTCGCGATAGCGGCAGGTGCCTCAGCGCAGATTCGATGGCGTAAGTTGCTGGCCGCGCCATTCGAAAGCCACCGGCGCCAGCACCTGGTCGATCTGCGCTTCTTCCCACAATGTGGCAAAGCTTTTGCCAACACCCGGATGAATTCGATCCGGCGCGATCAACGACAAAGGCCACAGGACGAAGGCGTTCTTGAGGATTTCCGCGCGCGGCAGGATCAATCCATCGAAGTTGCCGACCTGCTCGCCATACAACAATACGTCGATATCCAGCGGCAGCCCCTTGCGGTCCGGCGCATAGCGACCATTGTCCGCCTCGATGAACTTGAGGCGGCGATCCAGTTCCATCAACGGCAGATCCGTGAAGGCCGAGACGACGAAATTGAAGAATGGCCCGCTCTTGATACCTACCGGCTGGCTCTCGAACACGGCCGAACAGCGCATGTCCACCAGGAAACCGGCCAAGGCCTCAAGACCGGCGCACAGATGGGTTTCGCGCTCGATATTGCTGCCGAGCCCGAGAAAAACCTGAGTCAGCGACATCCGCGCTCGATCTCCACACCAACGCCGCTGGCTGCCGGTACGGCGCCAGGCTTGGTTAATTTCAGACGCAGCCACGTGATCTTGAACTCATCCATGAGCGCCTGGGCCAGTCGCTCGGCAAAGGTCTCGACCAATTGGAATTGCGCCTGTTCGGCAAATGCCTGGATGCGCGACGAAACGCTGGCGTAGTCGAGCGCCAGGGTCAGGTCGTCGCCCGCAGCGGCCGGACGGTTGTCCCAGGCAAAGCTCAGGTCAAGTCGCAGGCACTGTCGGATGCCTCGCTCCCAGTCGTAGGCCCCGATGACCGTGTCGACTTCCAGGCCTTCGATAAACACTCTGTCCAAGCACTCTTCTCCGCAGCACGACAAGGGCGCAATGCGCCGTTAGAATCAGGGCGTCCTCGCCCGGAATAGTTAGCATGTTTTGGTTACTGGCGATTCTCGCCTACCTGCTCGGCTCGCTGTCCTTCGCCATTTTGCTCAGCCGCCTGACCGGTCGCCCGGATCCGCGAATGAGTGGCTCAGGCAATGCCGGCGCCACCAACATGCTTCGCCTGGCCGGACGCAAACTCGCCATCCTGACCCTGCTGGGCGACCTCTGCAAAGGCCTTGTCCCGGTATTGATCGCCAGCCTTGCAGGGCTCTCGTTGCAGCAACAGGCCTGGATCGGCGTCTGCGCCGTCATCGGCCATCTATTCCCGCTGTACTTTCGCTTTCGTGGCGGCAAGGGCGTCGCCACTGCCGCCGGCATGCTGCTGGGCCTGTACCCGCCCGCCGCGCTGCTGGCTGCCTGTGCCTGGCTGCTGACGTTCTACCTGACCCGCACCAGCTCCCTGGCCGCACTGATCGCCACGCCGCTGACCTTGCCGTTGCTGGCCTGGCAGGAACCGGCGGCCTTGCTGCCAATGGCCGCGCTGGTTGCGCTGATCGTCTGGCGTCACCGGGGCAATCTACGCGACCTGTTCGCCGGGCGCGAACGGCATTTTTAAATGACGCTTCACAGCGGCGCCAACTGCTCCATCGGCCAGCGCGCCTGTACGCTGATCGCCAAGCTTTCGTGCTGGCCGGCCTGCAAGCGCTGGCAGCCGGCAAAGGCAATCATCGCGCCGTTATCTGTACAGAACTCCGGCCGGGCGTAGTAAACGTCGCCCTTCATGTCGCCGAGCATCTTCTCCAGCGATGTCCGCAGGGCCTTGTTCGCGCTCACGCCACCAGCGATCACCAGGCGCTTGAGCCCGGCCTGTTTGAGGGCACGCTTGCACTTGATGGTCAAAGTCTCCACCACGGCCTGCTGGAACGCCAGCGAGATGTCGCAACGGGCTTGTTCACTGTCGTCCCCGGCGCTGACGCACTGCTGCCAGGTGTTCAGGGCGAAGGTCTTCAGCCCGCTGAAACTGAAATCCAGGCCGGGACGGTCACACATCGGCCGCGGGAACACGAAACGCCCATCGACCCCTTGTGTCGCAAGCCGGGAGATTTCCGGCCCACCGGGATAGTTGAGGCCCATCATTTTTGCAGTTTTGTCGAACGCTTCGCCGGCAGCATCATCGAGCGTCTCGCCGAGCAACTCGTATTGGCCGATGCCATCGACCCGGATGAGCTGCGTATGGCCGCCCGACACCAACAAAGCGACGAACGGAAATTGCGGCGGTTGCGACTCCAGCATCGGCGCCAGCAAGTGGCCTTCCATGTGATGCACACCCAGGGCCGGAATACCCCAGGCAAAGGCCAGGGCCTGGGCGCAAGAGGCGCCCACCAGCAGCGCGCCCACCAAGCCCGGGCCGGCGGTGTAGGCAATGCCGTCGATCTCCGTCGGCACGCAGCCGGCTTCGGCCAGGACCTGGCGGATCAAGGGCAGCATGCGCTTGACGTGATCGCGGGAGGCAAGCTCGGGCACCACCCCGCCATAGGCACGGTGCAGGTCGATCTGGCTGAACAGCGCATCGGCCAGCAGGCCGCGCTCACTGTCGTAAAGTGCGACACCGGTTTCGTCGCAGGAGGTTTCTAATCCCAGTACTAGCATGGGTTTGCGCCTTGTAGAGGCTGAATTCGAAGGCGCGCATAATAGTCGCCGCGTTGTGCCCCGACCAGCGGTTTTCGATCAGAGGCTTTGCATTCCGAGCGTTGAGGGGTTAACATCCGCAACCCTTAAAAACCGACGTCTTCAAGTGCTCTTTTGCCGCGAGGATGTTGACCCCGGTAATGAATGAAGGTAGCTCTGGATGCCAGCCGTCAAAGTAAAAGAGAACGAACCCTTCGACGTAGCTCTGCGTCGTTTCAAGCGCTCCTGCGAAAAAGCCGGTGTTCTGGCTGAAGTTCGTAGCCGCGAATTCTACGAGAAGCCGACTTCTGAGCGTAAGCGCAAGGCAGCAGCCGCTGTTAAGCGTCACGCCAAGAAAGTTCAGCGCGAACAGCGCCGCGCCGTACGTCTGTACTAATACACAGACGTCCGTAGCAAGCTTCTGCCAAGCCCGGCCTTCAAGCCGGGCTTATGGCATTTGCGGAATAACGCTTGATGCTTCACCGTCAAAGTCGCAGACGCGACCAAGACAACCTGCTTCAGCGCGTCAGACCTGGCTCTTTTGCCAGCGGTGCACGTCTTTCCTGACGAGCCTTCCAAGGCTACCGACGAGCACACCCTGATTCCTCTAACGACGATCAGCCCAAGGCACCTGCCTGCGTGTCCGCTTCATGAGCTATCCGAGGCCTGAACGGCCGTTACCGGACTCAGCGCAACACATTCAAACAGTCGAATACTGATAGTTATTAACGTCAGTGGATTATCGGCAGATACACTTCCCGACAGCGATGATGCAGACGACCCGGTCGAGCCACCGATTTAGCGTGCCTCAAACCCAGCCCCGGTTACGCCTGCCGATTTCGGGTCCATATTTCGCGCAGTGATGACGAGAACGCCATGGCCGGGCTGATTCCCCAGAGCTTTATTGACGACCTCCTGAACCGCACCGACATCGTCGACGTGGTCAGCTCTCGCCTGCAAATGAAGAAAGCAGGCAAGAACTACACGGCCTGCTGCCCGTTCCATAAAGAGAAAACGCCTTCTTTCAGCGTCAGCCCCGACAAGCAGTTCTACTATTGCTTCGGCTGCGGCGCTGGCGGCAACGCCCTCGGCTTCATCATGGACCACGACAACCTGGACTTTCCCCAGGCCGTCGAAGAACTGGCCAAAGCCGCCGGCATGGAAATACCCCGCGAGGAAAGCGGTCGACAGCACAAGCCACGCCAACCGACCGATTCTCCGCTTTACCCACTGCTGACGGCGGCGGCGGATTTTTATCGCCAGGCCCTCAAAAGCCATCCGGCACGCAAGGCCGCGGTGGATTATCTCAAGGGCCGCGGCCTGACCGGCGAAATTGCCCGAGACTTCGGCCTCGGCTTCGCCCCGCCCGGCTGGGACAACCTGTACAAGCACCTAAGCAGCGATACGCTGCAACAGCGCGCCATGATCGACGCTGGCCTGCTGATCGAAAATGCCGAAACCGGCAAGCGCTACGACCGCTTCCGTGACCGGGTCATGTTTCCGATTCGCGACACGCGGGGGCGGATCATCGCCTTTGGTGGCCGGGTGCTGGGCGACGACAAGCCGAAATACCTGAACTCCCCGGAAACCCCGGTGTTCCACAAGGGCCAGGAGCTCTATGGCCTGTACGAAGCGCGCAAGAACAACCGCAACCTTGATGAAATCATTGTCGTCGAAGGCTACATGGACGTTATTGCCCTGGCCCAGCAAGGCCTGCGCAACGCCGTCGCGACCCTGGGCACGGCCACCAGCGAAGAGCACATGAAGCGCCTGTTTCGCGTTGTGCCCAACGTGCTGTTCTGCTTCGACGGCGACCAGGCCGGCCGCAATGCCGCCTGGCGCGCACTGGAGGCTACCTTGCCGTGCCTGCAGGACGGTCGCCGGGCACGCTTTCTGTTCCTGCCCGAGGGCGAGGACCCGGACACCCTGGTGCGCTCCGAAGGCACCGACGCGTTCCGTGCGCGGATCAACCAGCACGCACAACCGTTGGCCGACTATTTTTTCCAGCAGTTGACCGAAGAAGCCGATCCACGCTCCCTCGAAGGCAAGGCCCACATGGCCACCCTCGCGGCACCGCTGATCGACAAGGTACCCGGCGCCAACCTGCGCACACTCATGCGCCAGCGCCTGACCGAGATCACCGGCCTGAACAGCGAAGCGGTCAATCAGTTGGTGCACAGCGCCCCCCAGGAGGCGCCGCCGGCGTATGACCCTGGCATCGACTACGACGCGATGCCGGATTTCGCCGACTATCATCAACCCCAGCAGGATTACGCCCCCCAGCAGGAATGGACGCCGAAAAAACCCGGCAGTGGCGGCAAGAAATGGGACAAGAAACCCTGGGACAAGAACGGCAAGCGCGGCGATCGCGACCAACCACGTGCCCCGCGCGTGCCGGCCGCCGTCGAACCACCAACACTGGCCGCCTTGCGCACCTTGCTGCATCACCCGCAACTGGCGGAAAAAGTAGAGGACGCCGGGCACTTCGCCGCCGAGGACCACAGCAACACGCAATTGCTGGTTGCACTCCTTGAAGCCGTGCAGAAGAACCCCAAGCTAAACTCTTTCCAGTTGATCGCACGGTGGCACGGCACCGAGCAGGGGCGCTTGTTGAAGGCCCTGGCCGAGAAGGAATGGCTGATTGAGGGAGACAACCTTGAACAACAGTTTTTCGACACCATTACTAGCTTGTCCGCCCGCCAACGCGAGCGAAACCTGGAACAACTTCTGCGAAAAGCTCGCCAGAGCGAGTTGACCAGCGAAGAGAAAAACCAATTGCGCGACTTACTCAGCCGCAATGTTTGCGCATCAAACCCGACCTCAACTGGCGCGTGAGGTCACAGCTCAGGTATAATCCTCGGCTTGTTTTTTGCCCGCCAAGACCTTCAGTGGATAGGGTGTTATGTCCGGAAAAGCGCAACAGCAGTCTCGTATCAAAGAGTTGATCCTATTGGGTCGTGAGCAGGGCTACCTGACTTACGCGGAGGTCAACGACCACCTGCCGGAGGATATTTCAGATCCGGAACAGGTGGAAGACATCATCCGCATGATCAACGACATGGGGATCAACGTATTCGAGGTTGCTCCAGATAAGGATGCCCTTATGCTGGCCGACGCCGATACCGACGAGGCGGCCGCTGAAGAAGCGGCCGCAGCGTTGGCAGCGGTCGAGACCGACATTGGTCGCACCACCGACCCCGTGCGCATGTACATGCGTGAAATGGGTACGGTAGAGCTCCTCACGCGTGAAGGCGAAATCGAAATCGCCAAGCGTATTGAAGAAGGCATCCGTGAAGTGATGGGCGCAATCGCGCACTTCCCTGGCACGGTTGACCATATTCTCTCCGAGTACACCCGCGTCACCACCGAAGGTGGCCGCCTGTCCGACGTCCTGAGCGGCTATATCGATCCGGACGACGGCATTGCGCCGCCTGCCGCCGAAGTGCCGCCGCCGATCGATGCGAAAGCCGTCAAGGCCGACGACGACACCGATGACGACGAGGCCGAAGCGAGCGACGACGAGGAAGAAGCCGAAAGCGGTCCGGATCCGGTCATCGCAGCACAGCGTTTCGGCGCTGTGGCCGACCAGATGGAAATCACCCGCAAGGCGCTGAAAAAGCACGGCCGCAACAACAAGCAGGCGATTGCCGAGCTGTTGGCACTGGCCGAGCTGTTCATGCCGATCAAGCTGGTACCGAAGCAATTCGAAGGCCTGGTCGAGCGTGTTCGCAGTGCCCTGGATCGCTTGCGCCAACAAGAGCGCGCGATCATGCAGCTTTGCGTGCGTGATGCCCGCATGCCGCGCGCCGATTTCCTGCGCCAGTTCCCCGGCAACGAAGTCGACGAAAGCTGGACCGATGCACTGGCCAAGGGCAAGAGCAAATACGCCGAAGCCATTGCCCGCCTGCAACCGGACATCATTCGTTGCCAGCAGAAGCTCAGTGCGCTGGAGGCCGAGACCGGCCTGAGCATCGCCGAGATCAAGGACATCAACCGTCGCATGTCGATCGGCGAGGCCAAGGCCCGTCGCGCGAAGAAAGAGATGGTCGAAGCGAACTTGCGTCTGGTGATCTCCATCGCCAAGAAGTACACCAACCGTGGCCTGCAATTCCTCGACCTGATCCAGGAAGGCAACATCGGCCTGATGAAGGCGGTGGACAAGTTCGAATACCGTCGCGGCTACAAGTTCTCGACTTATGCCACCTGGTGGATCCGTCAGGCGATCACTCGCTCGATCGCCGACCAGGCCCGCACCATCCGTATCCCGGTGCACATGATCGAGACGATCAACAAGCTCAACCGCATTTCCCGGCAGATGCTGCAGGAAATGGGTCGCGAACCGACGCCGGAAGAGCTGGGCGAACGCATGGAAATGCCTGAGGACAAGATCCGCAAGGTATTGAAGATCGCCAAAGAGCCGATCTCCATGGAAACCCCGATCGGCGATGACGAAGACTCCCATCTGGGTGACTTCATCGAAGACTCCACCATGCAGTCTCCGATCGATGTCGCCACTGTCGAGAGTCTCAAGGAAGCGACTCGCGAAGTACTCTCCGGCCTCACTGCCCGTGAAGCCAAGGTACTGCGCATGCGCTTCGGCATCGACATGAATACCGACCATACCCTTGAGGAAGTCGGTAAGCAGTTCGATGTAACCCGTGAGCGGATTCGTCAGATCGAAGCCAAGGCGTTGCGCAAACTGCGCCACCCGACGCGAAGCGAGCATCTGCGCTCCTTCCTCGACGAGTGACCTTCAAAACCCCCGGCCCTGCCGGGGGTTTTGTTATGCAAAGATAAAATCCCCTTCGTTACGCTCCTCACCACCCTGTTGCCCGTCTACACTCGAATCATCCTCCCCAAGCCATGACGAGACAGTGATGCCCAGACTGACGGCCGCGCTTTTGCTGTCATTGATGACCTGGACCGCAACAGCTGGCGCGTTGACGCTCACCGACGAGGAGCTCCGCTGGCTCAAGGACCACCCCGACCTGCGCCTGGGCGTTGACGCCTCATGGCCGCCGTTTGAGTTTCGTGACGACCAGGGCCGCTATCAGGGCCTGGCTGCCGACTACGTTGAGATCATTCGTGAACGGCTGGCCATCAAGCTCACCCCCATCGAGCCGGCCAGCTGGACCGCCGTGCTGGAGCAGGTCGCTCAGGGCAAGATCGACCTCTTGCCGGGCATCATGTCCACGCCGGAACGCCAGAATTACCTGGCGTTTACCCGGCCTTACCTGGATTTCCCCATTGTCATCCTGGCCCATCGCGGTGGCGCCCAGCCTCACAACCTCAAGGAGCTGTACGGGCTGAAAATCGCCGTGGTGGAGAACTATGCCCCCCATGAATTGCTGCGCAACCACCATCCCGACCTGAACCTCGTGGCGCTGCCCAATGTCAGTTCAGCCCTGCAAGCGCTGGCAACCGACGAAGTGGATGCGGTGGTGGGCGATCTGGCATCCAGTGTCTGGAGCCTGCGCCAACTCAAGCTCGAAGGCCTTTATGTCAGCGGGGAAACGCCTTATCGCTATCAGCTGGCAATGGCCGTCCCTCGAGACAACAAGGTATTGGTGGGCATCCTGGACAAAGTCCTGGCAGACATGAGTCCGGCCGAAGTTGCCGAGATCCAGCAGAAGTGGGTCGGCAATGTGCATGATTACCGTCAGCTCTGGTCAGACCTGCTAATTTACGGCCTGCCTGCGTTGCTGCTCCTGGTCGGCATACTGGCGGTGGTGATTCGCATCAACCGCCGACTCAGTTCGGAAATCGCCCGGCGGGTCGAGCTGGAACAGGAACTGCGCAGCAGCGAATACCATTACCGTGGACTGGTGGAGAGCCTGTCGGCCATTGCCTGGGAAGCCAGGGTCAGCGATTTTACCTACAGCTACGTATCGCCCCACGCCGAAGACCTGTTGGGTTATCCCCTCTCCCATTGGCTGGTCCCAGGCTTCTGGCGCAACATCATTCATCCGGCCGACCTGATCCGTGCCCAGACCTACTGCAACCATGAAGTGCTGGCCGGTCGCGACCACTGCATCGATTACCGGGTTCTCACCGCTGATGGCCGCTGCCTGTGGGTGCGCGACATCGTCAGTCTGATCGAGCACGGTCACGAACCGCTGATGCGCGGGCTGATGATCGATATCAGTGAAGCCAAGCGCACCGAGGAAGCACTGCGCCTTTCGGAGCAGAAATTTGCCTCTGTTTTCCGCCAGTGCCCGGACATTCTGGTGATCGCACGGCTATTGGACGGTTGCCTGCTAGAGGTCAACAAGGCCTTCGAAGAGCAGGTCGGCCTCAGTGCCGCCGAGGTGGTGGGACGAAACGCAACCGAACTGAATATCTGGGGCATCCAAGGCGTGGGGCCGGCCCTGTTGCAGCGCTTGCAGGCCGGCAGCATCCGCAACCTGGAAATGCCCTTCCGTCGCAGCAATGGCCAAGTGTTCACCGGGCTGATTTCCGCCGAGCCCTTCGATCTCGACACGACGCCAGCCCTGGTCGTGGTGGTGCGGGACATCAGCCAGCTCAAGGAAACCCAGCAGCAATTGCAGACCTCCGAAGAGAAATTCGCCAAGGCGTTCCACGCCTCGCCCGATGGCCTGCTGCTGTCCCGACAAAGCGACGGCCTGCTGATCGAAGTCAACGAAGGTTTCAGCCGCATTACCGGCTTCAACAGCGTCCTGTCGGTGGACCGCTCCACCTTGGACCTGGGTATTTGGGTCAACCTCAACGAACGAAAGCAGATGCTCGACCTGCTTAAGCGGGACGGCTTCGTGAAGGACTTCAGTTGCCATATCCGTCGCAACGACGGGCAGATCCGGCTCTGCGAAGTCTCCAGTCGCCCGCTGCCCATCGGCAACGAAGACTGCATGCTGACCATCGCCCGGGACATCACCGAACGCCACCTGATGCAGGAGAAACTGCAACAGGCCGCTACCGTGTTCGAAAGCACTGCCGAAGGCGTGCTGATCACCGATACGCAACAACACATCAGCGCCGTGAACCGAGCCTTCACCGAAATCACCGGCTACAGCGAAACCGAAGCCCTGGGCCATACACCTCGATTATTGGCCTCCGGCCTGCACGACAGCGCGTTTTACGCGGCGATGTGGCACCAGTTGACAGCCGAAGGGCACTGGCAGGGAGAGATCTCCAACCGGCGCAAGAACGGCGAACTGTACCCCAGTTGGCTAACCATCAGCGCGGTGCGCAATCGGGACCGACAGATCACCCATTTCGTCGCGGTCTTCGCCGATATCTCCAGCCTCAAACACGCCCAGGCCCGGCTCGACTACCAAGCCCACCACGACCCGTTGACGGGCCTGCCGAATCGCACGTTGTTCGAAAGCCGCTTGCTGACGGCCCTCAACAGCCAGCAGGAAAACGGCGGCCAGGGGGCGGTGCTGTTCCTGGACCTGGACCGCTTCAAACACATCAATGACAGCCTTGGGCACCCAGTCGGCGACCTGCTGCTCAAAGGCATCGCCGTGCGTTTGCGCGAGCAGTTGCGCGACATCGACACCGTGGCACGCCTGGGCGGCGACGAGTTCATCATCCTGCTGCCTGGCTTGCAGCAACCCAGCGATGCCGAGCACATCGCCCAAAAACTGTTGAACTGCTTTGCCGCGCCGTTCCAGGCCGGCGAGCACGAGTTCTTCATCAGCGCCAGCATCGGCACCAGCCTCTACCCGCAGGACGGCTGCGACGTCGCCACGCTGGTCAAGAACGCTGACGCGGCGATGTACCGCTCCAAAGCGAAGGGCCGCAACCGGGTAGAGAAATACACCTGTGACCTCACCGCCCAGGCCAGCGAGCGCGTGGCCTTGGAACACGAGCTGCGACGAGCGATTGAACGCAACGAATTGTCATTGTCCTTCCAACCAAAAATCAGCCTCGTCGACAATCAACTGGTGGGTGCCGAAGCATTGATCCGCTGGACGCACCCCACGTTTGGCGACGTGCCGCCGGAACACTTCATCCCCCTGGCGGAAGAAAACGGCATGATCCTGCAAATCGGCGATTGGGTGCTGGAGCGCGCCTGCCGGCAATTGTCTGAATGGAACGACGCCTACGACAGCCTCGGCCCCCTTTCGGTCAATCTGGCCGGGGCCCAGCTGCGCCAACCCAACCTACTGGGGCGTATCGAACAACTGCTGCGCGAGCACCAGCTCGAACCCGGCTTATTGCAACTGGAAATTACCGAAAACTTCATCATGAGCCAGGCCGAAGAGGCCCTGACGGTGCTGCACCAGCTGAAAAAGCTCGGCGTGCAATTGGCCATCGACGACTTCGGCACCGGCTATTCCTCCCTGAGTTACCTCAAGCGCCTGCCACTGGACATCCTCAAGATCGACCAATCCTTCGTCCGCGGCCTGCCCGACGACCCCCACGACGCGGCCATCGTGCGAGCAATCATCGCCCTGGGCCGCAGCATGCAATTCACCGTGATCGCCGAGGGCGTCGAAACCCTGGCCCAGCAGCAATTCCTGACCGAAGAAGGTTGCGAACAGATCCAGGGCTACATCGTCAGCCTGCCGCTGTGTGCCGACGAGTTTGCCGCAACGTTTCTTCGTATGACCGTATCGGATTTTTCGGATAGCACAGCCGAGAAACCATCGCTATAATCCGCGGCCTACTGAGGGCCCATAGCTCAGTTGGTTAGAGCAGAGGACTCATAATCCTTTGGTCCACGGTTCGAGTCCGTGTGGGCCCACCATCTTGAAAGCCGCGCATTGCGCGGCTTTCGTATTTTCTCCCTGAGAAAAAGTGGCACTTCGACCCGCGGCCGTGTCCACAAAGCGTCCACCCCCAAGCGCTCATCGATTCAGACGATGCGTATATTTACGGGAGATCCATCCCGTTATCCCGCCCTCATTCACAACTGAGACATGAAGCCAATCTCGATTGCTATCGTCTAAGACCTCCAACAAATCGCTATCTTGGAGGGATAGCGCAATAAGCTCCGACTTCATTCCAGGTTCATTACGAAGCCTTACACCCTCCCCCTTTACGATGCGATAACGTGCGAACTCCACCGCTGGCAAGGCGGCTTCGCACATAGCCGCTCTCACCACTTTTCCATAGCTGCTGGCAGTCATCGTCGGCATAGCTTTCGGTACGATAAAGCAGAGTTCGCTTCTGACCGCGTTCTGCGTATCAAGATAGTTCATCACAAATAGCATGAGCCCCAAGAGCCAGACTAAATACTCACGCGCAGAGCTAGAAAGGCCATGAGCATCAGCGTTCTGCTGAATTTTCTGAGAGATTTCTTGCTCGGCCTTTTCCTGAATCTCTGGGGTTACATCAAAATTAGCGATCGTCTGTAGCTGCTGACTATCTGCGTTTGCTAAGGCAGCAGGCATTGCCCGAGTCATCTGTTCGATTCGGCTATCGAATAGCTTCGAACGCCCCACGAGCGATGACAGCTTTGCAAGGTTTACATTTGACAACCTAGACGCGGAAGGCCAACCGTTAAGCGCGAGATCCAGCAGCCGCGCGTACTCCTCAATACCTGCAGGCCCGGCCATGTCTTCGAGAATTCGGAAGTCCTGATCACTCCATGTAGCCAGCGCACCGCTTCTGACAGCCGTCCTTATCCACTTTTGGTTTGCCATCGCAAAGGCTGCAACGGCCCCTACTCCCGGAACTATTTGGCTAAGGAGATTCATTTTTCGCTGATCAGATTTCCGTTCAGACATATCGCTATCCTACCTTCGGCAAACTGGCCGCCTTCAAATGAGCCAGAGGGTTAAGACTTACCACCTCTGCCATGTGACCAGGGCTGAAATGAGCATACTTCTGAGTCATGGCCAGGGTCGCGTGACCGAGCACCTTTTGAAGCGCGATGATGTCGCCGCCATTCATCATGTAGTGGTTGGCGAAGGTATGACGCAAAACGTGGGTCAACTGCCCAGCAGGTAGATCCAGCTTTGCAACTTCGATAGCCCGCCGAAATATGTCCTATCAAGGCTTGAACGGCAGCGTCTTCAACAGACGCTGCTCCAACTCCTTGGAGATTTGCACAGTACGATTCTTACTCGACTTCGTTTTGTTGTACTGGATGCGCTGCTGGCGAACCTGGCGCGGTTGTCAGCCCTCTGCCTCGCCCCAGCGGGCCCCCGTAGACAAACACACCTCGGCGATCAACAGCGTGTCACTGTCCAGGGCTTGCACGCACTCCAGGAAAGGGTCGATCTGTTCAAGAAGCAGATACGCCATCTCAGTTTCATCAAACCGGAGTCCGCGGACATTGCCCAGCGAGTTATCCCCAGCCCACTCCTCTAATCGCTTCAGTGAATCGCCCCGGATTCTCTAGACACCTTGCGGCGGGATTCCGCGATTGCAGTTTGATTGCACGCCCTTAACTCTCAGCGCAATGCAGAAGTTGTCGACGGAGCTTTACACGGTCACAGCATACCCCGGCCAGTGCCTCGTGCCGAGGCGCCTCGGCCTAACGTCTCCAAAACCGACGCGCTCGATGTGTTGTTACCGGGGAGTTGGCTCGCTGGCGATGAGACCCGTGCAGACGTCAAATTCCCTGGGGCCTCACATCAAAGACCGTTTGCATCTTAGTCACCGCTTGTAGAAAATCATCGTCGTTTTGCATGAATGGATACGCGCATGAAGTTCGATAAGACCACGCAGTACAGGTCCGCGGAAGGGATCGTCTTCAATCTGTCTCGAATCACCCTCATGGAAAGCGACCGAGGTCGCCTGCGCGAGCTGCACTTTGGCGAAGCGAAACGCGCCCATTACCAAGTCAACAGCATGGTCGTCGATATGTACGACCGAATGCAGGCTCGAAACCTGCCATGCCTGCTGACAGTCTGCATTTCCAATCCCCTCACCCGGCAGCAGGCCGATGCTATCAATACTATGCGCGGCAGCGTCGCCAAGGGAATTGCTGCGGCCTCAGGTGGCGTTGCCGGGAGGGTAGGTGCGTTGGGCGGGCCGCTCATTGGCTGGGCTTCAGGTGCAGCCGTGACGACAGGTGTCAACTGGTACCTCAAAGGGGCCTTGCCGAACCTGCATGCAGGTGACGTGCTGGTCAGCATCGAGGGAGAGGTCCATGGCGGGATTGGCCCACAGCGCTCTGTCGTGACGCTGGTCATCAAGGTCTGAGGAACTGCACATGCCCTACATCATGCAAACTGTCGTCCTTCTGGTGCTGGGCGCGATCCTCGTTCAGTTTCTGAAACCATACCCGCTGCGCAAGTGGCTGGGTTTGGCGCTGCTGGCAACGGGCTTGGTCAGCATCTTCAAGGTTGGTGAGCAGCAGGTGCTGGGCTTTGACCTGGAGCTGCTAGCACTGCTGGCCGTGCCACTGGGCGTGGTGCTTTTCCTGACGCGGCGGCGGTTCACGGAGGGGGACTGAAGCCCTGGCACGATTTCTCGGTGCCGTCTCTGACCCAAAATCATATGGGACAACAGTCGATCAACAGCGCGTTGATCGATGCCACATTGACCAGCCTCGCCAACTCTGCAGGCGCGGCCTAATTCTGATCCTAGACAGCACGGATCTAACGCACATGAAAGGTCACCGCAATCGCCAACCTTTAAAGTCAGACTATACGCATGCCTTAGACCAAGCCGCGTTTTGCTTCTTGATCTGTGAATGGAACGTGGTTCTGGAGCTGCGAGAGAATTAGCCCGGGGGCACTACAGAAGATCGTGGGAGAAGATTTCACTGCGGGGCGAATTGCGAAACTCAAAGTCCGCAAAATCAGTACAACCACGGTACAGTACTCAGCTTGAGCAACCTTCTCAAAATTACGCTCAAAACCAGTAACTACGGGCCCTCCAGCTATGCCAACCTACGTTCACCTTCGAACGATTTCTCTAGGCATAGCAACTCGCCCAGCAACTCATAATCCTTTGGTCCACGGTTCAAGTCCGTGTGAGCCCACCATATTGAAAGCCGCGCATTGCGCGGCTTCGTCGTTTTTGAGACTGTGGACTTTGCGCACTAGGTGAAGGTTTTCATAAACGGCTCTGCAAACAGGTAGTCCCCAACGAGCCCTCCACTGTCGCCTTCAGGCGTTGCAACCCACAGCACAAACACTGCGCCCCCCAAGTCCCTTGAAGGCAGCGACCCGATTGAACATCGACACACGCATCAAATTCCGTCATCTGGTGTGTTTTCTCGAAGTGGCGCGCCAGGGCAGCCTGGCCCGTGCGGCAGACAAACTGGCGATCAGCCAACCGGCGCTTTCCAAGACGTTGAAGGAGTTGGAAACGTTGCTGGCCGCCGTGCTGTTCGAACGAAGCAAGAAGGGGGCGACGCTGACGGAAGCCGGCGCAGCTTTTCTGCGATATGCGGGGCCGAGCGTGCAAGCGCTGCGCGAGGGGGTCAATAGCCTGCGCGCAGGTGTCCATGAGCCCGTTGCCATTAGCGTTGGCGTGCTGTCCACGGTTGAAAGCCTGTTGGTCCCAGAGGTTGTCTGTCGATTGCATGCTCGTCATCCGGCCTTGGTAATCAGCGTGGTGACCGGCCCCAGTGCGCATTTGCTATCGCAACTGCGCGTCGGTGAACTGGACCTGGTGGTTGGCCGAATGACCGATAGCCCATTGATTCACGGGCTGGCATTCGAACACCTCTACAGCGAGTCCATGACCCTGGTGGTGTGCAACGACCATCCTGTGCTCGCGAATCCACAGGGGCATAAGAATCTCGAGGACTATCCCTGGGTACTCCCCTTGGCGGGGACGACCATCCGTAAATTCGCCGACGCCCTGTTTGTTCAGCACGGCATTACCCCATCACGCCAACGCCTGGAAACCCTATCGGTCGCGTTGAGTCGGCGCTACGTACAATGCAGCCAGGCCATCTGGGTGGCGCCTTTCGACGCGGTCCGGCAGGACTTGAAACAAGGCGTTTTGGTGGAGCTGGAATTAGGGGCACGCGAACCTGGCGGTTCCGTGGGGCTGTGCACAAATCCCGCGTTGCCGGTGACACCCCAGGCACAGTGGTGCATGGAGGCACTTCGCGAAGTCGGGCAGGAATACCTCGAAGGAAAATACCCATAACCATTTGGATATGGATCAAGTCGGTTTTTTCAATTTTGGGTTGGGCCGGGCAAGAGGAAACTGGGCTACCAGTTGCTGCCAACGCAGCGCTTGCCTTTGCCGAACCATAACAACAGGAAAAATCGACATGTCTGATGCGCATGACAGCCGCTTCGTCATTCGTGACCGAAATTGGCACCCCAAAGCCCTGACACCTGACTACAAGACTTCGATCCTGCGTTCACCGCGCCAGGCCCTGGTGAGTATTCCCCAGTCCCTGTCGGAAACCAGCGGGCCGGATTTTTCCCATCTGAAAATGGGCCAGCACGATAACGATCTGCTGCTCAATTTCAATCACGGCGGCTTGCCCATCGGCGAACGCATCATCGTCGCGGGCCGGGTCTGTGACCAATTCGGCAAACCGATTCCCCATACGTTGGTGGAAATGTGGCAAGCCAATGCAGGGGGGCGTTACCGGCATAAGAAAGACAGTTATCTGGCGCCGCTCGATCCCAATTTCGGCGGGGTCGGCCGCGCACTGACTGACCGTGACGGCAACTACAGTTTCCGCACGGTCAAACCTGGCCCCTACCCATGGCGCAACGGTCCCAATGACTGGCGGCCAGCCCACATTCACGTCTCCATCAGTGGCCCGTCCATTTCTACGCGTTTGATTACTCAGCTGTATTTCGAAGGTGATCCGCTCATTCCCATGTGCCCGATCGTCAAGACGATCGCGAATCAGGAGGCGGTGCAGAGCTTGATCGCCAAGCTTGATATGAGCATGGCCAATCCTATGGATTGCCTGGCTTATCGCTTTGATATCGTTTTGCGCGGACAGCGCAAGACCCACTTCGAAAACCGCTGAGGAGGCATGCGCATGTCCGTTCAACTTCTGCCTGAAACCCCTTCGCAAACTGCCGGCCCTTATGTGCATATCGGCTTGGCGCTGGAGGCGGCTGGTAATCCGCCGCGAGCACAGGAAATCTGGAATGAAATGGCCAAGCCTGGCGCGCCAGGTGAGCACATCGTACTGATGGGCCACGTTTATGACGGCAACGGCCATTTGATTCGTGATGGGTTCCTGGAGTTCTGGCAGGCGAATCCCCAAGGCGTCTACGACACCGAATACGCTCTGGAAAAGCCCTTCAACTGTTTTGGCCGTACTGCCACCGCCGACGATGGCGCGTGGATCATCAAGACCGTAAAACCCGGCACCGTGAAAAACGCCGCAGGCTTTCCCATGGCCCCGCATATCAACGTTTCCCTGTTTGCTCGCGGGATCAACATTCACTTGCAGACCCGCCTGTACTTCGACGACGAATCCGAGGCGAACGCCGCGGACCCCATCCTGGGTCTGATCGAGCAGCCGCCACGTCGCCAATCCCTGATTGCCAAGCGCTCCACGCTCGATGGCAAGTTGGTTTATCGGTTCGACATTCATGTGCAAGGTGAATCAGAAACGGTGTTCTTCGATTTTTAATCGCCACTTGCACAGCACCGGGGGTGTGAGCACTCGGATTGTTTAGACGCCCTCCCTAAAACCAGCCCCATCAGGGTCTGGTTTTTTGTCGAATTCAGCTTTAAAGGCTGATGGTTTTTTGATCGCCATAGCAACTCCGGCAACCCATCGCTCCCCGCCCTTGTCCCTGTACTCACCGGCAGTAATACTCTGTGACGTTCACCCTTCCCACACCTAAGACCGTTCAGCCTCCTCAGCGAGACACCCATCATCGCCAGCCCCAGCCTCTCTCGACTGTTTCTAGACCTGTTCTGGCAACTCAACATCCTGCTGGTGCCGGCCTTTTTCGTAACATTGCTACCACCTGCGCTGGCTTTATCGGTGGTGCTGTTCTTCGGCCTGCTGATGGGAGTTGCCGCGCGTCTGGGCTGGCTATCGATCGGCCGAGGCTGTGCCCGGCTGATGATCGGCGCCGTGTTCGGCCTGGGCTTCAGCCTGGGCAGGGCCCTGCCCGAGTGGTGGGGAATTCTGGTGGCAATTGTCAGCATCATCGGTGGGCTCGCGGGCGTCAGTGCATGGGAGCGGCGCCTGGGCTTGGTGTTGGTTAGCCTCAAAGGAGCCAGTGCCTGGGGAGGAAACGAACCGCAACTGACGCCTGAAGGCGAGCCGATCCGGGTGTTCAATCACGGTGAGATCGCCATGGGCGGCCCGACTTATTGCGACTATCTGTTCCCCGACGGTGTGCTCCTGCAAGGCTTGGGCTCTTCGGCCGTGTTCTCCAGCGACGGGCGCTATTTCGCGGCGCCGGTACCGTCCCGGCAGGCATGGGGATTGGTGGTGCTCGACCGTCAGCAACGCCAGTTGTACCGCTGCGCCGACAGTGGGCTTTGGGAGTTGGACGCTTTTGACCTCGACGTCTTGCGCGGCCGCCACAGCCCCTTGGTGGACGACAGTGTTCGCGAAACCCGGCTCGATGAGCTGTTAAAAACGGCCAGCGTTTCCAGTCTGGTGCCTGTCGCCGATCTCTGGCTGGAACCCGACTGGCATCCGGAGAATGTCCTACACACGTTCGAACGACGTTCCGCTGATGGCCTGCAATGCCTGCAAGGCAACATTTCATTGCCTTCGACGTTCCGTGATCTGGCCCAGCCATTGGAACCGCTGCGTTCACCGCGCTACACCGTCAGCGTCAACGGGCAACCGTCTGGCCTGCTGATGGCGGCCGATGCGCCGCTGGTATGGAGCAGCGATCAACGCGCGCTGGTGTGTCTGGCCCAGGCGCGGGATTCTCAAGAGGGCGACCAGTATTGGTTGTGGCAGCTCGACAAAGGCTGGCGCGCCTTGCCGTTGCCGTGGGTGAAGAGTGTTACTGAACCGTCTTTCTATTGGCATGAGTTGCTGAGCCTCGACGCGCACCATGTGCATATCGGCGCGTACCTCGACTATCCCCGACCAGGCTCTGGCCGTTATGGCTACCGCCTGGACAGCATCCATAGCGACACCGAAACCCAGGCCGGTCATGACGCCCAGGGTCGGGTAAAGGTCGCTGAGTTCACACTGACCCGCACGGCCATTGTGATGCCGTTGGACAGCCGGGGCCTGCGCGGTGACTCATACATCGAGACGCAGCCGATGCTGGGTGGCGCATGCGCTCAGTTGATCTGGCTTAGCGACAATCGCGAGGGGCTTGGCGGTTATCGCTGCCAGATTGGTGATTGGCACTTGCCAGGCAGTTGGCTGCTGGATCATCGCGTCTCTGACTGCGGGCGTTACCTGGCGCTGCTGCCCTTTGCAGACTCGACGACAGTGACCACCCATGCGGTCATTGCAGATGTGAAGGATCGACGCCTGCTGGAAGGCCCCGCCATGTGGGTGGAACGAATACTCGATTTTCGGGATGGCCGGCTGAGCCTGGCGGTTGTGGCCGGTCGTCTTGACCAAGACCTGGACAGCAGCGCGCTGCAACGCTTCAACATCCCCGCGCCGCCGATCGGCAGCGACCCTTCGTTCTTTCATCCCCGCGAGCAATCCCGGCTGTTCTACAACACCGTGGACCTGCAGGTAACAAACTCACAACTGCACCGCGTTGCCCCCTGGCGCCTGGTGGATCGACCGCAAGTGGCCAACGCCGACGGTGACTTCATCCAGCCCGCCCGCGACCATCAGGATGCCGCCTGGCTGTTCGGCAGCGAAACGGAATATGCCGACAGTTGGGTGCGCGCGCAGACGCCCCGGCTCGCAGGCCATCTGCTGACAGCCTCAGGCTGCGCGTTGGTCGACCTGGCACCGTCGATGATCTGGTCGACGGATAGCCGCTACCTGGCCCTGACCTGTATGGCAACCGATGTGACGGAACAGTGTGGCAGTTATCGAGGCTGGCAATTGCTGCTCCTGGATGTCCAGGCGCACTCGTTGCGGGTGCATCCGCAGTGGCTGGGCAGCCGGCCGCTGTTTGAACGCTTCGACGCCGAGCAGCTGCATGTCCGGTGCTTCGAGCGCGATTGGGAAGCGCAAGACGATGACGACCCAGGCTCAGTACAGTCGTTCTCACTGGATCTCTTGTTGCAGCTGCCCACCGAACAGCTGGTTTGCCAGGACGGTTTCTGGTTCAGGGCTTCACAGGTGCATCTGGCCCCCGCCTGGCGCGCACTGACTTTGCCTGCCATTGGCTATTTCGCACGTGAGAGCCTGTAACATGCTCGCCATCGAATGCCTGCGCCGGAGCCCACTGTGACTGACACCCGCCCTCCCGTCCTCGACGAAATCGACCGGCAGCTGATCGCGGCGCTGCAAATCAATGCACGGGAAAGCGTCGCCATGCTCGCCCGGCAACTGGGCATCGCCCGTACGACCGTGACCTCGCGGCTGGCGCGCCTGGAAAAGACCAAGGTAATTACCGGATATGGCGTGCGCCTGGGGCAACGAGTGATTGACGGCGGCTTGCAGGCTTACGTCGGCATCAAGGTCCAGCCGCGCTCCGGCAAGGACGTGCTGCGACGCTTGAGCGCCATGGCCCAGGTGCAGCAGCTGTGCGCGGTCAGCGGTGAGTTCGACTATGTCGCCTGGTTGCGCACGGACTCGCCGGAACAGCTGGACCAGTTGCTGGACCAGATCGGCAGCGTGGACGGCGTGGAAAAGACCACCACCTCGATCATCCTCAGCAGCAAGATCGATCGGGGCCAGCCAGTCTAAGCCCGCTCCCACAGTGACATGTTTCGTCATTACGACTTACAAGTACAACAAAGTGACTAGAAACCGTTCAAAACGACGACACATTGTGTCTTATTAACGTGTTCCACCCTCCCTAGAATGGCTGGCATCTTTCCTATACTCAGACGCGAACACCGCGTCGAGTCGCCCATCAAGGTCAGCCATGAACAAGAACAATCGCCACCCAGCAGACGGTAAGAAGCCCATCACCATTTTCGGGCCGGACTTTCCTTTCGCCTTTGACGACTGGATCGAGCATCCGGCTGGCCTGGGCAGTATTCCCGCTCACAACCACGGTGCGGAAGTGGCGATTGTCGGGGCCGGGATCGCTGGCCTGGTGGCGGCGTACGAGCTGATGAAGCTGGGTCTCAAGCCCGTGGTCTACGAAGCGTCGAAAATGGGTGGGCGCCTGCGTTCACAAGCGTTCAATGGCGCCGAAGGCGTGATCGCCGAGCTGGGCGGCATGCGCTTTCCGGTGTCGTCCACTGCGTTCTACCATTACGTCGACAAGCTGGGCCTGGAGACCAAACCGTTCCCCAACCCACTGACCCCGGCGTCCGGCAGCACGGTCATCGACCTGGAAGGCCAGACCTACTACGCACAGAAATTGGCGGATCTCCCCGCACTGTTCCAGGAAGTCGCCGACGCCTGGGCCGATGCGCTGGAGGATGGTTCGCGCTTCGGCGACATCCAGCAGGCAATCCGTGACCGCGACGTGCCACGCCTCAAGGCGCTGTGGAACACCCTGGTGCCACTGTGGGACGACCGCACCTTCTACGACTTCGTCGCCACCTCCAAGGCCTTTGCCAAGCTCTCTTTCCAGCACCGCGAAGTGTTCGGCCAGGTCGGTTTCGGCACGGGCGGCTGGGATTCGGACTTCCCCAACTCCATGCTGGAAATCTTCCGTGTGGTGATGACCAACTGCGACGACCACCAGCACCTGGTGGTCGGCGGCGTCGAGCAGGTGCCCCACGGCATCTGGAACCATGTGCCGGAGCGCTGCGTGCACTGGCCAGAAGGTACCAGCCTGAATTCGCTGCACCTGGGTGCCCCGCGCAGCGGCGTGAAACGCATTGCCCGCGCGACTGATGGCCGGTTCAGCGTGACCGACGTCTGGGATAACACCCGCGAGTACGCCGCCGTGCTGGTCACCTGCCAGAGCTGGCTGCTGACCACCCAGATCGAATGTGAAGAAACGCTGTTCTCGCAAAAAATGTGGATGGCCCTGGACCGCACCCGCTACATGCAATCGTCGAAGACCTTCGTGATGGTCGACCGGCCATTCTGGAAGGACAAGGACCCGGAGACCGGCCGCGACCTGATGAGCATGACCCTGACCGACCGTCTTACCCGCGGCACCTATCTGTTCGACAACGGGGACGACAAGCCAGGGGTGATTTGCCTGTCGTATTCCTGGATGAGCGACGCGCTGAAAATGCTGCCGCATCCAGTGGAAAAGCGCGTGAAGCTGGCCCTCGATGCCCTGAAGAAGATCTACCCCAAGGTGGACATCGCCGCACGGATCATCGGCGATCCGATCACCGTGTCCTGGGAAGCCGACCCGCATTTCCTCGGCGCCTTCAAGGGCGCCCTGCCCGGCCACTATCGCTACAACCAGCGCATGTATGCGCATTTCATGCAGGACGACATGCCAGCCGAACAACGCGGGATCTTTATCGCCGGTGATGACGTCTCATGGACACCGGCCTGGGTCGAAGGCGCGGTACAGACCTCCCTCAATGCCGTATGGGGCATCATGAAGCACTTCGACGGTGAAACTCACACCGAGAACCCGGGTCCAGGTGATGTGTTCCACGAGATCGGTCCGATCGCCCTGCCCGAATAAAGGAGTTTTTGATGCGTGTAGCCCTCTACCAATGCCCGCCGCTGCCACTGGATCCGGCCGGCAACCTGCAACGCCTGCACCAGGTGGCGGGGGAAGCCAGGGGCGCCGATGTGCTGGTGCTGCCGGAGATGTTCATGACCGGCTACAACATCGGCGTCGACGCGGTGAATGTATTGGCCGAGGTCTACAACGGCGAGTGGGCGCAACAGATCGCCCGCATTGCCAAGACGGCCGGCCTGGCGATTGTTTATGGCTACCCTGAACGCAGCGAAGACGGGCAGATCTACAACGCCGTGCAGCTGATCGACGCCCGGGGCGAGCGTCTGGCCAACTACCGCAAGAGCCACCTTTTCGGCGATCTCGATCACGCCATGTTCAGCGCTGGCGACGACGCATTGCCCATCGTGGAGCTCAATGGCTGGAAGCTCGGCTTCCTGATTTGCTATGACCTGGAGTTCCCGGAAAATGCCCGACGCCTGGCCCTGGCCGGCGCCGAGCTGATCCTGGTGCCGACCGCCAATATGCAACCCTACGAGTTCATCGCCGACGTCACCGTGCGCGCCCGGGCCATCGAGAACCAGTGTTTCGTGGCGTACGCCAACTACTGCGGCCACGAAGGTGAACTGCAGTATTGCGGCCAAAGCAGCATCGCCGCCCCGAATGGCAGCCGCCCGGCCCTTGCGGGGCTGGATGAGGCCTTGATCGTCGGAGAACTGGATCGACAACTGATGGACGACTCCCGCGCGGCCTACAACTACCTGCATGATCGTCGCCCCGAGCTTTACGACGACCTGACAAACATTGATTGAGGATTGAGAACGCGGCCTAATCCGCTAGCATGAGCGCATCTTTGTTCTGGAAGCGCTCATGCCGGCCCCCGACTCCCTCCGCCCCCACACTGAAACCCTGGCCAACGGCTTGCGGGTGACATTGCGTCACGTCCCAGGCCTCAAGCGCAGCGCTGCAGTACTGCGAGTCGCGGCTGGCAGCCATGATGCGCCCCTGGCCTGGCCGGGAATGGCGCACTTGCTCGAACATCTGTTCTTCCTCGGCACCGAGCGTTTTCCCACTGGGGAGAACCTGATGGCCTACGTGCAGCGCCATGGCGGCCAGGTCAATGCGCGTACCAGCGAACGCACCACGGACTTTTTCGTCGAGTTGCCGCCCGCAACCTTCGCCGACGGACTGGAACGACTGGGGGACATGCTCGCCCACCCGCGCCTGGATGAAGCCGATCAAGTGCGCGAACGGGAAGTGCTGCATGCCGAGTTCATTGCCTGGTCCCAGGATGCTGCAGCCCAGCGACAGCTCGCCTTGCATGATGGCCTGTCGGCGACCCATCCACTGCGGGGTTTTCATGCCGGCAATCGCGACAGCCTCGCGGTGACGCAAACCGAATTCCAAAGCGCATTGCACGACTTCTATCGCTGCTTTTACCAGAGCGGCCAGATGACCCTGAGCCTGGCCGGCCCGCAAAGCATCGACGCCTTGAAAGCGCTGGCAGAACAGTTCGACAGCCACATACCGGCCGGTGAAGCGGTTGCCAGGCCCGCACCGCCAAGGCTGATGGCGTCGTCCCAGACGAGTTATCAACAGACCCGCGCGGGTGGCCTTGATCTGCTGTTCGCCTTTGAAGATTTGCCCGCTGCCTCGCCTCAAGCCCTGGATTTTCTCTGTACGTGGCTGAACTCCAGCAAACCGGGTGGCCTGCTCGCCACGCTGCGTCAGCGCGGCCTGGCTGACAGCCTCAAGGCCACGCCGCTGTATGAATTTGCCGGGCAAGCGCTGCTGCACCTCGAACTCAAGCACGCCAACGCTCTGGCAGCAGAGCAGATCCTACCGTTGCTGCTCGACTGGCTGGGGTTCATTGCCGCCCAGGCCGACTGGGCGCCGTTGCGCCAGGAGTTCACCGCACTGTTGCAGCGCCGGCAGGAGACAGGATCGGCCTTGCAGTTGGCCCGCTGGGATTGTGAAGGGCGTGACGGGCCGCTGCTGGCAAAAGACCTCATGAGGCTCAGGGAAATCCTCAAGCAGCTGCACCCCGTCGACAACGTCACGCAAGAATGGCAACTGCCCGCGCCCAATCCGTTTCTGCAAACGCCAAGCGAAGCGCCACGCGCCGGCCTGATACGCGGCCAGACCAGTGCCCACCGCGGTTTACGAACTTTCGCCCAGGACCGCTCCCGGGGGCGCCGGGAACGTTCGCCCATGCAGTTCAGCCAGGCGCTGCCAGACAACGGTCGTGAAGGCGCGGTGTACCTGCGCTGGCAATTGACGACCCAGGCACCGCTCGACTTTCAACCCAGGCTCGACCGGCACCTGCAGGATGTGCGCGAGGATGCTCGCCAGGCCGGTGTGGACGTCAGCTTCGAGCCCTCCGGTCATCAATGGCTACTGAAACTGGTCGGTTTACAGGCGCCGATACCATTGGTACTCGAACACGTTCTGACGAAGCTTGCGCAACCGCTGCCAATGGTCCAGGCCGATCATGAAACTCCGCTGATGCCGATTCGACACCTGCTGAAGGCCTTGCCGAATCACTGCCGGCAATCGTCAACGTTGCCAATGCCCGACAGCGATCAACATGTGTGGACAACGGCCCGATGGGACGGGTTGGCCATCGGTCTGTCGACGGCCACCCAAGGAGCGCTGGGCCCTGCGTTGGCCCGGGTGCCAGGCATCGCCGACGAGGACGTCAACCTGGCAGCGGCACCTGGCGGGCAGTGCCTCTGGCATACGCTCCAGACTCACGGCGAAGAACCGGCCGTGTTGCTGTTTTGCCCGACAGCCACTCCGGCACTGGCCGACGAAGCCGCCTGGCGGTTGCTGGCGCAGCTGTGTCAGACACCGTTCTACCAGCGCCTGCGCGTCGAGTTGCAGTTGGGTTATGCGGTGTTCAGTGGATTGAAGCAGATCGATGGACAAACCGGGGTGTTGTTCGGCGTCCAATCGCCCAGCCTCTCGGCCACGCAACTGAGCGCCCATATCGAACAATTCCTGGCCGGGTTACCGGCATTGATCGAGCAGCTCGATGATTTATCCCTGACTGGCCAGCAACAAGCGCTCGCCGCCCAACTCCAGAGCACCGCCCTGCCCTGCGCCCAAGCCGCCGAGCTGCTTTGGCAGGGCAAGCTGGCCGGCCACCCGTCGGATTATCTTGAGCAACTGTCCGCTGCCATCGCGTGCCTGGATCGCACGCAGCTAAAAATGGCCGCCCAACGTCTGCTCGAGGCTGAAGGGCGATGGCATTGCCTGAGCAACGGAACCTGCCCGGGAGGACGCTGGCAAGCGGCGCAGTGATCATTGCAGACGCTGTAATGAGCTTTCTTCGAGAATCGCGGCGAACGAATAGGTCAGATTTAGTAACATAGGCGCCTAAGCATCTGAACATCTCCGAACGGAGGTGGACTATATGTATAGGTCTCAACCGTTCTGTCTAACGAAAGCATCCCAAAGGAGTATTCCCATGTCCTGGTCCAAACCCGCATATATCGACCTGCGTATCGGTTTCGAAGTCACCATGTACTTCGCCAGCCG
This sequence comes from Pseudomonas sp. PF05, assembly GCF_056521845.1. Lineage (NCBI taxonomy): Bacteria > Pseudomonadati > Pseudomonadota > Gammaproteobacteria > Pseudomonadales > Pseudomonadaceae > Pseudomonas > Pseudomonas sp. PF05. The sequence goes on along the minus strand of NZ_JBWLPW010000013.1, from coordinate 114,456 downwards.
TTGAATGCTGCAGGCGGTTAAGCACGCAGCACTACGCCTCGGTCAGCCGAGGCGTTTTTATTTCGGTTTGCAGATGGAGCAGCCATGTTCGTCCAGATTCTAGGTTCTGCCGCCGGTGGCGGTTTCCCCCAGTGGAACTGCAACTGCGCCAATTGCGCAGGTTTTCGCGACGGCAGCCTGCGGGCCCAGGCGCGCACCCAATCGTCCATCGCCCTGTCCGATGACGGTGTGAACTGGGTGTTGTGCAACGCCTCTCCGGACATTCGCGCCCAGCTCCAGGCGTTCGCCCCGATGCAGCCCGGCCGGGCCCTGCGTGACACCGGCATTGGCGCGATCATTCTGATGGACAGCCAGATCGACCACACCACCGGCCTGCTCAGCCTGCGCGAAGGTTGCCCACATCAAGTCTGGTGCACCGACATGGTCCATGAAGACCTGAGCACCGGCTTTCCGCTGTTCAACATGCTGACCCACTGGAACGGCGGGTTGAGCTGGAATCGCATCGAGCTCGACCAGAGCTTCACCATCGCCGCCTGCCCGAACCTGCGCTTCACCCCGCTGCCCCTGCGCAGCGCCGCGCCACCCTACTCACCGCATCGCTTCGACCCGCACCCGGGCGACAACATCGGGCTGATCGTCGAAGACCTGCGTACAGGTGGCAAGCTGTTCTATGCCCCAGGCCTGGGCAAGGTCGACGAGTCGTTGTTGGAGATCATGGCCGGCAGCGATTGCCTGTTGGTGGACGGTACGATGTGGGACGACGATGAAATGCAGCGCCGTGGCGTCGGCACCCGCACCGGCCGGGAAATGGGCCACCTGGCCCAGAATGGCCCCGGCGGCATGCTGGAAGTGCTGGAACAAGTGCCTGGGCCGCGCAAGGTCCTTATCCATATCAACAACACCAACCCGATCCTGGACGAAGATTCGCCTGAACGGGCTGAGCTTGTACGTCGAAAGATTGAAGTGTCTTACGACGGAATGAGTATTGAGTTGTAGGAAGGGCGGAACGATTGTGGGGGTGAGCCTGCGGTGCATCAGCCTAGTCGATGCTGGCTGGACTGGCCTCATCGCGAGCAAGCTCGCTCCCACAGTAGTTCGAGTCGCATTGGATACCTGATTCACAGCAAAACCAGTGTGGGAGCGAGCTCGCTCGCGATGGGGCCAGCCCTGACGCCACAAAACCCACGGGCATTTCCCGGAGAACCCAAATGACTGACACCCCCCTGTCCCCCGCCGAGTTCGAAGCCGCCCTGCGTGCCAAGGGTGCGTATTACCACATCCATCACCCGTATCATGTGGCGATGTATGAAGGCCGCGCGACTCGCGAGCAGATCCAGGGCTGGGTCGCGAACCGCTTTTACTACCAGGTGAATATCCCGCTCAAGGACGCCGCGATCCTGGCCAACTGCCCGGACCGGGAGATCCGCCGCGAGTGGATCCAGCGCTTGCTCGACCATGACGGCGCTCCCGGCGAAGATGGCGGCATCGAGGCCTGGCTGCGACTGGGCCAGGCCGTGGGGCTGGACCCCGATCAACTGCGCTCCCAGGAGCTGGTACTGCCAGGTGTGCGTTTCGCCGTGGACGCCTACGTCAACTTCGCCCGCCGGGCCTGCTGGCAGGAAGCCGCCAGCAGCTCGCTGACCGAACTGTTCGCCCCGCAGATCCACCAATCGCGCCTGGACAGTTGGCCCCAGCATTACCCATGGATCGACCCGACCGGCTATGAGTACTTCCGCACCCGCCTGGGCCAGGCCCGACGTGATGTGGAACATGGCTTGGCGATCACCTTGCAGCACTACACCACCCGTGCCGGGCAGGAGCGCATGCTGGAGATTCTCCAGTTCAAGCTGGACATCCTCTGGAGCATGCTCGACGCCATGAGCATGGCCTACGAATTGAACCGCCCGCCTTACCACAGCGTGACCGAGCAACGGGTGTGGCACAAAGGGATCACCTTATGAGTTTCGACCGCAGCAAAACCCCGAACTGGCGCCCCGGCTATCGCTTCCAGTACGAACCGGCCCAGAAAGGCCACGTGCTGCTCTATCCTGAAGGCATGATCAAGCTGAACGACAGCGCTGCGCTGATCGGTGGCCTGATCGATGGTAAACGGGATGTAGCGGCCATCATCGGCGAGTTGGCCAAGCAGTTTCCCGACGTGCCGGAACTCGATGACGACATCGAGCAATTCATGGAGGTCGCTCGTGCACAGCACTGGATCGAACTTGCCTGAGACCCCTGGCCTGCCGCCCAAACCTGAAGTCGGCTTGCCGCTGTGGTTGCTGGCGGAGCTGACTTATCGCTGCCCGCTGCAATGCCCGTACTGTTCCAACCCGCTGGACTTTGCCGAGCAGGGCCAGGAGTTGAGCACCGAGCAGTGGTTCAAGGTCTTTCGCGAAGCCCGCGAGATGGGTGCCGCGCAACTGGGGTTTTCCGGTGGCGAGCCGTTGGTGCGCCAGGACCTGGCCGAGTTAATCGGCGAGGCACGCAGGCTAGGCTTCTATACCAACCTGATCACCTCCGGCATCGGCCTGACCGAACAGAAAATCAGCGACTTCAAGAAGGCTGGCCTGGACCATATCCAGATCAGTTTCCAGGCCAGCGACGAGCAGGTGAACAACCTCCTGGCCGGCTCGAAGAAAGCCTTCGCGCAAAAACTGGAAATGGCCCGGGCGGTGAAGGCCCACGGTTATCCGATGGTGCTGAACTTCGTGACCCATCGGCACAACATCGACAAGATCGACCGCATCATCGAGCTATGCATCGCCCTGGAAGCCGACTTTGTCGAGCTCGCCACGTGCCAGTTCTACGGCTGGGCGCAGCTCAACCGCGTCGGCCTGCTGCCCACCCGCGAGCAACTGGTACGCGCCGAGCGTGTCACCAACGAATACCGCGCCAAGTTGCAAGCGCAAGGCAATCCGTGCAAGTTGATCTTCGTCACGCCGGACTACTATGAAGAACGCCCCAAGGGCTGCATGAACGGTTGGGGCAGTATTTTCCTCACCGTCACGCCGGACGGCACGGCGTTACCCTGTCATGGAGCCCGCCAGCTGCCGGTGCAATTTCCCAACGTGCGCGACCACAGCATGCAGCACATCTGGTACGACTCGTTCGGCTTCAACCGCTTCCGCGGTTATGACTGGATGCGCGAACCGTGCCGCTCCTGCGATGAAAAGGAAAAAGACTTCGGCGGCTGCCGCTGCCAGGCGTTCATGCTCACAGGCGACGCCAGCAACGCCGACCCGGTGTGCAGCAAGTCCGAACATCACGGGGTGATTCTCAGAGCGCGTGAAGACGCCGAGCACGCTACGCAAACCATCGAACAATTGGCCTTTCGCAATGAACGAAACTCGCGCCTCATCGCTAAAGGCTGAGCCTTTCAGCGCCGCCCAGGCCGTTGCCGCCGGCACTGACTTCGCCGAACTGCAGCTCGGGCCTTTGGGCCTGTTCTGGAATGAATACCGCCCCGCAGACGGCGCCTGCCGGATCTGGCATTGGCAAGACGGCATGCCCCGTTGCCTGACGCCGGACGGGTTCAGCGCGCGCAGCCGGGTCTATGAATACGGCGGCGGATCATTCTGCCTGAGCCGTGACGGCGTGCTGTTCGTCAATGAGGCCGACCAGCAGCTGTACCACCAATCCCTGAGTGACGAATGCCCCGTAGCGCTGACCTTAGGTGACTGCCGTTATGGGGATCTGAGCTTCGTCGACGGTCAGGTATTGGCCGTGGAAGAACAGGCCAACCAGCATCGACTGGTGTCGATCGGGCTGGCGGATCATCAGCGGCATCTGCTGGCCGAAGGCGCAGATTTCTATGCTTCGCCAACCGTGAGCCCGGACGGTCAGCGGCTCGCCTGGATTGAGTGGAGCCGTCCGCATCAACCCTGGACCGCAACGCGCTTGATGCTGGCCGAGCGCAACGCTGCGGGTTGGGGTGAGCCGCGCTGTGTCGCGGGCAACGGTGAAGAAGAGTCCATCCAGCAACCGCGCTTCGATGCGGCCAGTCGTCTTTATTGCCTGACAGATCGCGGGGGTTATTGGCAGCCTTGGATAGAGTCGGCCCAGGGCCTGCAACCGCTGCCTGCCGCCCAAGCCGATCACGCCCCAGCGCCATGGCAACTGGGTGGCTGCACCTGGCTGCCGCTGGGCAAACACACGTACCTGGCCAGTTGGACCGAAGCGGGTTTCGGCCGTCTGGGCCTGTGCCAAGATGACGATATCGATGAGGACTTCACCGGCCCCTACACCCGCTTTCGCAGCCTGGCGCTGGATGAGCGGTTCATCTACGCCGTTGCAGCCTCGCCGACCCACCCATCGACGGTCATTGCCATTGAGCGCCATAGCCACGAAGTGTCCGTGCTGGCCGGCGGCGTCACGCCATTGCTCGTCGAACAGATCAGCCGTCCTCGAACCCTGCGCTATCCATCCGCGTCAGGGGAGGCCCATGGGTTCTTTTACCCGGCCATGAACGCACCCGCGAAGCCGCCATTGGTGGTGTTCATTCACGGCGGCCCCACCTCGGCCTGTTATCCCCTGTTCGATCCGCGTATCCAGTATTGGACCCAGCGTGGTTTTGCCGTTGCCGATCTCAATTACCGCGGCAGCAGCGGCTATGGCCGGGCCTATCGGCAGGCGTTGCATTTGAATTGGGGCGTGGTGGATGTCGAGGATGCCTGCGCGGTGGTCGCTTATCTGGATGAACAAGGCCTGATCGACGGCCGTCATGCGTTCGTTCGAGGTGGCAGTGCCGGTGGCTACACGACGCTTTGCGCACTGGCATTCCATGATGTATTCCGCGCCGGCGCCAGCCTCTATGGCGTGAGCGACCCTGTCGCCCTCGGCCGTGCCACGCACAAGTTCGAAGGTGATTATCTGGACTGGCTGATCGGCGATCCGCAACAGGACGCCGAACGCTACCGCGCCCGCACCCCGCTGCTGCACGCCGGGAACATCCGCGTGCCGATGATCTTTTTCCAGGGTGAGCTGGACGCCGTGGTCGTGCCGCAGCAAACCCGCGACATGGTCAGTGCTTTACAGGCCAACGGCGTGGCGGTCGAGGCGCACTACTATCCCGATGAGCGCCACGGTTTTCGCAAGGCTGCGAACCAGGCCCATGCGCTGGAGCATGAGTGGTTGTTCTATCGCAAGGTGATGGACGCGCGCCTATAGGAAGTGGCGAACATTTGTGGCGAGGGGATTTATCCCCGCTGGGCTGCGTAGCAGCCCTGAAACCAGACACCGCGGTGTGTCAGATTCATTGAGTCCAACCTTCAAAGGGCCGCTGCGCAGCCAGCGGGCGAGCGCTTCCTCGCCACAGGTACGTCCAACAACAAAAGCTTCAGCGCTTGGCGATGATGTACACCGCATGCACGATGCCAGGGATATAACCCAGCAGCGTCAGCAGGATATTCAGCCAGAAAGCCCCGCCGAAGCCGACCTGTAGGAATACCCCGAGTGGCGGCAGCAGGATGGCGATAATGATGCGAATGAAATCCATGGGTGACTCCCTGATCGACGATGGCCAAATTGCCATATAGCTCATTGACCCCAGGCCGTTCGCCAGGGTTCAGTGAAACGTAACCAGAAGCAGCCCCGATGGCGGGCGCCTGCAAGAAACAAAAAACGCAGGCAAAAGAAAACCCCGCCGAAGCGGGGCTTTGCAGACTGTTTCCCTGACATCCATTTCACTCCGCCATCCTGGCAGAATCCTACGTATCCGTGTTGTTACTTTGCGCGTCCTGCGCTACATCCATGGAAGCTAGATTAGCCGTGGATCCAATCCGCCGATAGAGGGAAAACGCCAGCACGACGTGTAAGAGAATGCTTACACATCGTCATGATTTCAGAACTGGCCGGCTTCCAGCAGGAACAGCGACTCGCTGCCCGCCTTGACCGAAGCGCTCAAGGAATGAATACGCGGCAGCAGGCGGGCGAAATAGAACCGCGCCGTCCCCAGTTTGCTCGCGTAGAAATCATCCTGGCTTTCTTTGCCCAAGGCCGCCCTGGCCATCAGCGCCCACATGTAGGCATACGCGGTGTAGCCAAACGCCTGGAGATACTCCACCGACGCCGCGCCGATTTCGTTCGGGTTGCTTTTCGCCCGGTCCAGCAACCAATCGGTCAACGCGTCCAGTGTGTCGACAGCGCTGTTCAATGGCTTGATGAACTCCGCCAGGTCGCTGTTCGCGGTGGCCGTGAAGTGACGGATTTCATCAGCAAACAACTTGTAGAACGCACCGCCGCTGCCGACGATCTTGCGCCCCACCAGGTCCAGCGCCTGGATACCGTTGGTGCCTTCGTAGATCTGGGTGATACGCACGTCGCGCACCAGTTGCTCCTGGCCCCATTCACGAATGTAACCGTGGCCGCCGAACACCTGTTGACCATGGACGGTGGTTTCCAGGCCCAGGTCGGTCAGGAAGGCCTTGGCCACTGGCGTCAGCAACGCCACCAAGTCTTCGGCGCGCTTGCGGGTGACTGGGTCTTCGCTGAACTTGGCGGTATCGAGTTGCATCGCCACGTAGGTGGAAAATGCCCGGCCGCCCTCGTTCGAAGCCTTCATGGTCAGCAGCATCCGACGCACGTCGGGGTGGACGATGATCGGGTCAGCGACCTTGTCCTTGTTCTGCGCACCGGTTGGCGAACGGCTTTGCAGGCGGTCACGGGCATATTCGACGGCGTTCTGATAGGAGCGCTCGCCGGAGGCCAGGCCTTGGATGCCAACCCCCAGGCGCTCGTAGTTCATCATGGTGAACATCGCCGCCAGGCCTTTGTTCGGCTCGCCCACCAGGTAACCCACGGCGTCGTCGAAGTTCATCACGCAGGTGGCGGACGCCTGGATGCCCATCTTGTGTTCGATCGAGCCGCAGTTGGCCGCGTTGCGCGCGCCCAGGCTGCCGTCGGCATTGACCATGAACTTGGGCACCAGGAACAGCGAGATGCCCTTGGGACCTGCCGGCGCGTCCGGCAGTTTCGCCAGCACCAGGTGAATGATGTTCTCGGTGAGGTCGTGCTCACCGCCGGTGATGAAAATCTTCGTGCCGCTGACCTTGTAGGACCCGTCGGCCTGGGGTTCGGCCTTGGTGCGGATGATCCCTAGGTCCGTACCGGCGTGAGGCTCGGTCAGGCACATGGAACCGGCCCAGACGCCGGCGTACATGTTCGGCAGGTACGCCGCTTTCAGCTCTTCACTGGCGTGGGCATTGATCGACAGGCAGGCACCGGCGGTCAGCATCGGGTACAAGCCGAAAGACAGGCTGGCGGAGTTGACCATTTCCTCGACCTGAGCCGAAACGGCCTTGGGCATGCCCATGCCGCCGTATACCGGGTCACCGCCGACACCGACCCAACCGCCCTCAGCGTAAGTCTTGTAGGCCTGTGGGAAACCTGCCGGCGTGGTGACAACGCCGTCAGCCCAGTGGCAACCTTCTTCGTCAGCGGCGCGGCTGAGGGGCGCGATACTTTTGCTGGTGACTTTACCGGCTTCTTCAAGGATCGCTTCGACCGTTTCGGCATCCACGGTGTCGGCCAGCGCCGGCAATTGGGCCCAGAGTTTCGCCACCTCGAACACTTCATTGAGGACGAAGCGCATATCGCGCAGGGGCGCTTTGTAGTCAGCCATGGCAAACCTCGCAGGATCTAAACAGTTGGTTCGTAAAAGACGGTTTTCGCAATGGCCTGAGTGTACCTCAACAACTTTTGCGACACATAGGGTCAACCCATGACCGTTTTGTTATTTTTGGTCACCAAGAAAGATCGCAGGCTTCGCCAGCTCCTACAGGGAATACGCATTTCCATGTAGGAGCTGGCGAAGCCTGCGATCTATTGGCATTTCCTCTAAATCAAAGCGCAAACAACTCCGCCGGCAGCTTCATCAGACAATCACTCCCCGCCTCGACGGCAGCCCGATGGGCGGTCGTGCGCGGTAGCAGGCGCTTGAAGTAAAACTCACACGTCGCCAATTTACCCCGGCAAAAATCCCCATCACCCTGGCCGCTGTCGAGTTGCGCCTGGGCCACCAAGGCCATGCGCAGCCACAGGTAGGCCAGGATGATGTAGCCGCTGTACATCAGGTAATCCACCGAGGCGGCACCCACTTCATCCGGGTTCTTCATGGCCGCCATGCCGACCCGGGTGGTCAGTTCGCCCCATTGCTGGTTGAGCCCGTCGAGTTGCGCGACGTAATCGTTGAGCTGCGGATGTCCAGCGTTGGCAGCGCAAAATTCATGGACGATTTTGGTGAAGCCACGCAGCAACTTGCCTTGGCTGCCCAGCACCTTGCGCCCCAGTAGATCCAAGGCCTGGATGCCGTTGGTGCCCTCGTAGATCGGCGCAATGCGGCAATCTCGCACCAATTGCTCCATGCCCCACTCGCGAATGAAGCCGTGACCACCGAACACTTGCATGCCGTGGTTGGTCACCTCCAGCCCCGTGTCGGTCATGAAGGCCTTGCAGATCGGGGTGAGGAACGCCAGCAGGTCCTCGGCCTCCTGGCGGGCGGTTTCGTCCGGGCTCAGGTGCGCGGTGTCCAGCAGTTGCGCGGTGAAATATGTCAGCGCCCGGTTGCCTTCGTTGAAGGCTTTCATGGTCAGCAACATCCTGCGCACATCGGGATGGACAATGATCGGGTCGGCGACCTTTTCCGGTGCCTTGGGGCCGGTCAGCGCGCGCATCTGCAAACGGTCGTTGGCATATTTGATCGCGCCCTGGAAGCTCGCCTCACCCAGGCACAGGCCCTGCATGCCGGTGCCGAGCCGGGCGTGGTTCATCATGGTGAACATGCAATTGAGGCCCTTGTTCGGCTCGCCGATCAGGAACCCCTTGGCCCCGTCGAAATTCAGCACGCAGGTGGCTGATGCCTTGATGCCCATCTTGTGTTCGATCGAGCCACAGGACACGCCATTGCGCGCCCCTGCCTCACCCGTGGCGTCGGGCAGGAACTTGGGCACGATGAACAGCGAGATGCCCTTGGTCCCGGCCGGGGCGTCCGGCAACTTGGCCAGCACCAGGTGGATGATGTTATCGCTCATGTCGTGTTCGCCGGCGGAAATGAAGATCTTGCTGCCAGAGATCGCGTAGCTGCCGTCGGCCTGGGGCACAGCGCGGGTCTTGATGATGCCCAGGTCGGTGCCGCAGTGGGCTTCGGTCAGGCACATGGTGCCGGTCCACTGGCCGGCGGTGAGTTTGCTCAGGTAGGTCTGCTTCTGTTCTGCAGTGCCATGGGCGTGAATCGCCGACATGGCGCCGTGAGTCAGGCCGGGGTACATGCCCCAGGAGGTGTTGCTGGAGCCGATCATCTCGCTGATGACCAGGCCCAGGGAGCTGGGCAAGCCCTGGCCGCCATATGCCGGGTCCGCCGCCAGCCCATGCCAGCCGCCCTCCACATACTGGGCGAAAGCCTGCTTGAAGCCTGTCGGTGTGGTGACTACGCCGTTGTCGAAATGGCAACCTTCTTCATCACCGGAGCGATTGAGCGGCGCCAGCACGTTCTCGCAGAACCTGGCGCCTTCCTCGAGAATCGCGCTGATCATGTCCGGGCTGGCATCGCTGGCGCCCAGCTCGGCGTAGCGGCCATGGAAATCGAAGACGTGATCAATCAGAAAGCGCATGTCGCGCAGGGGGGCTTTGTACTCGGGCATGGTGGTTTTCTCCGGTAGCAGGTCGTTTCAACCTACTGCTGGCCACCCAGGCCCACAATAACAGTCCAGACGCTGAATGCGCCGTCATCACTCAACCCGCGGCGGCTTCCATGCGCACCGCGCCGCGGCGGTTCTGCCCGAAGGCAATCACACAGTTGCGCCCCGCTCCCTTGGCGTTATAAAGCGCCTGGTCGGCGGACTTGAGCACTTCTTCAGGCGTGCGTTGCTCGAGGCGCTCCGCGACGCCGATGCTGACCGTCACCGAGACGCTGGAGGCGCCTGCGCCGGAGCGACGCTGACGACCTTGTTGATCATCCTGGGGACGGCTGTCGGGATTGCGCAGCTGGATGGCATACGTTTCGATGGACTGACGGATGACCTCCAGATGGGGCATGCACTCGTCGATGGTCTTGCCTGCAAACACCAGGGCAAATTCCTCGCCGCCGTAGCGATACGCCCTACCGCCACCGCCGATCTTCGACAATTTGCTGGCGACCAGGCGCAGCACCTGGTCGCCCACGTCATGGCCGTGGGTGTCGTTGAATTTCTTGAAGTGGTCCACATCGCTCATCGCCAACACATAATTGCGCCCCAGGCGCTGCATGCGTTCATTCAACGCCCGGCGCCCAGGCAGGCCGGTGAGTTCGTCACGGAACGCCATTTGGTAGGCCTCGTGGGCGACCGCGGCGGCGATCATCAACATCACCTGGCTGCACATGATGTTCAGGGTGAACGGCAGGATGAAGGTTTTCGGCAACATCCAGAACAACCCCAGCAACCCCACCAATTGCGCAGCATGCAATGGCCGAGGGTGACGCCAGTATTGCCAGGCCAGCAACAGGAATGCGGCTGCGAACATCGGGTAAGACAATTGGATCAAGCTCATCCAGGCGCCGTGCAACGCCGGCCAGCGGATCTCCGAAAGCCACAACAGCAGGGCCTGGGGAAAGCGCTGCTCCAGGGCCAGCGCCACACTGCCGAAAACCAGCAGCACAGCGAACCGCGCCACCATGTCCTGGAACAGGTGGGTGCGCTCCTGCCACGCCGCGAACAAGCCGAACAACAGCGGCAGCAACAGGCAAACGAGATGGAACACCACCGCCGCGTCTTCGCGCACCTTGCCGTTATCGCGGTAGAAGTCAGTCTGGGTGTCCAAGAGGAAGTAGGCGATATACACCGTGACCATCAGAAACAGCTCACGTTGACGTCGGTAAACGGCGCAATACGCTCCGCCCAGCAATAACACCAGCGTCGGCAGGACGTTGAACAGCGAGGTGAAGAAAACGTTGAGATCCTTGACGTACGCAGCCGCAAGCCCCGCCAGCAATAGCAGTAATGACGGTAGGAAATGGCTTAGACGTACAGCGGAAGAACGCGGCAAGGGTAAAGCTCCGACCCGGCTAATCAAAGATGGCATTGTGCCTGCAACTGGCGCAGTAAGGCACGCCAGATGTGACAGATGTCACACTGCCATCCCTGTAACGGCAGGAGGGAATGTTTTCTTAGGGTTCTGTTTGATGAATGTTTTTTCGAAATATTTAGAGATCCGCTGTGTGCGGGCTTGCTCGCGAAAGCGGTGGGTCAGCTTGCATTGATGTTGGATGTGCCGCCTTCGCGAGCAGGCCCGCTCCCACAAGGGGATTTGCGACAGGCATGAAAAAGCCGCTGCTCCCGAAGAAGCAGCGGCTTTTAGAAGAAGCGCGTGAGGCTTAGTAGCCCAGCGCGAAGTCCTCTTCCTTCATGTCCATCAGGTTGTTGGCGCCCGACAGCATGGTTGCCACGTGGGTACGGGTACGCGGCAGGATGCGCTGGAAGTAGAAGCGCGCGGTCTGCAGCTTGGCGGTGTAGAAGGCTTCTTCAGTGGTGCCGGCAGCGAGTTTTTCCGCCGCCAGGCGCGCCATGTCGGCCCAGAAATAGGCCAGGCAGGCGTAACCGGAGTACATCAGGTAATCCACCGATGCTGCGCCGACTTCTTCGCGATCCTTCATGGCCGCCATGCCGACCTTCATGGTCAGCTCGCCCCACTCCTTGTTCAGCGCAGCCAGGGGCTCTACGAACTCCTTGATCGCCTCGTTGCCTTCGTTGCCCTGGCAAAACTTGTGGACGATCTTGGTGAAGCCCTTGAGTGCCTCGCCCTGGGTCATCAGCACTTTACGGCCCAGCAGGTCGAGGGCCTGGATGCCCGTGGTGCCTTCGTACAGCATCGAGATACGGCTGTCGCGAACGTTCTGCTCCATGCCCCACTCGGCGATGAAGCCGTGGCCGCCATAGATCTGCACGCCATGGTTGGCCGATTCGAAGCCGACTTCAGTCATGAACGCCTTGGCGATCGGCGTCATGAACGCCAGTAGCGCATCGGCCTTTTTCTTCTCTTCTTCATCCACGCCGTACTTGACGATGTCGACCTGCTTGGCGGTGAAGTAGACCATCGCCCGGTTACCTTCGGCGAAAGCCTTCATGGTCAGCAGCATGCGACGCACGTCAGGGTGGACGATGATCGGATCGGCAGCCTTGTCTGGCGCTTTCGGGCCAGTCAGGGAACGCATCTGCAGGCGATCGCGGGCATATTTCAGACCACCCTGGAAGCCGATCTCGGCGTGGGCCAAGCCTTGCAGCGCGGTACCCAGGCGTGCGGTGTTCATGAAGGTGAACATGCAGTTCAGGCCTTTGTTCGCCGGGCCGATCAGGAAACCGGTGGCCGCGTCGAAGTTCATCACGCAAGTGGCGTTGCCGTGGATGCCCATCTTGTGTTCCAGGGAACCGCAGCTCACCGCGTTGCGCTGGCCGATGGAGCCGTCGGCGTTAGGCAGGAACTTGGGAACGATGAACAGCGAGATGCCCTTGGTGCCAGCTGGTGCGTCCGGCAGGCGTGCCAGCACAATGTGGACAATGTTGTCGGCCATGTCGTGTTCGCCGGCCGAAATGAAGATCTTCGTACCGGAAACCTTGTAGGAACCGTCGGCCTGAGGCTCGGCCTTGGTGCGCAGCATGCCCAGGTCGGTGCCGCAGTGCGGTTCGGTCAGGCACATGGTGCCGGTCCATTCACCGGAAACCAGCTTGGTCAGGTAGGCCTCTTGCTGTTCGGGCGTACCGTGCTCGGAAATCGTGTTCATCGCGCCATGGGACAGGCCCGGGTACATGCCCCACGACCAGTTGGCTTCACCGACCATCTCGCTGACCGCCAGGCCCAGGGACTCCGGCAGGCCTTGACCACCATGCTCGACGTCGTGGGCCAGGCTTGGCCAGCCGCCTTCGACGAATTGCTTGTAGGCTTGCTTGAAACCCGTCGGGGTTTTCACGCCGGACTCGCTCCAGGTGCAACCTTCGATGTCGCCCACGCGGTTCAGCGGAGCCAGCACCTGCTCACAAAACTTGGCGCCTTCTTCGAGAATGGCGTCAACCATGTCCGGAGTTGCGTCCTGGCAAGCCGGAAGGCTTTGATAATGCGCTTCGTAGCCAAGCAGTTCGTCACGAACGAAGCGAATATCACGCAAGGGGGCCTTGTAGTCAGGCATAGCGATAAACCTCTGCTGTTATAACCGGGAATGAGCGACCGCGTGAATTTGTTGTAGCGGTCAAACAGTTGTTTGAAACATACGTTTACGCCCAAATCTTGTCAAGCGCCGATCTTTTGCCATTCGTCATCAGCCAGAGAAAAATGTCGGACACAGGAAATCCATCGCGCTGAAGAATTCAGCGATGCACGTAGGAAAAGATTAGTTGAGCAATAAGACGTTAGAGACAAGAACGCCGCGAATAATCGCGGCGTTTTCGTACAATCTGAAGCACAGGATCAAGCGAAGGTATCGATCAACGTACCAAGCATTTCATCGGATGCCTTGGCGACATTCACGCCCAGTTGCACCTGGAACTTGCCTTGGGCCATTTCGACCATGTTGCTGGCCGTGTCCGACTGCTGGCTGCGATCCACTGAACGCAGGCGATCGACCTGCAATTCAGACGACTGGCTGGTGACCGAACGCTCGATCGTGGTGTTGGCAATCTGGCCGGCCGCCTGATCGACACGGTTCTGCCCCGTCTGAATCGTGCTCAGACCGGCATAGAACGCGGTGTTTCCTGAGATTTCCATAGCAGAGCTCGTCTTCTTGAAGGGTCGACTGTGGCCATTGAATCAGAACCCCGAGGAAAAGACCCGACAAAAACACTAATGGCACAGTGCCTTGCCATAGTAAAAACCTTCCCTTGGATGATTAATCCAGTAGATCCAGGTGCAGATGCTCAGCCACGATATCGGCAGTGATGCCTTTGACCCTAGGCACGCGCCCCAGGCACGGCGCAGGGAGGCGTTCGGCCAGGGTGGCGAGATTTTCTTCCAGGCGCGAGGTCTTGGGATCGATGATATTCGCCACCCAGCCGGCCAGTTGCAGGCCGTCCCGGGCGATGGCCTCGGCGGTCAGCAGCGCATGGCTGATGCACCCCAGGCGCACGCCCACCACCAGGATCACCGGCAGGCCCAGGGCAATTGCCAGGTCCGAGAGATTGTCCTGATCGGCCAACGGCACGCGCCAACCGCCCGCGCCCTCTATCAAGGTGAAATCGGCCTTCAGGGCCAGCAACTCACGCATCGGTCCCAGCAAGGATTGCACCGTCAGCGCCACGCCGGCCTCCCGGGCGGCCAGATGCGGCGCTATTGCCGGTTCGAACGCCACCGGATTGACCTGTGCATAAGTCAGCGGTATCGAGCATTCGGCCAGCAAGGCCAAGGCATCGGCGTTGCGCAGCCCCTTGGGCGTTACGTCGCAACCCGAGGCCACGGGTTTTCCGGCAGCCGTGCTCATGCCAGCCTGCCGCGCAGCATGCAGCAGACCCGCCGCGACGGTGGTCTTGCCCACGTCGGTGTCAGTGCCGGTAATGAAATAGGCCTGGCTCATAGCGGTTTCTCCAAAACGGCGTAGACCACCTGGTAAGTCGCCGGCAGCCCCTGCACCTGACGAAACTGCTCATAGGCTTCGACCAGCGCCAGGATTCGCGCCCTGCCGGTCAAGCCGCCGGGACGGCCGGGGTTCAGATTGTGGGCGCCCAAGGCTTTCAATTCGTGAGTCAGGCTGCGCACGTCGGGGTAATGCAACACATGGGGACGGTTTTCAAGACTGACGACATTCAGCCCGCTGTCCGCGCAAAGGTGTTGATATGTCTCGAACGCCCGGAAACGGTTGACGTGCACCAAGCCATCCACCTGACGCCAACTATCACGCAATTCGTACAGAGTGCCCACGCAGAGGCTGGTGAAGGCAAACACCCCACCCGGTTTCAACACACGATGGGCCTCGCTCAGCACCGAGGCAAAATCCGCACACCACTGCACTGCCAGGCTGGAAAATACCAGGTCGCAGCTCGCCGCTTGCAAAGGCAACCGCTCCGCGTCGCCAGCAACAAAATGCGCGGCGCCACCTTGGGGACGAGCATGGTTGAGCATGCCTTCGGCAATGTCCAATGCCAGGCCGGAGGTCACGCCAAAACGCACGCCCAGGGCCCGGGTGAAATAGCCGGTGCCGCACCCCAGGTCCAGCCAACGCGGCGGGATGAACGAAGTCGGCAAGCGCCCGAGCAACTGTTGGCCCACGTCACGCTGCAGTTCGGCCACGCTGTCATAGCTGGTTGCCGCCCGGGAAAACGAAGCCGCCACCTGGCGCTTGTCGGGCAAGGCACCGGGCAATTTGGGAAGAGACAGATCAGTCATCGCCGGACTCATGCAAAAAAGCCTGGATCGCCCCCGCTACACCGTGCGGGTCCTCCAGAAGGAATCCGTGGCTGGCCTGTTCGATCAGACCGATTTCAACATCCGGCAGCAAAACCAGCAATTGAGTCGCGGCCTCAGCCGGCACCAGGGCATCGAGCCCGGCAAACAGATGCAGTTGCGGGCCACGAAAGCTTTGCAATGCGGCGCGCGTGTCCAATTGCGCCAGCAGTTCGAGCCCGGCCATCAAGACCTCGGGCGACGTACTCGGCGCCCCGGCCAATAACAACCGCGACAACCCGCGTGGATCGCTGCCGCCCTGGGCGCACAGCAAACTGAAGCGCTTGAGGGTCTGGCGAGGGTCGGCCGCACAGCTGGCGAGAAAGCCATCGAAGGTCTGGCCGTCCATCGCGCTCGGCCACTGTTCATGGGCGACAAACGACGGATTGCTCGCCAGGGTCAACAGGCCGCAGCAGCGCTCACCCCGACGCGCCGCCAACGCCGAGGCCAACATGCCGCCCAGGGACCAACCGCCCAACCAAGCGTCCTGGGGCACGGTGGCGTCCAATTCTTCGAGCCATTCACCCGGATCGTTCGAGACCAACGCCGGCAACGGTTCGATTTCCACTCGCAGGTGTTCGTCGAGCCCTTGCAACGCCGCCGCCAGCGGCTCCAGCGGTGAAACGCCCAAGCCCCAGCCCGGCAACAATATCAGTCGATCACGCATCGCTTGGCTCCGGTCCCAACAGGGCAAAACACTCGGCCAGTGCATTCAACAATAGCTGCACCTGGGCCTCGCTGTGGGCGGCGGTCAGGGTCACGCGCAAACGGGCGCTGCCGGCCGGCACGGTGGGCGGGCGGATCGCCGTGACCATCAACCCGCGCTCACGCAGCATCTGCGACAGGCGCATGGCCCGCCCCGCATCGCCAATCAGGATCGGCTGGATCGGCGTGAAGCTGTCCATCAAGTGCAGGCCGATCTGCTCGGCGCCCTGGCGGAACTGGCGGATCAGCAGCTGCAAATGCTCACGCCGCCAATGCTCGCTGCGCAGCAGTTCAAGGCTCTTGAGCGTGGCACAGGCCAGGGCCGGCGGTTGGCTGGTGGTGTAGATGTAGGGGCGAGCGAACTGGATCAGGCTCTCGATCAACTCTTCACTGCCGGCGACAAAAGCCCCGGCGGTACCAAAGGCCTTGCCCAGGGTGCCCACCAACACCGGCACGTCATCCTGGCTCAAGCCAAAATGCTCGACGATACCGCCGCCATGAGCCCCCAATGGACCGAAGCCGTGGGCATCGTCGACCATCAGCCAGGCGCCCTTGGCCTTGGCTTCACGGGCCAGGGCGGGCAGGTCGGCAATGTCGCCGTCCATGCTGAAGACGCCGTCGGTGACCACCAGGGTATTGCCGGTGGCTTTCTCCAGGCGGCTGGCCAGGCTCTGGGCATCGTTGTGCAGGTAACGGTTGAAACGCGCACCGGACAACAGCCCGGCGTCGAGCAGCGACGCATGATTGAGGCGGTCTTCCAGCACCGTGTCGCCCTGCCCCACCAGCGCGGTGACCGCGCCGAGGTTGGCCATGTAACCGGTGGTGAACAGCAACGCCCGCGGGCGGCCGGTCAGGTCGGCCAAGGCTTCTTCCAGGGCGTGATGAGGGCTGCTGTGGCCGATCACCAAATGAGAGGCGCCACCACCGACACCCCAACGCAGCGCCCCGGCGCGCCAAGCTTCGATCACTTGCGGGTGATTGGCCAAGCCCAGGTAATCGTTGTTGCAGAACGCCAGCAACGGCTGGCCGTCCACCACCACTTCCGGGCCCTGCGGGCTTTCGAGCAGCGGGCGCTGGCGATAGAGGTTGTCGGCACGACGGGCAGCCAGGCGTGCGGCGAGATCGAAGGGCATGCAGGCCTCAACTGTTTAAAGATTGGCCAAAGCCCCTTGCGGGAGCGAGCTTGCTCGCGATGAGGCCATTACATTCAACATTTCTGTCGGCTGTTATACCGCCATCGCGAGCAAGCTCGCTCCCACAGGGTCTTGCATTCCAATCCGGGAATCGGTGAGTGGTCAAACAGCGGCGTTATAGAACTGCTCGCTGCTCTTTTGCTCCACCAGCGCCTGTTCAATCGCTGCCTGGTGCACTTCGTCGGCATGTTCTTCGCGGGCTTCGGGCTGGATGCCCAGGCGTGCGAACAACTGCATGTCCTTGTCAGCTTGCGGGTTGGCGGTGGTCAACAGCTTGTCGCCATAGAAAATCGAGTTCGCACCGGCCAGGAACGCCAAGGACTGCATCTGCTCGTTCATCGCTTCACGGCCAGCGGACAGGCGCACATGGGACTGGGGCATCATGATTCGCGCCACGGCGAGCATGCGGATGAAGTCGAATGGATCGACGTCCTCGGCATTCTCCAGCGGCGTGCCGACGACTTTGACCAGCATGTTGATCGGCACCGATTCCGGGTGTTCCGGCAGGTTCGCCAGTTGGATCAGCAGGTTGGCGCGGTCGTCCAGGGATTCGCCCATGCCGAGGATGCCGCCGGAGCAGATCTTCATCCCCGAATCACGCACATAGGCCAGGGTTTGCAGGCGCTCGCTGTAGGTGCGCGTGGTGATGATGCTGCCGTAGAACTCCGGCGAGGTGTCGAGGTTGTGGTTGTAGTAATCCAGGCCGGCCTGGGCCAGCGCTTCGGTCTGTTCCTGGTCGAGGCGGCCCAGGGTCATGCAGGTTTCCAGGCCCATGGCCTTCACGCCTTTGACCATTTCCAGCACATAAGGCATGTCCTTGGCCGACGGGTGCTTCCAGGCCGCGCCCATGCAGAAACGGGTCGAACCGATGGCCTTGGCGCGCGCGGCCTCTTCGAGGACCTTCTGCACTTCGAGCAATTTCTCTTTATCCAGGCCGGTGTTGTAGTGACCGGACTGCGGACAATATTTGCAATCTTCCGGGCATGCGCCGGTCTTGATCGACAGCAGCGTGGAAACCTGGACGCGGTTGGCGTCGAAGTGCGCGCGGTGCACGGTCTGCGCCTGGAACAGCAAGTCATTGAATGGCTGGACGAAGAGTGCTTTGACTTCGGCCAAAGACCAGTCATGACGCAGGTTGGCAGTGGTGCTGGCGCTCATGGGCAATTCCTTGATTATGCTTGGCTGGCCCCTGGAGGATGGAATACCCACAGGGGCGACACGGATGTTCGGCATATTTAAGGAAGAGTCATGCGCTGTCAACCACGATACAAAGGACCGGTTTACATCTGGTTAAAAAACAAACAATTCTGTTTGCTGTGTGGCGAAAGCACCGATACGCCGCAGCCCATCTGCACGCCCTGTGAAAGCGAGCTGCCCTGGCTCGGCGATCAATGCAGCGTCTGCGCCCTGCCGCTGCCCATGGCCGGACTGCGTTGCGGACAATGCGCCTCACAGCCGCCGGCCTTCGAGCGGGTCCTGGCGCCCTGGGCCTACGACTTCCCGGTGGACAGCCTGATCACCCGCTTCAAGCATCAAGCGAAATGGCCCCTGGGCCGGCTGCTGGGCGAACTGCTGGCGCAGTCGCTGCAACATCATTTCGACGAAGGGCTGGAACGGCCCGACGCACTGGTACCGGTGCCACTGGCAACCCGACGTTTGCGCCAGCGCGGTTTCAACCAGGCGGCGCTGCTGGCCCGCTGGCTCAGTGGGCCGCTGGCGATCCCTTGCGAAGAACACCTGCTGCGACGCACCCAGGACACCCCCGCCCAACAGGCACTCGATGCCAGGGCCCGACGGCGAAACCTGCGTCAGGCCTTTGCCCTGGCACCCCAGGCTGCGTTGCGCAACCGTCACCTGGCGTTGGTCGACGACGTGCTCACCACGGGGGCCACCGCCCAGGCACTGGCCGCCCTGCTGCTCGATGCCGGCGCTGCGCGGGTCGATGTGTACTGCCTGGCCCGCACGCCGAAACCCGGTGACTTGGCTTGACGCGCCACGCCCGAGGCGCCAACGTCCATTCATCGACCTTTACACGCAGTTTTCCGTCATGTCCTTGCCCACGCTTTTGACCCAGCACATCGTTCGACGCCCGCAACGCATCGCCCTGTTGCAGCACATCGCCGAACAAGGCTCGATCACCCGCGCCGCCAAGAGCGCGGGCCTGAGCTACAAAGCGGCGTGGGACGCCATCGATGAATTGAACAACCTGGCGGACCAGCCGTTGGTGGAGCGCAGTGTCGGCGGCAAGGGCGGTGGCGGCGCCAAGCTGTCGGAGGAAGGCCAACGCGTACTGCGCCTGTATCTGCGCCTGCAAGCACTGCAGGCGCAACTGCTGGAAGCGAGCGAGGATGCCGGCGACCTGGGCCTGCTCAGTCGCCTGATGCTGCGCACCAGCGCCCGCAATCAATTGCACGGCAAGGTCCTGGGTATCGAGGCCCAGGGGCACAACGACCGGGTACGCCTGGAGCTGGCCCGGGGCCTGGTCATCGAAGCCCAGATCACCCACGACAGTACGCTGCGCCTGGAGCTGGATGTTGGCACCAACGTGGTGGCGCTGATCAAGGCCGGCTGGCTGCAATTGCACCCCGTCGAACAAGCGGAGAAAACGGGAGTGAATACGCTGCGCGGCGTGATCGAGCATATCGCCGCCGCCGAAGACGGCCCCAGTGAGGTGCGCATCGGCCTGCCCAACGGCCAGACGCTGTGCGCCCTGGCCGACGCGCTTGAGCTACAAAAGCAGCATCTGGAAGGCGGCTCACCGGTGCAAGTGACATTTTCAGCGACAAATGTGCTGCTCGGCACACCGCTGTAGCGCGCTGCAACAATAGTTTCATCGACCCGCTTTAAGGTGACTGCCAAAACCAGCAGGGAGCCTGATGATGAGCCTATTAGAAGAAAACCAATCCACCGACCTGGAAAAGATCGTCGGCCTGAGCCGTCGCAGTTTCATCAGCGCCGGCGCCCTGTGCGGCGCGGCGATGTTCCTGGGCGGCAACCTGCTGAGCCGCAGCGTGCTGGCCGCCGCCGTGAGCGAAGGCAACAGCCGGCTGCTGGGCTTCAACAGCATCGCCGCCGCCACGGCCGACACCATCACGTTGCCGCCAGACTATAAAGCCTCGGTGCTGATCAGTTGGGGCCAGCCGCTGCACAAAAATGCACCGGCCTTCGACCCCAGCGGCAACGGCACCGCCCGCGCACAGGAAATGCAGTTCGGCGACAACAACGACGGCATGAGCCTGTTCCCGTTCCCCGACGACAAGAACCGGGCGCTGATGGCGATCAACAACGAGTACACCAACTACCAATACCTGTTCCCTCATGGCGGCCAGCCGCAGTCGGCCGAGGACGTGCGCAAGGCCCAGGCCAGCGAAGGGGTGTCAGTGATCGAGATTCAGCGTCGTCGCGGCCAGTGGCAGTTTGTCCAGGAGTCGCGCTACAACCGCAGAATCCACGGCAACACGCCGATTCGCCTGCGTGGCCCAGCCGCCGGGCACGACCTGCTGAAAACCAGTGCTGACAAGAGTGGCAAGAAAGTGCTGGGGACTTTCCAGAACTGCGCCAACGGCATGACGCCTTGGGGTACTTACCTGACCTGCGAAGAAAACTTCACTGACTGCTTCGGCAGCAGCAAGTCAGACCTGCAGTTCGACGCTGCACAGAAACGCTATGGCGCCACTGTCACCAGCAGTGAAATCAACTGGCACTTGCACGACCCGCGCTTTGACCTGGCGAAAAACCCCAACGAACTCAATCGCCACGGCTGGGTGGTGGAAATAGACCCGTTCGATCCGCAATCCACTCCGGTAAAACGCACCGCCCTGGGCCGCTTCAAACACGAAAACGCCGCCCTGGCGCAGACTAATGACGGTCGCGCCGTGGTGTACATGGGCGATGACGAACGTGGCGAGTTCATTTACAAGTTCGTCAGCCGCGACCGTATCAATCACCGCAATGCCAAGGCCAATCGCAACCTGCTGGACCATGGCACTTTGTACGTAGCGCGGTTCGATGCCGGCGACGGCAATCCTGACCATCCCAAAGGCAAAGGCCAGTGGATCGAGCTGACCCATGGCAAGAACGGCCTCGACGCCAGCAGTGGTTTCGCCGACCAGGCCGAAGTGCTCATCCATGCGCGCCTGGCCGCCAGTGCCGTTGGCGCCACCCGCATGGACCGCCCGGAGTGGATCGTGGTCAGCCCCAAGGATGGCCAGGTCTATTGCACCCTGACCAACAACTCCAAGCGCGGCGACGCCGGCCAACCGGTGGACGGGCCGAACCCTCGGGCCAAGAACGTCTACGGGCAGATCCTGCGCTGGAAAACCGACCGCGACGATCACGCCTCCAAGACCTTCGCCTGGGACCTGTTCGTGGTCGCCGGCAACCCGACGGTACACGCCGGCACGCCGAAAGCCGGTTCGTCCAACATCAACCCGCAGAACATGTTCAACAGCCCTGATGGCCTGGGCTTCGACAAAGCCGGCCGGCTCTGGATTCTCACCGACGGCGACTCCAGCAACGCCGGGGACTTCGCAGGCATGGGCAACAACCAGATGCTCTGCGCCGACCCCAACAGCGGTGAAATCCGCCGTTTCATGGTCGGGCCGGTGGGCTGCGAA
Source organism: Pseudomonas sp. PF05 (assembly GCF_056521845.1). Classification (NCBI taxonomy): domain Bacteria; kingdom Pseudomonadati; phylum Pseudomonadota; class Gammaproteobacteria; order Pseudomonadales; family Pseudomonadaceae; genus Pseudomonas; species Pseudomonas sp. PF05. Next base: position 92,546 of record NZ_JBWLPW010000013.1, on the reverse strand, counting down.
GTGACCGGAATCAGCTTCTCGCCGGACTACAAGGCTATGTTCGTCGGGATTCAGCATCCCAGCGGCGGCTCGACCTTCCCAGAGCACCTGCCCAACGGCAAGCCGCGGTCTTCGGTGATGGTGATTACCCGGGAAGATGGCGGGGTGATCGGGGCCTGACACTTTGTGGCGAGGGAGCTTGCTCCCGCTGGGTTGCGCAGCGACCCCATTTTTTATGGGCGCTTCGCACCCAAGCGGGAGCAAGCTCCCTCGCCACGAAGATCGATGCAAGTCTCACCGATCAATCCCGACTGCTTTGCGCTACCATGCTGGGCCGGACGCGGCAGCCCTGCCGCTGCGCAGGAGTCAGCATGTCCCATCCGTTTGAAACCCTCACGCCCGACCTGGTGCTCGATGCCGTTGAAAGCATTGGCTTTCTCAGCGACGCCCGCGTGTTGGCCCTCAACAGCTACGAGAATCGCGTCTACCAGGTGGGCATCGAAGACGCCGAGCCGCTGATCGCCAAGTTCTATCGCCCTCAGCGCTGGACCAACGAAGCGATCCTGGAAGAGCACAGCTTTACCTTCGAACTGGCCGAATACGAAGTGCCCGTGGTCGCACCGCTGATCCACAACGGCACCAGCCTGCACGAACATGCCGGGTTTCGTTTCACCCTGTTTCCCCGTCGTGGCGGCCGTGCACCGGAGCCGGGCAACCTCGATCAGCTCTATCGCCTGGGACAACTGCTCGGACGCCTGCACGCGGTCGGGGCGACCCGTCCGTTCGAACACCGTGAAGCCCTGGGCGTAAAGAACTTCGGCCACGATTCGCTGGCCACCGTGCTGGCAAGCGGCTTTGTACCCCGCAGCCTGCTGCCGGCCTACGAGTCGGTCGCCCGGGACCTGCTCAAGCGCGTCGAAGAGGTCTACGCTGCCACGCCCCACCAGAACATCCGCATGCACGGCGATTGCCACCCGGGCAACATGATGTGCCGCGACGAGGTGTTCCACATCGTCGACCTGGACGACTGTCGCATGGGCCCAGCGGTGCAGGACTTGTGGATGATGCTCGCCGGCGATCGCCAGGAATGCCTAGGGCAATTGTCGGAATTGATGGACGGCTACCGTGAGTTCCACGACTTCGACCCGCGTGAACTGGCGCTGATCGAGCCGCTGCGGGCCCTGCGCCTGATGCACTACAGCGCCTGGCTGGCGCGACGCTGGGACGACCCGGCGTTCCCACGCAGCTTCCCGTGGTTCGGCAGCGAACGCTACTGGGGCGACCAGGTATTGGCGTTGCGCGAACAACTGGCGGCGCTCAATGAAGAGCCGTTGAAGTTGTTCTGACTGGAACTGGCTCCAATAGCCACCGCAGGCCCGCTCCCACAAAGGGATTTGCTGTGAAACGCTCACAAAGGTTCACAGCACAACCAGACAAATCTCCTTACAATCATCCCTTTGTTAGCTGCCTAAGCAAGGATTCTGCATGCAAGCCGCCAACCCGCGTCGCGGGTACATCCTGGGCCTGAGTGCCTATATCATCTGGGGTCTGTTCCCGATCTACTTCAAAGCCATCGCCAGCGTGCCATCGGTGGAGATCATCATCCACCGGGTGCTGTGGTCGGCCTTGTTCGGCGCGGCGTTGCTGATGGTCTGGAAACACCCGGGCTGGTGGCGCGAGTTGCGGGACAATCCACAGCGCCTGGCAATCCTGGCCCTGAGCGGGACGCTGATCGCGGCCAACTGGCTGACATACGTCTGGGCAGTGAACAACGGCCGCATGCTCGAAGCCAGCCTGGGTTACTACATCAACCCGCTGGTGAACGTATTGCTGGGCATGTTGCTGTTGGGTGAGCGCCTGCGCCGCATGCAATGGCTGGCGGTGGGGTTGGCGGCGGTCGGCGTGGCCCAGCAGGTCTGGCAAGTGGGCAGCCTGCCTTGGGTGTCGCTGGTGCTGGCGCTGACCTTCGGTTTCTATGGGTTGATCCGCAAGCAGGCGCCGGTCAAGGCATTGCCGGGGCTGGTGGTGGAAACCTGGATGCTGGTGCCGATCGCCATCGCCTGGTTGCTGTTCAATCCCACGGCCACCAGTGCCCAGGCGGCATTCTGGACCACCTCCGAAGCCTGGTGGCTGGTGGCGGCCGGCCCCGTGACGTTGGTGCCGTTAGTGTGTTTCAACGCCGCAACACGGCATTTGCCCTACACCACCATCGGTTTTCTCCAGTACATCGCGCCGACGCTGGTGCTGCTGCTCGCCGTGATGCTGTTCGGTGAGCACCTGTCGTCCAGCACACTGGTGGCGTTCCTGTTCATCTGGGCCGGGCTGGCGGTGTACAGCGTCGATGCCGTGATCAGCATGCGCCGACGCAGCTGATCAAAAAACGCACAAATCTCTACAGGCCACGTCTGGCGTGGCCTGCGCTTATCCTTCCCAAGGTTATCCACAGCGTGATCCCCGCCGTTTGTGCACAAGCCCTTGAAAACTGGTGTTTTTTTGATCATTGACCGCTGAGCCCCGGCGGGCCTGGGCTGGCGCCGGGTCTCTACAGGTTATCCACAGGCAGGCGCAGTTTTTCCTTGGATAACCTTCGTCACGCTTCGTCGCTGAGCTTGAGCTCCACCATCAACTCATCGGCCAGGGTCTCCAGGCGTTCCTGCAACGTCTCCAGCGACAGGGTCAACGGCACCCCCAGGATCGCTTCGGCGTGGAACAGCAGCTCGCTGCTCATCGGCGCCGGTCGCACATCGGTCACCAAGCGCTCGACGTTCACCCCCTGCTCACTCAACAACCGCGTGATGTCCCGCACGATGCCGGGACGATCATTGCCCACCAGTTCCATGGCGATGGGTTTCCAGGTGCAGGACTCTTCAACGGCGCTTTCAGCGATCAACACGCGGATGCCGTGAGTCGATAGCCCCTGCAAGGCTTCGATCAGTTCCTCATGGGCCTCGGCCGGGGCGCTGAGGCGCAGGATCCCGGCAAACTGCCCGGCCAGGTGCGACATGCGGCTTTCCAGCCAGTTACCGCCGTGTTCGGCGATGCAATCGGCAATGCGCTCGACCTGCCCGGGTTTGTCCGGGGCGAAAACAGTGATGACGAGGTGGTCCATGGCGCAGTCCTCTTGTTGGGGAAGGGACAGTATAGGCAAGGCTGAAGCTCAACACGGTCGCGCTTTCGTGATGAGGGAGCTTGCTCCCGCTGGACTGTGTAGGAACTGTGTAGGAGCTGTCGAGTACAACGAGGCTGCGATCTTGCCCCTGTCAATTGAGTCTAAAGCGAAAGGTCAAAAGATCGCAGCCTTCGGCAGCTCCTACAAGGGAGTCTCTGCAGCGATATGTGTACGAACTACAGATTTATCTGGAACAATCTATCAGTTTTTTGAGAACATCCCGTGTCCCGACGTGACCGTAACACTTTAGTCGGTCGCGGAACGACGCAATTAGTCTAATTTTCACAACCGCAATTGATCATGTAGTATGCCGCAGCGAGCACTACATAGCGTTGTACCGATGTCTGCTTAAGGCGCAGTCGCATCCCTGAAAAGCCCCGTCAGCAAGGCTTACCACCCAGCCGCCAGCGATGGCATGTACTGGTTCCGGGGTTTGTGGTTTAAATGTCCCGAGGCTTCATTGTCAAAATCGAAGAGCTGAAAAGCGAAATAGCTGAGCAGAGTGAGGCAAGCAATGACTGAACACGTTCAAGTCGGTGGCCTGCAGGTCGCCAAAGTCCTGTTCGACTTCGTGAATAACGAAGCCATTCCCGGAACCGGCCTCACCGCCGACGCGTTCTGGGCCGGTGCCGACAAGGTCATTCACGACCTGGCGCCGAAGAACAAAGCCCTACTCGCCAAACGCGATGATCTCCAGGCGCGGATCGACGCCTGGCACCAGGCCCGTGCCGGCCAGGCCCACGACGCCGTGGCTTACAAAGCCTTCCTGCAAGACATTGGATACCTGCTGCCAGAAGCGGCGGATTTCCAGGCTACGACCCAAAACGTCGATGACGAAATCGCCCGCATGGCCGGCCCGCAGCTGGTGGTGCCGGTGATGAACGCCCGCTTCGCCCTCAACGCATCGAACGCCCGCTGGGGTTCGCTGTATGACGCGCTGTACGGCACCGATGCCATCAGCGAAGCCGATGGCGCGGAAAAGGGCAAAGGCTACAACAAGGTGCGCGGCGACAAGGTCATCGCCTTCGCGCGCGCCTTTCTCGACGAAGCCGCGCCCCTGGCGGCCGGCTCCCATGTCGACTCCACCGCTTACAAGATCGTCGACGGCAAACTGGTGGTCACCCTCAAGGGCGGCAGCAACAGCGGCCTGCGTGACGATGCCCAGTTGGTCGGCTTCCAGGGCGATGCCTCGGCACCGACCACCGTGCTGTTGAAACACAACGGCCTGCATTTCGAAATCCAGATCGATGCCAGCACCCCGGTCGGCCAGACCGACGCGGCCGGCGTCAAAGACATCCTGATGGAAGCCGCGCTGACCACCATCATGGACTGCGAAGACTCGGTCGCCGCCGTCGATGCCGATGACAAAGTGGTGATCTACCGCAACTGGCTCGGCCTGATGAAAGGCGACCTGGCTGAAGAAGTCGCCAAAGGCGGCCAGACGTTTACCCGCACCATGAACCCCGACCGTGTCTACACCGCCGTCGACGGTTCGAGCGTGACCCTGCACGGCCGCTCGCTGTTGTTCGTGCGTAACGTCGGCCACTTGATGACCATCGATGCGATCCTGGACAAGCATGGCAACGAAGTGCCCGAAGGCATTCTCGACGGCCTGATCACCAGCCTGGCAGCGATCCACAGCCTCAATGGCAACACCAGCCGCCGCAACAGCCGCACCGGTTCGGTGTATATCGTCAAGCCGAAGATGCACGGCCCGGAAGAAGCCGCGTTCACCAACGAGCTGTTCGGTCGCGTCGAGGACGTGCTGAACCTGCCGCGCAACACCCTCAAGGTCGGGATCATGGACGAGGAGCGCCGTACCACGGTCAACCTCAAGGCCTGCATCAAGGCTGCCAGCGAGCGCGTGGTGTTCATCAACACCGGCTTCCTCGACCGCACGGGCGATGAAATCCACACCTCCATGGAAGCCGGCCCGATGGTGCGTAAAGCTGACATGAAGGCTGAGAAGTGGATCGGTGCGTACGAGAACTGGAACGTCGATATCGGCTTGAGCACTGGCTTGCAAGGCCGTGCGCAAATCGGCAAGGGCATGTGGGCCATGCCGGACCTGATGGCCGCGATGCTCGAACAGAAAATCGCCCATCCAATGGCCGGTGCCAACACTGCATGGGTGCCATCGCCGACCGCCGCTGCCCTGCACGCGCTGCATTACCACAAGGTCGACGTGTTCGCCCGCCAGGCCGAACTGGCCAAGCGCACGCGTGCATCGGTGGACGACATCCTGACCATCCCGCTGGCCGTCAACCCGAACTGGACACCGGAGCAGATCAAGAACGAACTGGACAACAATGCCCAGGGCATCCTTGGCTACGTGGTGCGCTGGATCGACCAGGGCGTGGGCTGCTCCAAGGTGCCGGACATCAACGACATCGGCCTGATGGAAGACCGTGCGACGCTGCGTATCTCCAGCCAGCACATCGCCAACTGGCTGCGCCACGGCATCGTCACCCAAGACCAGGTAATGGAAAGCCTCAAGCGCATGGCGCCGGTGGTGGACCGCCAGAACGCCAGCGACCCGCTATACCGTCCGCTGGCACCGGACTTCGACCGCAACATCGCCTTCCAGGCAGCGGTCGAGCTGGTGATCGAAGGCACAAAGCAGCCTAACGGCTACACCGAGCCGGTACTGCACCGTCGTCGTCGCGAGTTCAAGGCAGCCAATGGGTTGTGATTGAGCGGTAGACGCGGCACAAAAAAAAGCCCTGATCGAAAGATCAGGGCTTTTTCATTTGCAACACCTGACTGCCTTTGTGGCGAGGGAGCTTGCTCCCGCTCGGTTGCGCAGCGACTGCAATACAGGTCAATGAGATTCCCAGGTCTGGAAAAGGGTCTGCTTCGCAGCCCAGCGGGAGCAAGCTCCCTCGCCACAAAAGCGATCTCGCCATGGTTTCGTTCCTGGAGGAAGACGATGGGCTAGAGATCCATCCCCAACTCACGCTTGACCAACCCCAGCAGCTTGTCGGTATCGATCGGCTTGAGCAAAAAGTCCACCACGCGCAGGTGCATGGCTTCGATGGCGTCCTTCACGTCAGCATCGCCCGACACGATGATGATCGGCAACTCCGCCCGCTCGGACTCGCGCACCAGGCGAACCAGTTCCAGGCCATCGACATTGCCCATGCGCAGGTCGGTGATCAACAGGCCGATCGATGGCCTGGTCTCCAGCATCTTGAGTGCCGTTTCGCCACTGGCGGCGGTCATGCAGTGAATGCCATCCAACGCCAGGATCTCCGACAGCAGCTCACGAGCGTCCTTGTCGTCATCGACGATCAAGACGCGCTGCGGCGGCAGGTCAGGTTCCAGCATGACGGCACTCAGCGCCTCGCGCTCGGCGTCACTCAAAATATCGTGGTCGGACATGGTGCTCTCTACGTTCTTTAAATCGATCCCCTGGCACAGTGGTCAGACATCGTTCTGCGTCGCTTCAATGTGCACTTCGTCGGATTTTTTTCCAAGTACATTCAACGAGGATTTTTCCGGCGCCTGGCGTAGGATTTTTCCGTAAGCCGACCCCTGCTCAGCGACCTAGACTTACGTCCAATGGGCACCCCGCGCTGAGGGGCCGACCATGGAACAGATCCGACCACAACAATTCAAAAAAAGACTGCGCAATGGTTATGAAAAAAGCGGACGCCTTCACCCAGGCAGGGAAAACCGCGGTGTTGCAGAACATCCAGGGGACGCTGCAGTTTCTCCAGCGCTTCCCCCCGTTCAACCAGATGGAAAATGCCCACCTGGCCTATCTGGTGGAGCAATGCCTGCTGCGTTTTTACGCGCCGGGCGAAACCATCATCAAACCGGCCGACGGCCCGGTGGAACACTTCTACATCGTCAAGCAAGGCCGGGTGATAGGCGAACGTCCGCATTCGGCCAAGGGTGGCACCGAAACCACCTTCGAAATCACCACCGGCGAATGCTTCCCCCTCGCCGCGCTGCTGGGCGAACGGGCCACGCGCACCGAACACCGGGCCGGCGAGGACACGTTCTGCCTGCAACTGAACAAGCAGGCCTTCATCAAGCTGTTTGCCCTGTCCGGCCCGTTTCGCGACTTCGCCCTGCGTGGGGTCAGCAGCCTGCTCGACCAAGTCAACCAACAGGTCCAGCAAAAGTCCGCACAAACCCTGGGTACCCAGTACTCCCTCAACACGCGGCTGGGTGAACTGGCGATGCGCCATCCGGTCAGTTGCAGCCCGGACACGCCGCTGCGCGAAGCCGTGAAGCTGATGCACGACCAGCAAGTGGGCAGCATCGTGGTGGTGAATGAACAGAAAGCCCCGGTGGGGATCTTCACCTTGCGCGACCTGCGGCACGTGGTGGCGGATGGGGCCGGGGATTTTTCCCAGGCCATTGTCGGACACATGACCCAGGCACCGTTTTTTCTCTCGCCGGACCACAGCGCCTTCGATGCGGCCATCGCCATGACCGAACGGCACATCGCCCATGTCTGCCTGGTCAAGGACCATCGCCTGTGTGGCGTGGTGTCGGAGCGCGATCTGTTTTCCCTGCAGCGCGTCGACCTGGTGCACCTGGCCCGGACCATTCGCAACGCGCCCAGGGTGGAAAACCTCGTGGCCCTGCGTGGCGAGATCGGCCAACTGGTGGAGCGCATGCTGGCCCACGGTGCGTCGTCGACCCAGATCACCCATATCATCACCCTGCTCAACGATCACACCGTGTGCCGCGTCATCGAACTGACCCTGGCCGAGAAAGGCGACCCGGGGGTGCCGTTCAGTTGGCTGTGTTTCGGCAGTGAAGGCCGGCGCGAGCAAACCCTGCACACCGATCAGGACAACGGCATTTTGTTCGAAGCCCGGGACGCCGCCCATGCCGCACAGATTCGTGGCTTGCTGCTGCCCATCGCCCAGCAGATCAACCAGAGCCTGGCCCTGTGCGGCTTCACGTTGTGCAAGGGCAACATCATGGCCGGCAACCCCGAGTTGTGCCTGTCCCGCGCTGAATGGGCCCGGCGCTTTTCGGCATTCATTCGCGAAGCGACTCCGGAAAACCTGCTGGGCTCGAGCATCTATTTCGACCTGCGGGTGGTCTGGGGCGATGAGCAAGGCTGCGAACAGTTGCGCCGGCAGATCCTCGATCAAGTGGCCGACAATCGTTTGTTCCAGCGCCTGATGGCCGAAAACGCCCTGCGCCACCGCCCGCCCGTGGGGCGCTTCAGGGATTTCGTACTGAGCCGCAAGAATGGCGAAAAGGCCACCCTCGACCTGAAAGTGCAAGGCCTGACGCCCTTCGTCGACGGCGCCCGCCTGCTGGCGCTGGCCAACGGCATCGAAGCCAACAATACCCTGGAGCGCTTGCGGCAATTGGTCGACAAGCAAGTGATCGAACCGCTCGATGGCGCGGCCTATGAAGAGGCCTATCACTTCATCCAGCAGACCCGCATGCAGCAGCACCAACTGCAAACCCGCGAGAACCTGCCCTACTCCAACCGCGTCGACCCCGACAGCCTCAACCATCTGGACCGGCGCATCCTGCGCGAGTCCCTGCGCCAGGCCCAACGCCTGCAAAGCAGCCTGACGCTGAGGTACCAGTTGTGAGCATTTTTTCCTGGTTGCGCCCAGCCCAGCCCATGTTGTCCGAAGACATGCAAAGGCGCCTGGAATGCCTGCCGACGGCTTCAGCCTTGGGTGAATGCGACCTGCGCGAACAACGCTGGGTCGTGCTGGACCTGGAGACCACCGGGTTGAACCTGAACAAAGACCAGGTGCTGTCCATCGGCGCGGTGGTCATCGAAGACGGCGCCATCGACTTCAGCCAACAGTTCGAACGAACCTTGCAATGCGATAAGCAGAAACTCGGGCCGAGTGTGTTGATCCATGGCCTGGCGCCCAGCGCCATTGCCGCCGGCAGCGACCCGGCCGAGGCGCTGCTGGCGTTCATGGAGTTCGTGGGCGACAGTCCGCTGCTGGCTTTTCACGCGCCGTTCGATTCCCACATGCTTGGGCGGGCCTTGAAAGACTACCTGGGCTATCGCCTGCAGCATTCGTTCCTCGACGTGGCTGACCTGGCACCGATGCTTTGCCCACAAGCCCATCTGCGCAAGTCAGGCCTGGATGAGTGGATTGACTGGTTCAAGCTGCAAGTCTTCGATCGCCACAACGCCAGTGCCGATGCCCTGGCCACGGCGGAACTGGCGCTGATCCTGTTCAGCCGCGCCCGCCAGCAACAGCTCCACAGCCCACTTGAGCTGCAACAACGCCTGAGCCAGTGGAAACGGCGGCAACAGGCGCCTTCGCTCTAAATCCCCTGCTCCAAGGGTGGTCACCTGTGGGAGCAAGGCTTGCCCGCGATGGCATCGCCGGGTTTGACAGGCAAATCGAGTCGCCTGCATCGCGGGCAAGCCTTGCTCCCACAGACCTCTTTGGCCCACAGACTTATTTGGCCCCACAAAATCGGGTCCCGACCAGCGCCAATTGCTTTCCCTCCCCACCCTCTGCCACAATCGCGAACAATTCTCGTTACTTAAAACATCGGTGATGCTTCGTGTCGTCAGTTCCTAGTGCCCGGTCTCACAGTGATTTGGTTGGTGCGTTGTACCGTGACCATCGCGCTTGGCTATTGGCATGGCTGCGACGCAACGTGGCGTGTGCGCACCGGGCCGAGGACCTGAGCCAGGACACCTTCGTGCGCTTGCTGGGTCGTGAGGAGCTGAAGGCGCCCCGCGAGCCGCGGGCGTTTCTGGTGGCCATCGCCAAGGGCCTGTTGTTCGATTATTTCCGTCGAGCGGCCCTGGAGCAGGCCTACCTCACCGAACTGATGCTGATCCCCGAGGCCGAGCAGCCCTCGGTGGAAGAACAGCAAATCATCCTCGAAGACCTCAAGGCCATTGACCGTCTGCTCGGCAAACTGTCGAGCAAGGCCCGCGCAGCCTTCCTCTATAACCGCCTCGACGGCCTCGGCCACGCCGAAATTGCCGAGCGCCTGGGGGTTTCGGTGCCACGTGTACGGCAGTATCTGGCCCAAGGCATCCGCCAGTGCTACATCGCACTTTATGGTGAACCGACATGAGCCAGGCCCATGCCAAACCGGTCTCGGCCAGCGTGCTGGATGCCGCCATTGCCTGGCAGTTGTCCCTGGACTCGAGCAGCGCCCAGGAACGTGAAGCCTTCGCCCGCTGGCATGCCGCCGACGAAGAACACGCCCGGGCCTGGCGGCAGTTGGGCATGCTTGACCAGCGCTTCAGTGTGGCCACCGGGCCGGCGCGCGCCGCGTTGCTGCAATCGCGGGTGAGCATTCGCCGCCGGATACGCAAGATCGGCAGCGGCCTGGCCAGTGTTGTCGCGGTCATCGGCCTGGCCTTGTTTGCCGGCGATCGTTACCTGCCGCTGGATTACTGGCTGGCCGATCAGCGCACCGCGACAGGCGAACAGCGCACCCTGCGCCTGGCCGATGGCATGCTGATCAACCTCAACACCCACAGTGCCCTGGATGTGCGTTTCGATGACAAGCAGCGACGCATCGTCCTGCAGGAAGGCGAGATCCTGGTGGAAACCGGTCACAACGACCCTCGCCCATTTATCGTCGAGACCCGCGAAGGCAGCCTGCGCGCCTTGGGCACACGGTTCCTGGTCAAGCGTGAAGACAAAGGCACGCGCCTGAGCGTGTTGAAATCCGCTGTGGCCGCCCATCCACAGGCCACGGACAAGGAACAGATCCTGCGCGAAGGCCAACAAGTGCTGATGCGCCGCGACGGCCTCGGCCCGACCCTTGCCTTGAAGCCCGGCGCCGATGCCTGGACCCGCGGCATGCTGGTGGTGGACAACGCGCGCCTTGAAGACCTGGTCCACGAACTGGGACGTTACCGGCGAGGCTACTTGGGGGTCGCGCCGCAAGTGGCAGACCTGCGCATCACCGGCAGTTTCCCGCTGCACGACACTGACCTGGCCTTGACCGCCCTGCTGCCGACCTTGCCGGTGCAGGTCGAGCATCACACGCGATGGTGGGTAGTGGTGGGGCCGAGCATGGCGCCGAAACCCTGATGTGAACGGCACGCCGTTGTAGGGGCTGCCGAAGGCTGCGATCTTTTGATTCTGATCTTTCGCTTGAGACTCAATGTCTGGAGAAAGATCGCAGCCTCGCTTCGCTCGGCAGCTCCTACAGAAGGGTTTTCCGCTTTATCTGAATCTAAATTATTTTCATCCAGCCCTATCACTTTTCGATTTTCATCCGGCACCCAGGCAATTGAGAAATATTTTCATTCAGGAGCCGCCGTATGTCCCGCCCGCTAGACACCCTGTTGCGCCCCAGCCTGTTGGCCATCGCCATTGCCCTCGCCACTCCCTTAGCCAGCGGCCCGTTGCTGGCCGCCGAACAGGCCTCCAGCGTGCGCACCTACAACCTGCCCGCCGCACCACTGGCCAGCACCTTGAACCAGATCGCCAGCCAGGCCGGCCTCGCCCTGAGCCTGAATCCGTCGCTGGCCTCGGGCAAGACCTCAGCCCCGGTCCAGGGCCAGTTCGACGCCACGGGCGCATTGCGCGAAGCCTTGCGCGGTACCGGCCTGCAACTGGAACAAAGCAGCGCCGGCACCTACAGCCTGGTGGCGGTGCCTGAAGGCGTCATGGCCTTGCCGGAAACCAGTGTGATCGGGTCCGGCCTCAGCGAAACCGCGTGGGGCCCGACCGAGGGCTACGTCGCCACCCGCACCGCCGCCGGAACCAAGACGGATACGCCGATTGTCGAACTGCCGCGTTCAGTCTCCGTGGTCACGCGCCAACAGATGGAAGACCGTTCGGTCCTCAACCTCAATGACGCCCTGCGCTACACCGCTGGCGTGCAGAGCAGCGGCTACGGTTCGGATTCGCGCAACGACTGGCTGCTGGTTCGCGGTTTCATACCGACCCAGTTCCTCGATGGCCTGCCGCTGCCCAAGGGCAACTACATCACGCCAAAAATCGAGCCCTGGAACCTTGAGCGCATCGCCGTGCTGCGTGGCCCGGCCTCCTCGGTCTACGGCCAGACACCACCCGGTGGCATGCTGGACATGGTCAGCCGTCGTCCACAGGCCGAAAGCAGCAATGAGGTCGAGTTGCAGGCCGGCAGCAACGAACACAAGCAGATCAACTTCGACAGCACCGGCAAAGTCGATGACGAAGGCCAGTTCCTCTATCGAGTCAGCGGTACCGTGCGCGACAGCAATGCCCAGGTCGATCACATCCCGGACAAGCGCTACAACCTCGCGCCGAGCCTGACCTGGAACATCAACGACGACACCCGCCTGACCTTCCTGTCCCAGTACACCCGCGACGACACCGGCATCACCGGGCAATTCTTGCCGCTGCAGGGCACCAAGCTGTCCTCGCCAGCGGGCAAGATTTCCCATCACAAGAACCTCGGCGACCCGGACTGGGAATTCTACGACCGTACCTACTACGCACTCGGCTATGCGTTTGAACATCGGCTGAACGACACCTGGCAGTTCCGCCAGAACCTGCGCTACACCAAGAGCGACCTGGAAACCCAAGGCATTTCCGCTGGCGGGCAATTCTGGCCAGCGGGGCCTGAGCAAGCAGTGAGCGCCGATGGCACCGTCAAGCGCAGCGCCAGCGTCATTGACGAAGACATCAGCCAGTTCGCCGTGGACAACAACTTCCAGGCCGACTTCCAGACCGGCGCCCTCAGCCACACCCTGCTGCTGGGCCTGGATCACCAGCGCTCCAACAGCAATTCGCGCTGGGATTGGGGTTCGACTGGCGTGCCGACCAGCAACATCCACAACCCGATCTACGGACAGGATTTCTCCAACGTCCAGTACTTCACCATGTACGACTACAACCAGAAAACCAATCAGACCGGCCTGTATGTCCAGGACCAGATCGCCCTGGACAACTGGCGCCTGACCCTCGGAGGTCGTGAAGACTGGATTCACACCGGCACCGTGTTCCACAACCTGAACAACGTCACCAACACCCAGCGTGACAAGAAATTCAGCGGCAACGCGGCGTTGAGCTACGTCTTCGATAACGGCGTGACGCCCTACATTTCCTTCGCCCAATCGTTCCAGGCGGCGGCAGGTTCAACCGTCAACAGCACCGAAGCGTTCAAGCCTACCGAAGGCGAACAGTACGAAGCAGGCATCAAGTACCAGCCACCCGGCACCAAGACCCTGCTGACCGCCGCGGTGTTCGACCTGACCCAGAAAAATAACTCTGTCACCGAAAACAACGTCACCCGCCAGGTGGGTGAAGTCCAGGTGCGTGGCCTGGAACTGGAAGCTTCGGGCGACGTGACCGACAACCTCAAGCTCATCGGCTCCTATACCTACAACGACAGCGAAATCACCAAGGGCACGGCGGCGGAAAAAGGCAAGCGCATGGCCCAGGTGCCGCGCAACCAGGCCACTGCCTGGGCGGATTACACCTGGCATAACGGCCCACTGGACGGCTTCGGCGTCGGCGCCGGTGTGCGTTACGTCGGCGACACCTACGGCAACACCACCAACACCGACTGGGGCCATGTCGGGTCCTACACCGTGTATGACGCCTCGGCCCATTACGACCTGGGTCGTCTGAACCAGACCCTCAAAGGGGTCACGGTGGCGGTGGATGCGAAGAACCTCTTCAACAAGGACTACCTGTCCACTTGCGACGGTTTCTACTGCTACTACGGTGACCAACGCAATGTCGTCGCCAGCGTGAATTACAAATGGTAAACGGTTAGCATTTGCAAAACCTTTTGAGGGCACCTCTAACTGAGATCCATCAGTCAGATGAAATCCCTGTGGGAGCGGGCTTGCTCGCGAAGACGGCGTAACAATCAACAATGATGTTGTCTGGCACACCGCTTTCGCGAGCAAGCCCGCTCCCACAGGTTTCTCGGCTGATATCAGGCATCGTGGCCCTCTTGCATTCGGATCGATCATGAAAAGCAAAACCATCCGCCGCTGGTCTTTCGTCCACACCTGGACCAGCCTGATCTGTACGGTGTTCCTGCTGATGCTGGCAATCACCGGGCTGCCGTTGATCTTCCACCATGAAATCGAACACCTGTTGGACGACGCCCCGCAGCTTCGGGAAATGCCGGCCGACACGCCGCCGCTGGACCTGCAACAACTGGTGGAAAAAGCCAAGGCTCACCGCCCGGGTGAAGTGGTCCAGTATTTTGGCTGGGACGATGACGAGCCCAACGGCGTCATCACCATCATGGCGCCGACGCCGGGCACCGAACCCAACTCGTCCCACACCTTCATGCTCGATGGGCGTACCGGCGAGGCCCTGGAAATGCCCTCGGCCAATGGCGGTTTCATGATGGTCATGCTGCGCCTGCACGTGGACATGTTCGCCGGGCTGCCGGGCAAGTTGTTGCTGGCGTTCATGGGCCTGCTGTTCGTGATCGCCATCGTCTCCGGGGTGGTCCTGTACCTGCCGTTCATGCGTCGCTTGAAGTTCGCCACGGTGCGCCAGGACAAATCCACGCGCCTGCGCTGGCTCGACCTGCACAACCTGATCGGCGTGGTCACGCTGGTCTGGGCACTGACCGTGGGCGTCACCGGCGTGATCGCCGCGTGCGCCGACCTGATCATCGCCGCGTGGCGCAACGACAGCCTCAGCGCCATGGTCGAACCCTACCGCAACGCCCCGCCACTGACCCAACTGGCGCCGGCCACCCGGCTACTGGACATCGCCAAGGACGTCGCTCCGGGCATGGAACCGAGTTTCATTGCCTTCCCCGGCACGTTGTTCTCCAGCGAGCACCACTACAGCGTCTTCATGAAGGGTGACACCCACCTGACCTCGCACCTGCTCACGCCCGTGCTGATCGATGCCACCACCCTGGACGTCACCGCCGTCGCCGAACGGCCGTGGTACATGGACATGATGAGCCTGTCCCTGCCGCTGCACTTCGGCGACTACGGTGGCCGGCCGATGCAGATCTTCTGGGCGACCCTCGATGTACTGACCATCATCGTCCTGGGCAGCGGCGTTTACTTGTGGTTGGTGCGGCGTAAAGCGGCCAGGCGGGCAACCGTTGGTACGGAGGTCGCCTCGTGAGGCCTCGGCAGTCGAGTTTCTGGAAGGTGTTTGGTATTCCCCTGATGATCGGTGCGCTTAGTGCGGCGGGGTTGTTCAGCGCGTTGCTCGGTGACGGAGCCTGGGATGCGGTGAGCTGGGTGGGTTTGGGGGTGCCGACGGTCCTGGGAACGTGGGGATTGATCAAGCGCGGATAACTCCAGACGGACGCTCCCACACTGGAACTCGCCAGTTGCCTTGGAACTGTCTAGGCTAAGCCCCTGGCCGTTTATCGAGGATGCCTGCATGTCCACTCCCAGCATGACGCTGTTCCACAACCCCGCTTCGCCCTTCGTTCGCAAAGTCCTGGTGCTGCTGCACGAAACCGGCCAGCAAGACCGCGTGGCGTTGCAGCTCAGCCAGCTCTCGCCGGTCAAGCCAGACCGGGCGCTCATCGATGACAACCCGTTGAGCAAGATCCCGGCCCTGCGCCTGGCCAACGGGACGGTGATCCACGACAGCCGCGTCATCCTCGACTACCTCGATCACCAGCACGTCGGCAACCCTCTGATCCCCCGGGACGGCGCGGCCCGCTGGCGGCGCCTGACCCTGGCCTCCCTGGCCGATGGAATCATGGATGCGGCTGTGATGATCCGCTACGAAACTGCGCTACGTCCTGTGGAAAAACACTGGGACCAATGGCTTGATGCGCAACGGGACAAGATTCGCCGGGCCCTGGGCATGCTCGAAGCCGAAGCGATTGCCGAACTGACCTGCCATTTCGACGTAGCCTCCATCAGCGTGGCCTGCGCCCTGGGCTACCTGGACCTGCGCCATCCGGACCTGGAATGGCGCAAGGCCAACCCGCAATTGGCAGCGTGGTTTGCCGAAGTGAGCTTGCGGCCGTCGATGCTCGAGACAGTGCCCAGGGTCTAGCTTTGCGTTAGCTGTACCGGCCTCATCGCGGGCAAGCCTTGCTCCCACATGGACCACCGCTCGACCTGTGGGAGCAGGTTGGCTCCCACATGGACCCGCTCGACCTGTGGGAGCAAGGCTTGCCCGCGATGGCAGCGCACCGGATCCAAAGGAAACAACCCGGCAATCTGCATCACCAACACCTCCCGCACCCGCTGATCCTCCCGCAACCCCAACGACCGGCTCATTTCACCTCTCCCAGCTCAAAGCTCATCGCCACCGCCGGCTTCGCCCCAACCCCATACCAGTCCAACTTGCGGGTCAGCACCATGAACACGCCCAGCAGGCCGAACAGCAACAGCGAGCCCATCAACAGCGCGTAGTCCTCGGCGCTCAACAGGCCGTAGAGCAAACCGTACAAGCCCGCCAGCCCTGCCGAGAATCCCAGGCCATGGCTGACGCTGCGCAGCACATGGCAGACATAGAAGCCGATCAGCAAGACACAGGCGCTGGCCGACACCAGGTACGCCAGGGTGAAGCCGATGTGCTCCGACAGCGACAACAGCAGCAGATAAAAGAACGCCAGCGCCACACCCACCAGGGCGTACTGGACCGGATGCACCGCCAGGCTCTTGAGCACTTCGAAGAGGAAGAAGCCGGCGAAGGTCAGGGCGACAAACAGCAGCGCATATTTGATCGCCCGGTCGCTCTTGAGGTACTGGTCCACCGGGTCGATGAAGCTCACGCCGAAGGCCCGGCTGCGGAACGCGTCACAACCATCGCTCGGTTCGCAGGCTTGTAGTGTTTCCAGCAGGTTGGTGGAAAAAAACGACGTCTGCCAGTCGGCACTGAAACCCTGTTCATTGATCTCACGCTGGCTGGGCAGGTAGTTGCCGATGAAGCTGGGGTGTGGCCAGTCGGCCGACAGGTGCACCTTGGTGGATTTGCCCACTGGCAGAATCTGGAACTCGCCAGTGCCTTGCAGGCGCAGGTCGAAACCGAAGGTCAGCTCAGGGCTGCCCTGGGCGGTGATCATCGGCAGCGGCACATGCACACCCTGCCCCAGCCAACCGAGCCGCGAGCCTGGCAGGAAGTCGACGGTCTGCTGGTTCAGCGTCAGGGTCAGCGCATTCTCGATGCCGCGAATATCGCTGATACCGACGCTCAGGTACGGTTCATCGAAGCGATAGTCGGCAAAGTCCTTGGCGGCGACACCGTAGCGCTCAGGCACCTTGAAGCGGCCATCGATCCGGTTATCGGCATGGAACAACCGCGCTTCGTAGATGCCCCGGGCACGGGTTTCGGTGCGGACCTGGCCGTCGAGTTCGAATTGCTCCGGCAAAAAATACAACTCGCCGGTTCGCTCGACGGTTTCCAGGAAACGCACACCGGTCTTCTCGTTGGTGTTCCAGACCTTCACGCTCTTGCGAAACGGCACCACGATCATCGGCCCGATCAGTTGCTGGCTGTAGCTGGAGCTGCGGGCGATGTCCTGCAGCACACCGTCGCGCAACTCCTGGCGCTCATCGATGAGGCCGTTGATCATCAACAGCGGGATCATCAGCAAGAGAATCAAGAGGGCGATCATGCCCAGTTTTATGGCGAGGCTGCGGTTCATGTGGGGCTCTCCCTGTTCGAATGCGGGAGAGTCTGGAATGGCTGTGTGAGGGATTTATGGGGAGAATATGGAGATTGTGTGGAGACTGGAATCCGCCTGATCAATGAAACCTGTGGCGAGGGAGCTCGCTCCCGTTGCGCCCTGTAGGAGCTGGCGAAGCCTGCGATCTTTTGATCTTTTGATCTTTTGATCTTTTGATCTTTTGATCTTTCGCTTGAGATTCAAGTGTCTGGGGAAAGATCGCAGCCTCGTTGCACTCGACAGCTCCTACGCAGCTCCTACGCAGTTCCTACGCAGCTCTTGCACAGTTTCTACAGGCGCAACCCAGCGGGAGCAAGCGCCTTCGCCACAATAGGGTTCCAGACCGAGTAACGGGGTGTTCAGGGCAACCGCAGAACCACTTCCACCCCGCCCTCGACATTGCCAATACTGAACTGCCCTCCATGCAACTGCACCACCTCCTCCACGAAGTTGAGCCCCAGGCCGGTGCTCTTGCGGCCGCTGTCCGGGCGCGGCAGAGAATAGAAACGCTCGCTCAAGCGCGGCAGCGCGTAGTCGGGGATCGGCGCGGCCTGATTGAACAGGCGGATCTCGACACGCTTCCCACGGCGCTCAGCGCTGACCCGTAGCAGGCCGTTGACGGGGGTAAAGTCCAGGGCGTTTTCCAGCAGATTGCCCAAGGCCTGGCGCAACAGGAACGGCTCTCCGGTCAACGTCAGGTCAGCAGCGATGCGCTGTTCGATCCTCAATTGCCGACTTTCAATCCAGCCGCCGCGGGCCTCCAGCAGCTCGTCCATCAACGCCGCCAGCGGCACCGCGACTTCTTCCTCCAGTCCCTGGCGCTGCTCGATCTGGGCCAGGTTGAGCAAGCGTTCGATCAACTGCTGCATGCGCGCACTTTCGTTGTCGATGTTGCTGACAAAGCGCTGATGCTGGGCGGCGGGCATGTCGCTTTGCAGCAGTTCGGCGGCGCCGCGAATCGCCGCCAGCGGGCTCTTGAGTTCGTGGGTCAACGTGTGCACGTAACGCTCGACGTAAGCCTTGCCTTCCAACTGAGTGCGCATGTGTTCCACCGCGCCCGCCAGTTGCTCGAACTCGCCGCCGCGATAATGCGGCACCTCCACCCGCCGCCCCTGGCTGACCGCCTGGGCATAGGCCGTCAACCGGCGCAATGCCGCGCTCAGCCACCACGACAGCAAGCCCCCCAGCAACAGGCCCAGGCCGATCAACCCGGCGCCATAGGCCAACAGCCGCCGCTCGGTGCGATCGACATAAGGCTGCAATGAACTGTTGGGCTTGGCGACGGTGACGACCCCGATGATGTGGCCGTTGTCGCGGATCGGCGCGCCGACGTGCATCACCGAAGACGTCGGATCATCCGGATCGCTGCGGCTCGAACGGGCGCCGTAGTGGCCGCGCAAGGTCAGGTAGACGTCGTTCCAGCGCGAATAATCCTGCCCCACCGCCACACCACTGGAATCGAGCACCACGATGCCATTGGCATCGGTGACGTAAATGCGGTGGCTGACCTGGTTTTTCGGCAAGCCCCAGATCGTCGCCGCCGGCTGACGCTCGCCATAGGCCTTGAGCAGCTGCGGCCAGCGATTCTGATTGAGGGTGCCGGCCTTGAAATCGTCCCGCAGGATCTCGGCCATCAGGTTGGCCGTGTCCACCAGGGTTTCTTCGGTGGACTGACGCACGCCGGGGCGGATCTCCTCCATGACCGTGTTGAGCACGAAATAGCCGGTCAAGGCGATAAACAGCACATACACCAGGAAAATCCGGATCCCCAGCGACATCAGCTGTGCCCCGGGCTGTAGCTATAGCCCAGGCCCCGATGCGTCTGGATCGGCTCGGCCTCGGCCCGAACCAGGCGCAGCTTGGCGCGCACGCTCTTGATGTGGCTGTCGATGCTGCGCTCGTAGCCGGCATCGCTGGGCACCCCCAGGGCATCGAGCAACTGTTCGCGGCTGAAGACCCGTTCGGGTTGCTCCAGCAGGCAATTGAGCAGGCGGAATTCGTGGCGGGTGAGGTTCAGCGGTTTGCCGCGATAGTTGATCTGCACACGCTCGGCATCGACCTGAAACAGCGCCATGCCCGGCTCCACCAACGGCCTCGGTGCCACGCGCTTGAGAATCGCCCGGACCCTGGCCGCCACCTCGCGGGGGCTGAAGGGTTTGACCACGTAATCGTCGGCACCGATCTCCAGGCCCACCACCCGGTCTATCTCGCCATCCCGTGCTGTCAGAAAGATGACCGGAACGTCGCTGAAACGTCTGAGATTTTTACATGTCTCGAATCCGCTAATATCCGGCAGCCCCACATCGAGGATGATCAGGTCCGCCGGGGTGCTTTTCTGGTGCTCGAGGGCCGCCGCGCCAAGGCTCAGCCACGTGGTGTCGAAACCCTCCCCTTGCAGGGCAAACACCAGCGTATCGGCGATGGCGGCTTCGTCTTCGACAATCAGGATATGAGGCATGGCTTGCGAGCCTGGCAGTAAAGTTGCCGGAACGGTGCCGCAAGCCTTGGGGTGAGTCAATCAGGGAAATCAGCAGTCAGGCTTATCCGCCGTAAACCGCCGCGCCGGGTTCACTGCCGCGCCGAATTCACGTAACGCCTTGGCGCCAATCAGCAGCGGGTAATTGAAACTGCTGCGGTCCGTCAGGTTGACCTCGACCGTGCGCTTGACGTTACCCAGGCACAACTCCAGATCGACCACCGGGCGCTTGGTGGGCGCGATCTTTTCATCGTCGTCTTCATCCTCCTCGGAGCGGGTCTTGATCTTGCTGATGCGCGCAATCTTGTGTTCGTAGACCTTGTTGCTCGCATCCTTGGTCGCCAGACGGAAGCGCACCCAATCATCGCCGTCGCGGGTGAAGGTTTCGATGTCCTTGGCTGACAGCGAGGCGGTCAAGGCACCGGTGTCCATCTTGGCCTTGAGCACCTCACCGCCGATTTCCGGCAGCGCGATGTATTCGTAGCGCCCGTACAGGGTCGGCTCGGCGGCCAACACTGGAAGGGCCACCAGGGAAAGCAGGGCGAGAAAGGATTTCATGCAATAGGGCTTCCTGTGTGGGTGGTTTTTTAGACCGTGGCTGATGAATTCGTTCGGTTGAACACACCTGTGGCCTGCTCGGACCTGTAGGAGCTGTCGCGTGACACGAGGCTGCGATCTTTCCCCAGCCACTTGAGTCTCAAGCGAAAGATCAAAAGATCGTCCGAACGCGGCCCGAGCCTTCGCCAGCTCCTACAGAGCCCAGCGGGAGCAAACTGTGGCCCACAAAAACCGACCCAGTTTAGCCAGGCCAAAGTGAAACTTTCGTTCCAGCCGATTTGGCCTGCTGCCCGAAGCTTGCTTATCATGGCCCGCCCATCTGTTTGCAAGAGTCATCTATGCGCCGCCTGCTCACCGGCTGTTTCGTCACGCTGCTGTTGTTGCTCAATACCCTGGTGCTGTTCGGACCGTTGATGGTGTTCGCGGTACTCAAACTGGTCCTGCCCGGGCGTTTTCGCGACTACGCCTCATGGGCGGTGATGTGGATCGCCGAAACCTGGGCCGAGATCGACAAGCTGATCTTTGCCCTGTGCATCCCCACGCGCTGGGACATCCGTGGCGGCGCCGACCTGCGCGGCGACACGTCTTATCTGGTAATCAGCAATCACCAATCCTGGGTAGACATCCCCGCCCTCATCCAGACCCTCAACCGGCGCACACCGTTCTTCAAATTCTTCCTCAAGAAAGAGCTGATCTGGGTGCCGTTCCTGGGCTTGGCCTGGTGGGCACTGGACTACCCGTTCATGAAGCGCTACACCAAGGCTTTCCTGGCAAAGAACCCGGAACTGGCCGGCAAGGACCTGGAAATCACCAAGGCCGCCTGCGAGCTGTTCAAGCGCCAACCGGTCACCGTGGTCAACTACCTCGAAGGCACCCGCTTCACCGCCACCAAAAGCCAACAACAGCAATCGCCCTTCACCCACCTGCTCAAGCCCAAGGCCGGCGGCGTGGCGTTCGTGCTGGCGGCCATGGGCGAACAGCTGGACGCGGTGCTGGACGTGACGGTGGTGTACCCGCAGGCACGCATTCCCGGTTTTTGGGATTTGATCAGCGGCGCGGTGCCCAGGGTCATCATCGACATCCAGACCCGCGAACTGGACCCGGCACTGTGGCAGGGCGACTACGAAAACGACCCGGTGTTCCGCCAGTACGTGCAGGACTGGGTCAACCGGCTCTGGACTGAAAAGGATCGGCGCATCGCGGCTTTACGCAACAAGGGGAGCTGATCAGGCTCCGGCTCCCCAAATACCCCCCAGGTTCTGCAGCAACGAACCCGCCACCCCCTGTTGGCCGAGGTACTGCAAGATGATCGGGGCAAACTGGCCGATCATGCCGCTGTCCATGCCCAACGCACTGAAGGCATTGTTCAGGTCATCGGTGTCCTTGACGTTACCCAGCAACCCGTCGAGCAGTGCGTTTTTGTCCGACCCGCCCCCGAGCAAACCGCCCAGGCCATTGAGCCCGCCGATGGCGCTGTTCCCGGCGATCTGATCCAGGCCCGGCACACTTTTGCTCAACTCGGAGAACTGCGGCTCGCTGAGTCGGTTCTTCGCCAGCCCCAGCATCGCACCGGCACCGCCGATGGCCTGTTCCGGCGTGATCTTGAGTTCCGATCCCAGCGTGTTGAGCAACCCGGCGGCTTTCGGCGCGGCGGCCACAACGCCCTCGCCCTGCTCGCCTTGGTTGCCCTGCATGGCCGACACCACATTGGCCGCATCATTGAGGCTGAACTGCGCGAAGGCTGGGCTGGCAGCCAGCGTCAACAGGCAAGACAGAGCAAAACCGCGTGAAACCTTCATCCTGGAGATCCTCTTGAGCATGAAAAAGCCGCCCATGAAGAGCGGCGTGAAGCGTGCGTTGGACTGGCGTGGACGGAGATTGTTCCTACATGTATTACATAAATGGCCGATAGCCATTACAGAAAAATCTTTCAAGGCCGTCAGAAACATCCGATTCAAGGAAAACTGCACTTTTTTATATAGCTAAAAGTTACCAAATATCCATATACAGTTCTGAATTGACATAAATAACTGTCAACATTGACAGTGGCCCGCCCGACCAAAGTCATGAAATCGTCGAACTGAGCCTTGGAGGTTGGTAAATGAAAAAAATACTGGCTGGAGGCGCGGCATTATTTTTGCTGCTCATTGGCCACGCCCATGCCGGTGAAATAACGTGCCCTGCCGTCACTGACATCCATAGAAACATTGAATCGGTGGAAGATGTTTTCTTCGTCGATGTACAGGACGGTCACGAATGGGAAAGCGAAAGCCTGGTGGACGTGGTCAACCCGACCTCGTTGCGATTCGAAGGTGCCGAGTACGTTATCCATGAGGCCGACGAGGACCAACAGGCAGCCACAACGGCGACCATCACGTGCCGGTACGGGGATATCAATCTGAATCTGGAGTATCAGCAGATCCTGGAACCGGCATTTTCAGGATGGGCGAATAGTCGCTGTGACAGCCCGGACATCAGAATGTGCAGGTTAATGGACAGCGACTACTTCAACCTGACTTTCTGATCGGCAATGGCAACCGCGTCACTGTTCCTGCACAACGTCTCAAGGCGTCCTGCCATCACCTGCTCCGTTACCGTACAGTGCGGCCTCCTCGCCGACGATGATCAGCCTGGCGTTCAGCTTCCTGGCCCTGACCTGGGCACAAAATGATTGCCGCGACCCGAACACCCAGGGTGTTCTGCCCGCAGTTCTGCGAGCGGGTCAGGATGGCAGTCGCTCGCGATTAACCGTAGCGAGCGTGGGTTCTGCAGGAACTGGCGAAGCCTGCGATCTGTTGACCTTTCGCTTGCATGACAGCTGCGCCAGTCATCCAACTATCAACGCAAAATCCGTTATTTCTTCTCGGTATTGCCTACTGTCAACTCTGACAGTAGGCAACTGGATATGGCGATTCTAATCTCCAGCCGAGACAGCGAAAAACAAGGCTCTGGGCAAACTACAGTCCCTGTGCCTTTCTTCATTCGGGCAAGCAGGACAATAAAAATGAACGACCGAATCAAAGGAACCGTTAAATGGTTTAACGATGCAAAAGGCTATGGTTTCATCACCTGCGGCAACGACGGCGAGGAACTGTTCGTTCATTATTCGGCGATAGCAGGTGAAGGTTATAAAACGTTAAAACAGAAGCAAATGGTCTCCTTCGAAATCGAGAAGGGGGATAAAGGCATGCAAGCCACGAGGGTGACGCCGGAATAACGTTCGGTCCGAGCTACCACGATCAGCGTGTGGCGCAACAACAGGGCCAGGGCAACGTTTTCGAAACATAAAAAAGGGCGACATCACTGTCGCCCTTCTCCCGTCTTGCTTCCAACCTTACGCCGCACTAAACAACTTATGCGGATCGATCACAAACTTCTTCGGCACGCCCGCATCGAACTCGCCATAGCCCTTCGGCGCGTCATCCAGGCTGATCACCTGCACGCCTACGATTTCAGCAATGTTGATACGGTCCCACATGATCGCCTGCATCAACTGGCGGTTGTACTTCATCACCGGGGTCTGGCCGGTGTGGAAGCTGTGGGATTTAGCCCAGCCCAAGCCGAAGCGAATGCTCAGGCTGCCCATTTTCGCCGCGGCATCGACAGCGCCCGGGTCTTCGGTGACGTAGAGGCCAGGGATGCCGATTTTGCCGGCCACGCGCACCACGCCCATCAACGAGTTGAGCACGGTGGCCGGGGCTTCGTGCTTGACGCCGTCATGACCGTGGCCGCGAGCTTCGAAGCCTACCGCATCGACGGCGCAATCGACTTCAGGCTCGCCCAGCAAGGCGGCGATCTGTTCGTGCAATGGGGTGTCCTGGGACAGGTCGGCGATTTCAAAACCCTGGGCCTTGGCATGGGCCAGGCGAACCGGGTTGACGTCGCCAATGATCACCACCGCCGCGCCCAGCAGGCGGGCGGAAGCAGCGGCCGCCAGGCCAACCGGGCCGGCACCGGCGATGTAGACGGTGCTGCCAGGACCAACGCCGGCGGTGACGGCGCCATGGTAGCCGGTCGGCAGGATGTCGGACAGGCAGGTCAGGTCGCGGATTTTCTCCATGGCCTTGTCGCGGTCCGGCAGTTTCAACAGGTTGAAGTCGGCGTACGGCACCAGTACGTATTCGGCCTGGCCGCCGGTCCAGTCACCCATGTCCACATAACCGTAGGCACCGCCGGCACGGGCCGGGTTGACGGTCAGGCACACGCCAGTGTGTTGCTCCTTGCAGGAACGGCAGCGCCCGCAAGCCACGTTGAACGGCACCGACACCAGATCACCGATTTTCAGGTTCTCGACGTCGCTGCCCTTTTCGATCACTTCACCGGTGATTTCGTGACCCAGGACCAGGCCGGTCTGGGCAGTGGTACGGCCGCGCACCATGTGCTGGTCGGAGCCGCAGATGTTGGTGGAGACCACGCGCAGGATGACACCGTGCTCAATCTTCCTGCCGCGCGGGTCCTGCATTTTTGGATAGTCGATTTTCTGTACTTCGACCTTGCCGTTGCCGAGATACACGACACCACGATTACCAGACATGCTTTCACCTCGCTGTTGTTTTTGTGGAACTGCGTTGCCCAGGCAGGCAGCGCGTTGATTGCTCGGGTTACAGATGCTGTTTTTTGCGTTGTTAGTAATGGCCTCTTCGCGAGCAAGCCCGCTCCCACATTCGAGTGCATTCCAAAGGTGGAACGCGCTCGAATGTGGGAGCGGGCTTGCTCGCGAAGGCGTCCATCACAGCACCACAGTACGATTGGCGTTCAAGAACACTCTTCGCTCGATGTGATACCCCACCGCCCGGGCCAGCGTCAGCCCTTCGATGTCCCGGCCCTTGGCGATCAGGTCTTCGGGATAGTGGCTGTGGTCCACCACTTCCACGCCCTGGGCGATGATCGGGCCTTCGTCCAGGTCGTTGTTGATGTAGTGCGCCGTGGCACCCACCAGTTTCACGCCTTTGTTGTAGGCCTGGTGGTACGGCTTGGCGCCCTTGAAGCCCGGCAGCAGCGAGTGGTGGATGTTGATCGCCTTGCCGTCGAGCTTGCGGCACAACTCCGGCGACAGCACTTGCATGTAGCGCGCAAGGATCACCAACTCGGCGCCGGTGTCTTCGATCACCTGCCACACCTGCCGCTCCTGGGAAGGCTTGTCGTTCGGGTCCAGGGGGAAGTGGTAGTAGGGAATCTGGTGCCAGTCGGCCAGCGGCTTGAGGTCCGGGTGGTTGGACACCACGGCCACCACGTCCATGGACAACTGGCCGATGCGCTGGCGGTAGAGCAAGTCGTTGAGGCAGTGATCGGCCTTGGAGACCATGATCACCACTTTGGGCCGGTAGTTGGGCGGCGTCAGTTCGAAAATCATGCCGAAGGCTTCGGCACGCTCGGCCAGGCCGGTGCGGAAATTCTGCTCGTCAAAACCTTCCGGTTGGCGAAACTCCACGCGAATGAAGAAGCGTCCGGAGAGGCGGTCGTCGAAGGAGTGGTGCTCGGTGACGTAGCAGCCCTGCTCGAACAGAAAGCGGGTCACCGCGTCCACCGTGCCGAGCACGCTGGGGCAGTCGGCAGTCAAGATCCATGTGTCTGGGGCGCGGCTCATTGCGGTGACTCCTGTTTGTTATGGATAACCCCCCCGCCGGACACAGAACCTGTGGCGGAGGATTTATCTGTGGGAGCAAAGCTTGCTCGCGATAAAAACAACGCGGTCTATCTGGAACTCAAGCGCCCGCATCGCGAGCAAGCTTTGCTCCCACAGTTTTGCTTCCACAAGGACTGCAGTGTTTCAGCCCTGCACGCTCAACCCATACTCAGCCGCGGCATCCTGCAACCACAGCCACCAGTAATCGGAGAAGCTGCGGCGGATCACCAGTTCCCAAGTGTCTTCGCCCGTGTGGCGGATCACCAGTTGCGACTTGGCAAACACCGTGCCCACGGCCTTGCCCACCGGAAAGTTGTTTGGGTGAACGTCGTAGCTGGTGGATTTCATCAGCACGTCGCGCACGTTCGGGCCGGACAGTTCGAGAATCTGCTGGCCGCCGCTGACGTTAACGATCTGGATATGCAGCTCGCCCAGGGCTTCGCGCAGTTTCTTCTCGGCGGCGAATTCTTCGCCAGTGGGCACCACCAGCAGCCACTCGTCCGGGCCGAGCCATTGCAGGCTGGTTTCACCCTTGACGATGACGGTCAGCGCACCTGGCAATTCCAGGCCCAAGGCCTTGTGCACGCCGGCGGCGAACGCCGGGTCGTGACCGTCGCCACGAAGGGTCAGGTGACCCAGGAGTTTTTTCTCGCGCACGGTCACGCCGGCGTTCTTGCGGCCCTTGCCCACCCTGCTTGCGAGGTCGGCATGGTGCAGCGACGACTCGGCCTTGGCCCCGGTGGTTGGGCGTTGTTGGTACACGTTGACTGCGGTCATATGGAGCACCTGTCTTGAATGCTTGCTCGACCTGCCGGTGCGTGGCGCTGCGGGAGCAAGCCTTGCTCCCACATGCCCCCACCACAGGGCTTGAATGTTAGATGTTCTGCCGATCCCCCTTCGGATCGAAGAACACCGAAGAAACAATCTCTGCCTCGATCACGCTGCCGTCGGCCAATGGTGCGAACACGCGCTCGCCCATCCGCTTGAGGCCGCCCTTGACCACGCCCATGGCAAATGAATAACCCAGGGAGTTGTGGGCATAGCTGGAGGTCACGTGGCCAACCATGGTCATCGGGATCGCCTGCTTGGTGTTGAACACCAGTTGCGCACCTTCCGGCAGCCAGACATTCGGGTCGATCGGCTTGAGGCCCACCAGTTGCTTGCGGTCTTCACGCACGCAATCCTCGCGATTCATGCCGCGCCAGCCGATCCACGAGAACGGTTTGGTCCGGCCTACGCACCAGCCCATGTTCAGGTCGTCCGGGGTCATCGAGCTGTCAGTATCCTGACCGACGATGATGAAGCCCTTCTCGGCCCGCAACACGTGCATGGTCTCGGTGCCATACGGGGTCAGGTTGTACTTCTTGCCGGCCTCGACGATCTGCTCGAGCACGCCCATGGCGTAGTCGGCCTGCACGTTGATTTCGTACGACAGTTCACCGGTGAACGAGATCCGGAACACCCGCGCCGGCACGCCGCCCACCAGGCCTTCTTTCCAGGTCATGAACGGGAAAGCGTCCTTGTCCAGGTCGATGTCGGTGACTTCGCTCAGCAGCTTACGGCTGTTGGGGCCCGACAAGGTCATGGTCGCCCAGTGGTCGGTGACCGAGGTGAAGTACACCTTCAGGTCCGGCCATTCGGTCTGGTG
Source organism: Pseudomonas sp. PF05 (assembly GCF_056521845.1). NCBI lineage: Bacteria > Pseudomonadati > Pseudomonadota > Gammaproteobacteria > Pseudomonadales > Pseudomonadaceae > Pseudomonas > Pseudomonas sp. PF05. The sequence goes on along the minus strand of NZ_JBWLPW010000013.1, from coordinate 64,552 downwards.
ATAGATCTCCAGCCATTGCAGCACGCGCGCCGCGCCGCCCGTGGTGGTGGTCATCAGGAAGTGGTTGTCCGCCAGACAGGCCGTCACGCCGTCGTCGAAGACCATGCCGTCTTCCTTGCACATCAGGCCGTAGCGGGCCTTGCCCACGTCGAGTTTGGTCCAGGCGTTGGTGTAGACGCGGTTGAGGAACTCACGGGCGTCCGGGCCCTGGATGTCGATCTTGCCCAGGGTCGAGGCGTCCAGCAGGCCAACGCTGTCGCGCACGGCCTTGCATTCGCGCTTGACCGCGGCATGCATGTCTTCGCCGTTCTTCGGGAAGTACCAAGGGCGCTTCCATTGGCCGACGTCCTCGAATTCGGCACCGTTCTTCACATGCCAGGCATGCAGTGCGGTGTAACGCACCGGCTCGAAGATGTGCCCACAGTGCCGGCCAGCCACCGCGCCGAAGGTCACCGGCGTGTAGTTCGGACGGAACATGGTGGTGCCCATCTGCGGGATGCTCACGTTCAGCGAACGGGCCGCGATGGCCAGGCCGTTGACGTTGCCCAGCTTGCCCTGGTCGGTGCCGAAGCCCAGTGCGGTGTAGCGCTTGACGTGTTCCACCGATTCGAAGCCTTCGCGGGTGGCGAGTTCGATGGCGGCGGCGGTGACGTCGTTCTGCAGGTCGACGAATTGCTTCGGCGCTCGTGCAGTGGATTTTTCGTGGGGCACCTGGAACAGCGCCAGGGTTGGCTCTTCATGACGGCTCAAAGCTTTGGGCAACACGCCCTCAACCGCTTTGAAGCCGGCTTCGCTGGCCGCGCGCACGCCGCCTTCGAAACCGTCGGCCAAGCTGTCGCCGAGGCTGTAGACGCCGTTCACACCACCGACACACACACGTTTTTGCGGTGCTTCGCCCGGTACGAAACCGAGGATGTCTTCACGCCAGATCGGCTTGCCACCCAGGTGCGAAGCCAGGTGAACCACCGGGCTGTAGCCGCCGGAGCTGGCCACCAGGTCGCAGTCCAGCCATTCGCCGGGGCTGGTGACTTTGTGGGCGCGAACGTCGATCGCGGCAACACGTGCCCCGGTGACGCGCTTGCTGCCACGGGCCTCGATCACGGCGCTGCCGGTGAGGATGCGGATGCCCTTGGCGCGGGCTTCTTCCACCAGCGCACCACGCGGATTGCTACGGGCATCGGCCACGGCCACCACTTGCAGGCCAGCGTCGAACCAGTCCAGGGCCACGCGGTAGGCGTGGTCGTTGTTGGTGCTCAGCACCAGTTTCTTGCCCGGTGCCACGCCGTAGCGACGCACGTAGGTGGACACCGCACCGGCCAGCATGTTGCCCGGCACGTCGTTGTTGCCGTAGACCAGCGGACGCTCGCAGGCGCCGGTCGCCAGGACCACGCGCTTGGCGCGAACGCGGTTGATGCGCTGGCGGACCTGGCCGATCGGTGCGCGGTCGCCGAGGTGGTCGGTGAGGCGCTCGTGGATGGTCAGGAAGTTATGGTCGTGGTAACCGTTCACCGTGGCGCGAGGCAGCAGCACCACGTCCGGCATCGATTTGAGTTCAGCCACGACAGCAGCCACCCATTCGGTCGCAGGCTTGCCGTCCAGGCTCTCGCGGGAGTCAAGCAGGCTGCCGCCAAACTCTTCCTGCTCATCGGCCAGGATGACACGCGCACCGCTGCGGGCCGCGGCCAGTGCGGCGGCCAGGCCAGCAGGGCCGGCGCCGACGATCAGCACGTCGCAGTGACGGTTCATGTAGTCGTAGGTGTCCGGATCGTTCTCGGTCGGCGAGCGACCCAGGCCTGCGGCCTTGCGGATGTACTTCTCGTAGGTCATCCAGAACGATTGCGGGTACATGAAGGTTTTGTAGTAGAAGCCCGGCGGCATCAGTTTGCCACCGACCTTGCCGAGGATGCCCATCATGTCGTTGTTCACGTTCGGCCAGCCGTTGGTGCTGGTGGCGACCAGACCTTGGTACAGCGCCTGTTGCGTGGCACGCACGTTAGGGATTTGCGTGGCTTCGGTGGCACCGATCTGCAGCACAGCGTTCGGCTCTTCGGCACCGGCGGCGTAGATGCCGCGCGGCCGGGAATACTTGAAGCTGCGGCCGATGATGTCGACACCGTTGGCCAGCAGCGCAGCGGCCAGGGAATCGCCCTCGAAGCCTTTGTAAGTCTGGCCGTTGAAGGTGAAGCTCAGCACTTTGTTGCGGTCGATCCGTCCGCCGTTGGACAGGCGATTGATCTGGCTCATACCTTCTCTCCCAGAGCCTGTGCAGCCGCTTTCGGACTGTCAGCCTTGTCGGTGAACTGCGGCTTTTGGCCGATCTTGTAGGTTTCGAGAATTTCGTAGGTCACGGTGTCACGGGTCACGTTGAAGTACTGGCGGCAACCGGCGACGTGATCCCACAGTTCATGGTGCAACCCGCGTGGGTTGTCACGGAAGAACATGTAGTCGCCCCACTGCTCGTCGGTGCAGGCATTCGGATCCAGCGGACGCGGGATATGCGCCTGGCCGGATGCATGGAATTCCTCTTCGGAGCGCAGTTCGCCGCAGTGAGGACAGAAGATGTGCAACATGGGGATTTCTCCTGTTAGTGGGCAACCGCAGCAGCGCCGTGTTCATCGATCAACGCACCGTTATGGAAACGGTCGATGGAGAAAGGTGCAGCCAATGGGTGCATTTCACCCTTGGCCAGGCTCGCGGCAAATACGTTGCCCGAGCCAGGTGTTGCCTTGAAGCCACCGGTGCCCCAACCGCAGTTGAAGAACATGTTCGGCACCGGGGTCTTGGAGATGATCGGGCAGGCGTCCGGCGTGGTGTCGACGATGCCGCCCCACTGGCGGTTCATGCGTACGCGGGAGAGCACCGGGAACATCTCGACGATGGCCTGGACCGTGTGTTCGATCACCGGGTACGAGCCGCGCTGGCCGTAGCCGTTGTAGCCGTCGATACCGGCGCCGATCACCAGGTCGCCCTTGTCGGACTGGCTGATGTAACCGTGCACGGCGTTGGACATGATCACGCTGTCGATGATTGGCTTGATCGGCTCCGACACCAGCGCTTGCAGCGGGTGGGATTCGATCGGCAGGCGGAAGCCCGCGAGCTTGGCCATGTGCCCGGAGTTACCGGCCGTCACCACGCCGACACGCTTGGCGCCGATGAAGCCCTTGTTGGTTTCCACGCCGATGCATACGCCGTTTTCCTTGCGGAAACCGATCACTTCGGTCTGCTGGATCAGGTCCACGCCCAACGCGTCCGCCGCCCGGGCAAAGCCCCAGGCCACGGCATCGTGACGGGCCACGCCGCCGCGACGCTGGACGGTGGCACCCATCACCGGGTAGCGGGTGTTCTTCGAGCAATCCAGGTACGGGATCTCGTCGGCCACTTGCTTGGCGTCGAGCAGCTCGCCGTCCACGCCGTTGAGGCGGTTGGCGCTGACACGACGCTCGGAATCACGGATGTCCTGCAGGGTGTGGCACAGGTTGTAGACGCCACGCTGGGAGAACATCACGTTGTAGTTCAGGTCCTGGGACAGGCCTTCCCACAATTTCATCGCGTGTTCGTACAGGTGGGCCGATTCGTCCCACAGGTAGTTGGAGCGCACGATGGTGGTGTTGCGCGCGGTGTTGCCGCCGCCCAACCAGCCCTTCTCGACCACGGCCACGTTGGTGATGCCGTGCTCCTTGGCCAGGTAGTAGGCGGTCGCCAGGCCATGCCCGCCACCGCCGACGATGACCACGTCATAGACCTTTTTCGGGGTCGGCGTGCGCCACATCCGCTGCCAGTTTTCGTGATGGCTGAGAGAGTGCTTGAAGAGGCCGAAGCCCGAATAGCGTTGCATAGTCATTACTCCAAAACCGACTCAGCGATAAACCGGGAAGTCCGCGCACAGGGCCGCCACTTGCTGCGCGACATTGGCCTCGACATCGGCATCGCCGAGGTTGTCGAGAATGTCGCAGATCCAGCCGGCCAGCGTGACGCACTGGGTCACCTTGAAACCGCGCGTGGTCACCGCCGGGGTGCCGATGCGCAGGCCCGAGGTCACGAACGGCGATTGCGGGTCGTTCGGCACGGCGTTCTTGTTGACGGTGATGTGGGCACGGCCCAGGGCAGCATCGGCGTCCTTGCCGGTCAGGCCCTGACGGATCAGGCTGACCAGGAACAGGTGGTTATCGGTTCCACCGGACACTACATCGTAGCCGCGCTTGATGAACACGCCAGCCATGGCCTGGGCGTTGTCGATCACTTGCTGCTGGTAAGCCTTGAAGCCTGGCTCCGCCGCTTCCTTGAAGCACACTGCCTTGCCGGCGATCACGTGCATCAGCGGGCCGCCCTGGGCGCCCGGGAATACGGCAGCGTTGAGCTTCTTCTCGATCTCTTCGTTGGCCTTGGCCAGGATCAGGCCGCCACGTGGACCGCGCAGGGTCTTGTGGGTGGTGGTGGTGACCACGTCGGCGTACGGCAGTGGATTCGGGTACAGACCGGCAGCGACCAGGCCCGCCACGTGGGCCATGTCGACGAACAACAGGGCACCGACCTTGTCGGCGATCTGGCGGAAACGTGGGAAATCCAGGGTCTTGGAGTAAGCCGAGAAACCGGCCACGATCATCTTCGGCTTGTGCTCGACCGCCAGGCGCTCGACTTCGTCGTAGTCGATCAGGCCGGTGGTGGTGTCGATGCCGTATTGCACCGCGTTGTAGAGCTTGCCCGAGGACGACACCTTGGCACCGTGGGTCAGGTGACCGCCGTGGGCCAGGCTCATGCCCAGGATGGTGTCGCCAGCCTGCAGCAGGGCCAGGTACACGGCGCTGTTGGCTGAAGAGCCGGAGTGCGGCTGGACGTTGGCGTAATCGGCACCGAACAACTGCTTGGCGCGTTCGATGGCCAGGGCTTCGACTTTGTCGACGTGCTCGCAGCCACCGTAGTAGCGCTTGCCCGGATAGCCTTCGGCGTACTTGTTGGTCAGGCCGCTGCCCTGGGCCTCCATTACGCGTTTGCTGGTGTAGTTCTCTGACGCGATCAGCTCGATGTGATCTTCCTGGCGTTGCTCTTCGGCATTCATCGCCGCCAGCAGTGCATCATCGTAGCCTTGGATTTGGTCTTGCTTGCTGAACATCGCGTCTCTCCCAGCGGCGGCGGTGCGCCTTTCGTCTCGGTGAGGCACGGACCGTTCGGTCGTGCCCTTTGGATGCGATGGTATGGCTGGCGCAGGCAGGTCAAATGCCTATGGACGCCACGCAAAGGTGCGTTTACGACATGGGATCAAAGAGTCGCAGAGCAAGGCCTGCGCGATAGCACTGTGGGAGCAAAGCTTGCTCGCGATCCAGGCGCCTCGGTCCATGGGAGAGCGCGGCGCTTTCATCGCGGGCAAGCCTTGCTCCCACTGGCTTTGCTCCCAAAATGCTGCTCCCATAGGATTAGGCGACGATCTGGCGAACCACGAGCAAGACCAGGAAATGCGCGGGATAAAGGCCATAGGCCCAACGCCGCATCGCCGGTGGATGAAAACGACCAGCCTGTCGCAAAAGCATCAGCCCAAGCCATGGCGCGATCAGGCAAGCCACCAACCCGCCGATCGCCACCGCATCCCCCAGCCATGCCGCGCCATACAACACCCGCCATTGGTTGGCCGCCACGCACACCAACCCCGGCAACCACGCGAAATACCAGGGCCGACGAAACACCAGCAGCATCGCCAGCGGCAGCAGCACGCCGAAGAACCCGAACATCAGCCGCGACGAAAACAGCGCCGCCATAAGCAGCGCCCCCGCGGCCAGGCTGCGCGCCTCCAGGGACGATGCCTGCCAGCCGCGCGCCACCAGCAAGCCCAGGACCAGGGTCGGCATGACATTCAAAGTGGCCGGGGCAGGAAAGAACAGTCGATAGGCTATTTCGCTCACGGCACTGAACAACAGCAACCAACCCAGGTAGCGCCAGGGGGCTGCACTGGCGCCGTTTCGCGCCAGGTTCGCCGCCATCGCCAGACAGAACCAGGGGAACGCCAACCGTCCTGGCACATAGAGCCAATCGACGGAAAAACCAACATATCGAAGATGATCGAGGACCATCGACAAAAGAGCCAGCCACTTGAGCAGGTCCAGCGCACCGTCGCGCCGGTTCATGTGCAAAACGGCTCGATGACTTTGATACTTTCCGACAGAAACATCCGGTGTGTTCCCCCGCTAATCTTGGGTAAAGTGCGCACGAGTATCGACCACGGCGCTGTGGACCCAAACACGCCGAAAACCAAGGAACGCCCCACCCGGGCATTCCACCAGGGATCTCTTTACCCAGGACTCTCTATTCAAGGAGCAAGGCCATGACCGACAAGAGTCAACAGTTTGCCAGCGACAATTATTCCGGCATTTGCCCCGAAGCCTGGGCGGCCATGGAAGAAGCCAACCAGGGTCACCAACGCGCCTACGGCGACGACGAGTGGACCCACCGCGCGGCGGACGATTTCCGGGCCTTGTTCGAAACCGACTGCGAAGTGTTCTTCGCGTTCAACGGCACGGCGGCCAACTCTTTGGCGTTGTCCTCACTGTGCCAGAGTTACCACAGCGTGATCTGCTCGGAAACCGCCCACGTCGAAACCGACGAATGCGGCGCCCCGGAATTCTTTTCCAATGGTTCCAAGCTGCTGGTGGCGCGCACCGAAAACGGCAAACTGACCCCCGAGTCGATCCGTGAGATCGCCCTCAAGCGCCAGGACATCCACTACCCCAAGCCCCGGGTCGTGACCCTGACCCAGGCCACGGAAGTCGGCAGCGTCTACACCCCGGAAGAAATCCGCGCCATCAGCGTCACCTGCAAGGAACTGGGGCTGAACCTGCACATGGACGGCGCGCGGTTTTCCAACGCTTGCGCCTTCCTCGGCTGCTCCCCGGCCGACCTGACCTGGAAGGCCGGCGTGGACGTGCTGTGCTTCGGCGGCACGAAAAACGGCATGGCGGTGGGTGAGGCGATCCTGTTCTTCAACCATGACCTGGCCGAAGACTTCGACTATCGCTGCAAACAGGCCGGGCAACTGGCCTCGAAGATGCGTTTTCTCTCCGCGCCCTGGGTCGGCTTGCTGCAAAACCAGGCCTGGCTCAAGCACGCCCGCCACGCCAACCACTGCGCCCAATTGCTGGCAGAGCTGGTCAGCGACATTCCCGGCGTGGAATTGATGTTCCCGGTCCAGGCCAACGGCGTGTTCCTGCAACTCTCGGAGCCGGCCATCGCCGCGCTGACCGCCAAGGGCTGGCGTTTCTACACCTTCATTGGCAAAGGCGGCGCACGGTTCATGTGTTCGTGGGATACCGAAGAAGTGCGGGTGCGGGAATTGGCGGCGGATATTCGGGAAGTGATGAGCGCCTGAAGCAACGACCGATATCTTGTAGGAGCTGTCGAGCGGAGCGAGGCTGCGATCTTTCCAAGCCAGATTAAATCTCAAGCGAAAGATCAAAAGATCGCAGCCTCGCTTCGCTCGACAGCTCCTACAGAGCCGAGCGGGAGCAAGCGCCCTCGCCACAGGGGGCTCACTGCAGCATCAGAACTCGATCCGCACATCCCCCTTCGGCACGCTGCAGCACGACAGGATGTAGCCCTCGGCCTCGTCGTCCTCGGTGATCCCGCCGTTGTGGTCCATCTCCACTTCCCCGCCCAGCTTCAGCACCTTGCAGGTGCCGCAAATGCCCATGCCGCAAGCCTTGGGGATCATCATGCCAAGCTTGGCGGCGGCGGCGTGGACGGTCTCTCCCGGACCCACGCGAATACTCTTGCCGGAGGCGGTGAACTCCACCAGATGCAGGTCCGCCATATCGACTTCCGGGGCGTCGGCAGCCTGTTCGGCCTGTTCCACCGCGTCGGCGCGGGCTTCCGGTGGCGTGGCGCCGAAGGATTCCTCGTGGTAACGCGTCATGTCGAAGCCAGCGGCTTCCAGCAGGCGCTTGACCGCGTTCATGTATGGCGTCGGGCCACAGCAAAACACTTCGCGCTCCAGGAAGTCCGGCGCCATCAACTCCAGCATCTTGTGGTTCAAATAGCCGCGATACCCGGCCCAGGGCTCGCCCAGCCCGTGTCTTTCGCAGATCAGGTGCAGGTTGAAGTTATCGATCCGCGACGCCATGTGCTCAAGCTCGCGGTGATAGATGATGTCCTTGGGCGAGCGGGCGCTGTGGATAAACACCATGTCGACGTTGGCATTAGTGTCGTAGTACCAGCGCGCCATGGACATCACCGGCGTGATGCCGACGCCGCCGCTGAGGTAAAGCACCTTCGGGTTCGAGAAGTCGATGGCATTGAACAGGCCAACCGGCCCGTGTACCGCCAGTTCCTGGCCTTCATGCAGGGTGTCGTGCAGCCAGTTGGACACCTTGCCCCCCGGTACGCGCTTGATGGTTACCGAAAAACTGTAGGGCACCGACGGCGAGCTGGAGATGGTGTAGGACCGCATGATCGGCTGACCTTCGATTTCCAGCTCCAGGGTCACGAACTGCCCCGGCTTGAAAAAGAACAGGATCGGCTGATCAGCCATGAAACAAAAGGTGCGCACATCCCAGGTTTCCTGGATGACTTTGACGCAACGGACAATGTGACGACCATTGGCCCAGGTCTGGGTGGTTACCGGGTTCAGGAAGCTGTTGGACATGCTGATCTCCACGGCCGACTGTCGGCCTCTTATGAGGCGATTCTGCGTATAGCGCGAACCGCCCATTTACCTATCTGCGACATTCACATGCTTACCGCGACCAGCCCCCAACGGCCGGACCTTGCGCGTCGGGAACAGATTGGGCCATGTCGCCCATGGATAAGGTTCGCCCCCTGCGCGGCCCCACACTCGCCCCCAACAGACAAATAATATTTTCTGCCTTGCGTAGCACATATGATCAGCCACTTTCGCCGGCCACGTAGAGGGCCATGAGGATAAAACGATGGACGTCACCGCAACCCTGAGCCTGGGCGATCCGCTGGAACCCGCACGCAAGGCCACCGCGCAAATGCTGCAGGAACGCGAGCGCACTTTCTCGCTGCCGCAGCCGTTCTACTCCGATGAGCGCCTGTTTGATATCGACATGCAGGAAATCTTCCAGAAGGAATGGTTGATCGCCGGCATGACCTGCGAAATTCCGACCAAGGGCAACTACCTGACCCTGCAGGTTGGCAAGAACCCGATCATCGTGATTCGCGGCGCCGATGGCGTGGTGCATGCGTTCCACAACGTCTGCCGTCACCGTGGCTCGCGGCTGTGCACCAGCGAAAAGGGCAAGGTCGCCAAGCTGGTCTGCCATTACCACCAGTGGACCTATGAGCTGGACGGTCGTCTATTGTTCGCCGGCACCGAAATGGGCGCCGATTTCGACATGAACCAGTACGGCTTGAAGCCAGTAAACGTGAAGACCGCTGGTGGCTACATCTTCATCAGCCTGGCGGAGAACCCGCCGGCCATCGATGACTTCCTGTCGACCCTGACCCATTACATGGAACCCTACGACATGGAAAACACCAAGGTGGCGGTGCAAACCACCTTGATGGAGAAAGCCAACTGGAAACTGGTACTGGAAAACAACCGTGAGTGCTACCACTGCGGCGGCGCGCACCCGGAACTGCTCAAGACCCTGCTGGAATGGGACGACGTCACCGACCCACGCGCCGACCAGGCGTTCAAGGACCACGTGGCTGCCTCCGCCGCTGCCTGGGACGCCGAGAAGATCCCTTACGCCCACGCCAGTTTCGGCCTGCGCAACCGCATCGTGCGCATGCCGCTGCTCAAGGGCACCGTGTCGATGACCATGGACGGCAAGCAAGGCTGCGCCAAGCTGATGGGCCGCATCAAGAACCCGGACCTGGGCTCGATGCGCATCCTGCACCTGCCGCACTCGTGGAACCACTGCATGGGCGACCACATCATCGTGTTCACCGTGTGGCCGATCAGCGCCCAGGAAACCATGGTCACCACCAAGTGGCTGGTGCATAAGGATGCAGTCGAAGGCGTGGACTATGACGTGGCGCGCATGCGCCAGGTCTGGGACGCCACCAACGACCAGGACCGTCGCCTGGCCGAAGAAAACCAGCGCGGCATCAACTCCACCGCCTACCAGCCAGGCCCGTACTCCAAGACCTATGAGTTCGGCGTGGTGAACTTCGTGGATTGGTACAGCGAGCGCATGCTCAACAACCTGGGGGCCGAACCGGCACCGTACCTCAAGGGCGTTCCGGTCCAGGGCTAAGTCAGAAGCATCGCGAGCAAGCTCGCTCCCACAGGTTTTGTGAACGACACAAAACCCCTGTGGGAGCGAGCTTGCTCGCGATAGCGGTCTAAGATTCACCGGCTACTTGGAAGACCACCGCACACTGCCATCCTCCCCATAAAACGTCTCGACAATCTCCTCCCCCTTCAGCCGCACCTTCACATACCCGTTCAACACCCGTTGCGGATACGCCTCGTCCCCTGCCAACTGGGTCTCCGACCACAGCACCCGGGCATGCCCATTCAATTCGCTGGTGGTGCCGTAGGGGATCGCCCCGTGCCCGGCGCAGCGCGCATGCAATCCGCCTTGCGGCGCGTAGCAGATGCCGTTGTGCAGATGCCCCCAATACCAGTAGTCCGGTTCTCGCCCCAAGGCATCGCACACCGGTTGGTAGAGCGCGGTCTTGTTGTGCCCGGAAATGTCGAAGCCCTGGTGATGACTGAGCACCATGAGTTTCTTGCGCTTGGGCAGGGTCTTCATCCACTCGATCTGCTGGGTGTTGAGGGTGCCGTCCATGTACAGGTTCATGGCGTCCGAGGCGTAGGCGCTGTCCAGGCCCACCACCAGCCAGTCGTCGTTGTACAAGGCAAAGTAACTGGTGCCTTGCTGCACCGGGAAACGCTTGGACAGTTCCTTGAAATAGCCGTGGGCGCCGCTGTACATCTCGTGGTTGGAATTGAGGGTGAACGCGCCATGCTTGCCCTGGGGCCAGCCGACCATGTCGACGTCTTCCTGGGAATGGGTGCCGGCGTAATACACGTCACCCAGATGGATGGTGAAATCGGCCAGGGCCAGCTGCATCTGGTTGGCCACCGCCACGGCCGGGGCGTGACTGTCGAACGGCCCGGTGCCCCAGTCGCCAGCAATGGCCAGCACCACGTCGTTGTCCATTTTCACCAGCGCCGGGTTGGTGGCGAACGGCGCATGGTGGCGCAGGTTTTCGATCCACTTGAGCAGCGCCTCGCTCCACAACAGGTCCAGCAGTTCCCATTTGCGGCAGCCGAGCAAGGTGCCGTCCTTGAGCACCCGGGTCGGCAACTCGTCCTCGCTTTGCGGCAAGGGCGTGGCGTTGCCGATCTTGAGGATCGACAAGCCGTGGGACAACTCCCAGGGTACGGCAGGTTCGTCGTCCGGCAGTTCGCCATGTTCGATGACATGCCGCGCCTGGTCGTGGCCTCGCTGCAATAATTTGACGATGGCCTGGAATTCCTCGGGCTCCAAGTCGTTGACCAGTTTTTTCCAGGACATCTCCAGCCGCGTGACCAACCCGTGCAGGCGGACCTTGACCTTGTCGAACTCATGTTCCCAATGATGCAGTAATGACATGTGAACGCTCCTTCGCAATGCCCTGGGCTACAGGGTCTTCATGAATTCGATCAGGGCCCGTTTGTCGACATCCGACAGCTGCGTGCCATACAGGTGACCGCCGTTGTGGTTGCCTTCCAGGCGGGTGTCATATTTGAAATCCGCCGACGCCTTCATCTGCGCGCCGCTGGTAATGAAGCCGACCTTCTCCTGGTCGTAGATGTCGGAGCCGGTGTAGAACACCTGCGGCCGCTGTTCCGGTGCTTGCAGCAAATCCCACAGGGTCGGCACCGAACCGTTGTGCAGGTATGGCGCGCGCAGCCAGATGCCGTCGGTGGGCGTGTTGCTGTAGCTCTGGGTCTTGCGGTAGGCGCCAAAGTCGAACGGCGGCTTCTTGAAGCCGTGGAACGCCGTCACCAGGCCGGTGGTGAAGGAATTCAGGCGATGAGGGTCGGTGCCCAACTGGTCGATGTTGGTGGTGACCTGGCCGGTGTCGCTGCGGCCAAAATCATGGCAACCGGCGCAGTTTTTCTCCCAGATCGGTTTGCCTTGGGCGACTTTCGCCTGGTCCAGGGCGAACGGCCAGGCCGGTGCCTTGTGGCCCAGCAGCCAGTTGGTCACGCGATTGAAACTCGGTGGCAGCACCGATTCCGGCGTCGCGCCCACGGCCATGGCCGCTGCGTAGTTGCGTTCGTGGATCTGGTTGTTATTGCCGTCCCAATGCAGGTACATGGACTCGCGGGGTTTCTGGTTCCAGACCTGCGGCAGGTCCACGGTGCCGATGGTGGAGTCATCCGGGAAGCCGAACACCACCATTTTGGTCGGGTTGAAAGTGTCGGTCCGCCCTGGCCCCTGGTCCGGACGCAGTTTCTGCCAGGCGTACGCTTGCTTCTGCTTGAGCAGCGCGGTCTTGGCCATCGGGATGATCAGGTAACGGTTGTACAGCTTTTCGAAAAAGCCCAGCTGGAACTTGCTGTTGATCGCCGCCATCACCGCATCGGGGGTGAATTTCGGGTCGCTGGCACAATCGTAGGCGAACCACTGGAAGGCTTGCAGTTGCAGGGTATTGGCCGGTGCAGTGGCGACCGGAACCGCTACGTCACTGGTGTTGGCCCGATAGGAACCGGTGTGGCACAGGGCGCAGTTGGGCTCCACGGTGGGGTAGCCGAGTTGCCGCTTGGCCATGCCGATGGGCAGGTCGTTGCCGTTTTCATAGAGGAACCCGAACACCTCATAGCCGCCCGGTTTGGGCAGTTTTTCCGGGCACATTTGCGGCAGCACGGCGAACAGGTAGTAGGGAATCCGCGCCTCGATGCCCAGGCCGATGGCGGCGTATTTGTAATGGTCTTCATCGGAGGCGAAGTCCGGTTGCGGCACTTCGCGGATCATCTGGTACCAGGTCTGGTAACCGATGAAACCCAGCAGCAATACCACCACCAACGTGCCGACCTTGAAACCGTGGCGCTGCCAACGCAGCGCCCAGCCGGCGCGCCACTCCCGCCAACCGGCGCAGAGCAAGGCCAGCGGACGATTGGCCACTGGGCAGCCCAGGTACAACAGCACGCCCAGGATCAGGAACATGCTCAGGTCGCCCATCAACATCGGCACGAACAGCTGGCCCTGGTTGTTGGTGTTGATCAGGTAGATCCAGAACACCACCGCCACCAGCCGCGACAGCACGCACAACCATGAGTGCACGACGAAACGCGGCGCGTTAAACCCCGAGGGCATGTAGAACAGGCTGATCCCCACCAGCAACATGCCGGTATTTTCCAGCCAGGGATCGGACAACACGGGCGGCAGGCCGAGCATGGACGTCAGCAACGCCGGCGCGAACAGCGCCGGTATCGCGAAGACCATGTTCATGACAATCCCGACCCAGATGATGCGTTGGAACCAGCGGATGTAAGTGTTCATGGCATCCTTTTCCTTATTCTTGACTCACCACACAGCCTTTGCGGCCAGAGCTTGCTCCCGCTGGGCTCCTGTAGGAGCTGTCGAGCGAAGCGAGGCTGCGATCTTTCCAAAGACACTCGAATCTCAAGCGAAAGATCAAAAGATCGCAGCCTTCGGCAGCTCCTACAGAGCCGAGCGGGAGCAGTGATTAGCCAAGCGCCGTCTTCTCCAGGTGCTCAAGGATGATCGGATACACATCCACCACCGCATCCTTGCCGAACATGCAGTCGATGTGGCCGTACCCCGGTATTTCGTGGCGGCTGAACAACTGCGGGCCGTGCATCTCGCACAATCGTTCGTAGGTCTTGAGGGTGCTTTGCGGCAGGTAGCACTGGTTGTCGGCGCCGCTGATGAAGCAGATCGGCAACTTCAGCCGATCGAAATGCGGCATGTAGACGTCGTTGCCCTTGAAGTCCACCAGGTGCCCTTTGCGCACGATCAGCGCCAGGTGCTCGAAGGTCTGGATGTTCGATTCGCCGAACAACTCATGCAGGTTGTCGTGCAGGGTTTCGTTGAGGGTGTCGTGGCGGTACAGCGAGGCATACATAAACGTGATGCGATGGCAGACCGGGTTGGTGCAATAGCCCTGGGCCTCGATCCGGGCATAGCCATTGAGGGCCTTGTCGTAGAGTTTGTTGAACCAGCTTTCCTTGGTATCGGCGTAGGCCGTGAGGGACTTGATGCCGATGGCATCGAGCATCCCCGGCAAGTGCAGACCGGCTTTCAGACCAGTGGCGGTGGCGACCACCGTGTCGGCGGCGATCTGCGAGCAGACCACCGAGCGCACGCCCTGCAAGCCTGCCAGCATCGACATGAAGAACGTCGTCGCACCGTAGCAATGCACCACGCACTGCACGTCCCGGGCCAGGGTCGCTTGCTGGATCTGCTCGATGGCGGCCTTGAAGTCGTACTGGGCCACTTGGTCGCCGTTCCATTCGTTTTTGCTGGCCGGCAGCAGGATGCTCACCCGCAGGTCCAGCAGCCAGACGTCGTATTCGTGCTTGCAGAGGTATTCCAGCAGGTTGGTGTGGATGGTGTCGGTGGAGAAAATATTCGAGCCCACGCCCAGGCCATGGACCAACATCACCGGGCCTTTGGTGCCGGCCTGGTACCGCGTCAGGCGCAGCTCGACGTTGTCTTCGGTCTGGAAGAAATGCACCACCGGTGGCGGCGCATCCAGCGGCCGTTTCAACCGGGGTGGCGCGTCCGGATTGAAGTAGACGTCGCCCGCGAAGACACCGCCGTAGCTCTCCCACAAGATGCCGGCAAAGAACTTGCCGAACCGCGCCAGCGCCTCCACGCGCTCACGTTCATTGCGCGCGTTAAGCACATTCATGGTGGTCATTTGCTTGGCGAAGTCGGCCGGCAGAATGTGCATCACCCCGGAGCCGATCACCGCGCCGGTCTTGTCCGGCCCGTGATAGAGCGTGACATAGAGCGTGCTGGTGTCGTGCCAGATGTTCAGCACGCCGTTGTCCTCGGGCACGGTCTTGAAGGCGCTGAAATAATAGTCGCTGCCGTCTTCGGCGGTCAGCTTCATGTCGTAGTTCATGTGCCGCACACCAACTTGTTCCTGGTACTGCTCGAACAGGTTGAACACCCCATTGCTGGCGACCAGCGGCTGCGGCGAGAGCGACGGTGCGTCGAGGGTGCCCACCAGGGTCGCGGCGTGCTCCGGTTCCTTGATCAGCCGGTTGAGGTCGGCGGCGGTGATGGTCAGGGTGAATTCGATGGGCGAGTTGTCGGCCTTGCCACGCTTGGCCGCCGCTTCGTACAGGCTCAGATCGGTGCCTTGGGGCTGGATAAAGGCGGTGGAAAAGTAGCCCTTCATGGTTTCGGTGAACTGCACGCCGAGGGTGGGTGCCGCCACCGGTTTGCGCGGGGCCGAGGGCAGCGTGTAGTCGATGACCCAGCCTCGATCAGCCGCCAGCAGGCCCATGTTGCGCTCGCTCACCGCCGAGATGGTCAGCAGCGGGTTGACCGCCAGTGACGTGGGAATCACCGCACCGTCGGTCACGTACAGGCCCGGATAGACATCGGTGCCGCTGGTGCCACTGAACACCTGGCCCTTGTGGTTGACCACGCCTTGGGTCGCATCTTCGCCCATCACGCAACCGCCCAAGGGATGGACCGAGACGATGCTGTGCTTGAGCAGCTTGGTCCAGATCGGGTTCTCGACCCAGATCCCGCCCAGGGCCTTGGTGCTCTGGTGCAGCCGTTCATTGCCGAGGGTGACGTTCTCCTGTTCGCCGACGCCGGGCCAGTCGATGCGCAACTGATCCTTGTTGTCGAGCAGCATGCGGCCCTTGGCGTTGTCATGGCTCATGATCAGGTAGGTCTGCATGTTATGCAGCGCGCCGTAGTAGGGGCCGCGCAAAAAGCTCTCGGCCTCCCGTCCCTTGTACTTGAGGCTGGCGCCGAAACCGGTGTCGGTGGGCACGCCGATCATTTCGGCAAACGCCGCCATGCTCGGCACCATGGCCCGGCCGAGGGCGCCGGGAATCGAACCTTCTTCGATGACCATGCGGCTGCGCCAGTCGCCCTCGGTGCGCATGTCGATGATCGAGGTGATGCACGGCCCCACCGGCTCCAGTTCCTTGGCCGAATGGGCGCCGAAGCCGATGCCGTTGATGGTCTGGTCGCAGTTGTGGCCGAAGCCCAGGATGTCGCCGTTGCCGCTCATGTGTTCGCCCAACTGGCTGGACATCGACAGGCCCTTGTCCCGCGAGCGCAACATGATTTCAGTGGAGCCCAGGGTACCGGCGGACACCACCACGATGTCGGCGCGAACGAACAGGGTCGGCGCCGAGAACATCTCCCGACCGCTGTCCAGGTATTGGAAGTGCACGATCCAGCCATCGCCGTCGCGCTCCAGGTGCCGCACCTCGGCCTGGCAGAAAATTTCCGCGCCGTGGTTCCAGGCATCGGGCAGATAGTTCATCAGCGTGGTGTTCTTGGCCTTGTTGTTACAGCCCGAGACGCAATCGCCACAGCCATTGCACGGCAGCTGTTCGACGCCGACGTGATTAAGATTGTTGGGCAGTTTGTCGAAGGTCACGTTGATCGGCGGCTTGTAGAAATGCGCGCTTTGCTTGAGGTAGTCGGCGGACTTCTTGTGGGCATCAAGCTTGGGCAGGTTCGGCCCCGACGCCGGATACGAATTGGGCTTGAGCATCTCCCGGGCCCGGGTGTAGCCGTCCTTGAGCAGCGTGTCGCGGTGTTCCCGTACCGCCTGGGGCCAGCGCGGGTCCTCGAACACGCCCGGCTCCGGCTCCAGCGAAACGTTGGCATTGATCAGCGACGTGCCGCCCAGGCCACAACCGACCACCACGTTTTGCTGGGCGTTGACGTGCAGGTCGAACAGCCCGGTGCGCGAACCGATGTGGCCATCCGGGTCGTGAACTTGCAGTTCCTCGGTGGCCGCGAGCAGGGTATTGGGGTATTCGCCGGGCTGGATTTCCCGGCCTCGCTCCAGCAGGCACACCTTGCGTCCGGCCCTGGACAGGCGCGAGGCAGCAATACCGCCACCGTAGCCGGAACCGATGACAATCACGTCGTAGTGTTCCTGGATGTCACTGATGGGGGTCGAGATCCGTGTCATGTTCAAGTCCTCTCAGGCAGAAGGGGCAACTCTGCGGTTGCCTGCAAATCGACAGGCGCACGAACGCCTGGCCGCTATCCCGCAAGGGGCGAACGGCAGTGAGCGGTTACGAAGCAAACTCAGGTACTGATCAGGGCGCTATAGCCGCGCACGCTGATTGACGGCACGTCGACGGGGGCGCTTGGGCAGCGCGGTGGGACGCTTCGGCACGCACGTTACAGGGAAAAAAAAATAGGTGCGGGGGGGCTGGCTATCCATCATGCGTTCTCCCTGAACCTGACATGGATAAAGTGACGATGTCCTTGTGCCATGGAGTGAAGACAGCCCACAGACCCTCGTCAAGGCAGTGACTTAGAACTGTATGAAATTTGATCTATCGCGATTTGCACTATGCAGGCCGTGGCTTGCAGCGTTCGGCGAACAAGTTATCCACACGACCACCCACAGCTAATGGGGACAAGTGCGGGTATGCCCGGCATTTTTCCACCGGCAAAGTGAATAAAAACCGTGACTTATGAACAATGATGGTTTTACCGGCCTATCGGTTGTTTTTTGATCAAAGGCCTGTAAGCCTTGCCTGGCAAGGGGTGTGGCGGTGAGCGAACACCTTATCCACAGAAGCACCAACAGTGTTTGGGGGTAATTTTGACGATTCTGTGGAAAACCCATTGAACGGCTTGTAAATCGAGGTTTTCCAGGCGTTTTCCCGACAAAAAGGACTGATTGATCATTTTATAATCAACTGACTGAACGCCACGTCCCGTATGGCCTGCAGCGTAGAGCGAACATCTTATCCACAGAAGCGCCAACAGAGATTGGGGGCAAGTTTCAGCTTGAACGGATAACTACTCACAGGCAAAAGCCAATAAAAACCGTGGGTTAGGCTGGCTATTTTTTGATCGCAGGCCTGCAGGGCCTGGTTTTCATAGGTTGCAGCGAGGGGCGAACAGGTTATCCACAGAGGCGCGCACAGGGATTGTGGGTAACCCACCATGCCTATCTTCTGTAGGAGCTAGCCCTGTGGGAGCAAAGCTTGCTCGCGGTGAAAACGCCTCGGTCTCTTAAGTCCAAGCCGCCTGGATCGCGAGCAAGCGTTGCTCCCACAAGGGGGTTAGGGGTATTTGAGGTCAGCGAACCACGCCTTCCTCCACCAACAGCTTGAGAATCGCCTCGGCCCCTGCCTCCGGGCTCACGTCCTTGAGCACTTGCCCGCCTCCACCGCTGGCCTTGGCCGTGGCGGCTTTCATGCGGTCGGCGCCGCTCTTGGCCTTGATCACTTTCAAGCGTTTGGGGCGTGGCTTGGCCGGTTGCAGGGTTGCCACCGCCAGCAAGGTGTCGTCGATCACCTCGACTTCCTCGCCATGCAATGCCCCCCGCCGGGCCGGGCCGAAGGCGCTTTGCCGGGGTTTTGGCGCGGCGTTATCCACAGTGGCCAGGAACGGCAGGCGCACTTTGAGACGGCGACGTTGACCGCGAGGCAAGGCTTGCAACACCAGGGCCACGCCGCCGTCGATGGATTCGACCTGGGCCAGCCCCACCACCAGCGGCCAACCGAGATTCTCGGCCAACAGGAACGGCAACATGCCCGAGCCTTCACCGGTTTCCGCCTGGCTGCCGGTGAGCACCACTTGGGCACCGGCGTCACGCAGGTAATCGGTCAGGGCCGGCAGGGCGTCGGCACCCACGGGGTTTTCCAGCACATGCAGTTCGTCCAGGCCCATGCCCAGGTAGGCGCGCAGGGCCGGTTCGGCCACGTCGCCGGCGTGCAGCACTTGCAGGTCGCTGCCGGCCAGCTGCAGGCCCAGTTCAACGGCCCGGGCGTCCTGTTCGGCGCGCCGGGGCCGACCGGAAGTGGGGTGGGCGCCGATGGACACGAGGCTGATCACTTGGGTACTCATCAACTTATCCTTCTTAAGCCGCATCGCGCTTGGCTTCGTTGCGGTAAGCCTCTACCGCCGCGATCAAGGCCTGGAGAATCGCCGCGCTGTCACCGATCACCGACAGGTCTGCCCGTTTGATCATGTCGCAACCTGGGTCGAGGTTGATCGCCACCACCTTGTCGCAGGCGCCGATGCCCTGCAGGTGCTGGATCGCCCCGGAAATCCCCACGGCCACGTAGACCCGCGCCGTGACCCAGGTGCCAGACGCACCGACCTGGCGATCGCGGGCCATGAAACCGTCGTCCACCGCCACCCGCGAAGCGCCTTCGGTGGCACCCAGGGCCGCAGCGGTCTGGTGGAAAAGATCCCAGTCCTTGACCCCGTTGCCGCCGGAGAAAATGAATTCGGCCTCGG
This sequence comes from Pseudomonas sp. PF05, assembly GCF_056521845.1. NCBI lineage: Bacteria > Pseudomonadati > Pseudomonadota > Gammaproteobacteria > Pseudomonadales > Pseudomonadaceae > Pseudomonas > Pseudomonas sp. PF05. Next base: position 45,170 of record NZ_JBWLPW010000013.1, on the reverse strand, counting down.
CCATCGGGATCGCGCCCGGGTCCACTGCCACCGCACCGAGGTCTTCAATGCGCGACAAGCTACGGGCCACGCTTGTGGATAACTCCACCGGCAAGGCTTCGTGACGGGTCTCACTGACCGGTTCGGCGCATTCGGCCGCCGCCAGGATCAAGCGCGCCAATGGCCGGGCCAAGTCTTGCAGGCCGGCACCGGCGCGGCCGATGCACTCTTCGCCCTTGACCTGCCAGACCCGCGTAGCCGGGCGTTCGCCCAGGGCTGCGGCAAAACGCCGACCCAGTTCACCGCCACCGGTGCGGCTGTCGGGCAGCAGCCAATGGCGTGGGTTGAATTGGTTATCCACAGCCCGCAGGCCTTGCACTCGTTGCTCCGGTGCATAACCGCTGAATGCCTCACCTTCCAATACCAACAAGCGGTCGACACCGGCCGTGGCGAAGGCGTTTTCCTTATGCTCGCCGAAGACCACCGCCAACACCGCACCTTCGCTGCCGGCAAGCTGATGGGCCAGGCCCAGCAGATCGCGGTCGTGGCTGCTGAGGCGGCCACCGACCATGTCCGGCACCACACTGATGAAGAACGCCGGTTGCGGCACCTGATGCAGCGGCAGTTGCACTTCAGCGGCAGCGGTACGCTTGGTTGCGCCGCCCTGCTGGGCGCCGCTGCGGTCGATACGCTTGATGCCGTTGGGGCCGATGAAACCGATACCATGGACATTCTTGCGGATGATGCCGTTGGGCCCCATCCAGCTGTGCTGCACCGGTTGCATCGCCGCGTGCAGCGGGTGCAGGCGGTTGCGGGCGATCCACTCGGCACGAGGGTCGCGGCGGATGATTGTGCTCATGAATGCACCTGCGCGAGTTCACGTTTGGACGGGGCCACTGGCTTGCTTGGCGCCGCGTCTTCCAGCAGCGCGTCGGCCACCAGTTCGGCAATGTCCTTGATCATCGGCCGCGGTTCGACCACGCCTTCCAGCATCGCGGTGCACTGTGGACAACCCACGGCCACCAGTTCGGCGCCGGTTTCGCGGATGTCTTCCATGCGCATGTCAGGGATTCGCTGCTTGCCGGGGATGTCCGTGATTGGCGCACCGCCGCCACCGCCGCAGCAACGCGAACGGAAACCGGAACGCTGCATCTCCTTGACCTCGATGCCCAGCGCGCGCAGCACCTGGCGCGGCGCCTCGTATTCGCCGTTGTAGCGGCCCAGGTAGCACGGGTCGTGATAAGTCACGCTGTCGCCCTTGTGCTGGCCGAGGTTCAGCGCCCCGGCGTCGATGATTTCCGCCATATAGGTGCTGTGGTGCTGCACCAGGTAGTTGCCATCGAAGGCGCCGTATTCGTTTTTCAGCACGTGGAAGCTGTGGGGGTCGCAGGTGACGATGCGGTTGAAGTTGTATTTGGCCAGGGTCTGGATGTTGCGCTTGGCCAATAGCTGGAACGTCGCCTCATCACCCAGGCGCCGGGCCACGTCGCCACTGTCGCGTTCTTCGAGACCGAGCACGGCAAAGTCGATTTTCGCCGCCTTGAGCACTTTGACGAAGGCGCGCAAGGTGCGCTGGTTGCGCATGTCGAAGGCACCGTCGCCGACCCAAAACAGCACGTCGGTGGATTTCTTCTCGCTGAGCAGATTGAGGTTCAGGTCCGCCGCCCAGTTCATCCGTCCGCCCGGAGCGAAGCCGCCAGGGTTGTCGGTGGCGATGAGGTTTTCCAGCACTTCGGCGCCCTTGTTCGGCGTGGCGCCTTTTTCCAGGGTCAGGTGCCGACGCATGTCGACGATGGCGTCGACGTGCTCGATCATCATCGGGCATTCCTCGACGCACGCCCGGCAGGTGGTGCAGGACCACAGCGTCTCGGCATCCACCAGACCGTTGACGATCGGCTGATGTAGGTTGCCGCTGTGCTCGCCCACAGGTTTGCCTGGGTAGGGGCTACCGGCGAATTTCGCATCGGTGCCGCCGGCCAGGCCGACGACCATGTCCTGGATGAGTTTTTTCGGGTTCAGCGGCTGACCGGCAGCGAACGCCGGGCAGGCAGCCTCACACTTGCCGCACTGCACGCAGGCATCGAAGCCCAGCAGTTGGTTCCAGGTGAAGTCCTTGGGTTTTTCCACACCCAGCGGCGCGCTCGGGTCATTCAGGTCCAGCGGCTTCAGGCCGGTGGAGCGACCGCCACCAAAGCGCTCGGCTCGGCGGTGCCAGGCCAGGTGCAGGGCACCGGCGAAGGCGTGTTTCATCGGCCCGCCCCAGGTCATGCCGAAAAATAGTTCCGACACACCCCACAGCACGCCGACACCGAGGATCGCCGCCACCAGCCAACCGCCGAAGTTTTCCGGGAGGATACCCGCCACCGGCAGGGTCACCAGGAAGAACGACGCCGAGAAGGCCAGCAGGCTTTTCGGCAGGCGCATCCACGGGCCCTTGGACAAACGGGCCGGCGGATTGCGCCGGCGCAGGTAGACGAAGATCGCACCGACGAACATCACGGCCGACATCAACAGCAACGCATAGCCGAGGAAGCGATTATGCAGGCCAAACCCGTGGACCAGGATCGCCAGCACCACCGACGCCACCGCACCACCGGCCGTGGCGACGTGGGTATTGGCAATGTATTTGTCCCGCGCCACCACATGGTGCAAATCCACCATGTAGCGCTTGGGCATGGCGAAGAGACCGCCGATCAGGTCGACCTTGGCCGGTCGTCCGCGGCGCCACATGTTCACCCGCCGCAAGGCGCCAAGGACCGCGAGGCCCAAGGCAGCGAACAGCAGGATTGGAAGAAGGGTGTTCAACATGGTGAAGCTCCCAAAGACCTCAGGGTCATGTGCGCGCCAGTGAGAGCGACGCACCTACTTGTGGCGAGGGAGCTTGCTCCCGCTGGAGCGCGAAGCGCTCCCAAAACAGCCCCAGGTGTAAACCTGACGCTCCTCGACTGATAATTTGGGGCCGCTTCGCAGCCCAGCGGGAGCAAGCTCCCTCGCCACAGGTGATGGTGTTAAGCCGTTAGAAATCCTTGCACAACCGCAGGGCGTCGTAGATGGCCGCGTGGGTATTACGCTGGGCCACGCAGTCGCCGATGCGGAACAGCAGGTAGCCGTCGCCACTCTGCGCAAGGCACGGCTGGGGCTTGATCGCGAACAGGGCTTCAACGTCGATCTGGCCCTTGTTGCGCGAACCTTCCTTGAGCGCGTAGTAGATTTCCTCGTCCGGCCGCACGCCGTTTTCCACCACCACCTGGTCCACCACGCGTTCTTCCTTGGCACCGGTGTATTCGTTCTCCAGCACCGCCACCAGCTTGTCGCCTTCGCGGTAGACCTTCTCCAGCATCATGTCCCCGGTCATGATCACTTCCTTGGGGTACATGCTGCGGTAGTAGGTAGGGAACGACGTCCCGCCAATCGCCACGCCCGGCTTGATGTCGTCGGTGACGATCTCGACCTGGCTGCCTTTGTCGGCGAGGAAGTCGGCCACCGACATACCGGTGAATTCGCAAATGGTGTCGTAGACCAGCACGTTCTTGCCCGGCGCAACCTTGCCGTCGAGCACGTCCCAGCTGCTGACCACCAGCCCTTCGGCAGCGCCCCAGTGTTCGTTCTGCTCCAGGAACGGATGGCCGCCGACGGCCAGCACCACCACATCCGGACGCAGGTCCATGATGGTCGCCGCGTCAGCCGCCACGCCCAGGCGCAGGTCGACTTTCAACCGTGCCAGTTCCAGTTGGAACCAGCGGGTGATGCCGGCGATCTGGTCCCGTTGCGGGGCTTTCGAGGCGGTGGTGATCTGCCCGCCGATGAATTCCTTCTTCTCGAACAAGGTCACATCGTGGCCACGTTCGGCGGCCACGCGCGCCGCTTCCATCCCCGCTGGGCCGGCACCGACCACAACGACTTTGCGCTTGGGCCCGGTGGACTTCTCGATGATGTGCGGCACGCCCATGTATTCACGGGACGTCGCGGCGTTCTGGATGCACAGCACGTCCAGGCCTTGGTACTGGCGGTCGATGCAGTAGTTGGCGCCGACGCACTGCTTGATCTGGTCGATCTGGCCCATCTTGATCTTGGCGATCAGGTGCGGGTCGGCGATGTGGGCGCGGGTCATGCCGACCATGTCGACGTAACCGCCCTCCAGGATCCGCGTGGCCTGGTTCGGGTCCTTGATGTTCTGCGCGTGCAGAACCGGAACCTTGACCACTTCCTTGATACCGGCGGCCAGGTGCAGGAACGGCTCCGGTGGATAACTCATGTTCGGGATGACGTTGGCCAGGGTGTTGTGGGTGTCGCAACCCGAGCCCACCACGCCGATGAAATCCAGCATGCCGGTGTCGTCGTAATACTTGGCGATCTGCTTCATGTCCTCATGGGACAAGCCGTCCGGGTGGAATTCGTCACCGCAGATGCGCATGCCCACGCAGAAGTCGTCACCGACCTCGGCACGCACGGCTTTCAACACTTCCAGGCCGAACTTCATGCGGCCTTCGAAGGTGCCGCCCCATTCGTCGGTCCGCTTGTTGACCCGCGGGCTCCAGAACTGGTCGATCATGTGCTGGTGCACGGCGGACAGCTCGACGCCGTCCAGGCCACCGGCCTTGGCACGTCGTGCGGCCTGGGCGTAGTTGCCGATCACCCGCCAGATCTCTTCCGGCTCGATGGTCTTGCAGGTGGCGCGGTGCACCGGCTCACGCACACCGGACGGCGACATCAGGGTCGGCCAGTTGAAACCGTCCCAACGCGAGCGCCGGCCCATGTGGGTAATCTGGATCATGATCTTGGCGCCATGCTTGTGCATGGCGTCGGCCAGGTTCTGGAAGTGCGGGATGATGCGGTCGGTGGACAGGTTCACCGAACTCCACCACTCCTGCGGGCTGTCGATGGCGACCACCGACGAGCCACCGCAGATCGCCAGGCCGATGCCGCCCTTGGCCTTCTCTTCGTAATACTTCACGTACCGGTCGGTGGTCATGCCGCCGTCGGTGGCGTAGACCTCGGCGTGGGCGGTGCTGAGCACACGGTTGCGGATGGTCAGCTTGCCGATCTGGATCGGCTGGAACATTGCTTCAAAAGCCATGGCGCAATCCTCGACTTACAACGGCTTGACGATGAACAGGCCGTCGTCGTGGCCTTCTTCGGAACCGCCGTAGACCTGCTCGGCCACGGTGCGGATCGAACTGCCGCGCGCGGCCAGGATCTGGTCCATGGCGCCGGCGAACCAGCCGGTGAACATGTAGTCGACCTTGCGCCCGACCTTGCCGTACACATAGACGAACGCCGAGTGTTCGAGCTTGACGCTGGCGGTGCCTTTGTCCAAGTCGATGTCCTGGATCTTGAACAGGCCCCAACCACGCTGCGACAGGCGCTTCATGTAGTGCTCGAACACCGCGACGCCTTCCAGGCCATGGCATTCGGCTTCTTTTTCACACCAGTGCCAGGCGGATTTGTAGCCGGCCTTGTAGAGAATCTCGGCGTAGGCGTCGGCGCCCAGCACTTCTTCGATGCCCATGTGGTTGTTGACGAAAAAGTGACGCGGCACGTAGAGCATCGGCAGGGCGTCGGAGGTCCAGACACCGGTTTCGCTGTCGACTTCGATAGGCAGTTGGGGGGCGATCTTGGCCATGAAAACTTGACTCCGGAAATTCGTGGTATTGCCTGCGGCGCAGAGGGCCGCAGGTAGAGGATTGGCGGTGCGGCGGCGTTTATTCGCCCCAGACGTCTTTCAAGACGTTGACCCAGTTTTCACCCATGATCTTGCGCACCACCCGCTCGGGATGGCCGCGCTTGAGCAGCGTTTCGGTGAGGTTCGGGAACTCGCCCACAGTTCGGATGCCCAGGGGGTTGATGATCTTGCCGAAGCTGGTCAGACGACGGGCGTAGCCCTTGTCATGGGTCAGCATTTCGAAGAAGTCCTGGCCGTGGCCCTGGGTGAAGTCGGTGCCGATGCCGATGGCGTCTTCACCGACGATGTTCATGGTGTATTCGATGGCTTCGGCGTAGTCGTCGATGGTCGAATCGATGCCCTTGGCCAGGAATGGCGCGAACATGGTCACGCCAACGAAACCTCCGTGGTCGGCAATGAACTTCAGTTCTTCATCGGACTTGTTGCGCGGGTGTTCTTTCAGGCCGGACGGCAGGCAGTGGGAATAGCACACTGGCTTCTTCGATTCGAGGATGACCTCTTCGGAGGTCTTGGAGCCGACGTGGGACAGGTCGCACATGATGCCGACGCGGTTCATCTCGGCGACGATTTCGCGACCGAAGCCCGACAGGCCGCCATCACGCTCGTAGCAGCCGGTGCCCACCAGGTTCTGGGTGTTGTAGCACATCTGCACCACACCGACGCCCAGTTGCTTGAAGATCTCGACGTAGCCGAGCTGGTCCTCGAAGGCATGGGCGTTCTGGAAGCCGAAGATGATGCCGGTCTTGCCCTGTTCCTTGGCGCGACGGATGTCGGCGGTGGTTTTCACCGGGATCACCAGGTCGCTGTTCTCGCGGATCAGTTTCTGGCTGGCCACGATGTTGTTGATGGTGGCCTGGAAACCTTCCCACACCGACACGGTGCAGTTGGCTGCGGTCAGGCCGCCCTTGCGCATGTCTTCGAACAGGTCGCGGTTCCACTTGGCAATGATCAGCCCGTCGATAACGATGCTGTCGGCGTGCAGTTCGGCTGGGCTCATCAGGCAGTCCCCTTTTGTCAGCGATTCATGCGCCGAATCGTGTGCCGGCGCTTTGGGGCCAGCATATGCCTGAGGGCCGTGGCGACCGGGTGCAAAAACGACAGGGGAATTGCCGAAAGCGTCAATCCACGACAAAGGGGTATGCCAGGCCCAGCCTGCCCGTCTGTTCTTTAGCCGACGCTTGCCCCAGAATCCGCCGCATCACTGGTTTTCACTGGACTCGAGCGGCAACACAATGAAATCAATCTTCCTGGCTTTGGCACTGATCAGCACCGTCGCACACGCAACCGAAGACACCGAACCAAACCCCTGCGATGAAGTTGAAAACGACGTCCAGACCCTGGCCTGCTCGGCCTACGGCAAAGCCGCCGCCGAACAACTACTCGCCGAAAACCTGCAAAGCCTCTTTGAGCGCCTGCAAACCCGCTACGCCAGCGACAAGGCCCAGCTCAACGACATCACCGCCAAGGTCAAGTCCGCCCAACAACTGTGGCAAAAACAGCGCGACGCCGACTGCGCCATCGCCGCTTTCCCGGCCAAACCCAGCAGCGAAGCCTACAAAATCGCCGAAAACGATTGCATGGCCCAGGTGAGCGACGATCGGTCGGAGTTTTTGGAGTCGATTGGGCAGGAGTGATGCTTCAGAAACCGTTTAGCGCGGTAAGCTGCTTGCATCATTGGTAAAGGGATTCACATGAAAACGTGCGGCATCGAAATCAAAGGCAGCGAAGCGATCATCGCCGTTGCCTCGCTGGATCAACAGGCGTTGAGCCACGTCCCTCTGAACACCAAGAAAATCGCCCTGGACGACGATGACGAAGCCGCCAACGTCAAGGCGTTCGCCGCGCAGGTGCGAGCGTTCGTGACTGATAATGGTATCGAACGCATCGCCATCAAGAAGCGCAGCAAGAAAGGCGAGTTCGCCGGCGGGCCGACGACGTTCAAGATCGAAGGGGTCTTCCAGTTGCTGGAAAGTTGCGAGGTGACGCTGCTGTCGCCGCAGACCATCAATGCGCAGAGCAAGAAACATGACTTCGTCCTGCCGGCGACGCTGAACAAGTATCAGCATGAGGCTTATAAGGCGGCGTGTTCGGCGTTGGTGAAGAAATAGAGCTTTTCCAACCGGACACCGTACCTGTGGCGAGGGAGCTTGCTCCCGCTCGGCGCTGTAGGAGCTGGCGAAGCCTGCGATCTTTTTGATTTTTCGCTTGAGACTCAAGTGTCTGGAGAAAGATCGCAGCCTCGTTGCACTCGACAGCTCCTACAGCACCCAGCGGGAGCAAGCTCCCTCGCCACAGGATGTATTTCAAATTCAATGTTGCTGGCGATACCCCTTCAACCACTCCGCAAACGCCTTGTCCTCCAGCGCATAACCACCCCGGTTGGACTTCCACACCAATTCCTTTTCACGCAGCGCATCAATGCAGGCTTGGATGGTCTGGGTACCGGGTACGACTTCGCTTCCCATGGTCCTCAGCGCCTTGCCCACCGCCTCCAGCGTTGAATCGGTGAAGGGCGCGAAGGGTTCGCTGTTCTGCGAGCGTTCGGCCATGACCTGCAGCACCGCGCGTTGTGGCACCGTCAGGGCGTTCCAGGCGCTCTCGAACTCGGTCCAAACGCCGGCGCGCAGCATTTCGGCGCTGCTGCGCAGCAATTCACCCAAATGGCTTGCCTCCCCCAGCTCCAGAGCAATTTCGCCGATGACGCTGCGCAACATCTCGGGACGGCGCCCCACCAGCTCAAAAGCCTGGTCGAGATCATCGGCATTGAACTGGTTGGTCTGGGCCAGGTGCGCGTTCAAATGAGCGGTATAGGCTTGGGTGAAGGCTTTGCCCAACAACGGAAACGGCGTGATGCTGGACCCGTAGAACGGTTGGTTGCGGCTCAGTACCAAGTGGGCGAGCTTGTCGCGATTGGAGCCGGTGAACACCAGCCGCAGTCCGCTGGTATCCCCCTCACGTCCCTGGTTGAGCTGGTCACGGGCAGCCTTGAGGCCGAACATCGCGTTGACCCCGGCCTCGGTGGTCAAGGCATGCTGGGCTTCGTCGATCACCAGCACCACGGTTTTATCCGCGGCACGGTGCAACAGCTCCAGCGCCTGGGTCAGCGTCGCCCCTTCGGGCAGTTGCGGCTGGCTGAAATCCCAGGACAACGTGCGCAAGAAGCTGAGTTTGTCGATGCCCATGGATTTGGCGAGCTTGCGGATGCCCTTTTCATAAGGCACCAGTGCCCCGGCGATGGCCGAGGCGATCAGGTCGGCAGGGTCCTTCTCCTTGTTTGCCCAAAGGTCGACGTAGACCGCGAGCCAACCTCGCGTCTCGCATTCGGGAATCAAGTCTTCGCGCAGGAACGTACTTTTTCCGGTACGCCTTGGCGCGGCCAGGAACAGGCCTGAGGTGTAATCCTGGATCCCGGCGCCAGCCAGCCCATCGACAATATTGCGGGCCAGATCGGGGCGCCGGAAGACAAAACCGGGATGCTTGGACATGGTTTTATACTCAATTATGGCGGCAGGTATAATTTATAGTCGCGAGTATAATTAAGTATAAAAGCCTGTCAAACCAGTTCTCGCCCATCCCCCTGCCGTCGCCGATCCTCCCGCGGGCAGCGCTCGAACCGGGCCCGATAGCTGCGAGTGAAATACGACGGTGATTCGAAACCACAGGCAATGCTCACTTCCAGCACGCTCATGTCGGTCTGGCGCAACAGTTGCTGGGCCTTTTCCAGGCGCAGGCGCAGGTAGAAGTTGCTCGGGGTGTCGTTCAGGTGCAGGCGGAACAGGCGTTCGAGCTGGCGACGGGTGACGTTGATCGCCTCGGCCAGCGCCAAGGTGCTCAGGGGCGGTTCGCTGTGGGTTTCCATCTCGCCGATGACGTGCACCAGCTTCTTGTTGCGAATGCCATAGCGGTTGGCGATTTCCATGCGTTGGTGATCTTTGCGCGGGCGGATGCGGCCGAGCACGAACTGCTCGCTGACCTGGATCGCCAGTTCCGAGCCGTGGGCCTGGCCGATCAGGTCCAGCATCAGGTCGATGGAGGCGGTGCCGCCCGCGCAGGTGATGCGACGACGATCGATTTCGAACAGTTCCTGGGTCACGCTGAGCTGTGGATAAGACTCCTTGAACGCCTCGATCGCTTCCCAGTGCAGGGTCACGCGGTGCCCTTCCAATAGTCCCGCCTGGGCCAACACCACGGAGCCGGTGTCGATCCCGCCCAAGGTCACGCCTTCGTTGTCCAGCCGATGCAGCCAGCGCTCCAGTGCCGGGGTGGCGAATTTCAGCGGTTCGAACCCGGCCACCACCCAGAGGGTCGCGCCTTTCTTCAAAGGCTCCAGTGCGGCATCGGCGTTGACCGACATGCCATTGCTCGCCAGCACCGCCCCGCCATCAGCGCTCAACACATGCCAGCGGTACAGCTCGCCGCGAAAACGATTGGCAACCCGCAACGGCTCGATGGCCGAAATGAAGCCGATAGCCGAAAAACCCGGCATCAGCAAGAAGTAGAAATCCTGGGACATGGAGCGCACTCGGTTGGCGGGTAGCGTGCGGACCTTGATACGCCAGTTGCAACGGCCGTTCAAGAGTCGCTGCAGTGCAAGAGCACGTCGCCGCTGTGCGTTTTGCCAGGCGCCGGGCTGCGTAACTTGGCATCACCGGTGCGCAGATGCCGGAACCCATAACAATAAGCTGCCGAGGAACCCGACATGAAACGACTGATCAGCTCTTGCGCTCTTGCACTTTGCGGTACCACTTTCCTCAATGGCGCCGCCATGGCCGCCGAGCCCGCCGCGTGCCAGAACGTGCGCCTGGGCGTGGTCAACTGGACCGACGTCATCGCCACCAGCGCCCTGACCCAAGTGATGCTCGACGGCCTCGGCTACAAGACCAAGCAAACCAGCGCCTCCCAGCAAATCATCTTCGCCGGCATCCGCGACCAGCGCCTGGACCTGTTCCTGGGCTACTGGAACCCGTTGATGACCCAGACCATCACCCCGTTCGTCGAAGCCAAGCAGGTCAAGGTGCTGGAGCAGCCCAGCCTCAAGGACGCCCGCGCCACCCTGGCCGTACCGACCTACCTGGCCGACAAGGGCCTGAAGACCTTTGCCGACATCGCCAAATTCGAAAAAGAATTGGGCGGCAAGATCTACGGCATCGAACCCGGCTCCGGCGCCAATACCCAGATCAAGGCGATGATCGCCAAGAACCAGTTCGGCCTGGGCAAATTCCAACTGGTGGAGTCCAGCGAAGCCGGCATGCTCGCCGCCGTGGACCGCGCCGTGCGGCGCAAGGAAGCCGTGGTGTTCTTCGGCTGGGCGCCGCACCCGATGAACGTCAACGTGCAAATGACCTACCTCACCGGCAGTGACGACGCCCTCGGCCCGAACGAAGGCATGGCTACCGTCTGGACAGTCACCGCGCCGGACTACGCCCAGCAATGCCCGAACGTCGGCCGCTTGCTGAGCAACCTGACCTTCACCGCCGAAGACGAGAGCCGGATGATGCAGCCGTTGCTCGATCACAAGGACCCGCTCGAATCGGCCCGGCAATGGCTCAAGGATCATCCGCAAGACAAGCAGCGTTGGCTCGAAGGCGTGACCACCTTCGACGGCAAGCCGGCGGCCGACAACCTGAAACTCACCAGTAACTGACCAAACGTTCTCCACCTGCGCAGCACCAACGGGCTGCGCGGTGACTCACCACGCCTGAAGGAATCCGCACCATGAACCACGACGTCATCATCACCTGCGCACTCACCGGTGCTGGCGACACGACCGCCAAGAGCCCTCACGTGCCGGTCACTCCGAAACAGATCGCCGCCGCTGCCGTCGAGGCCGCCAAGGCCGGCGCCACGGTGGTTCACTGCCACGTCCGCGACCCGCAGACCGGCAAGTTCAGCCGCGACGTGGCGCTGTACCGCGAAGTGATGGAGCGCATCCGTGAAGCGGACGTGGACATCATCGTCAACCTTACCGCCGGCATGGGCGGCGACCTGGAGATTGGTGCGGGCGAACGGCCAATGGAGTTCGGCCCCAACACCGACCTGGTGGGTCCGCTGACGCGCCTGGCCCACGTCGAGGAGCTGCTGCCGGAAATCTGCACCCTGGATTGCGGCACCCTGAACTTCGGCGACGGCGACACCATTTACGTCTCCACCCCGGCGCAACTGCGGGCCGGGGCCAAGCGCATCACCGAACTGGGGGTCAAGGCCGAGCTGGAAATCTTCGACACCGGTCACCTGTGGTTCGCCAAGCAACTGATCAAGGAAGGCCTGCTGGACAACCCGCTGTTCCAACTCTGCCTGGGCATCCCGTGGGGCGCGCCGGCCGACACCACCACCATGAAAGCCATGGTCGACAACCTGCCCGCCGACGCGGTGTGGGCAGGTTTCGGCATCGGCCGCATGCAAATGCCGATGGCCGCCCAGGCGGTCCTGTTGGGGGGCAACGTGCGCGTCGGCCTGGAAGACAACCTCTGGCTGGATAAAGGCGTACTCGCCACCAACGGCCAACTGGTGGAGCGCGCCGGCGAAATCCTCAGCCGCCTCGGCGCGCGCGTGCTCACGCCGGCTGAGGGGCGCAAGAAGATGGGCCTGACCCAGCGCGGCTGAGCCGACATCCACCTTCCCCTATTGGGGGGCTCAACCTGTGGGAGCAAGGCTTGCCCGCGATAACGGTATGTCAGTCGACATCCCCGTTGAATCTACTGCCGCCATCGCGGGCAAGCCTTGCTCCCACAGGAGATCACCGAACTATTTTTTCAGGAAATCACCATGAGCTTTATCACCGACATCAAGACCTTCGCCGCCCTGGGCAGCGGTGTGATCGGCAGCGGCTGGGTCAGCCGGGCCCTGGCCCATGGCCTGGACGTCGTCGCCTGGGACCCGGCGCCGGGCGCCGAAGCGGCGTTGCGCAAGCGCGTCGCCAATGCCTGGGGCGCCCTGGAGAAACAAGGCCTGGCGCCCGGCGCTTCGCAAGATCGGCTGCGCTTTGTCGCCACCATCGAAGAATGCGTGCGCGACGCCGACTTCATCCAGGAAAGCGCCCCCGAGCGACTGGAATTGAAACTCGAGCTGCACGCTCAGATCAGCGCCGCCGCCAAGCCAAACGCGCTGATCGGCTCCAGCACTTCGGGGTTGCTGCCAAGCGAGTTCTATGAGGGTTCCACCCACCCGGAACGCTGCGTGGTCGGGCACCCGTTCAACCCGGTCTACCTGTTGCCGCTGGTGGAAGTGGTCGGCGGCAAGCACACCGCGCCCGAAGCCGTACAGGCGGCGATGCAGGTGTATGAATCCCTCGGCATGCGGCCACTGCACGTGCGCAAGGAAGTGCCCGGTTTCATCGCCGACCGTTTGCTCGAAGCGCTCTGGCGCGAGGCCCTGCACCTGGTCAACGACGGCGTCGCCACCACCGGCGAAATCGACGATGCGATCCGCTTTGGCGCCGGCTTGCGCTGGTCATTCATGGGCACGTTCCTGACCTACACCTTGGCCGGCGGCGATGCCGGGATGCGCCACTTCATGGCCCAGTTCGGCCCGGCGCTGCAACTGCCGTGGACCTACCTGCCGGCGCCAGAGCTGACCGAGAAGCTGATCGACGATGTGGTGGACGGCACGAGCGCGCAATTGGGCAGCCACAGCATCTCGGCCCTGGAGCGCTATCGTGATGACTGCCTGCTGGCGGTGCTGGAGGCGGTGAAGGCCACCAAAGAAAAGCATGGGATGGCCTTCAGCGAATAACCGGCTGCAGGTCTGGCCCCATCGCGAGCAAGCTCGCTCCACATTGGCTCTGTGTCGTTCACAAGACCTGTGGGAGCGAGCTTGCTCGCGATAGCGCCGGCTCAATCACCACAACCATCGGAACCCACCCCATGCCCACCCTCACCACCTACCAAACCCGCATCCTCCCCGAATGGGTCGATTACAACGGCCACCTGCGCGATGCCTTCTACCTGCTGATCTTCAGCTACGCCACCGACGCGCTGATGGACCGACTCGGCCTGGACAGCCAGAACCGCGAAGCCAGCGGCCACTCGTTGTTCACCCTCGAATTGCACCTGAACTACCTGCACGAAGTGAAGCTCGACGCCCAAGTCGAGGTGCACACGCACATCATCGGCCACGACGCCAAACGCCTGCACCTCTATCACAGCCTGCATCTGGTCGGCGGTGATAAAGAACTGGCCGGCAATGAACAGATGCTGCTGCACGTCGACCTGGCCGGCCCACGCTCAGCACCCTTCGCGGAACCGACCCTGGACCGGCTCAAAACCCTGCTCGACCAGCAATCCGACCTGCCGCCCCCAGCGTACATCGGTCGGGTCATCGCCCTGCCTCCCGCCCGATAAGCCTTGCACTGGAGATCGCCATGAACACCGCCGCCGCTTTTGCCGACTTCCGCCGTTACCCCCTGATCTTCCCATTGACCGCCGCCACGCCGTTGGCCGATCGGGTGCAAGTGACGTGGGCGGACGGTCGGGTCAGCCCCTTTCATCACCAGTGGTTGCGGGACAACTGCCCTTGCCCACAATGCGTCTACAGCGTCACCCGCGAGCAGGTGCTGGAGATCGTCGACGTCCCTGAAGACATCGCCCCCGGCGCGACCCGCCTCGACGACGAAGGCTGTCTGTGCGTGGACTGGCAGGACGGTCACCAGAGCCGTTTCGACCCGGGCTGGTTGCGCGCCCACGCCTACGATGATCAGTCCCGCGCCGAGCGCCTGGCGAACAAGCCCCGGCGCCAACTGTGGCGACACGACCTGCAACTGCCCGTGTTCGATTACCCGGCACTGATGGACGATGCCGATGCGTTGTTGCAATGGTTGCTGGCAGTGCGCGACATCGGCCTGACCCAGGTGCGCGGCTTACCCACCGAACCCGGCTCGCTGAGACGGATTGCCCAGCGCATTTCCTTCATTCGCGAGAGCAACTTCGGCCTGCTGTTCAACGTGCAGTCCAAGGCCGATGCCGACAGCAACGCCTATACCGCCTTCAACCTGCCATTGCACAGTGATTTGCCGACCCGGGAATTGCAGCCGGGGCTGCAGTTTTTGCATTGTCTGGTGAATGACGCCGACGGTGGCGAGAGCATTTTTGTCGACGGTTTTGCCATTGCCCAAGCGCTGCGCGAGGAAGACCCCGAGGCCTTCGACGCGCTGTGCCGGATTCCGGTGGAATTTCGCAACAAGGACCGTCGCAGCGACTACCGCTGCCTGGCACCCATCATTGCGCTGGACGCCGTCGGGCAGGTTTCGGAGATCCGCATGGCGAACTTCCTGCGTGGGCCGTTCGACACCTCGGTCGAGCAGATGCCCAAGCTTTACCGCGCCTACCGCCGCTTCATCGGCCTGACCCGCGAGCCGCAATTTCGCCTGGTACAGCGTCTCGAACCCGGCCAGCTCTGGTGCTTCGACAACCGTCGCACCCTTCACGCCCGCAATGCCTTCGACCCGGCTTCCGGGGCGCGACATTTCCAGGGGTGCTATGTGGATCGGGATGAATTGTTGTCGCGGATCCTGGTGTTGCAACGCTAGACCGCGTCATCGTTCATCGCGAGCAAGCCCGCTTCCACAGGGGTTCTGTGCCGTTCACAAAATCTAATGTGGGAGCGAGCTTGCTCGCGATAGCGGTCTGTCCTGCCGCCCATCGCCCCCCTGATTCACAGGCAAAAAAATCCCCGATCAAGCCGTGACAGGATCGGGGCAGGTTGCGTTACTGGAGGAGCTGTCGCGCGAGGGTGACCAAACCATCGTGATTCAGCTTGGGGCCAGTGTGCACAGTCCAGATCCGCACAAGTTAGCCGAAAACGACGCCTCCATAGTCATTCATGACATCGCGACCATTTGCCCTTGCCGCCGCTTCGGGTGGCTACCAGAATCGAGACACGACCCCAATCCCTGAACAAGGAAAAGCGTCATGATGTACGCCAATTTGATCGACCAGGAAGACCTGCTGGGCCATCTCAAGGCCCTGGGGGTGAACATACCCAGTAACTCCACCGCCGAGCAGGCGTGCGAGTGCGCCGTACGTGGGCTGGACACGGTCCGAGCCAATGAATTGCGGCGGATGGTCAAGGAGATGTACACCAGCAGCGCCACCATCCTGCCGGCCGTGCGCCAGGCGATCGATAAGCAGCTGTTGCCGGCTCTGACGGATTACCAGCAAAACCATAGCGCCTGACAGAACCCAATTGCTCCCACAGGATCTGTGTCGTTCACAAAACCTGTGGGAGCGAGCCTGGTCGCGATGAAGGCGCTGCGGTCTCAGAGCCTCACACTGGCAAACGTCGACTCATTACGCGCCTGGCTCAGAGCCGACAGCGGGCCGGACAATGGCGACAGCACCAGGGCCTGCGGCAACGGCATCATCGCCACCTGTTGCGTGGTGTTGGAACCGACGCGCTCGTCGCGCGGCGGAATGCCGAAGTACTCGCGGTAGCACTTGGAGAAGTGCGGGGTGGAGACGAAGCCGCACACCGAGGCCACTTCGATGATCGACATCGGCGTCTGCTTGAGCAGTTGCCGCGCACGGATCAGCCGCAGCTTGAGGTAATAGCGCGATGGCGAGCAGTGCAGGTACTTCTGGAACAACCGCTCCAGCTGGCGCCGGGACACGGCGACATACACCGCCAGTTCGTCCAGGTCGATCGGCTCTTCGAGGTTGGCCTCCATCAACGCGACGATTTCCTGCAACTTCGGCTGATTGGTGCCGAGCATGTGCTTGAGCGGCACACGCTGGTGATCCTGCTCGTTGCGGATACGCTCGTAGACAAACATTTCCGAGATCGCTGCCGACAGCTCACGACCGTGATCGCGGCTGATCAGGTGCAGCATCATGTCCAGCGGCGCGGTGCCACCAGAGCTGGTGAAGCGGTTACGGTCAAGGCTGAACAAGCGGGTGCTCATCGACACCCGTGGGAAAGCTTCCTGCATCGCCGCCAGGCATTCCCAGTGCACGCTGCAATCGAAGCCGTCCAGCAGGCCGGCGCAGGCCAGGGCCCAACTGCCGGTACAAACTGCGCCGAGGCGACGGGATTGGCGGGCCTGGCTCTGCAGCCATGACACGTGTTCGCGTGTCACGGTGCGCTGGATGCCGATGCCGCCACAGACGATGACGGTGTCCATGGCCGGCGCCTTGTGCATGGAGGCGTCGGGGGTGATCTGCAAACCGTCGCTGGCCCAGACCTGGCCACCATCGACCGTGAGGGTGGTCCAGCGATACAGCTCGCGACCGGACAATTGGTTGGCCATGCGTAGCGGTTCTACCGCGGACGCCAGGGAAATCAGCGTGAAATTGTCCAGCAGCAAAAAGCCGATGGATTGAGGCGTACGGTTCTGGGGCCCGGCCCCGGAGTTGGACGGCGTCATCGCGGTATCTCCTCACACAAAGCGGGTGATGGCCTCAGGCGGAGGCTCTTTTTATTGGTTATTGCCCTCGTTCTCACGAAGGAGATGGGCTTTACAGCGATAGAGCAATTGCCATGCCTAAATTGAATGCGTGTTCAATAAATCCTGAAAACGACATCGAGACCTGTCTATATAAGGCGTGTATCAAGTACGGATCATGAGCGCTATCAATGGCGGTTGGCGCTGGTCACAGAGGGCTGTGAGCAGTTCGGTAGCACTTGTGGGAACTGGGCTGCGGGGCTTGCGCAACAGGTATCACCACAGGTGCGAATGACGGACGGTCGAGCACGGTTCAACGGTTGGCTCGACAACAGGGCTCTTGTCTGTTTGCGACGCGCTAAAAGGTGGCGCGTTTGCAGATTGGTGTTCATTTTGTGAGCGGTTTTTACATTCATCTGCATGGAAGGAGCTTGCTCCCGCTCGACCCTGTAGGAGCTGGCGAAGCCTGCGATCTTTTGATCTTTTGATCTTTTGATCTTTCGCTTGGGACTCAAGTGTCTGGGGAAAGATCGCAGCCTCGTTGCACTCGACAGCTCCTACACAGCTCCTCCACAGTTCCAACACAGTTCCAACACAGTTCCAACACAGTTCCAACACAGTTCCAACACAGCTCCGACACAGCTCCCTTACCTGGCCACAAGGTTCGGCATGAACGTTGGATCAGCACTCCACCGCACTGACCGCCAAGCCGCCGCGCGAGGTCTCTTTGTATTTGTCATGCATGTCGGCGCCGGTATCACGCATGGTGCGGATCACCCGGTCCAGGGAGATGAAATGCTGGCCGTCACCGCGCAGGGCCATTTGGGCGGCGTTGATGGCCTTGACCGCGGCGATCGCATTGCGCTCGATGCACGGCACCTGCACCAGGCCGCCCACTGGATCGCACGTCAGGCCAAGGTTGTGCTCCAGGCCGATTTCCGCCGCGTTGCACAGTTGCGCAGGCGTTGCCCCGAGGATCTCCGCCAGGCCGGCCGCCGCCATGGCGCAAGCCGACCCCACCTCGCCCTGGCAACCGACTTCGGCGCCGGAGATCGATGCGTTCTTTTTGCACAGGATCCCGACGGCCGCCGCACCTAGGAAATAATCCACGACGTTGGCGTCGGTGACCGCTTCGCTGAATTTCATGAAGTAATGCAACACCGCCGGAATGATCCCCGCCGCGCCATTGGTCGGCGCCGTGACCATGCGCCCACCGGCAGCGTTCTCCTCGTTGACCGCCAGCGCGAACAGGTTGACCCACTCCATGGCACTGAGGGTCGAGCCGATGACATTGGGCTTGTTCAGCTCTTGCAAGCTGCGATGCAACTTGGCCGCACGCCGACGCACATTCAAACCACCCGGCAAGATGCCTTCGTGCTTGAGGCCCTGCTCGACGCAGTCCTGCATGGCCCGCCAGAGCTTCATCAGGCCGCTGCGGATCTCGTCTTCCGAACGCCAGACCTTTTCGTTGGCCATCATCAACTCGGCCACCCGCAGGTTATGGCTGCGGCATAACTCGAGCAGCTCTTGGGCGCTGGAAAAATCGTAAGGCAGTTCAGTGCGGTCCAGGTCCACCACACCGCTGGTAGCCTGGGCCTGATCGACGACGAAACCACCGCCGACCGAGTAATAGGTGTCGCGGTGCAGCTCGCCGTTGGCGGCCTCAGCCACCAGCGTCATGGCGTTGGGATGAAACGGCAGGTTCTCGTCGATCAGGCGCATGTCCCGGGACCAGACGAAAGGCACCGGCAGGCGACCGTCCAGCAGCAGGGTCTGGGTCTGGCGCAGTCGCTCGATGCGCGCACCAATCTGCGACGGATCGATCGCGTCCGGCCACTCGCCCATCAAGCCCATGATCACCGCGTTATCGCTGCCATGGCCGATGCCAGTGGCCGAAAGCGAACCGTAGAGCTGAACTTCCACCCGCGTTACTTGTTCCAAAAGTCCTCGCTCACGCAAACCTTGCACGAACAACGCAGCGGCCCGCATCGGGCCCACGGTGTGTGAGCTGGATGGGCCGATACCGATTTTGAACAGGTCGAAAACGCTGATTGCCATTGCCGAAAACCTCCAGAACAGGCACATCCGGGCGCAGGAGCGTCCGGTGACGGAGCTGCTACGCTCAACGCCGGGATGGCCGCATCATCCGGTTTTTGCCTTGGGGTCCGACGTCTGACACCGACGCAATCATGCCCACCAACGCCGCCCCGTCCTGGCCTCGGTTTTACGCCGTTTTTCTGCGTATCAGAGGCCCGCCAGGGGCGGAAAAAATCTGTAAACGACGTCACCGACACTGGATGCGACCCTCCCTGTACTGGATACGACCCACCCTGTAGGCGTCAGATTTGCACTGGTACATGATCGGTTACGGCTCGTTTGCAAGGCCGCGTGTCAGAGAGTGCCCACGCGCCACCAACCGCAACATCCAATAAGCGCGGTTGTCCTGACCGGACACCGCCGATAAAACACCAGGAGTCCACCCATGAAAGGTTCCACATCGTTGTTGTTGGCCGCCATGCTGAGTCTTCCGATGCTGGCCAACGCTGCAGAACCCGAACAGTGCAGCACCGTCAACTTCTCCGACGTCGGCTGGACCGACATCACCGTGACCACCGCCACCACCAGCGTGGTGCTCGAAGCCCTCGGCTACAAGACCAAGACCACCATGATTTCCGTGCCGGTGACCTACAAGTCCCTGGCCGACGGCAAGAACATGGACGTGTTCCTCGGCAACTGGATGCCGACCATGGAAAACGACATCAAGGCCTACCGCGAAGCCGGCACCGTGGAAACCGTGCGCACCAACCTCAAGGGCGCCAAGTACACCCTTGCCGTGCCTCAGGCCTTGTATGACAAAGGCCTGCACGACTTCGCCGACATCCCCAAATTCAAGAAAGAGCTGGACGGCAAGATCTACGGGATCGAACCTGGCAACGACGGCAACCGCCTGATCCAGAGCATGATCGAAAAGAACGCCTTTGGCCTGAAGGACGCAGGCTTCAAAGTCGTCGAGTCGAGTGAAGCCGGCATGCTCTCGCAGGTCGACCGCGCCTCCAGGCGTG
This sequence comes from Pseudomonas sp. PF05, assembly GCF_056521845.1. NCBI lineage: Bacteria > Pseudomonadati > Pseudomonadota > Gammaproteobacteria > Pseudomonadales > Pseudomonadaceae > Pseudomonas > Pseudomonas sp. PF05. The sequence goes on along the minus strand of NZ_JBWLPW010000013.1, from coordinate 25,072 downwards.
GCACCGATGTGGTCTTCCTCGGCTGGGCGCCACACCCGATGAACACCCGCTTCAAGATCCAGTACCTGACCGGCGGCGACGACTTCTTCGGCCCCGACTTCGGTGCCGCAACCGTGGCGACCAACACCCGCAAGGGCTACAGCCAGGAATGCAGCAACGTTGGCCAGTTGTTGAAAAACCTGGAGTTCACCGTCGACATGGAAAGCACGCTGATGGGCAACGTGCTCGACGACAAGATGAAGCCTGAAGCCGCCGCCAAGGCCTGGCTGAAGAAAAACCCACAGGTACTCGATACCTGGTTGGCTGGCGTGACCACCATTGACGGTAAACCTGGCCTGGAAGCCGTGAAAGCCAAGCTCGCGCAATAACTGCTTATGTTATGCCGGGCGAGTTCGCTCGCCCGGGCTGTTTATCCCTTGCATGCGGACGTTCGCTACCATGCTTATTGATCAGAAAATACCCTTGGGCCAGTACATCGCCGGCTTCGTCGAATGGCTGACGGAACACGGCGCCGACACCTTCGATGCCATCGCGCTGTTTCTGGAAACGATGATTCACGGCGTGACGTTTGCGCTGACCTGGTTCAATCCCCTGGCCCTGATCGGCCTCATCGCGCTATTGGCGCACTTCATCCAACGCAAATGGGGCCTGACCGTATTCGTCATTGCGTCCTTCCTGTTGATCCTCAACCTGGGTTACTGGCAAGAGACCATGGAAACCCTCGCCCAGGTGCTGTTCGCGACCCTGGTTTGCGTACTGATTGGCGTGCCGCTGGGCATTGTTGCCGCGCACAAGCCGATGTTCTACACCCTGATGCGGCCGGTGCTCGATCTGATGCAGACCGTACCGACCTTCGTCTACCTCATTCCTACCCTGACCCTCTTCGGGCTGGGTGTGGTCCCGGGCCTGATCTCCACGGTGGTGTTCGCGATTGCCGCGCCCATCCGGCTGACCTACCTGGGCATCCGCGACGTACCGGACGAACTGATGGACGCCGGCAAAGCCTTCGGCTGCTCCCGACGCCAGCTCCTGTCGCGCATTGAACTGCCCCATGCGATGCCGAGCATCGCGGCCGGTATCACCCAGTGCATCATGCTGTCGTTGTCGATGGTGGTGATCGCCGCGCTGGTGGGTGCCGATGGCCTGGGCAAACCGGTGGTCAACGCACTGAATACCGCCGATATCGCCCTGGGCTTCGAAGCCGGCCTGGCGATCGTGTTGCTGGCGATCATGCTCGACCGAATCTGCAAACAACCCGACGCCAAAGTAAGGGGTGACGCATGAGCACCATTCGTTTTGAAGACGTCGACGTGATCTTCGCCAAGGATCCACGCGAGGCCCTGAAGCTGCTCGACCAAGGCATGACCCGCAACGAAATCCTGAAGAAAACCGGGCAAATCGTCGGCGTGGAAAAAGCCAGCCTGGACATCGAGAAAGGCGAAATCTGCGTCTTGATGGGCCTGTCCGGCTCCGGCAAATCCAGCCTGCTGCGCTGCATCAACGGTCTGAACACCGTCAGCCGCGGCAAGCTGTTCGTCGAACACGACGGCCGGCAGATCGACATCGCCTCCTGTACCCCCGCCGAACTGAAGATGATGCGCACCAAGCGCATCGCCATGGTGTTCCAGAAGTTCGCCCTGATGCCCTGGCTCACGGTGCGCGAGAACATCAGCTTCGGTCTGGAAATGCAGGGCCGTCCAGAGAAAGAACGCCGCAAGCTGGTGGATGAGAAGCTGGAGCTGGTGGGCCTGACCCAGTGGCGCAACAAGAAGCCCGACGAATTGTCCGGCGGCATGCAGCAACGGGTCGGCCTGGCCCGCGCCCTGGCGATGGACGCCGACATCCTGCTGATGGACGAACCCTTCTCCGCCCTTGACCCGCTGATCCGCCAGGGCCTGCAGGACGAACTGCTGGAGCTGCAACGCAAGCTGAGCAAGACCATCGTGTTCGTCAGCCACGACCTCGACGAAGCCCTGAAGCTGGGCAGCCGTATCGCGATCATGAAAGACGGCCGGATCATCCAGTACAGCAAGCCGGAAGAAATCGTACTGAACCCGGCGGATGACTATGTGCGCACCTTCGTCGCCCACACCAACCCGCTCAACGTCCTGTGCGGTCGCAGCCTGATGCGCACCCTGGACAACTGCAAGCGCATCAACGGTTCAGTGTGCCTGGACCCGGGCGGCGATTCCTGGCTCGACCTGGCCGAAGGCAACACCATCAAGGGCGCCCGGCAGAACGGCGCGGCGCTGGACCTGCAAAACTGGGTACCGGGCCAAGCCGTCGAAGAGCTGGGCCGGCGTCCGACCCTGGTGGACTCCAACATCGGCATGCGCGACGCGTTGCAGATTCGCTACCAGACCGGCAACAAACTGGTGCTCCACGATAACCAACAAGTCGTCGGGATCCTGGGCGACAGCGAGCTGTACCACGCACTGCTCGGCAAAAACCTGGGCTAAGCCAACACCTGCAAAAACGCCGCGAGATGAACGCGGCGTTTTTGTTTGGTGGTTCTGAACTGCTGACTAGCTTGACCTTGAATGCAAATAACTGTGGCGAGGGGATTTATCCCCGCTGGGCTGCGCAGCAGCCCCAAAAGCTGCGAACTCATTCCGCCTGACACACCGAGACACCAAGCTCTGGGGCTGCTGCGCAGCCCAACGGGGATAAATCCCCTCGCCACAACAGTGTTCCAGCTCTCAAGCGCATTAGGCCTGCATGCCAACCGACGAGTGTTATAAAGACATCCCCAAAAGTCTTCGCCCCGGCAAACAGCGATGACTTGTCATAGAACTTATTTTTTGTTGATTGAACGTTCAATCAAAACAAAATAGACTGGCTTTCGTTCCGGCAGACGACATTCGTGCGCCGGATGGCCTAAGGAGATGTGCTAGATGCCCAAGGTCGGTATGCAACCCATCCGCCGCCAACAACTGATCGAAGCCACGTTGCAAGCGGTCGATCAAGTCGGCATGGGGGACGCCAGCATTGCGCTGATCGCCCGTTTGGCCGGTGTCTCCAACGGCATCATCAGTCACTACTTTCAGGACAAGAATGGCCTGATCGCGGCCACGGCCCAGTACCTGATGACTGTCCTGAGCGAGAACGTCACCGCGCGCCGCCAGGCACTGGAGGACGCAAGCCCCCGGGCTCACCTGAAGGTGATCATCGAAGGCAACTTCGACGCCAGCCAGGTCAACGGCCCGGCAATGAAAACCTGGCTGGCCTTCTGGGCCACCAGCATGCACCACCCGTCTTTGCACAGGTTGCAGCGGATCAACGATCACCGTCTGTATTCCAACCTGTGTTGCCAGTTCCGCCGCGTGTTGCCCGTTGATCAGGCACGCAGCGCGGCACGGGGCCTGGCCGCGCTGATTGACGGCTTGTGGCTGCGCGGAGCGCTGTCGGGAGACGCGTTCGATACCGCCCAGGCGCACCAGATCGCTTACGAATACATGGATTTCCAACTGGCCAAAGCAGGGGCGCCAGAGCACACAGAACCGCTCGACTCCTGAACCGCCGCCCAAGCGCGTAGTCAGCTATAAACGACACGCTCCGGTGGCCAGCCAACCACTCATGCACTTGCGAGGACTTTATGGCCCGTTTCGAACTGCAAAAACTCTACATCGATGGCGCGTACAGCGATGCCAGCGGCGACGCCACTTTCGAAGCCATCAACCCTGCCAACGGTGAAGTCCTTGCCCAAGTGCAGCGTGCGACGTTCGAGGACGTCGAGCGCGCCGTGGTCAGCGCCGAAAAAGGCCAGAAGGTCTGGGCCGCCATGACCGCCATGCAGCGTTCGCGCATCCTGCGTCGCGCCGTGGACATCCTGCGCGAGCGCAACGATGAGTTGGCCGCCCTGGAAACCCTGGACACTGGCAAGGCCTACTCCGAAACCCGCTACGTCGACATCGTCACCGGCGCCGACGTGCTGGAATACTACGCCGGCCTGGTGCCAGCCATCGAAGGCGAGCAGGTTCCGCTGCGTACCACTTCATTCGTCTACACCCGTCGCGAGCCCCTGGGCGTGGTGGCCGGTATCGGCGCATGGAACTACCCGATCCAGATCGCCCTGTGGAAATCCGCCCCGGCCCTGGCAGCCGGTAACGCGATGATCTTCAAGCCGAGCGAAGTCACCTCGCTGACCACCCTGAAACTGGCCGAGATCTACACCGAGGCCGGCGTCCCAGCGGGCGTGTTCAACGTACTGACCGGCAGCGGCCGTGAAGTCGGCACCTGGCTGACCGAGCACCCGCGCATCGAGAAAATCTCCTTCACCGGTGGCACCGACACCGGCAAGAAGGTCATGGCCAGCGCCTCGAGCTCTTCGCTCAAGGACGTGACCATGGAACTGGGCGGCAAGTCGCCGCTGATCATCTTCGACGACGCCGACCTGGATCGCGCCGCCGACACCGCGATGATGGCCAACTTCTACAGCTCCGGCCAGGTCTGCACCAACGGCACCCGCGTGTTCGTGCCGAGCCACCTCAAGGCGGCCTTCGAAGCCAAGATCGCCGAGCGCGTGGCGCGCATCCGCATTGGCAACCCAGAGGACGAAAACACCAACTTCGGCCCGCTGGTGAGCTTCGCCCACATGGAAAGCGTGCTGGGCTATATCGAGAAAGGCAAAGCCGAAGGCGCGCGCCTGCTGTGCGGCGGCAGTCGCCTGACCGACGGCGAATTGGCCAAGGGCGCCTTTGTCGCCCCGACCGTGTTCACCGATTGCACCGACGAGATGACCATCGTGCGTGAAGAAATCTTCGGCCCGGTGATGAGCATCCTCACCTACGACACCGAAGAAGAAGTGATCCGCCGCGCCAACGACACCGACTTCGGCCTGGCCGCCGGCGTCGTCACCCGCGACCTGAACCGTGCCCACCGTGTGATCCACCAGCTCGAAGCCGGCATCTGCTGGATCAATGCCTGGGGTGAATCGGCGGCTGAAATGCCAGTCGGTGGCTACAAGCAATCGGGCGTGGGCCGGGAGAATGGCATCAGCTCGCTGAACAACTTCACCCGCATCAAATCGGTACAGGTCGAGCTGGGCGATTACACGTCGGTGTTCTGATCTGACACCGAGCCTGAGGCCGGGGCCTTTTGTGGCAAGGGGGCTTGCTCCCGCTGGGCTCTGTAGGAGCTGGCGAAGCCTGCGATCTTTTGATCTTTTGATCTTTTGATCTTTTGATCTTTTGATCTTTTGATCTTTTGATCTTTTGATCTTTTGATCTTTTGATCTTTTGATCTTTTGATCTTTTGATCTTTTGATCTTTTGATCTTTCGCTTGAGATTCAAGTGTCTTTGGAAAGATCGCAGCCTCGTTGCACTCGACAGCTCCTACACAGCTCCTACACAGCTCCTACACAGCTCCTACACAGCTCGTATACAGCTCCTACACAGATCGTATACAGCTCGTATACAGACCGCGGCCTGAACCCAATTCAAAAAGAGGGTGCATTTCATGTCCCAAACATTCGATTACATCATCATCGGCGCCGGTTCGGCCGGTAACACCCTGGCCACCCGCCTGACCGAAGACGAAGGCGTCACCGTCCTGCTGCTCGAAGCCGGCGGCCCGGACTATCGCCTGGACTTCCGCACGCAAATGCCCGCTGCCCTGGCGTTCCCGCTGCAAGGCCGGCGCTACAACTGGGCCTACGAGACCGACCCGGAGCCGCACATGAACGGTCGCCGCATGGAGTGCGGTCGCGGCAAGGGCCTGGGCGGTTCTTCGCTGATCAACGGCATGTGCTACATCCGCGGCAACGCCCTGGACTATGACAACTGGGCCAAGCTGCCGGGCCTGGAAGACTGGACCTACCTGGACTGCCTGCCATATTTCCGCAAAGCCGAAACCCGCGACATCGGCCCGAACGATTACCACGGCGGCGACGGCCCGGTCAGCGTGACCACGCCCAAGGCCGGCAACAACCCGCTGTTCCATGCCATGGTCGAAGCTGGCGTGCAGGCCGGTTACCCGCGTACCGAAGACCTCAACGGCTACCAGCAGGAAGGCTTCGGCCCGATGGACCGTACCGTCACGCCCAATGGCCGTCGTGCCAGTACCGCGCGCGGATACCTGGACATCGCCAAGAAGCGTTCGACACTGACCATCGTCACCCACGCCCTGACCGACAAGATCATCTTCGAAGGCAAACGTGCGGTCGGCGTGCGTTACCTGGTGGGCGCCGCTGAAGAGCGCGTCGAAGCCCGGGCACGCAAGGAAGTGCTGCTGTGCTCCGGCGCCATCGCCTCGCCGCAGATCCTGCAACGCTCCGGCGTCGGCCCGGCTCAGTTGCTGGAAAGCCTCGACATCCCGGTGGTCCACGATCTGCCAGGCGTCGGTGAAAACCTGCAGGATCACTTGGAGCTGTACCTGCAATACGCCTGCACCCAGCCGGTTTCGCTGTACCCGTCGCTGCTCTGGTACAACCAGCCAGCCATCGGCGCCGAATGGCTGTTCAACGGCACCGGCATCGGCGCCAGCAACCAATTCGAGGCCGGCGGTTTCATCCGCACCCGTCCGGATTTCGATTGGCCGAACATCCAGTACCACTTCCTGCCGGTGGCGATTAACTACAACGGCAGCAACGGCGTGAAGGAACACGGTTTCCAGGCACACATGGGCTCCATGCGCTCGCCAAGCCGCGGCCGGATCCAGGCCAAGTCCAAGGACCCACGCCAGCACCCGAGCATTCTGTTCAACTACATGGCGACCGAGCAGGACTGGCAGGAATTTCGCGACGGCATCCGCCTGACCCGCGAGATCATGCAGCAGCCGGCGCTCGATCCGTTCCGTGGCCGCGAGATCAGCCCAGGCATCGAAGTGCAGACGGACGAGCAGTTGGACCAGTTCATCCGCGAACACGCCGAAACCGCCTTCCACCCGTCCTGCTCGTGCAAGATGGGCACCGACGACATGGCGGTGGTGGACGGCGAAGGCCGCGTGCATGGCATGCAAGGGTTGCGCGTGGTGGATGCTTCGATCATGCCGATCATCACCACCGGCAACCTGAACGCGCCAACGATCATGATGGCCGAGAAAATCGCCGACAAGATCCGCGGTCGCAAGCCGCTGCCACGTAGCACCGCCCCGTACTTCGTGGCCGGCGACGCGCCAGTGCGTGGCAAGCCACTGCGGGAAGTCGGGCCTAGCGCCCAGTAAGGCCCAGGAGCGCCATCGCGAGCCTGCTCGCGATGGCGTCCAACCTGACCCCAAACTTCCATCTACCTTGATCCCTCCCCCGCCCAGGCCTAATCTAGAGCCGCCGCGTCAATGCACCGCACCTCGCTGCACCGCCACTCCATACAAGGAGGTTCCATGTTCGACTTCCACCCCCAGCTCAAGCAGCGTTTTGCTGCCCTGCGCACGGGCGCTGAATTCTTTTCCCTGCGTTACGTGCGCGAATCCGGCCAGCATTTGTCGGTGCGCAAGAATGTCGCCGAACCGCCCAGCCTGGGCCGTGATGAAGGGGCGATGCTCACCGTGCGGGTCAACGGGGTCGAGGCGTATGCCGCCACCAACGACCTGTCCCAGGCCGGCCTGCAAGCGGCGCTGGAGCGTGCCGAGCAACACGCGCGCGGGCTCAAGCCCCATGCCCTGTTGGACCTGCGCGAGCATACGGTGTCCAGCGACCGTGCCGATTACTTCTCGCCGCATTTCGACCAGGCCTTCCCACCACTGAGCGATTGCTACCAATTGCTCGGCGACGAGTCAGCCGCGGTGCCCCAGGACGAACGCCTGGTGAACTGGCAAGCCAGCATCGGCCTGACCCAGGTCGAGCAGATCTACCTCAACAGTGCCGGCGCTGAACTGCGCCAGGCCCAGCGCTTCATCTACCCGGCCCTGGAAGTCACCGCCTTCGACGGCCACGACAGCCAGACCCGCACCCTGGGTCGGGAAAACTTCGGCCAGCAAGGCGGCTTCGATGTGATCAGCCGCAGCGGCCTGATTGGCGCCGGGCTGAGAATTGCCGACCAGGCCCTGCAGTTGCTGCTGGCGCCGAACACGCCGCAAGGCCCCCGCGACCTGCTGCTGATGCCCGACCAGATGATGTTGCAGATCCACGAATCCATCGGTCACCCGCTGGAACTGGACCGCATCCTGGGGGACGAGCGCAATTACGCCGGCACCAGCTTCGTCAAGGCCAGCGATTTCGGCCACCTGCAATACGGCTCCAGCCTGTTGAACGTGACCTTCGACCCGGACATTCCCGAAGAACTGGCGAGCTACAGTCATGACGACGAAGGCAGCGCCGCCAGCAAACAATTCCTGATCCGCGAAGGCCTGTTGCTGCGCCCACTGGGCGGCGCACTGTCGCAGTTTCGCGCAGGCCTGGACGGCGTCGCCAACAGCCGCGCCTGCGGCTGGAACCGTCCGCCCATCGACCGCATGGCGAACCTGAACATCGAACCCGGCGACCAGTCCTTGGAACAACTGATCCAGGGCATCGAGCACGGCGTGTTGATGCGCACCAACCGCTCATGGTCCATCGACGACGCCCGCAACAAATTCCAGTTCGGCTGCGAGTGGGGCCAGTTGATCGAGAACGGCGAGCTCAAGGGCGTGGTGAAGAACCCCAACTACCGGGGTATTTCCGCGCAATTCTGGAAGAGCCTGCGCGCCGTGGGCGATGCCAGCACCTCCCGGGTCCTCGGCACGCCGAACTGTGGCAAGGGCGAACCGAACCAGGTCATCCGCGTCGGCCATGCGTCACCGGCGTGCGTGTTCAGCAACATTGATGTGTTTGGGGGAGATGCCTGATGAGCACCCTTAATAATGAGGCCGAGGCATTCAAGGTGTTGGTCGACTGGCTGCGCGCTGCCCTGCATGAGCAGGAACAGTTCACCTTGGGTTATGCCGCCGAGTCCTCGGCCTTCGTGCGCTTCAACCACGCCCTGGTGCGCCAGGCCGGGCAGGTGCAGCAGGCCAATGTCAGTTTCAAATTGATCGACGACGGACGCCATGCCGACTTGCAGATCACTTTGTCCGGCGACACCGAGAGCGACCTGCAACGTCTGTCCGAAGGCCTGCAACAGCTGCGCGACACCTTGCCGCTGCTGCCCCGCGATCCGTATCTGCTGCTCAACCACAACCACTGGCAGAGCTATAACGTGCAGGACCATCCACTGCCGGACACCGAACAGGCCGTGGCTGAAATTACCCGTGCCGCCAAAGGCCTGGACCTGGTGGGATTCTATGCGGCCGGGCCCATCAGCCGAGGTTTCGCCAGTTCTTCGGGAGCGTTTGGCTGGCATCAGGCCAACAGCTTCAACTTCGATTTCAGCCTGTTCCATGAAAACGGCCAGGCCGTGAAAGCCAGTTACGCCGGGCATGCGTGGAGCAGCGAAGGATTCGCCCAGCGCTTCGAACAGGCCCGCGAGCAACTGGCATTCCTGGGCCGACCACTGCGCACGCTGCCGCCCGGCGAATACCGCGCCTACCTGGCGCCGGCCGCCCTGGAAGAGATCATGGGCATGCTCAGTTGGGGCGGGTTCTCGGCCCGGGCAATTGCCAGCAAGCAGAGCCCGCTGCAGAAGTTCTACGCCAACGAAGCAAGCTTGAGCCCCAACGTGTGGCTGAGCGAACAGGTCAGCGGCTCCTTGAGCCCAGCGTTTTCCGACGAAGGTTATCCCCGTGACGACCTGGGGCTGATCGCCAAGGGCACGGCCAATGCGCAGTTGATCAACTCCCGCAGCGCCGCCGAATACGGCCTCACCGCCAACGGCGCCAGCAGCTACGAATACCCCACGGCACTGGACATGCAGGGCGGGCAACTGGAGCACAACAATATCCTCGAACAACTCGGCACCGGCCTGTACATCAGCAACCTCTGGTACCTGAACTACTCGGACCAACCGGCCGCCCGCCTGACCGGCATGACCCGCTTCGCCACGTTCTGGGTCGAGAACGGCCAGATCGTAGCGCCGGTCAGCACCATGCGTTTCGACGACAGCGTCTACAGCTTGCTGGGCTCGCAACTCGAAGCCCTGACTCGAGAGCGGGAATTGCTGCTTTCGGCCAGTACCTACAGCCAGCGAGCCACGGCCTCGATGTTGTTGCCGGGGGCGCTGGTCAAGCGATTGACCTTGACGCTGTAAAAAAGCATCGCGGGCAAGCCTTGCTCCCACAGGATGTGCGCCGTACGTGTGGGAGCAAGGCTTGCCCGCGATGAAGCCAACAGACACCCGAACACAAACAAGAGGTCCCATGCCCAACCGTGCACCGCTCGACGCCGTCACCGCCCGCTGGCTTCCGTGGGTGGTGGCGATCGCCTTCTTCATGCAGTCCCTGGACGGGACCATCCTCAACACCGCCCTGCCCGCCATGGCCAGCGACCTGGCGGAAAACCCGCTGCGCATGCAGGGCGTGATCATTGCCTACATGCTCACCGTGGCGCTGCTGATCCCGGCCTCGGGCTGGATCGCCGACCGCTTCGGCACCAAGAAGATTTTCTTCGGGGCGATCCTGCTGTTCAGCTTCGGCTCGCTGCTGTGCGCCTTGTCCAGTTCGTTGAGCATGCTGATCGGCGCCCGGGTCATCCAGGGCCTGGGCGGAGCGCTGATGCTGCCGGTGGGCAGGCTGGTGGTGCTGCGGGCGTATCCGCGCTCGGAACTGGTGCGGATCATGGGCTTCATCACTATTCCCGGCCTGCTCGGCCCACTGATCGGCCCGACCATGGGTGGCTGGATGGTGGAGTACCTGACCTGGCACTGGATCTTCATCATCAACCTGCCGGTGGGCGTGATCGGTTGTTATGCCGTGTGGAAGTTCATCCCCGACCTGCGGGGCAGCGAACGCACGCGGTTCGATGGGCTGGGGTTCCTGCTGTTCGGCGCGGCGATGGTGCTGATCACCATCGCCATGGAAGGCCTGGGTGAACTGCACTTGCCGCACCTGCGCGTGATGTTGCTGCTGTTCGGCGGCATGGCCTGCCTGGCGGCCTATTGGCTGCGGGCCGGGCATGTCGAGAACGCGCTGTTCCCACCGTCACTGTTCAAGACCCGGACCTTCGCCGTGGGTATTCTTGGCAACCTGTTCGCGCGCCTGGGCAGCGGCGCCCTGCCGTTCCTGGTGCCGTTGCTGCTGCAAGTCGCCCTGGGCTATTCACCGTCCCAGGCCGGGATGAGCATGCTGCCCCTGGCGGCGGCGGCCATGGTCGCCAAGTCCGTGGCCCGACCGTTGATCGAGCGCTTCGGCTACCGCACCGTGTTGACCGGCAACACCCTGGCCCTGGGCCTGATGCTGGCGAGCATGGGCCTGGTCAACGAGCAGACGCCGTACTGGCTGCTGCTGGCGCAACTGGCGGTGCTGGGGGCGATCAACTCGCTGCAATTCACGGCGATGAACACCGTGACCCTGATCGACCTGGACGACGCGAGCGCCAGCAGCGGCAACAGCCTGCTGTCGGTGGTGGCGCAACTGTCCCTGAGCCTTGGTGTGGCCTGCGCAGGTGCCTTGCTCGGCGGCTTTACCGCCCAGGTGGGCAATGATGGGGTGGAGACAGTGCTGGGCGCGTTCCAACTGACCTTCGTGACGGTGGGAGTCATGGCGATGCTGGCGGCGACGATTTTTTCCCAGTTATCGAAACAGGATGGACGGCGGGTCAAGCGACCGGATGAGCATATCGAGCATTAATTGGAGGCCCCCCCGCTGGAGCGTAGGAGCTGTGTAGGAGCTATGTAGGAACTGTGTAGGAGCTGTCGAGTGCAACGAGGCTGCGATCTTTCCCCAGCCACTTGAATCTCAAGCGAAAGATCAAAAGATCAAAAGATCAAAAGATCAAAAGATCAAAAGATCAAAAGATCGCAGGCTTCGCCAGCGCCTACAGAGCCCAGCGCGAGCAAGCTCCCTCGCCACATGTTCTGCGGTTTGGCCCTCACAGCTCGTCCAGAACTTTCGAAGAAAATGGCACGGGGCTGCTACACTGCGCGACATTTTGTTTTGCAGGCCAGTCCCGTGACCACCATTGCCACCGCTTTTAATACTTTGCCGCTGTCCGCCGCCATGCTGGCTAACCTCGAATCACTCGGTTATGCCCAGATGACGCCGATCCAGGCGCAAAGCTTGCCGGTGATCCTCAAGGGCATGGACCTGATCGCCCAGGCCAAGACCGGCAGCGGCAAGACCGCCGCCTTCGGCATCGGCCTGCTGAACCCGATCAACCCGCGTTTCTTCGGCTGCCAGGCCCTGGTGATGTGCCCGACCCGTGAGCTGGCCGACCAGGTCGCCAAGGAAATCCGTCGCCTGGCCCGCGCCGAAGACAACATCAAGGTCCTGACCCTGTGCGGCGGCGTGTCCTTCGGCCCGCAGATCGCCTCCCTCGAACACGGCGCCCACATCATCGTCGGCACGCCAGGACGCATCCAGCAGCACCTGCGCAAGGGCTCGCTGGTGCTGGATGGCCTCAACACGCTGATCCTCGACGAAGCCGATCGCATGCTCGACATGGGTTTCTACGACGCCATCGAAGACATCATCCAGCAGACCCCGGAACGCCGCCAGACGCTGCTGTTCTCCGCCACCTACCCGGTAGGCATCAAGCAACTGTCGTCCAAGTTCATGCGTAACCCGCAGCAAGTGAAGGCCGAGGCGTTCCACTCCGACGCGCAGATCGAACAGCGCTTCTACGAGATCTCCCCCGAGGAGCGTATGGACGCAGTGGTCAAGGTGCTGGCGCATTTCCGCCCGGCTTCCTGCGTGGCGTTCTGCTTCACCAAGCAGCAGGTCCAGGAAACCGTCGACCACCTGACGTCCAAAGGCATCTCGGCCGTCGGCCTGCACGGCGACCTGGAACAGCGCGACCGTGACCAGGTGCTGGCCATGTTTGCCAACCGCAGCACCTCGGTGCTGGTGGCCACCGATGTGGCGGCCCGCGGCCTGGACATCGATGCACTGGACATGGTGATCAACGTCGAACTGGCCCGGGACTCGGAAATCCACATCCACCGCGTCGGCCGCACCGGCCGCGCCGGCGAGAAAGGCATCGCCATCAGCCTGGTGGCACCGTCCGAAGCCCACCGTGCCCAGGCCATCGAGCAACTGCAGAAGTCGCCTTTGAGCTGGGACCAACTGGACAACCTCAAGCCCCAGGGCGGCGGCCCGCTGTTGCCGGCCATGAGCACCCTGTGCATCGGCGCCGGGCGCAAGGACAAGGTCCGTCCCGGCGACATCCTCGGTGCCCTGACTGGCGAAGCCGGCATTCCCGGTGCCCAGGTCGGCAAGATCGCGATCTTCGATTTCCAGGCCTATGTAGCCGTGGAGCGAGGGATCGCCAAACAGGCCCTGCAACGCCTGAACGATGGCAAGATCAAGGGCCGCTCGTTGCGGGTGCGGATCCTCTGACGGCGGTTGATTCACCCTGTGGCGAGGGAGCTTGCTCCCGCTGGGCTCTGTAGGAGCTGGCGAAGCCTGCGATCTTTTGATCTTTTGATCTTTTGATCTTTCGCTTGGGATTCAAGTGGCTGGGGAAAGATCGCAGCCTCGTTTCACTCGACAGCTCCTACACAGCGCCTACGGGAGCGCCTCAGCGGGAGCAAGCTCCCTCGGCATAAAAGCTCCCTACCTATCCAAACTTGAGGACACCGTTTTGCGCTCTACCGAAGTCGTGATCATTGGCGCTGGCGCCGCAGGGTTGATGTGCGCGCTGACCGCGGCCGCGCGCGGGCGGCAGGTGATGTTGCTGGACCACGCCAACAAGGCCGGCAAGAAAATCCTCATGTCGGGCGGTGGACGCTGCAATTTCACCAACATGTACACCGAGCCGGGCAATTTCCTTTCGCAGAACCCGCACTTCTGCAAATCGGCCCTGGCCCGCTATACCCAATGGGATTTCATCGCCCTGGTGGCCAAGCACGGCGTGCCCTATCACGAGAAAAAGCTCGGCCAGTTGTTCTGCGATAACAAGTCCAGCGACATCCTTGGCCTGCTGCTGGAGGAATGCGACCAGGCCGGCGTCAGCCTGCACCTGGACACCTCGATCACGCAGATCGAAAAAACCGACGGCGGCTACCTGTTGCAAACCACCCTCGGCGCCATCGCCTGCCAATCCCTGGTGATCGCCACGGGCGGGCTGTCGATCCCGACCCTGGGGGCGACCGGTTTTGGTTATCAGGTGGCAAAACAGTTTGGCCATGAACTGCTGCCGACCCGCGCCGGCCTGGTGCCGTTCACCATCACCGATCAGCTCAAGACCCTCTGCACCGAACTGTCGGGCACGTCGGTGGATTGCCTGGTGAGCTGCAACGACCAGAGCTTTCGCGAGAACATCCTGTTCACCCACCGCGGTCTGAGCGGCCCGGCGATCCTGCAGATTTCCTCGTTCTGGGCGCCAGGGGACACGGTGCAGATCAACCTGTTGCCCGACCACGACGTGCCGCAATGGCTGCAACAGCAACAGGCCGAACGCCCCAACAGCGAACTCAAGACGTTGCTGGGCGAGTTGTTCACCAAGAAAATGGCCAACCTGCTGGCGGACACCTGGTTCGTCTCCAAACCCATGAAGCAATACACCCACGCGGAACTGGCGGACATAGCCGAGAAACTGGCGAGCTGGAACGTCATCCCCGCCGGCACCGAAGGCTACCGCACTGCCGAAGTCACCCTGGGCGGCGTCGATACCCGGGAAGTCTCGTCCAAGACCATGGAATCGCTGAAAAGCCCCGGCCTGTATTTCATCGGCGAAGTGCTGGACGTCACCGGACACCTGGGCGGGTTCAACTTCCAGTGGGCGTGGGCATCAGGGTATGCGGCGGCGCAGTACGTCTGAGCCCCATCTATGCTGAGCCTGCTTTTGTAGCAAGGGAGCTTGCTCCCGCTGGGCTCTGTAGGAGCTGGCGAAGCCTGCGATCTTTTGATCTTTCGCTTGAGACCCAAGTGTCTGGGGAAAGATCGCAGCCTCGTTGCACTCGACAGCTCCTACGGCCCAGCGGGAGCAAGCTCCCTCGCCACAGGGTAGAGATGTGTCCTTCGCATGCCGGAACACTTTTTGCTGTCAGATGTGATCGCCGCCATTGCGTCGGCGTCATTACTGCCTCAATTTAGCGTCATTGCCCGTCAGGCCCGTGTACTTCATGTCATCGACTTCGTTTAGCCAGTCTCTGCGTCGCCTTTGGGCGTTGGATAAGTTCAGTTATAGCGTGCGGGTCTTCATCGCCCTGACCGGCAGCATGGGGCTGTGCTGGTACCTGGACGAGATGGCGCTGCTGATTCCCTTGTTCCTGGGCATCATCGCCAGCGCCCTGGCCGAGACCGATGACACCTGGCAAGGCCGCCTCAACGCGCTGGCCGTGACCCTGGTGTGCTTCACCGTCGCGGCACTGTCGGTGGAATTGCTGTTCCCCTACCCCATCCTGTTCATCATCGCCCTGGCCCTGGCAGCCTTTGGCCTGACCATGCTTGGTGCCCTGGGCGAGCGTTATGGTGCGATTGCCTCGGCCACGTTGATTCTTTCGGTCTACACCATGATCGGCGTGGACCAGCGCGGTGGCGCGGTCACCGACTTCTGGCATGAACCGCTGCTGCTGGTGGCCGGTGCCGCGTGGTACGGCCTGCTCTCGGTGTTGTGGCAAGCGCTGTTTTCCAACCAACCGGTGCAACAAAGCCTGGCGCGGCTGTTTCGTGAGCTGGGCCGTTACCTGAAGCTCAAATCGTCGCTCCTGGAGCCGATCCGCCAACTGGACGTCGAAGCCCGACGCCTGGAACTGGCCCAACAGAATGGCCGAGTGGTCGCGGCGCTGAACGCGGCGAAAGAGATCATCCTGCACCGCGTGGGCAATGGCCGCCCCGGCTCGAAAGTCAGCCGCTACCTGAAACTGTACTTCCTGGCCCAGGACATTCACGAACGCGCCAGCTCTTCCCACTACCCCTACAACGCCCTGGCCGAGGCCTTCTTCCACAGCGACGTGCTGTTCCGCTGCCAGCGCCTGCTGCGCCAGCAAGGCAAGGCCTGCCAGGCACTGGCCGAGTCGATCCAGCTGCGCCAGCCGTTCGTCTACGACGACACCTTTGCCGAGGCCCTCAACGACCTGCACGCGTCCCTCGAACACCTGCGCATCCAAAGCAACCCGGCCTGGCGCGGCTTGCTGCGATCGCTGCGAGCCCTGTCGGCCAATCTTGCCACCATGGATCGCCTGCTCAGCGATGCCAGCAACCCCGACGCCCTGGCCGACGCCACCGATAGCAGCCTGCTCGA
Source organism: Pseudomonas sp. PF05 (assembly GCF_056521845.1). Taxonomy (NCBI): domain Bacteria; kingdom Pseudomonadati; phylum Pseudomonadota; class Gammaproteobacteria; order Pseudomonadales; family Pseudomonadaceae; genus Pseudomonas; species Pseudomonas sp. PF05. The sequence goes on along the minus strand of NZ_JBWLPW010000013.1, from coordinate 8,882 downwards.
CCGCTCGCCGCGCAACCTCAAGGATGTCTGGCTGCGCTTGCGCACCCAGCTCACGCCGACCTCGCTGCTGTTCCGTCATGCCCTGCGCCTGCCCCTGGCCCTGAGCGTGGGCTACGCCATGGTGCATCTGATCCACCCGTCCCAGGGTTATTGGATCATCCTCACCACGCTGTTCGTCTGCCAGCCCAACTACGGCGCCACCCGGCGCAAGCTCGGCCAGCGGATCATCGGCACCGCTATCGGCCTGACGGTGGCCTGGGCGCTGTTCGATCTGTTTCCCAACCCGCTGGTGCAATCGAGCTTCGCCATTGCCGCCGGGGTGGTGTTCTTTACCAACCGCACGACCCGCTACACCCTGGCGACAGCGGCGATCACCATCATGGTGCTGTTCTGCTTCAACCAGGTGGGCGACGGCTACGGGCTGCTGCTGCCGCGGCTGTTCGATACCCTGCTCGGCAGCCTGATCGCCGGGCTTGCGGTGTTCCTGTTCCTGCCCGACTGGCAGGGCCGCCGGCTGAACAAGGTGCTGGCCAATACGCTGACCTGCAACAGCATTTACCTGCGCCAGATCATGCAGCAGTACGCCGCCGGCAAAAGCGACGACCTGGCCTATCGCCTGGCCCGACGCAACGCCCACAACGCCGATGCCGCGCTGTCCACCACGCTGGCCAACATGCTGATGGAGCCGGGGCATTTCCGTAAGGAAGCCGATGTGGGGTTCCGCTTCCTGGTGTTGTCCCACACCCTGCTCAGTTACCTGTCTGGCCTGGGCGCCCACCGGGGCACCGAACTGCCGGCGCAGGTACGCGAACAACTGATCGATGGCGCGGGGGTGAAACTGGCGACGAGCATCGACGAAATCGCCCAGGGCCTGGCGAGTAAAACGCCGATTGTGGTCCAAAGCGACGAAGAGGAAGCCCTGGCCAATGAGCTTGAGCAGATGCCCGATGAAATCGACGAAGGACAGCGGTTGGTGCAGACGCAGTTGGGGTTGATCTGCCGGCAACTCGGTCCGTTGCGGACCTTGGCGGCGCATTTGATCAAGGACACCAGCGAGGCTTGAGGTTGTGGTGAATGGGCCGGCCCCTTCGCGAGCAAGCCCGCTCCCGCATTTGGAATGCGTACTCCTGTGGGAGCGAGCTTGCTCGCGATGAGGCCAGCCCGGGCACCCTACATCCCGTGAGCTTTCAATAACCGCGCATAACTCCCATCCGCCTTCATCGCAGCGATCTCCCGGTCAAACCCCGCCACGATCTGTTCATGCTCCGGGTTCTTCAGGCTGACCAGGATGTGCAGGCTGTTTTCACTCAACGCCTTCGGCAAAAATTCCACGGCATTACGCACCCTGGCGGATTCGCGGGCCAGGTAATAACGGGCAACGTACTCGTCTTCCAGGGTCAACTTCACGCGGTCGGCAGCCAGCATGCGCACCGCCATCGCGAAGTTGTGCACAGGGACTTTCTGCATTTGCAGGTCTTGGTCGAAGTCCTTGGAATAGGCGTAGCCCCGAACCACGGCGATGGGATAAGCACGCAGTTGTTGCAGGCTGTCGAACTGAATCGCTTCGCCCTTGCGCTTGAGGAAACGCACGCGGTTGAGCAGATACTCGGCCGAGAACTGGCCGATGTGAGTGCGTTCTTCGCTGTACCAGGCGTTGACCAGCACGTCATAGCGGCCCTCGCCGATGCCCAGCATCGCCCGGGCCCAGGGCACCTGTTCGAAGTCCGCGGCATAGCCGGCCCGGGCCAGGGCCGTGCTGACGATATCGGTGGCCAGGCCACCATTGATCAACGTGGAATCGGTAAAGGGCGGCCAGGCATCGGCGACCAGACGCAGCTTTTGCGCACAGGCCTCGTAGCTCAGCAACAGCAACCCGATCAATGCAAGAGCTCGATGCAATCGCGGCATGCCAAACATCCTTGACGGGTTCAAAGCCCGGTTTGTTTTTAGCCGAAACTCAACGGATATTCTCAGAGATCCGGTCCTAACATTAGCTCATTGGAACCGCTGCGCAGCGCTGTCACGAAGATTACACAAAGAAGACAACGCTGCGACAGGGGAATGATGGCATTTTGACCTTTATCGCAGATTTTCCAGTCGACCGAAAAAGAGACTTCCGGGCCAAGCACGCTTAAGATCGGCACCAGGTTCTTCAGGAAATTTTAAAAAATGGATATCGAGTGGGTCTGCAAACATCACAATGACCTGAGCAAGAAACAGCTGTATGCCATCCTCAAATTGCGTGCCGAAGTATTCGTTGTCGAGCAGAACTGCGCCTACCAGGATGTCGACGGCCTGGACCTTGAAGGCGACACTTGCCATCTGATGGCCTGGCAGGGCAACCACCTGGTGGCCTACCTGCGCTTGCTCGACCCGCACTCGCAAAACAGCGACGTGGTGATCGGGCGCGTAATCATCGCCCCGCAAGCACGCGGCCAAGGGCTGGGTCACACGCTGATGGAGCAAGCGCTCAAGCAGGCCGAGAAGCATTGGCCCGGTACGTCGATCTCATTGTCGGCCCAGGCGCATCTGCAGGGGTATTACGGACGGTATGGGTTTGAAGTGGTGGGCGTGGAATACCTGGAGGATGGGATTCCACACATCGGCATGCACCGGCCGTAGGAGCTGCCGTAGGAGCTGCCGTAGGCTGCGATCTTTTGATCTTGAGCTTGATCTTGAGCTTTCGTTTGAGATTCAAGCGTCTGGGGGAAAGATCGCAGCCTCGTTGCACTCGTCAGCTCCTACACAGCTCCTACACCGCTCCTACACAGCTCCTACGGGTACTCAAGCACCGCCTTGATCCGCGGCAAATTCCCTTCGATCCACCCCCGATCGATCGCTCCCCAATCGCGAATCCGATACCGCCCGGCATGATTGCGCGCGCCGTCCTCTTGCTCGAACTCACAAACGATATCCAGGTCGGCCAGCGCGGCGATGGTGTCCTGGGCGGTGCGCCGCGGCATGCCGGTGGCTTCGATGAGGGCCGGGACGTTGCTGGCGACGCCGCTGTCGATCAGGTAAGCCACGTACAGGCGACGGTAGAAGCTGCTCTTGGTCTTGCTGACGTCCATTCGGTCATTCCTTGTGGGGTTGCAGGTCCCGCCAGGTCAGGTACACCCGCAGGTCGAATTCCAACTGGTGATAGCCCGGCAGCATGTGCTCGCAGAGTTGGTAGAACGCCTTGTTGTGGTCCGACTCCTTGAAGTGCGCCAGCTCGTGCACCACGATCATGTTCAGGAACTGCGGCGCCGCGTCCTTGAACAGGGCCGCGATGCGGATTTCCTTCTTGGCCTTGAGCTTCCCGCCCTGCACCCGCGACACCGCGGTATGCAGGCCGAGGGCGCGGTGGGTCAGGTCCAGGCGACTGTCGAACAACACCTTGTCGATGGCCGGCGCGTTACGCAGGTATTGCTGCTTGAGGTCCAGCGCATAACCGTACAGGGCCTTGTCGCTCTGGATCGAATGCCGGCCCGGATAGCGCTGTTGCAGGTAATCGCCCAGTCGGTCCTGGGCGATCAATTGCTGCACTTGGGCTTGCAGGGCGGCGGGGTAGGCCTGGAGGTATTTGAGCGCGGTCATCAAGGGGCAACACAGTCACAAGAGGCCGCCAGTGTAGCGAATTCAAGCCTGCACCGCGCTCCAGTCGAACGGCGTGGCAAAGGCATCGGTGTCTTCGGCCATCAAGGGCCGCGCCACGAGGAAGCCCTGCACGTACTCACAGCCATGGGCCTGCAGCCACTGATATTGCTCGTGGGTTTCCACCCCTTCGGCAATCACCCGCAAGCCCAGTTGCGTACACAGGTCGATTACCGAGGCGGCCAACGCGGCATCCCGGGGCGACCCTGGCAGGCGGGCGATCAGGTGCCGGTCGAGCTTGAGAGTGTCGAGTTCAAGGTCGCGCAGATGCGTCAGAGAACAAGGCCCCGAACCAAAGTCATCCAATGCCACCCGCACTCCGAGGTGACGCAGCAGGCGCAATTGCTTTTGGGTTTCATCGGGATTGCGCATCAGCGCATCTTCGGTCACCTCGACCTCCAACTGCCTGGGCTTCAAGGCATGGCGCTCCAGGACCTGGCGTAACTCGGTCACCAGGTTGGGCATGCCGAACTGGGTGCTACTCAGGCTCACCCCCAACACCAGGTCGTCAGCGAACAACCGTTCCCAGACTTTGCGCTGAGCCGCGCTGCGATGATAAATCCAGCTGCCCAGGCGACTGATCAACCGCGCCTCTTCCAGCAAGGGCAGGAACAGGCCCGGCGGAACATCGCCAACGCTGGGGTGCTGCCAGCGCAACAGCGCCTCGAAGCCGCGGATCCGCCCATCGTTAATGCTCACCTGCGGTTGATAGACCATATTGAAATCGCGGTTCTCGATGGCCGAGCGCACGCTTTCTTCCAGCATCAGCCGTGAACGGGCTCGACCGTTCATTTCATGATCGTAAAAACGGTATTGCTGGCGGCCGGCACGCTTGGCTTCGTACATGGCGATGTCGGATGCCCGCAGCAACCCATCGAGATTGGCGCCGCAATCGGGGTACGTCGCGATGCCGATGCTGGCCCCCAATGCCACGTCCATGCCTTCGATCTGCTGGCAGATCGCGACGCGCTCGATGAGTTTCTCGGCGATCTTGGCCGCCTGCTCGGGAAACTCCAGGTCCAGCAGCGCCGTGAACTCATCCCCGCCCAGCCGCGCCAGGATATCGAATGGCCGCAGGCACGCCTTCAACTGCTCCGACACCCAGCGCAATACCCGGTCCCCGGCATCGTGTCCCAGCAAGTCATTGACCCGCTTGAAGCCGTCGAGGTCCAGGTACAGCAACACCCAGTTGCTTTCCAGTCGCTCGCTGCGCATCAACAGGTTTTCCGCCGTCTGGTAGAACCCCCGGCGGTTGAGCAAGCCGGTCAACGGGTCCGTGACAGCCTGGTATTCGAGTTGTTGGTGCAAGTGGCGAACCACCGACATGTCCTGGAGCGTCACCACCATCGCCTTCTGCTCCGAGGGCAGCGGCGCACAGGACAAGGCCACCGACACCTGCTGGCCGGGCGCCGTGCGCAGGACCGCGTCATGCAAGCGCCAGGTTTCACCCCGACGATAGGCATTGTGGATATCGGAATCGACCCACTCGGGAATGTGCGGTTTCTGCAGGAAATCCAGGAACGGCATGCCCTGCAACTGCTTGGCGGTAGCATTGAGCAAGCGGCAGGTGGAGGGGTTGGCGAAGCGGATACACCCATGCTCATCCACCACCAGGATGCCTTCGGCGGCGTTGTCCAGCACCGAGGCATTGAAAGCCCTGGCTGCTTCGAGATCCTGGCTCAGGCGCTGCAAGGCCCGGCGATTGCGCTGGTGCTCGAGCAGCGCCTGGACCTTAGGCTTGAGGATCTGCGGATCGAAGGGCTTGAACAGGTAATCCACGGCGCCACTGGCATAACCCTTGATGACTGCATCCTGGGATTGCTCGTTGGCCGTCAGGAAAATGATCGGCGTGAGCCGCGTGCGCTGGCTGCCACGCATCAGGCGCGCCACTTCGAAACCGTCCATCTCGGGCATCTGCACATCCAGCAGAACCAGGTCGATATCGTGTTCGAGCAACAGGTTGAGCGCCTCGACCCCCGAGGACGCGGTCATGACTTGCCAATCCTGACGCTGCAACAAGGCTCGCATGCTGAGCAGGTTTTCAGGGTAATCATCAACAATCAAAAGGACAGAGCTGTCTTCGCCGAGCGTTGGTTGCGCGCATTCCATGCTGCTTCTCTTATCGGGCGCCACGTCCGTTTTTACGTAGCAAAGCGGACAAATACTGTCCCCTCACTCTAGACCGGGATTATGAAAAGCAGTAGGTGTCAACGCGCCATCATCCGGGCAAAGCCCGAAATAGCCGACTAACGGTCACCCTCATCGGGCACAGAAACTGCAACGACACCCTCGACGAACATTTGACGTCAAACATCCGCCGAACGGTTAACAAGAAAAGCCCCTGTCCAGCGTTCCAAAACGCTTCAAAAGGGCGGTTTAAAGCCTCCCGCTACGGCATAAACGTTTACATCTCGATACGCAGGACCTGGACATGATTGATCTCGCAACCTGGAACTTGAGCATCCCCGAGGGCAGCCCGGCGATGACCATCGAAACCCCTCGGCTGGTCCAGGGGTTCAAGGACCAATATTTCAACGCAGAAACCGGCACCGTATTCTTCTGGGCACCGGTGACCGGCACCAAGACGGCCAACGCCAGTTACCCGCGCAGCGAACTGCGCGAAACCTACGCTGACGGCACCCTGCGCAATTGGCTTTACCCTGCGGCGGACAATTCCCTGCGCGCGATCGTGACCGTCAATCAGGTGCCTAGTACTGGCAAGATCGTGATCGGCCAGATTCACGCCAAGGACAGCACCAGGCCGATGGTGAAACTGGAGTACCAGTACAAAACCTACAGCTCTACCGGAAATATCGTTGCCAAGGTGCGCATGCGTCCTGACGACGCGACGGGCCAGGTCATCACTATTGCCACGGGCGTGACTCTCAACCGCAGTTTCTCTTACATGATTCATTTGAGCCCGAAGGGTGCGCTGGGCATCACCGCGGCGGGTTACAACTGGCGAACCTCCGTTGATCCGAGCTGGAAAGTCAAACCGCTCTATTTCAAGGCCGGCGTGTACGTGCAGGACAATACCGGCTATGTCACCGAAGGTGGGAAAGCGACGTTCAGCCTGCTGGAAATCAAACACACCACCCGTTGAATACCGCTCGACTTCGAAGGCATCCGTTTTCCGGATGCCTTTTTTTTGTCCGCGTAAGGTGAAAGAGCCAAATGGCCATCGCCCAATTGTTCCGAGAAAATCCTGGCTAGCCGACCAACGGTTATCTGTCTCGGGCACAAAAGCGGCAAACGCAACTCTGACGGACTGTTGACGCCAGCCCTCCGCCAGACGAATGTGCCAAACATTCGCCTGCGCTCCCTTCTGGCCTCAGCAAAAGCGCGTCTTAGAGCCTTCGGCTGTGGCGTAAATCATTTCTTCTTCTCAGAAAGGATCCGAACATGGTCGATCTTGCAACCTGGAACCTGAGCATCCCCGAAGGCAGCCCGCCGAAAACCATTGAAACGCCTCGGCTGGTGGATGGGTTCAAGGATAAATATTTCAACTCCGAAGGCAGCACGGTGTATTTCTGGTCACCGGTGACCGGCACCAAGACTGAAAACGCGATCTACCCACGCAGCGAATTGCGCGAGACCTACAAGGACGGCACTTTGCGCAACTGGGTCTATCCCGACGCCGACAATCAGCTACGGGCAAAACTCGTTGTCAATCAAGTGCCCAGCAGCGGCAAGATCGTGATTGGTCAGATCCATGCCAAGGACAGCAGCAAGCCCATGGTCAAACTGGAATACCAATACAAGGACGCCAGCGCCACCGGGAACATCGTCGCCAAGGTCCGCATGCGCCCCGATGACAGCGAAGGCAGGGTCATTACCGTTGCCACGGGGGTGAAGCTGAACCGGTCCTTCTCTTACCGGATCCACCTGGATCGTACTGGCGACCTGGGCATCACCGCAGCCGGTCATAGTTGGTACACCACCGTTGGCCGTGCCTGGCGCGACAAGCCGCTGTACTTCAAGGCTGGGGTGTATGTGCAGGACAACACCGGCTACACCAGTGAAGGTGGGAAAGTGACGTTCAGCGTGTTGGATATCGATCACAACACCTGAAATTTCACTTCCGATAATCTCGTAGGAAACCCCCTCTTGTGGCGAGGGGATTTATCCCCGCTGGGCTGCGAAGCAGCCCCTCTTTTCGTCAGACCTACCGCATGTGCCGACTTTACGGCGGCTGCGCCCTCGAGCGGGAGCGAGCGCCCTCGCCACCGGGGGGGGCGGTGCGTCCTACACGTCGATTTTGATCTCGAAAATCTCCTCTATAGTTCGGCTTGTCTGCTGGCTTTGGTCAGTGGGCAAGGGTTTCGCAGCCCACTGACAGAACAGAGACTTTGCACCGTCAAATGAAAATTCAGGCAAACTCGCCTGCGTTCATTTTATGGCGGTTGCGCGCGGGAGACCTTCGGGTCTGCCGGGTTTGGTCTCTATCTCGGTCTGCGAACCCGCGCGCAACTGCCACCCATTTGTTTCGCAGCAAGAAGGTGGCGATCAATTTTTATTAATAGAGCCCAAACCTTATGACGACGACTCAATCACTTAGCCGCTTCACCCCTCTTACTCCAATCGCCACCACCCAACCTGTGCTGTTCATCGACAAAACCGCCCCGCTAACAGAGCTTCACGCCTGCGCCAGCGAACGCCTACACGCCACCCTCGACTACCTGACACTCATGGCCTGCGCCACCCTGCGCGATTCGGCCGCCAGCGACTTCAATACCCTCACCAATGTTGCCCGGATCCTGGTTCAGGATGTCACCGATGTGTTCGGCGTCATTGAGCAGCGTGGGCTTGAAGAAGAATAAATATTGCGGGCATATCCATTGCTGCGGTAACGGCTGCTTAGGGTTCCGCCCTTACGGCGGCTCACTTTTGAAGAGCGCAAAAGTAAGCAAAACGCTACATGCCCCACCACTCGGCACCTCGCCTAGGCTCGGTGTGCCCGAACGAAGGCATTGCTCCGTGGGCCCGCCGCGAAGGGCCATCCATGGCCCAGCGCGGCTATCCCGGCATCCATGCCGGGATGCCCACTCCACAATGCCTGCGTTCGGCCAGCGTGGTTAACGGGGCGCCGAGATCAACGTCCACCGCGAGGCGGCCTTATAGCCGGCCTGGCTCTCCCGGTCGTACACCCATCAAATCTGTTTAAGCAGGACCTGTGGGAGCAAAGCTTGCTCGCGAGGCGGCCTGACAGCCGACCTGGTTCTCCGGGTCGTACACCCATCAGATCA